>JBKJIW010000016.1:0-111060 GCA_046598255.1 Aeromicrobium sp. | reverse complement strand
TCAGCGTCTCGGTAGTCCAGCATCATCGCGATCTCGTGAGCTTCACTTCGCGCCCGCCACATCGAGGCGTCGGTCAGGACGCGCATCTCCGAGTCGGTGCAAGTGGCCATACATCCAACCTAGACGCCACCACTGACACGACCTTCTGACCGCGATCGTCGTGTGGAAATCGGACTTCCGACGTCGATCTCGGTGTTTCGGACTGGCCCAGCGGACCGTGCAGGCGCCGCCGTGTGCCCCAGACGTCCTGGCTTGGATAGGCATGCCTAAGTTAGGCTGACCTCGTCATGACCACCGTCGCCCGCGCCACCGTCGTCGAGCAGCGGCCTCTGCGCCGATCGCCGGCCGCCCTGTCGACGATCCTCGTCGTGCTCCTTGGGGTGCTGGTGGTGGTCTGCTTCTTCAGCATCACGATGGGTGCCCGCGGGGTGGGGCTGTCGACGATCTGGAAGGCGTTCACCGACTACGACCCGTCGAACGCCTCGGAGACCGTCATCCGTGAGCTGCGGGTGCCGCGCACCCTCATCGGCATCTTCGCCGGAGCTGCCCTTGGCCTGAGCGGAGCGATCCTGCAGGGTGTGACCCGCAACCCACTCGCGGATGCCGGGATCATGGGCATCAACGCGGGTGCCGCGGCCTTCATCGTCTTCGGGATCATGGTGCTCGGCACCCAGTCCGCCAGCACCTACGTCTGGTTCGCCTTCGCGGGTGCCGGCGTGGCAACGGTGACGGTGTACGCCCTGGCGTCGTTCGGACGAGAAGGTGCCACGCCGGTGAAGCTGGCGCTCGCGGGCGCCGCCGTCACGGCCATCCTGTCGTCGATCACGACGGCCATCGTCATGACCAACGTGGCTGCCCTCAACGAGCTGCGGTTCTGGCAGGTCGGATCGTTGGCCGGCCGCTACTTCCCGGTCTTCTGGCAGACCATCCCCTACCTCGCGATCGGCATCGTGCTGGCGCTCGGCGCCGGCCGCGCGCTCAACGGGCTCGCGCTCGGCGAGGACCTCGCCCTGGCGCTGGGACAGCGGGTGCGTCGCACGAGGGCCACGATGTTCGTGACCGTCGCGATCCTCTGCGGGGCCGCCACGGCCGCCTGCGGTCCGATCGTCTTCGTCGGACTCATCGTGCCGCACGTAGCACGGATGATCTGTGGTCCGGACTACCGATGGATCCTCGCGTACGCGCTGCTGCTCACGCCGATCGTGCTGCTCGTGGCCGACATCATCGGGCGGGTCATCGTCTCGCCCGGCGAGCTCCAGGTCGGGGTCGTGCTCGGTGTCGTCGGTGCCCCGTTCTTCGTCCTGCTCGTCCGCTACCGCAACCTCACCGAGCTGTGACCGCCGTGACGGACGTCCTCGACGTGCCTCTCGTCCGCTCCGGCAGGCAGCGTCGTCGACGCCGATCGCTGGTCGTGTCGTCGACGCTCGCCCTCATCGCGTTCTGCCTGTTCGTGCTGACGCTGATGGTCGGCAGCTTCTACGTGTCCCCGGCTGACGTCATCGCGTCGCTGCTCCGCCTCCGGGAGGACCCGACAGCTGACTTCGTCGTGCGGGACCTGCGGCTGCGCACCGCCGCGGCCGCCGTCGGCGTGGGCATGGCGCTGGGCATCTCAGGCATCGTCTTCCAGAAGCTGCTCGGCAACCCGCTGGCCTCGCCCGACTTCGTCGGGGTGTCGTCCGGGGCCAGCCTGTTCGCGGTCTCGTCGATCGTGATCGTCAACGCCAGCAGCCCGATGATCTCCGGCTCGGCGCTGGTCGGCGCCCTGCTCACCGCGCTGATCATCTACGTGCTGGCGTGGCGCGACGGCATCTCCGGCTACCGGTTCATCCTGATCGGTCTCGGCGTCTCGCAGTTCATGCTCTCGATCATCGGCTACATCATCTCGCGGGCCGACCTCTACGAGGCGCGGCAGGCCATGACCTGGCTCGTCGGATCGGTGGGTCAGGCGGGGGCCGGCGAGCTGCGGACGCTGCTGGTGGCACTGGTCGTGATCGTCCCGATCGCCCTGGTGCTCGAGCGGCCCCTGCGCACGCTCGAGCTCGGTGACGACACGGCCAAGGCGCTCGGCTCCCGGGTCGAGCTCAATCGCCTCGCACTCATCGCGCTGTCGATCGTCCTGATCGGGTTCGCCACCGCGGTGGCCGGGCCGATCATGTTCGTGGCCCTCATCGCGGGCCCGGTCGCCCAGCGGATCATCGGTCCCGGCGGCGCCGGCATCGTGGCCGCCGGTCTGGTCGGCGCGATCATCGTGCTCACCGCAGACCTCACGGCCCAGCACCTGCTCCCGGTGGCGCTGCCGACCGGGGTGGTCACCGGCGTCATCGGCGCCCCGTACCTCATCTGGCTCCTCGCCACCGTCAACCGGGAAGGACGCGGCGGATGACCTCCCACGACCTGCGTGCCCAGCACCTCACGCTCGGGTATGCCGACACCGACGTCGTGAAGGACCTCGACGTCCAGATCCCGGACGGCCGGATCACCGTCATCGTCGGCGCCAACGCGTGTGGCAAGTCGACCCTGTTGCGAGGGCTCGCGCGCCTGCTCGGCCCGCGCGCCGGTGAGGTGCTGCTCGACGGCACCTCGGTGCAGGACATGAAGAGCATCGACGTGGCGCGGATCATGGGCCTGCTGCCCCAGTCGCCCGTCGCGCCGGACGGCATCTCGGTCGGCGATCTCGTCGGTCGCGGACGCTACCCGCACCAAGGCTGGTTCCGGCGGTGGAGCGAGGAGGACGACCGCGCCGTCGCGGCTGCGCTCGAGGCGACGGGGACGACCGATCTCGAGGACCGCACCATCGCCGAGCTGTCGGGTGGTCAGCGCCAGCGGGTGTGGATCGCGATGGCACTGGCCCAGGACACCGACCTCCTCCTGCTCGACGAGCCGACGACGTTCCTGGACATCAACCACCAGGTGGAGCTGCTCGACCTGCTGACCGACCTGAATCGGGCGTCGGGCACCACCATCGTCATGGTGCTGCACGACCTGAACCTCGCCTGCCGCTACGCCGATCACATCATCGCCATGAAGAAGGGCTCGATCGTCGTCGAGGGTGCGCCGCGAGAGGTCGTCACGGCCGAGGTCGTCACGGAGGTCTTCGGCCTCGCGTGCGAGGTGGTGCCCGATCCGGTCAGCGGGACGCCCATGATCGTGCCCCGCGGTCGCCACCATGCCGCCGCGGACGGTGTGCGCACGCTCGCCTGATCCGGTTCGGCTTGCCCTCGGGCCGCGGCGTGGTGGGATTGACGACATGGACGACGTCACCGAGATGCCGATGTTCCCCCTGGGATCGGTGCTGTTCCCGGCCATGCCGTTGCCCCTGCGGGTCTTCGAGCCCCGCTACCTGCAGATGCTGCAGGACATCCTGCCGGTCGAGACCGCGGAGTTCGGGGTCGTCCTGATCGAGCGCGGCCAGGAGGTCGGCGGTGGCGAGAAGCGGTTCGGTGTCGGCACGGTCGCGCAGATCGCCGATCTGAAGATCGCCGACGGCTACCTGGCGCTGCTGGGCGAGGGAGTGCGTCGGGTCGAGGTCGTGGAGTGGTTGCCGGACCTCATCTATCCGCGGGCGATGGTGCGCGAGATGCCGCCGCTGGACTGGGACGACGACCTGCAGGAGCGGTTCGACCAGACCGAGGGTCTCGTGCGCCGCACTCTTGCTCGGGCCAGCGAGTTCGACGACCTCACGTGGTCACCCGACGTCCAGCTCAGCGACGACCCGGTCGACGCCCTCTGGCAGCTCGCTGCCGTGGCCCCCTTGGGCCCGCTCGACCAGATGAACCTGCTGGCCTGCCGATCGGCCCGGGCGCTGCTGGACGCGATCTTCTCCGCGACCCAGGACGCCGGGGACTCGTTGGCCGCGCGCGGTCTCTGACTACGCTCGACCCATGCTGACGCTCCGCGGTGCCGGTGGCACCGCCCAGATCTGCGAGCACGGTGCCGAGCCGCACTCCCTGCGCGGACCTGACGGCCACGAGCTGCTGTGGCAGGCCGGTGAGCAGTGGCGTCGACACGCACCGATCCTGTTCCCGATCGTGGGTCGGGTCCCCGACGACACGATCACGGTCGACGGCAGGGCGTACCCGCTGACGCAGCACGGGTTCGCCCGAGACATGGAGTGGGACGTCGTGTCGTCCGAGGACTCGTCGGCATCGTTGCGGCTGCGCGACACGAACGAGACCCTCGCGCGGTTCCCGTTCCCGTTCGAGCTCGCCGTGCACTACGTCATGGACGACGCCGGCCTCGCCACGACCTACGCGGTGACGAATCCGGGGGACGAGCCCCTGCCGGTCTCGATCGGTTCGCATCCCGCGTTCGTCTGGCCGATCGAGCCGGGTGCGGCGAAGGAGGCGCACGTCGTGGTCTTCGACGACCCGGAGCCGGCGCCGATCCGGCGGCTCGACCGCACGCTGGTGCTGCCCGAGCGGCAACCGAGCCCGATCGACGGCACGACGCTGCGCCTCGACCCGGCACTGTTCGCACCCGATGCCATCGTGATGGACCAGGTGGCGAGCCACGGTCTGCGCTACCTCGGGCCGTCCGGTCGTGGGCTGCGCATGGCCTGGGACGAGGTCTTCGACGTGTTCGTGGTCTGGTCACGCCCGGACGGCGCGGATCTGCTGTGCCTCGAGCCGTGCGTCGGGGGCGCGGCGCCGATCGACTTCGCCGGCGAGCTGCGCGACAAGCCGGGCACCGTCGTCGTGGCGCCCGGCGAACGGCTCCTCGCGTCCTACCGGATCGACCCGATCACGCCCTGACGGCTCAGGACGAGGCGCGACGCTCGTACTCGCTGCGGGCCTCGGCGTCGATCTTGCTGAGTGCCTGGTCAGCCCCCAGGGCGTGGGATGCACCGTTGCGGATCCGACGCGGCAGGACGTTCGTGGAGTAGAACAGTCCCTTGCTCCAGCGCGGGACCCACGTCTCGAACCGCGGCGATGTGGCGACACCGACGATCTCGGCGGCCACCTCCTCGGGCCGGACGGCGCGCATGCCCTTGGTCGCGGAGAGCCCTGCCGCCAGCTGCGTGTCGACGACGGTCGGCAGGACGCATGACACGTCGACGCCGGCAGGCGCCAGCTCGGACTGCATCGCCTCGGAGAACCCCATGACGGCGAACTTGCTGGCGCTGTAGGTGGCACCGTTGGCCACCGCGATGCGCCCCACCGCGGACGCGATGTTGATGATGTGGCCGCTGCCGCGGGCGATCATGGCGGGGGCGACGAGCTTGGTGCCGGTGATGACGGCACGCAGGTTGACGTCGATGATCCGGTCGGTGGCAGCGTCGGTCTCGTCCACGAGCGGCGACAGCGGCATGATGCCGGCGTTGTTGACCAGGATGTCGATGGGACCTTGCGTCTCGGCGAAGGCGATGAAGGTGGCGAACGAGGCTCGATCGGCGACGTCGACGACGTGCGCGACGGTGCGGCCGCCGACCTGGAGGGCGGCCTTGGCGGCGACGTCGTCGTCGAGGTCGCCGATGACGACGATCGCGCCCTCCGCGGCGAAGTGGCTCGCGGTGGCCAGACCGATGCCGCGACCGGCTCCGGTGATGACGACGACCTGGTTGGTGAGGGTGCGGGACATGGTGGCTCCTGGCTAGAGGCGGGTGAGGCGGACGGGCTGGCCGTCCTTGGGGAACGGCAGGGACGTGTAGCTCATGGGGGCGCGGTAGGCGGGGTCGACGGTCCACTCGAACTGACGCAGCAGGTGCACGAGGATTGTCTTGACCTCGGCCCCGGCGAAGAACATCCCGAGGCACTTGTGGACGCCACCACCGAACGGCTCCCACGCGTGGCGGTGCACCTTGTCCTCGCGGCGGTGGTCGGCGAAGCGCTCGGGGTCGAACGTGTCGTGATCGGGCCACAGCTCGTGCATGTGGTGCGACAGGTGCACCATGACCACGACGAGGCGGTCCGCGGGGATGAGGTGACCGAGCACCTCGGTCTCCTTGACGGTCTTGCGGGCCACGACCGGCACGGGGGGCACGAGCCGCAGGCTCTCCTTCATCACCAGGTCGATCGACGTCAGGGTGTCGAGGTCGGCGAGGGTCGGGTTGTCGGGCAACGCCATGACCTCGTCGCGGCAGCGCTGCTGCCACTCGGGGTTCTGGCCCAGGTGCTGCATCATCGTCGACACCGTGATGGTGGAGGTGTCGTGGGCCGCCATCAGCAGGAAGATCATGTGGTTGATGACGTCCTCGTCGGAGAACCGTTCGCCGTCGTCCGTCGTGATCTGACACAGCACCGAGAACAGGTCGGGGCCCGGGTTGGCCCGCTTGTCGGCGAGGTGTCGGCCCAGGAACTCCTCGAGCAGCTTGCGGCTGCGGATCGCGCGCCCCCACCGGGTGCCGGGGATGTTCGCGCGGACGATGGCGGTGGCCGACTGGACGCAGTCGATGAAGGCACGGTTGACGCGGTCGAGCTCGTCGGGAGTGGTCAGGTCGGCACCTCCCATGAACACCTCGGTCGCCAGGTCGAGCGTCAGCTCCTTGAGGGCCGGGTACGCGAGGAAGGCGGCATCCGGCTGCCAGGCGTCGAGCCCCGCCGCGACGGCGGGCTGCAGTGCCGCGGTGTAGCGCTCGAGGTGGTCACGGGTGAACGCCGACTGCATGATGCGGCGGTGGCGGTGGTGCTCCTCGAAGTCGAGCAGCATCAGTCCGCGGTCGAAGAAGGGCCCGACCAGGTAGCCCCAGCCCTCCCCGCTGGCGAAGGCCTTGTCGGCGTTGCGCAGGGCGACGTCGCAGGCGTCCGGGCCGAGCAGCGCGGTCCACCGCTTGCCGAGGAAGTCGATGTCGGACACCGGTCCGTAGGTGTCGTACTGGTCGCGCATCATGGCCATCGGGTCGCGGACGTAGGCCAGCGTGCGGCCGATGAAGGGGATGCCGCGGCGTCGCGGAGGAGCTGTGATCGTCGTCACCATGAGGGACATCTTGATTCAGACAGGAGGTCCTGTCAATATGGGGTCATGGCGGTCAAGGCAGGCACCTATCGCGGGATGACCGCCGAGCAACGGCTCGTCGACCGCCGCCGCCGGCTGGTCGAGGCCACCCTCGAGGTCTGGGGACGCGACGGAGGACCGAAGGTCACGATGACCCGGATCTGTGCCGAAGCGGGCCTCACCGAGCGCTACTTCTACGAGAGCTTCGTGGGCCTGGACGCCGCGCTGATGGCCGTCATGGACGACATCGCGGCCCAGATCGCCGAACGGTCCGTGTCGGCGCTGGCCGCTGCGGCTGGCGAGCCGACCGAGCGGGTCCGTGCCGGCATCGGCGCCTTCGTCGAGATCCTGACGGACGATCCCCGCAAGGGACGCGTGGCCATCGTCGAGGCAGGATCACTCGACTCGCTGCGGCCACACCGGGCCGAGCTGCTGCGCCAGTTCGCCGAGCTCTCGGCGCGGGAGGCGCGCGAGCTCTACGGCGCCGAGGCGTGGAGCGAGAAGGAGGGCGCGATGGCGGCGACGATGTTCATCGGCGGCGTCACCGAGCTGGTCACCGCCTGGATCGACGGGACGCTCGCCGCGACACCGGCGGACATCGTTGCCGCGGCGACGCACCACTTCACGGCGACTGGTCACCGCTGACCTCGGCCTGACGCAGTCCGCGTCCCAGCCGCGACGACCGGTAGCCGTACGCGAAGTAGACGATGAAGCCGATCAGCAGCCAGATCAAGAACCTGACCCACGTCTCGACCGACAGGTTGACCATCAGCCACAGGCAGGCCGCGATCGACAGGATGGGCACGAGCGGCACGGCCGGCACCCGGAACGGGCGGTGCAGGTCGCTGCGGGTGCGGCGCAGGATGATGACTCCCGCCGACACCACGACGAACGCGAACAGGGTGCCGATGCTGACCAGCTTGGACAGCTCCGACAGGGGGACGAAGCCCGCCAGGACTGCCACGAACAGGCCGGTGATGATCGTGATGCGGTAGGGCGTGCCGAACCGCGGGTGCACCCGGGCCAACCCGACCGGCAGCAGGCCGTCCCGAGCCATCGCGAACAGCACACGGGACTGGCCCAGCATCAGCACAAGGACCACGGTCGTCAGGCCCGCGACGGCGCCGACCGAGATGATCTTGCTGGCCCAGTCGAGGTCGTTGGCCTTGAACGCCTCGGCGAGCGGCGCGGCGGTGTTCATGCGCTCGTCGCTGTACTTCAGCATGCCGGTCACGACGAAGGCCACGAGCGCGTAGAGGACCGTGACGATCGCGAGCGACCCGAGGATGCCGCGAGGCATGTCGCGCTGCGGGTTCCTGGTCTCCTCGGCCGAGGTCGCGACGATGTCGAAGCCGATGAACGCGAAGAACACGACGGAGGCGGCAGCGATGATCCCGTAGGCGCCGAACACGGTCGGCTCCACACCGAAGATCGACTGCAGCAGCGTCGAGTCGAGCCCGGACTCGCCCGGCGCCGGCTTCGCGCCGGGCACGAACGGGGAGTAGTTGGCGGCCTTGATGAAGAACAGTCCCGCCACGATCACGAACGTCACGACGGCGACCTTCACGATGACCAGCACGCTCGTGATGCGCCCGGACAGCTTGGTGCCCAGCACGCCGACCGCGGTGAGCGCCAGCACGATCGCGATGGCACCGAAGTCGGGGATCGCCTCGTCGCCGGCCAGCCAGGTCGGCAGCTCGAACAGCGACTGCAGGTAGGCCGACCACCCTCGGGCCACGACGGCCGCGCCGAGAGCGAGCTCGAGCACCAGGTCCCAGCCGATGATCCAGGCGATGAGCTCGCCGAGAGTCGCATACGAGAACGTGTAGGCGCTGCCCGCCACCGGAACGGTCGAGGCGAACTCCGCGTAGCAGAGCGCCGCCAGCCCGCAGACGATGCCGGCGATCACGAACGAGATGACGATGGCTGGGCCGGCGTTGCTGAACGCCTGCTCGCCGGTCAGCACGAAGATGCCGGTGCCGACCATCACGCCGACCCCGAAGACCGTCAGGTCCCAGGCCGAGAGCTCCTTCTTGAGCCGGTGCTCGGGCTCGTCGGTGTCGGCGATCGACCGTTCGACGGACTTGATGCGGAACAGATCCATGGAGACATCCTGTGTCGGTGGCGGTCCCCGTGCAACCTCCCACCCGTTCGCGGCGCGTCGTCAGCGCGTGCGAGGATTCCTGGCCCACGCGAAGCAGTAGAGGCCGAAGGCGCCGAGGCCGAGGGCGACGCTGGTCAGGAGGTAGGGGCCGAACGGCTGCTCGCGCACGGTCCTGAGCGCGTCATCGAGGCCGCCGGCCCTCTCGGGGTCGTAGTCCAGAGCGGCCCACCCGAACAGGATGCCGATGACACCGACGGCGATGCCCTTCGCGACGTAGCCGACACGTCCGAGGGCCACGACGACCGTGCCGGAGTCGCCGGTCGTCGCCGGCCCCTCGAGGTCGTGCGTGAACGCCTCGGTCAGGCCGCGGTGCACCTGGCGGACTCCGAGGGCAATGACCGCGGCGCCCACGACGGCGACCAGGGTGCGCCCGGCAGGGGCGGCGAGCAGATCGGCCGTGATCCCTTCCTCCCGGGAATCGCCGCCGGACCCACCGCCGGACCCGCCGGCGATCCGCGCCGCCGAGACCGCGAGCGCGCCGTACACGACGACCCGACCCGCCGCCCCCAGTCGTTTGCGCACCCGGGTGAGACCGTCCTCGCCGGCGTGCCCCCACACAGCCGTGCCGAGCTGCCACACGAGGAGGGCCACCAGGCCCGCGACGGTGACCCACAGCAGCGTCCGCCCGAACGGCTGCTGCACCAGCGTCCGGAGCGCTCCGCCGCTGCTGGCGTCGCCCCCTCCCGCCCAGGCGACCTGGAGGGCGATCCAGGCGATGACGAGGTGGACGACGCCGTACGCGACGAGCCCGACGCGGGCGCCGTGCTTGAGCAGGTCGCTGTGCCGCGCCCGCTCGGGTGAGGACTGTGCCATGGCGGTCAGCCCTTCAGTGGTTCGCTGTGCTCCAGTGCCTCCGCGGCCCTCGCGATGTTGCGCTGCATGCCACCGAAGACGATGCCGTGGAACGGCCAGATCGACCACCAGTAGAGCTGGCCCAGGAGGCCCTTCGGCGCAAAGAGCGCGCGGTGGTGGAACGTGGTCGTGCCGCCGTCGGTCGAACCGACCTGCATCTCGAGCCAGGCCAGTCCCGGCAGCCTCATCTCGGCCCGCAGGCGCAGGAAGGTGGCGTCGTCGGTGTCCTCGACCCGCCAGAAGTCGACGACGTCGCCGATCACGAGGTCCTGCGGGTTGCGGCGCCCGCGGCGCAGGCCCGGGCCTCCCACGAACCGGTCGAGGACGCCACGCACCCACCACGCGAGCGCCCAGGAGTACCAGCCGTTGCGGCCCCCGATGCCCTCGATGACCTTCCAGAGGTGCTCGGGGGTGGCGTTGACCTCGCGCGTCCGCTCGTCCTTGTAGAGGGAGCCGCCGGCCCAGTCGGGATCGGTCGGCAGGCCCTCCGCGGGAGCGCCGGCCGTCGCGGCCGACGACCAGCTGGTCGGCACGTCCAGGTCCTGGATCTTCGTGAGCGCCAGCTCGACGGAGCGATCGAAGTCGATCAGTCCCTCCGGGGGGTCGGGCACGTACTGTGTGATGTCGGTGTCACCCGCGACGACGGTGTTGCGCAGCGACTCGACCAGGGGACGGGCGAGGCTGGCCGGCACCGGGGTGATGAGGCCGACCCAGTGGCTGGACAGGCCGGGCGAGAGCACCGGCACCTTCATGACCCGTCGTCTGGGCAGTCCCGAGATGCCCGCGAACCGCTGCATCAGGTCGAGGTACGTCAGGACCTCGGGGCCTCCGATGTCGAAGCGCCGGCTGACGTCGGCCGGCATGTCGGCCGCCCCGACGAGGTAGCGCAGGACGTCCCGGATCGCGATCGGCTGGATGCGGGTGTTGACCCACTTGGGGGTGACCATGATGGGCAGGCGCTCGGTCAGGTAGCGCAGCATCTCGAACGACGCCGAGCCCGACCCGATGATGACGCCGGCCTGCAGGACCGTGGTGGGCACCCCGGACTCGAGCAGGACGTCACCCACCTCGCCGCGTGAGCTCAGGTGCTCCGACAGCTCCTCGCCCTCGGGGATCATCCCGCCGAGGTAGACGATGCGCTGGACGCCGGCGCGCTTGGCGGCCTCGGCGAAGCGTTGCGCCATGTCGCGTTCGGTCGCCCCGAAGTCCCCGCCCGTCCCGATCGAGTGCAGGAGGTAGTAGAGGACGTCGACGCCCTCCATCGCGGCCCGGACGTCAGCGTCGTCCGAGGCGTCGCCGACGGCGACCTCGACATCGGCCGACCAGTCGTGGGCGCGCGCCTTGCGTTCGTCGCGGACGAGGACCCGGACGGTGTGCCCGGCCTCGAGGAGCTGGGGCACGAGGCGGCCGCCGACGTAGCCGGTGGCGCCTGTGACGAGACTGCGGGGGGAGGACATGCCCCCAGTGTTCGGGACCGGGCCGCTCCGCGCACCTTCTGCCACGCGGACGATAGCGTCGCAGCATGACGCCTCCAGACACCGAGCGCAGCGTCGAGCTGACCCGCACCGGCCCGTCCCGCTATCTGGCCACGAACGACCGCGGGACGACGCTGGAGATCGGTGACGGCTCGGACGCGAGCTTCACCCCGGTGGAGCTCCTGCTCGTGGCCCTCGCCGGCTGCACCGCCATCACCGTCGACCCGCTCGTGTCGCGCCGGGCCGAGCCGGTCTCGTTCGAGGTGCACACCCGCGCGGACAAGGTCCGGGACGACCTCGGCAACCACCTGGTCGACCTGCTGATGCGCTTCGACGTGGCGTTCCCGACCGGTGAGGACGGTGACCGGGCGCGGACCGTGCTGCCCGATGCGATCCGGATGGCCGAGGAGCGTCTGTGCACCGTCAGCCGCACCGTCGCGCTCGGCACCCACGCCGACGTCGAGATCAACGACCTCTGACGCTCACGCGTGGTGGTGGACCTTGACGTCCTCGTAGGCGAAGCAGTTGGGGAAGTGGTGCGGGGTCAGCGGCTCGCCGGTCGGCTCGACGTGGCCGGGGGCATCCGGCAGCTGTGAGCACGGGCGCTCGTACCAGTCGTTGCGACGCACGAGGCGGTCGTCGACGACGGTGCCGAGGTAGTGGCCGTCGAGGTCGACGACGTCGTTGCCGTCCCACGGCAGGCAGCCGATGCGATCGCCGTTGAGGTCGAACACGGACGGATCGGACCAGGTGCGGCGGAACGCGACCGGCTCTCCGCGCATGTCGAACAGATAGATGCTCATTCCCGAGATTCCCTTCCCCTCTGTGGCGAGGGCTACGACTCCTATCGTCGACGGTACGAGCCGTCGCAGGGATTCGCCGGGAATTTGGTGCGCGCGGCGCCAAATTGATCCGAAGTGACTAGTTCCTTCGGGCGTGGAAGGCGTCCTCGAGGCCTTGGACGTCGAGGCGCGTCATCTGCATCATGGCCGCCTGGGCTCGTCCGGCGGCCTCGCGGTTCGGGTCTGCGAGCAGGCGGTGCAGGGCGGTCGGGACAACCTGCCAGCTCAGCCCGAACGCGTCGACGAGCCAGCCGCACTGGCTCTGCCGCCCGCCCCCGGCGATGAGCGCATCGGAGATGGTGTCGACCTCCTGCTGCGTCTCGACGCTCACGGCCAGCGAGAAGGCGTCGTTCAGCTGGACGTGGGGACCGCCGTTCATGAGCGTGAGTCGTTGACCCTGCAGGCGGATCTCGCCGACGAAAAGGGAGCCGTCAGGGTGGCGCTGCTCGGAGATGAGCTCGGCGGTGTCGAAGATGCCCAGGTAGCGGGTCATCGCCTCTTCGGCGTTCGCGTCGAACCACAGGAACGGTGTGACGGTGATGTGACTGTCCATGACAGTGGTCTACCAGTGATGGTGCCGTCAGTGAAGGGAGAGCTTCGGGTCGTGCGGGCCCTTTGGGTCGACCCAGAAGTCCAGCGCGAGGTCGGACTCCTGTCCGCCGTTGAGGTAGATGGAGAAGTCGGTGACGCCGGCCTCCTCCAGCACGTCGTCGTCGATGAGGAACTGGCCGGTGCATTCACTGCTGGGCCGCACGAGGATCTCGTACGCCGCGTCGGCCATGATCGCGGGCGTCCGCGAGTGGGAGGCGAGTTCGGCGCCGACGACGTTGCGGACGGCTGCCGTGTCGATCGCGGTGCGGGGCCACAGCGAGTTGGCGGCGATGCCGTAGGGACGGAGCTCCTCGCTCAGGCCGAGGGTCACCAGGCTCATCCCGAACTTGGCGATCGTGTACGCGGTCGCAGACGTGAACCACTTCGGGTCGAGCGTGATGGGTGGCGACAACGTCAGGATGTGGGCGTTGTCGGACGCCTTGAGGTGCTCGATGCACGACTTCGCGAGCAGGAACGAGCCGCGCGAGTTGATGTCGTTCATGAGGTCGTACTTCTTCATCGACACGTCCTCGGTCTTCGACAGGTCGATCGCCGACGCGTTGTTGACCACGATGTCGATGCCGCCGAACGTCTCCGCGGTCTGCGCCACGGCGTCGATCACGAAGGCGTCGTCGCGGATGTCGCCGACGAGGGGGAGGGCTCTGCCGCCGGCCGCCTCGATCGCCGCTGCCGCGGTGTGGATGGTCCCCGGCAGCGCGGGGTGCGGCTCGGTGGTCTTGGCCAGGAGGGCGACGTTCGCCCCGTCCCGGGCCGCCCGCACGGCGATTGCCTCGCCGATACCGCGGCTTCCGCCCGACATGATGATCGTCTTCCCAGCGAGAGTCATGCTTTGATCGTGCCACCATTACTGTCACGATGGAAGAACTTCGCCTCACCGGAGGCGGTCGAGGAGGAACGCATGTCCGAGTCCGTGCTGGTCGAGAGCGCCGGGGGCGTCCTCACGATCACCTGGAACGATCCTGACCGCCTGAACGGCATGACCGGCGAGATGCTCGTCGCGGCCACCGACGCGGTGGAGCAGGCGCCGGAGTCGACCAGGGTCATCGTCTTCACCGGTGCGGGACGAGGCTTCTCGACCGGGGCCCGGCTGGACGCCGAGATCAGTGGCACCGAGCCGATGGACCGTGCCAACCGCCTGATCCGCGCGATCGTCTCGAGCCCCGTGCCCGTCGTCGCCGCCGTCAACGGTCCGGCCGCCGGGTTCGGCTGCTCCGTCGCCCTCGCGGCCGACCTCACGATCGCCCGGGAGTCGGCGTACTTCCTGCTGCCGTTCGTCAACATCGGCCTGATGCCCGACGGCGGTGCCACCGCCGTGGTGGCCGCGTCGATCGGGCGCGCCCGCGCCTCCGCGATGGCGCTGCTGGGGGAGCGTCTGACGGCCGCGGATGCCGCGGCTGCCGGTCTCATCCACGCGGCGGTGCCGGACGACGACTTCGCGGGCGAGGTCGAACGCCTCGTCGCCCAGCTCGCCCGGGGTGCCGGCGTGGCGTACCGCGCCACGAAGGAGGCCATCGCGGCAGCGACCCTCGGCCACCTCGACGACGCCCTCGACCGCGAGCGCGACCTGCAGGTGGGGCTGTTCGGCACGGACGACTTCGCGGAGGGGACCGCCGCCTTCATGCAGAAGCGTCGCCCGACCTTCGTGGGCCGATGATGACGAGCCGGTTCGACGCCGTCTCCTCGGTGCTGACGTCGCGGCGCAGCTGCCGTGGCTACCTGCCGGACGCGGTGCCGCGGGAGACCATCGAGCAGGTGCTGGCCGCGGCGCAGCACACGGCCTCGTGGTGCAACACGCAGCCGTGGCAGGTGCACGTCGTCTCCGGCGAGGTGCGGGACGCCCTGGCCGCGGCAGCCGTCGAGAACGTCTTCGCGACCTTCGGGCAGCCGGCGCCGTCGGACTTCCCGTTCCCGGGGTCCTACACCGGGATCTACGACGAGCGCCGCAAGGAGGTCGGCTGGCAGCTCTACGAGGCGGTCGGCGTGCAGCGAGGCGATCGCGACGGGTCCGCGACCCAGATGCTGCGCAACTTCGAGTTCTTCGGGGCCCCGCACGTCGCGATCATCACGACGGATGCGGACCTCGGGGTCTACGGCGCGATCGACTGCGGGCTCTACGTCAATTCGTTCATGCTGGCGGCCGAGGCGCTGGGGCTCGGGACGTGCGCGCAGGCGGCGATCGCCCAGGTCACACCCGCGGTCCGCGAGGTCCTCGGGCTGGGGGACGACCGTCTCGTCGTCTGCGGCATCTCCTTCGGTCACCCCGATCCCGATCACCCGACGGCGCGGTTCACCTCACGTCGCGCACCCGTCGAGGACGCCGTCACATTCGTCGGCTGACAAGGCCAGTGAGACTTCTTCGAAGAATTTTCTGATTTTCACCAATCCCCCCAGGCCAGCGTGCCGAACTGAAGGTGTGACCATGACGACAGAGACCCGCGCCACAGCGCCCTGGTGGGCCGGTGCCATTTCCGGCTTCCTCGCCGCTGCTTCCGGCGTGGCCGTCGGCACCGGCGTCGCCGCACTCCTGCAGGGGGTGCCCTCGCCGATCGAGTCGGTCGGCAACCGGGCGATCGACTACGCACCGCCCTTCCTCAAGGAGTTCGCGGTCAAGCAGTTCGGCACCGCCGACAAGCCGATCCTGATCGGTGGAGTCGTCGCGACGCTCGCCCTGTTCGCGATCATCGCCGGCGTCATCGGACGCAAGAAGCCGCGCGTCGCGTTCGGCGCCGTCGCCCTCCTGGGCGTGCTGGCCATCGCGGCCGCCGCGATCGACCGCACCACCACGGCCAGCCGCGCCCTGACGCTCGTCCCCTCGGTCATCACCCTGATCGTCAGCCTCGGGGCGCTGCTCGTGCTCCTGGCCAACCTCCGCGGACGGGAGGAGGCCGCGGCGGCACACCCCCTGGGCCTCGGCCGACGCGGATTCCTCAAGGCGTCGCTTGGCGTGACCGCGCTGGTCATCGTCGGTGGAGCCGTCGGCCAGCTGTTCGGCAACGCGGCCGCGGCCGCCTCGCGAGCCGGCATCCGGCTCCCCCGGGCCACGACACCGTCCGCCGCCGTCCCGGCCGGCGCACAGGTCGACGTCGAGGGCGTCAGCGAGTTCGTCACCCCCAACCGTGACTTCTACCGCGTCGACACGGCCCTGCGCATCCCCGACGTCCCGGCCGAGGGCTGGAACCTGCGGATCCACGGCATGGTCGACAAAGAGCTCAACCTCTCCTTCCGTGACCTGATGAACATGGATCTCGAAGAGCACCGCGTCACCCTGACCTGTGTCTCGAACGAGGTCGGCGGCCCCTACGTGGGCAACGCACTGTGGCTCGGCGTCCGCACCGCGACGCTGCTCGAGATGGCTGGCGTGCAGGACGGCGCCGACGCGATCAAGTCGACGAGCGCCGACCGCTGGACTGCCGGCAGCCCCCTGGAGACCGTCACCGACGACCGCAACGCGATGGTCGCGATCGGCATGAACGGTCAGCCGCTCCCCCTGGCCCACGGCTTCCCGGCTCGCCTGGTCATCCCCGGCCTGTACGGCTTCGTGTCAGCCACCAAGTGGCTCACCGAGATCGAGGTCACGAAGTTCTCCGACTTCAAGGGCTACTGGACGACCCGCGACTACACCGCGCTCGCACCGATCAAGTTCTCCTCGCGCATCGACGTCCCCAAGTCGTTCCAGGCTCTCCCCCAGGACAAGGTCCGCATGGGCGGCGTCGCGTGGGCCCAGACCGTTGGTATCGAGAAGGTCGAGCTCAGCATCGACAAGGGTGACTGGTTCGAGGCCGATCTGGCCCCGGAGGACAACGTCGAGACCTGGCGTCAGTGGTCCTACGAGTGGGACGAAGCCACCTCCGGCATCCACACCGTGATGATCCGCGCCACCAACAAGAGTGGCGAGACACAGACTTCCGAGCGGGCGTCCATTCGCCCGAACGGGACGACCGGCTGGCAGAGCGTCCAGTTCCGCGTCGAGTAACACGCGCACGACAGCACGAAACCCAACCAACAAGGAGACACGAAATGCGTACAACCACCAAGAGCTTCGCCGTCGCGGCGGTTGCCTCGCTGGCCCTCTTCACTGCGGCTTGCGGCTCGAGCGACTCCGAGGGCACCGACGCCCCCGCCGGCGACACCGCCACCTCCGCCGCTCCCTCCGAGGACGCTGGCGCTGCTGACCCGGCTGCTGACCTCGTCGGTTCGGGCTGCGCTGCCTACGCGGAGGCCGTGCCGGACGGCAAGGGCTCGGTCAGCGGCATGGCTCAGGACCCGGTCGCCACGGCTGCCAGCAACAACCCGCTCCTGACCACGCTGGTCAAGTCCGTCAGCGGACAGCTCAACCCCGACGTCGACCTGGTCGACACCCTCAACGGTGGCGAGTTCACCGTGTTCGCGCCGGTCGACGACGCGTTCGCGAAGCTCCCGGCCGCCACGGTCAAGGCTGTCTCCGAGGAGGCCGGCGGCGCCACGCTGTCCAGCATCCTCACGTACCACGTGATCCCCGAGCGCATCGCGCCCGCGGACATCGATGGCACCTTCAAGACCGTCAACGGCGCCGACCTGACCATCACCGGTTCGGGTGACAACATCGAGGTCGGCGACCAGGCGAAGGTCATCTGCGGTGGCGTCCAGACCGCCAACGCGACCGTCTACCTGATCGACACGGTCCTCATGCCGCCCGCGGCCTGATCCACACGAGGTAGCAACACCTGCATCACCTGATTGACCCGGAAGGCCGGTTCCCGCTCTGCGGGGGCCGGCCTTCTGCCATGTCCCGTGCGACGTCGATAGGCTCACGGCATGGGATCCATCCACCTCGTCCGGCACGGTCAGGCCTCGTGGGGCGCGGCGGACTACGACCAGCTCTCCCCGCTCGGCGGCGAACAGGCCACGGCCCTCGGGACCTCCTGGGAAGCCGGGGGCTGGGCCCCGACCGACTGCGTGGCCGGTCGCCTGAAACGGCACGCGCAGACGGCGATCGCGACGATCGACGCCTGTGGCCAGGGTGACGGCTACGACATCGACGGCGGGTGGGACGAATACGACCACCTGGCGATCGCCGCGGCGCACGACCCGGCCGCGTTCTCGTCCGACCCCAAGAAGTTCCAGCAGTCGCTCAACGCGGCTCTCGACGACTGGATCGCCGGCGGCGCAGGCGGCGGCGGTGCCGGCGAGACGTACGTGCAGTTCCGGGCCCGCGTGATCGCGTCGTTCGAGGCCGTCGTGCGTGCCGCGGGTCCGGGACGTCAGGTGGTCGTGTTCACGTCGGGCGGGCCGATCGCCATGGTCGTCTCGCAGCTGCTCGCCGGCGGCGACTCACTCTTCCAGCGCGTCAACGACGTCGTGATCAACGCCAGTGTCACGACGATCATCGCGGGTTCCACCGGCCCGCGGCTGCTGGCGTTCAACGAGACCGGCCACCTCCCCCGCGACATGGTGACCTATCGGTGAGGCGACCTCGGGACGCGCACCTGCCAGATACCGATAGTATCTGAGCCATGAAGATTGCATCGGGCTCTCGGGTCCTGGTCACCGGCGCAGCGTCCGGCCTGGGGCTCGCCCTGGTCCGCCAGCTGGTCGACCGCGGCTGTCGGGTGCTTGGCACGGACGTCCACGCGGACACCCCTGCCTCGCTGGCCGGTCTCGAGGGCGTCTCCTACCTGACGCTCGACGTGACGAAGGACGTCGACTGGGCCACCGCGCGCGACTGGGTGGTCGAGCAGTGGGACGGCCTGGATTACCTGTTCAACAACGCCGGTGTCGCCGCCGGCGGGCGCATCGAGCTGACCGAGATGGACCAGTGGCAGTGGATCGTCGACATCAACCTGCTCGGTGTCGCGCGGGGGTGTCGCACGTTCACGCCGATCATGAAGGCCCAGCGCAGCGGCCACATCGTCAACACCGCCTCGGCCGCCGGTCTGATCCACCCTCCGCGCATGAGTGAGTACAACGCCGTGAAGGCCGGTGTCGTGGCGCTCAGCGAGACGTTGTTCCATGAGCTCAAGCCCTACGACGTCGCGGTCTCCGTGGTCTGTCCGACGTTCTTCAAGACGAACCTCACCGAGTCGATGCGCGGCAAGGACGAGGCCGCCCAGAAGTCGGCCGCCAAGCTGATCGACCGGTCGAAGGTCACTGCCGACGACATCGCCGCGGAGGTCGTCGCGGGGGTCGAGAAGGGGCGGCACATCATCCTGACCGACCGGGACGGCAAGATCGCCTACGCCGCCAAGCGATTCGCGCGACCGCTGTACTACGCGATGATGAAGAAGGCTTCGTTCCAGATGGCGACAAAGGACTGACATGCGCACCAACGTTCTGATCACCGGCGCCAGCTCGGGCCTGGGCGCCGGCATGGCGCGCGTCCTCGCCGCCAAGGGCCACCACCTGGCCCTCACCGCACGACGTGTCGACCGGCTGGAGGCGCTCCGGACCGAGCTGCTCGCCGCGCACCCCGACATCGAGGTCGTGGTCCACGCGCTCGACGTCAACGACCACGACCAGGTCTTCGCCGTGTTCAAGCAGGTCATCACCGACCTCGGCGGCATCGACCGGGTCATCGTCAATGCCGGGCTGGGCAAGGGTGGCCGTATCGGCACCGGCAAGTTCCACGCCAACAAGCAGACTGCCGAGACCAACTTCATCGCCGCACTCGCCCAGTGCGAGGCCGCGATGGAGCACTTCTACGAGCGCAGAGCAGGTCATCTGGTCGTCATCTCGTCGATGTCGGCGATGCGCGGGATGCCGTCGTCGATGACGACGTACGCGGCGACCAAGGCTGGTATCGCGATGATCGCCGAGGGCATCCGCTCCGACCTCATCGGCCGCAAGGGCCTCGACATCAAGGTCACGACCCTCTACCCGGGCTACATCGCCTCCGAGATGAACGAGGGCGTCCAGCAGGAGGCCAAGATGATGGTCGACACCGAGACCGGCTGCAAGGCGCTGGTCGCCAAGATCGAGGCCGAGGTCGTCGACGCGGCGGTGCCGACCTGGCCGTGGGCGCCGCTCGGTGCAGTCATGAAGTACGCCCCGTTGGGCATCGTCCGCCGCATGGTCTGACCGACTGCCCGTCTGCCGGGTGGGACGTCGCGCCGCGGCTCGGTAGGGTCGTGTCCACACCGATTGACGTCGTCGAAACCTGGGGGATCCATGACCACGACACCGCCCGAGCCCGACCAGCCCTTCGGGGTGGGCCAGACGCCCTACCCGGGATCGCCGCCGCCCCCGCCGGCACCCGGCGCGTACCCGACCGGCGCCGCGGGAGGCCCGGGCCAGGCCCCTCCGGCTCCGCCGCAGCCGCCGTCGATCGTACTCGCGGTCAAGCTCATGTACGCCGGTGCCGTGCTGGCCGTGCTCGGTCTGATCTACACGGTCGTGACTCTCGGCGGCCTCAAGGACGACGTCCGCGAGCAGATGCTCGACAGCGACCCCACCGTCAGCCAGGCGACGATCGACGGTGCCGTGGCGGTGCTGATCGGGTTCTCGATCTTCTTCGGGCTGATCGGTGCGCTGCTGTGGGTCTGGATGGCGTGGAAGAACGGACAGGGTCGCGGCTGGGCCCGCATCGTCTCGACCGTCTTCGCGGCGTTCAACATCATCGCGGCCCTGTTCTCGCTGGCCAGCGCCAACTCCGAGCCGATCGCCGTCGTGGTCAGCCTCGCCAGCGCCGGTCTCGGGATCTTCATCCTGGTGCTCCTGTACAAGAAGGAGTCGACGGCCTTCTACGAGGGCACCGCCGCCTCACGCCGGATGTACTAGCCCCACCCACCCGTCGACGGGTCACTTGTTGACCACCGACGGGTCACTTGTTGACCACCGACAGGTCAGTGACGTGCCTTGGCCACACCAGTAAGTGACCCGTCACTGGTCGGTAAGTGACCCGTCAGCGGTGGGGTGGGTCAGGCCAGGAGGGCGCGGGCGAGGGCGCCCACCTGGTCGTGCTCTACGAGGAAGCCGTCGTGGCCGTGCAGAGACGTCACGACGGCGAGGTCTGCGGATCCGGGGATGTCGCGGGCCAGCTCCTGCTGCTGGTGCAGAGGGTAGAGCCGGTCGGAGTCGATGCCGGCGACGACGGTCTGCGCCGTGATCCGGGAGAGGGCGGCCGCGATGCCGCCGCGGTCACGTCCGATGTCGTGGCTGTCCATCGCTGAGGTGAGCACGACGTAGGAGTTGGCGTCGAAGCGCCTCACGAGCTTGGCCCCGTGGTGCTGCAGGTAGGAGTCGACCGACCAGCGGCCGTCGTCCTGGCTCTGGCGCCCGAAGCGGACCTCCAGCTCGTTCTCGCACCGGTAGGCGATGTGGGCGATGCGACGGGCCAGGTCCAGGCCGGCGAGCGGTCCCTGGGGGCCGTCGTAGTAGTCGCCGTCGAACCAGGCTGGATCGTTCTTGATCGCCGCGACCTGGGTGCGGGACAGTGCGATCTGCTCGGCGGACGCCGCGGCCGAGGTGGCGAGCAGGAACAGCCGGTCGACCCGCGTCGGGTGCTCGACCGCCCACTCGAGGGCCCGCATGCCACCGGCCGAGCCGCCGATCACGCCGTGCCAGCGCGGGATGTCGAGGTGGTCGGCGAGGGCGACTTCGGCGCGCACCTGGTCACGCACGGTCAGGGCCGGGAACGACCCGCCCCACGGGAACCCGTCAGGGTCGCGGGTCGCCGGCCCGGTCGAACCCTGGCACCCGCCGAGGATGTTGGCCGCGACGACGTAGAAGCGGTCGGTGTCGATGTGCCGACCCGGGCCCACGACGGTGCCCCACCAGCCGTCGGTCGGATGTCCAGGACCAGCCTCGCCGACGACATGGCTGTCGCCGGTCAGTGCGTGCAGCACCAGCACCGCGTTGGAGCCGTCGTACGTCCCCCACGTCTCGTAGGCGAGGCGCACGTCCGGGAGAGTGACCCCCGAGTCGAGCGTCAGGTCTCCGAGGTCGGCGAACAGGCGGTCACCCGGCGGATCCCCCTCTCGCCACGCACCGGTGACGAGAGAGGGATCGATGTCGGGAGCGAGGCTCACTGGTCGAGGCTCACTTCGCGGCGCGGAATCCGGCGTCGAGGTCGGCGAGGATGTCGTCGATGCCTTCCAGGCCGACGGCCAGGCGGACCAGTCCGGGGGTGACGCCGGTGGCGGCGTGCTCCTCGGGGCTGCCCTGCGAGTGCGTCGTGCTGGCGGGGTGGATCGCGAGGCTACGCACGTCACCGATGTTGGCGACGTGGCTGAACAGCTCGAGCCCGTCGATGAACGCCTTGCCCGCCTCGAGGCCGCCCGCGAGCTCGAACGTCAGCACGGCGCCCGAACCCTTCGGCACGTACTTGTCGGCCAGCTCCTTGTACGGGCTGCTGGGCAGGCTGGCCCAGGTCACCTGGGTGACCTCGTCGCGGGCCTCGAGCCACTCGGCCACCTTGCGGGTGTTCTCGATGTGACGCTCGACCCGCAGGCTGAGGGTCTCGAGGCCCTGGGCGATGAGGAACGCGCTGAACGGGCTCAGCGCGGCGCCGATGTTGCGCAGGTACTGGACACGCAGCTTGGCGATGTAGGCGGCCGGTCCGAGGGCGGCGGAGAACACGAGGCCGTGGTAGCTCGGGTCCTCGGTCGTGAACCCGGGGAACTTGTCACCGTGGGCGCCGTAGTCGAACGTCCCGCCGTCGATCACGACGCCGGCGATCGTCGTGCCGTGACCGCCGATGTACTTCGTCGCCGAGTGCACGACGGTGTCGACGCCGTGCTTGAGCGGGTTCAGCAGGTAGGGCGTCGCCACGGTGTTGTCGACGATGAACGGGACGCCGACCTCCTTGGCGACGGCCGAGATGGCCTCGAGGTCGAGGATGTCGCCCTTGGGGTTGCCGATCGTCTCGCCGAAGAACACCTTGGTGTTGTCCTGCACGGCGGCGCGCCACGCCTCGGGGTTGTTGTTGTCCTCGACGAACGTGACGGTGATGCCGAGCTTGGGGAAGGTGTGCCGCAGCAGGCTGTCGGTGCCGCCGTAGAGGCTGGCCGACGCCACGATGTGGTCGCCGGCCTCGGCGACGTTGGTGAGGGCGCCGGTCGTGGCGGCCTGGCCCGAGGCGAACAGCAGTGCGCCGATTCCCCCCTCGAGCGCGGCGAGCCGCTCCTCGACGACCGTCTGCGTCGGGTTGATGATGCGGGTGTAGATGTTGCCCGGCTCGGCCAGGGAGAAGAGCGCAGCCGCGTGGTCGGTGTCGCGGAACTGGAACGACGTCGTCTGGTAGATCGGCAGAGCGCGAGCACCGGTCGTCGGATCGGGCACCTGCCCGGCATGGATCTGCTTGGTCTCGAATGACCAGTTGTCGCTCATGGTTGCTCCTGGGAGGTCGAAGGTCTGTGCCTCCGAGGGTGCCACCGTCTCGCGGGATGACAAGGGCGTCCCAGCATGTGACACGCGTCGGGCCAATGACCCCTACGACATCTCGAACGGCTGGGCGGTGCTCTCGAGCACCGAGAGCCACAGGTCGCCGTCGGCCGAGACGCTGTGCGATCCGGCCGTCACGAACGGGATCGGCACGTTGACGAAGCGGTGCCTGCGCCGGCCCACGACCATGTCGGTGCGGCCGGCCATCGCGGCGTGCACCGCGGTCTGGGCGAGCCGCGTGCAGTAGACCGAGTCGGACGCGTCGGCCGGGACCGACCGGATTGCGTAGCCGGGGTTGAAGTAGCGCATCGTCAACGGCTGCGAGCGGTTGGCGAAGTCCTTGCTGATCTCGCCGCGCAGGAAGCCGGCGATGTCGCCGAGGACGGCGTTGCCGCTCGCGTCCTTGCGGTCGTCGGCGGGGATGAGCCGCTGGCCGGCGCCCTCGGCGAGCACGATGACGGCGCTGCCCCTCTCCTCGACCCGCCGCGCCAGCAGCGCGAGCAGGCCGTTGTCGCCGTCGAGGGAGAAGTCGACCTCGGGGATCAGCACGAAGTCGGCGTCGTGGTTGGCCAGGGCGGCGTAGCAGGCGATGAAGCCGGCGTGCCGCCCCATGACCTTGACGATGCCGACGCCTCCGACGGCCGCCTCGACCTCGACCCTCGCCGCCTTGATCGACTCGGCCGCCCGGCCGAACGCCGTGGAGAAGCCGAAGCTCTGGCCGATGTGCGGGATGTCGTTGTCGATCGTCTTCGGCACGCCGACGATGCCGATGGACAGCCCGCGGGACGCGATCTCGAGACCGATGTTGTGGGCCCCGCGCATCGATCCGTCACCGCCGATGACCAGGAGGATGTCGACGTCGAGCTCGACGAGCCGGTCGACGATCGCGACCGGGTCCTGGGCGCCACGGGACGAGCCGAGGACCGTGCCGCCGCGCTCGTTGATGCGCGCGACGTACGCGGGGGTCAGGTCGACGACCGCATGACCGTTGGCCTCGATGAGCCCCGCGTAACCGTGCTGGAAGCCGATCACGTCACGGACGCCGTAGTGGGTGTGGAGCTCGAGGACGATGGCGCGGATGACGTCGTTGAGACCGGGGCAGAGCCCACCGCAGGTGACGACGCCGACCTTCGTCGTGGCCGGGTCGAAGAAGATCTCGCGGCGGGGCCCGCCGGCCTCGAACGTCGGCAGGTCCTCGAACGGGACCCCTCGGGCGGCGATCAGCTCGAGGGTGTCGTCGTAGAGGATGCGGTCGTTCTCACCGACGTAGTACTCGTTGGTCTCCCGCTGACCGACGTAGCGGGCCAGCGGGCTTGCGATGGTGCTGTCACCGAGGGAACGGACCTGGAGATCGGCGAGGGTGACCACGCGACGATCCTATCCGAGGATTCCCTCAGGTTTTCAGGGATCGAACGGGATCAACCGACCGGGAACACCAGGCAGGTCGACGTCGCGGTGGCGAGCAGGCGACCGTCCGAGTCCCGGATGTCGGCCTCGACGAACGCCGCCCGGGACCCGGGCTTCGTGACCCGGCCCGTCGCCACGACCCGGCCGGTCTCGGTCGTGATCGCCCGCAGGAAGCTCACGGACAGGTCGAGCGACGTGTACGCCTGCCCGGCTGGCAGCGTCGTCTGCACGGCGCACCCGCAGACCGAGTCGAGCAGGGTCGCGAAGAACCCGCCGTGCACCGACCCGATGGGGTTGTAGTGCGACTCGTCAGGCGTCGCCGCCATGATCGCGACGCCCGGCTCGACGCTGACGAACTCCATGTTGATGTGGCTCGCGATGGGGGCGCCGGGGATCTCGCCGTCGATGATCGCCCGGAGGTAGTCGAGCCCGGACATCGTCAGCGCCCTGGCAGCCTGTGGGCGCGGGTCGACCCACGTGATGGTCTTCGACTGCTGCGCCGGTCCGGTCATGGCGTGAGCCTATCGCTGACTTCGTATGTGCGAACCCAGGGGTCAGGCGTACGTGTAGTCGTCCAGCGGGAAGCGGCTCGCCTCCCGGAAGGCGTTCAGGGTCGAGGTCGGCCGCAGGAGCGTCGCCTCGCCGTGCTGGTTGAAGTAGTAGCTGCGCGACGACGCACAGTTGCCGTTGAGGAACACCGAGTCCTCGAGGTTGTCCTTCATGCGGGCCAGGAACTCGGCGTTGGCTCGCTCGGTGACCTCGAAGACGTCCGCCCCGCGCCGCCTCGCCTCCGACAGGAGCCGGTCGACGTGCAGCATCTGCGACTCGATGGTCGTGAAGTACGACAGGCCGGAGTAGGAGTAGGGGCTGTTGAGCGAGATGAAGTTGGGGAAGCCCGGCACGGCCACACCCTCGTAGGCCTGGAACCGCTGCTCGCGCCAGAAGGCGCCGAGGTCCTTGCCGCCACGACCGACGATCGAGAAGGCCGGGAAGTTGGTGTCCCAGAGGTTGAAACCGGTGGCCAGCACGAGGGTGTCGATCTCGGTGCGACGACCGTCGGCCGTCACGATCGCATCGGGCTCGATGCGGGCGATCGGGGTGGTCTCGAGGTGCACGTTCGGGCGGTTGAACGTCGGGAAGTAGGTGTTGGAGAAGGTCGGCCGCTTGCACCCGAACGAGTAGTCGGGCGTCAGCTGGGCGCGGGTGACGGGATCGTGGACCTGCCGGCGCAGGTGGCGGAGCGCGAGCTTCTCGACGCCGCGGTTGAGCAGCCGGGTCTGCTTGTAGCGCAGCACGCCGCTGACCATGAGGGCCTCGAGGACGCCCGATCCGATGCCGCGGACCGCGCGCTGCGTGAGGGGCACCCGGGCGTACATCTGCTGCACCCGTCGCGGCACCTTGCCGTCCTGCTTGGGAGTCACCCAGATCGCCGTCCGCTGGAACACCGTCAGCTCGGCGAGCTGAGGCGCGATCTCCGGGATCAGCTGCACGGCCGTCGCACCGGTGCCGATCACGGCCGCGCGTCGCCCCGCCAGGTCGATGTCGTCGGTCCACTTCGTCGTGTGGATGACGGTGCCGGCGAACGACTCGATGCCCTCGATGTCGGGCATCTTCGGCTGGGAGAGGAAGCCGGTGGCCGTGAGCAGCAGGCGGGCGCGGACCTGGTCGCCGCCGGCGATCGACACGACCCAGTGCCGGGCCTCCTCGTCCCACGCGGCGGACCGGACGACGGTGCCGAACCGCATGTGGCGCCTGACGTCGTACTTGGTGGCGACGTGGGTCGCGTACTGCTTGAGCTCGGCGCCCGGGGCGTAGAGCCGCGACCAGTACGGATTGGGCTCGAACGAGTACGAGTACGTCGACGAGGGGATGTCGACGGCGAGGCCGGGGTACCGGTTGACGTGCCAGGTGCCACCGAGGTCGTCCTCGCGCTCGAGGATCACGAGGTCGTCGAGACCGAGGCGGTGCAGCTGGATGGCGGCTCCGATGCCGCCGAAGCCGGCACCGATGATCGCGGCGTCGTGGACCAGGTGGGGCATGGTGGCTCCTGCTTTCAGATAACGACAGTATTCGAACAGTAGGGCATGCCGCTGGCCGATGGGGCAGGATGAATGGATGACGCTCGACATCACCGTCCGCGGGTCCGCGGAGCAGCACCATCCGGCCGAACGGGCCACCGTGTCCATGGCGGCGTCGATCGAGGGCCCCGACAAGCAGGCCGTGTTCGCCGACGCCGTGGCGATCCAGGAACCGCTGACCGGCCAGCTCAAGGACCTCGTCGACCTGCACGCGGTCCACACCTGGTCGAGCGATCAGGTGCGGGTGTTCAGCCACCGCCCGTGGGGCGGCGATGGCGAGCGGGGCGCGATGGTCCACGTCGCGCGGGTGCAGGTCGTCGCCGAGTTCACCGACTTCGAGCGCCTGAGCGGCTTCCTCGACTACTGGTCGGGGGTCGACGGGCTGGAGATCGGCGGCATCGGGTGGGACGTGACGGCCAAGAACCGCCGGGTCTACGAGTCCGAGGTCCGCAAGGGCGCCGTCGACGATGCCGTCGCGAAGGCGCAGTCGTACGCGAATGCCGTCCGGCGGGGCAAGGTCGTCGCCGTCCAGATCGCCGATCCCGGGATGCTCTCCGGTCCGGCGGACTTCTCGTCGCCCGGAGCCTTCCGTCAGTCCGCTGACTTCGCGATGGCGTCGGCGGGTGGCCCCTCGCTCGATCTCACGCCGGAGGAGATCGTCATCCGGGTCGAGGTCGACGCCCGGTTCCGGACCGATTGAGCCTCTGACCTGCACAGATGCGCGACCGGTGGGTTGATCGCATCACATACCGGCGGTACGCTCGCCTCATGTGGTGGACCCCCGTACGTGACCGGATAGCGGCGATCGTCGGCGGCGCGCGGGCCCGCCCGCGACCCGAACGCCTCGATCTGCCGGGCCGCGGACCCATGCGTACCGTCTACGACAAAGCCGTCGTCCACGAGTCGTTCAGCTTCAAGGCGCGGGTGCTGCAGCGCACGATGCGGATCGTCTTCAAGCCCGTCCTGCTCTACACGCCGATCAACGACCGATCCCTGGCCACGATCCGCGCGCTCGACAAGTTCTCGGCCCGGCGCCCGCGGTCGCGCCACATCGAGCCCGTCGAGTACGAGCTGGGCGGGGTCCGCGTCGAGGCGATGACGCACCGCTACGGGCCCGACAGCGACATGACGATCCTCTACCTCCACGGCGGCGGATTCTTCTCCTGCGGCATCGAGACCCATCGCCGCATCTGCGAGCGCCTGGCTCTCAAGACCGGTGCGACGGTCATCTCGGTCGACTACGTCCAGCTGCCCGAGGGGTCGATCGCCGACTCGGTCAGCGACGCGATCACGGCGTACGCGGCGCTGCTCGACCAGACCACGCACCCCGACAAGATCGTCGTCGCCGGTGACTCGGCCGGCGGCTACCTCACGATGAAGATTGCCGAGCTCGCCAATCGGCGGGGTCTGCACCGGCCGGCGGCACTCCTGGGGTTCTCGCCGCTGCTCAGCATCGACCCGGACCGGCAGGACAAGGCGGTCGTGCGGCTCACGCGGTCCCGCGACGCGTACCTGCCCATCAGCCGGATCGCCAAGATCCGCGAGCGGTGGTTGCCGGAGGGATCCCTGATCGAGGGGTACGCCTCGCCCCTGCTGGCCACCGCCTACATCGAATCGCCGACGTTCTTCGTCGCCGTCGAGGACGAGATGCTCCGCCCCGAGGTCGAGGCGATGGCACTGCTGCTGTCCGACCGCGGTGTCGAGGTCGAGACGCACCTGTGGCGCAAGCAGGTGCATGCCTTCCCGGTGCTGGCCGACGTGCTGCCGGAGAGCGAGATGGCCCTGCAGCTGGCCGCCGACTTCGCGCGGCGCGCGGTCGGCGAGCTCGACCGTGCCCCGGTGGTCGATCCCGACGCCCACGAGGTGACCATCGTCGGCGAGGTCGTCCCCGACTCGCTGCCTGACGTCGTCTAGTGCGCCGGCCGGCCGAGGCGGGCCGTGATGATGGCCGCAGTCTCGCGCACCGCCTCGACGAACGGGTCGAGCGGGGTCGCGCGGTGCGTGTCCCACGTGATCGCGACGCTGGCGCGCACCGAGGGGTGCGCTATCGGGACGGCCACCGACGTGAAGCCCTCGGTGACCTCGCCCTCCTCGAGGGCATACCCGCGCTGACGCGTCGAGGCGAGGACGGTGCGTAGCGTCGACGGTGAGGTGGGGCCGCGACCGGTGCGCGAGACGAAGGACGCGGCGCCGGGGTAGAGGGCGCGCACCTGGGCCGGCGACAGCGTCGCGAGGATCGCCCGACCCGATGCGGTCAGGTGGGCCGGCAGGCGGACACCGACGTCGGACACGAGCGGTGGTCGACCCGGCGCCCGCTCCTCGACGACGTAGAGGACGTCGCTGCCGTGGAGCACCGCGAGGTGTGCCGACTGACTGACGCCGTCGACGAGCCGGGCGAGCGGCACGCGCGCGAGACGGGCCAGCGGTGCCTGCTGCGCGAAGGCGTTGCCGACCTCCCACGCCGCCATCCCGATGCCCCAGGTGCGGTCGTCGGGGTAGTGGACGACGAACTCCTCCTCGGCCATCGCCGCCAGCAGGTGGTACGCGGTGGAGCGGGGCACCCCGGCCGCCTCGGCGATGCGGGCCGCGGGCACGGGAGACGGCTGACCGGAGAGGAACCGCAGCACCCGCATCGTGGCGGTGGCGGCGGGCACGGGGCGGGGCATGGTCAATGGTCTCGTATCCGAGACGCATTCGGTCGGCAGCCTCTGGATCGGCGACCTGTCCTGACATCAGATGGAGACATGACCACGATCCACGTCGGCTCCGCCCCCCTGTCACCGGATGACGTCGTTGCGGTGGCCCGTGACGCGGCAGCCGTCGAGCTGACAGCCGAGGCCCGCGACGCCATCAAGGCCTCGCGCACCTGGATCGACCGCATGGCCGCGTCGGACACCCCGGTCTACGGCGTCTCGACCGGGTTCGGCGCGCTGGCCTCCCGCCACATCGCTCCCGAGCTGCGCACCCAGCTGCAGCGCAGCCTGATCCGCTCCCACGCCGCCGGCACCGGAGACCTCGTCGAACCGGAGGTCGTCCGCGCCCTGATGCTGATGCGGCTCTCGACCCTCGCGACGGGTCGCACGGGGGTGCGCATCGAGACCGCCGAGGCGTACGCGGCGATGCTCAACGCGGGACTCGTGCCACTCGTCCACGAGTTCGGCAGCCTCGGCTGCTCTGGCGACCTCGCGCCGCTGGCGCACTGCGCTCTCGCCGTCATGGGGGAGGGTGAGGTGATCGACGGCGGAGTGCGTCGGCCGGCAGCCGAGGCACTCGCCGACCACGGGATCGCGCCGGTCGTGCTGGCCGAGAAGGAGGGACTCTCGCTCATCAACGGCACCGACGGCATGCTCGGGATGCTGGTCCTGGCGCTCCACGACCTCCGGCAGCTCCTCGACACGGCCGACCTCGCCGCGGCGATGAGCGTCGAGGGCCTGCTCGGCACCGACCGGGTGTTCGCCGCCGACCTCCAGGCCCTGCGCCCCCAGCCGGGGCAGGCCGTCGCGGCCGCGCGGATGAGCGGATTCCTCGCCGGGTCGGAGATCGTCGCGAGCCACCGTCACGGCGACGGCCAGGTCCAGGACGCCTACTCGATGCGGTGTGCGCCCCAGGTGCACGGCGGAGCGCGCGACACCCTCGACCATGCCGCCCGCGTCGCCGGTCACGAGCTCGCTGCCGCGATCGACAACCCCTCGGTGCTGCCCGACGGCCGGCTCGAGTCGCACGGCAACTTCCACGGCGCGCCGCTTGCGTACGTCCTGGACTTCCTCGCCATCCCGGTCGCCGACGTCGCCAGCATGAGCGAGCGGCGCACCGACCGGTTCCTCGACGTGTCGCGCAACCGCGGGCTGCCACCGTTCCTGGCCCACGACGCCGGGGTCGACTCCGGACTGATGATCGCCCAGTACACGCAGGCCGCGCTCGTCGCCGAGCTGAAGCGTCTCGCGGTGCCGGCCAGCGTCGACTCGATCCCGTCCAGCGCGATGCAGGAGGACCACGTCTCACTCGGCTGGTCGGGGGCCCGCAAGCTGCGCCGCTCGGTCGACGCCCTCACCCGGGTGCTGGCGATCGAGATCATGACGTCCGCCCGGGGCATCGACCTGCGGGGACCCCTGCAGCCGTCGCCGGCCACGGGTGCGGCGATCGCGGTGCTGCGCCGTCACGTCGACGGTCCCGGTCCCGACCGGTTCCTCGCCCCTGACATCGAGGCCGCCACCCGTCTCGTCCGGTCCGGCGAGCTGCTCGCCGCCGCCCACTCCGCGCTCCTCGAGCCTGTCGAAAGGACCCACCCATGACCACGTCCGCCGCCCCTCGCACCGTTCGTGCCGCCCGCGGCACCCAGCTCACCGCCCGCTCGTGGCAGACCGAGGCGCCGCTGCGCATGCTGATGAACAACCTCGACCCGGAGGTCGCGGAGCGTCCCGAGGACCTCGTCGTCTACGGCGGCACCGGCAGGGCGGCACGGAGCTGGGAGGCGTACGACGCGATCGTCCGCACGCTGGAGACGCTCGCCGACGACGAGACCCTGCTGGTGCAGTCGGGCAAGCCGGTCGGGGTGTTCCGCACCCATGAGTGGGCTCCGCGGGTGCTGATCGCCAACTCGAACCTGGTCGGCGACTGGGCGACCTGGCCGGAGTTCCGCAAGCTCGAGGCAGAGGGCCTGATGATGTACGGCCAGATGACGGCCGGCTCGTGGATCTACATCGGCACGCAGGGCATCCTGCAGGGAACCTACGAGACGTTCGGCGCGGTCGCGCGCAAGAGGTTCGAGGGGACGTTGGCCGGGACGCTGACCCTCACCGGTGGCGCCGGCGGCATGGGCGGCGCACAGCCGCTGGCGGTGACGATGAACGAGGGCGTCGCGCTGGTCGTCGACGTCGACGAGCGACGTCTGGCCCGCCGGGTCGAGCACGGCTACCTCGACGAGTACACGACCGACATCGACGATGCGATCGCGCGCGTGCTGCGCGCCAAGGACGAGCGTCGACCGCTGTCGGTCGGTCTGCTGGGCAACGCCGCGACGGTGTTCGCCGAGCTGCTCGAGCGGCACGTCCCGATCGACATCGTGACCGACCAGACCAGCGCCCACGACCCGCTGAGCTACCTGCCCGTCGGCATCTCGGTCGACCAGTGGCAGGACGAGGCGACCCGCGACCCGGAGGGCTTCACCGAGCGCGCGCGGGCGTCGATGGCCCAGCAGGTGCGAGCGATGGTCGGGTTCATGGACGCCGGCGCCGAGGTGTTCGACTACGGCAACTCGATCCGCCAGGAGGCGCGGCTGGGCGGCTTCGAGCGGGCCTTCGACTTTCCCGGCTTCGTTCCGGCGTACATCCGTCCGCTGTTCTGCGAGGGCAAGGGGCCGTTCCGCTGGGCGGCGCTGTCGGGCGACCCTGCCGACATCGCCGCCACCGACCGGGCGATCCTCGAGCTGTTCCCGGACGACGACCACCTGCGCCGCTGGATCGAGAAGGCCCAGGACAAGGTGCGGTTCGAGGGACTCCCGGCCCGTATCTGCTGGCTGGGCTACCAGGAGCGTCATCTCGCCGGGCTGAGGTTCAACGAGATGGTCGCCTCCGGCGAGCTCTCGGCGCCCGTCGTGATCGGCCGGGACCACCTCGACTCCGGATCGGTCGCCTCGCCGTACCGCGAGACCGAGTCGATGGCCGACGGGTCCGACGCGGTCGCCGACTGGCCGCTGCTGAACGCGCTGCTCAACACCGCCTCGGGTGCCACGTGGGTCTCGATCCACCACGGCGGCGGGGTCGGCATGGGCCGGTCCATCCACGCGGGTCAGGTCATCGTGGCCGACGGCACCGACCTGGCGGCCCAGAAGATCGAGCGGGTCCTCGTCAACGATCCCGGCACGGGTGTCATGCGGCACGTCGACGCGGGGTACGAACGCGCCGAGGAGGTCGCCCGCGAACGCGGCCTGCGCGTCCCGATGTCCGAGTCATGACCACGCTCGCAGACATCGCCGCTGTCGGGCGGGACGCCCGCACGGGAGGATTCCGTCGCTTCGCCTGGTCGGACGCCGACATGGAGCTGCGGGAGTGGTTCGCCGGCGAGGCCGTCGCTCGGGGCCTGGACGTCGTCGAGGACGGCAACGGCAACCAGCTCGCCTGGTGGGGCAGCGGCTCCGACGCGGTGATGGTCGGCTCGCACCTCGACTCGGTGCCGGACGGCGGCGCGTACGACGGGCCGCTCGGTGTCGTGTCGTCGTTCGCGGCGGTCGACCGTCTGCGCGCTGACGGCTTCGTGCCGTCACGATCTGTCGTGGTCGCGAACTTCACCGACGAGGAGGGTGCCCGCTTCGGCATCGCGTGCGCGGGCTCCCAGCTCGCCACCGGTGTCCTGGACGCCGACCGCGCCCTGGCGCAGAAGGATCGCGATGGGCTGACCATGGCCGAGGCCATGACGTCCCGGGGCCGCGACCCACGCGCCGTGGGGGGTGCCGACTGGCTCACCGACATCGGGACGTTCGTCGAGCTCCACGTCGAGCAGGGCCGCTCGCTCGTCCACGACGACGCGCCCGTCGGCGTCGCGAGCGCGATCTGGCCGCACGGTCGGTGGCGCCTGGACTTCTGCGGCGAGGCCAACCACGCCGGAGCGACACTGATGGCCGACCGGCACGACCCGATGCAGGCATACGCCGCGACGGTGCTGGCGGCGCGCGAGCTGGCCACGGACGCCGGCGCGCGGGCGACCTTCGGACGGCTGCGGGTCGAGCCCGGCGGCACCAACGCGATCGCGTCCCGGGTCACCGCCTGGCTCGACGCCCGCGCCGCCGACGAGGGCGAGCTGGAGCGGATGGTCGAGCGCCTCGTGACCGCCGCGCGCCGGGCGGCGGATGCTGACGGCACGTCCGTCGAGTTGGCCCCCGAGTCGCTGAGTCCCGCCGTCGACTTCGACGGGCCCCTGCGCGACCGGCTCGCGTCCCTGCTGGACGCGCCGATCCTGCCGACCGGGGCGGGGCACGACGCCGGGGTCCTGAGCGCGGTGCTGCCGACGGCCATGCTGTTCGTGCGCAACCCGACGGGTGTGTCGCACTCGCCGGCCGAGCACGCGGAGGACGCCGACTGCGAGGCCGGCGTCGAGGCGCTGGCCCTGACGATCCGGGACCTCACGTGATCGAGCGTCACGCCACGATCGACCACCCGGCCCTGGCCAACTGCCACAGCCATGTCTTCCACCGGGCGCTGCGCGGCCGGGAGGTAGGCGGGGACACGTTCTGGGGGTGGCGCGATGCGATGTACGCCGTCGCGGGGGTGCTCGACCCGGACCTGCTGCACGACCTCGCCGTCGGCGTCTACGGAGAGATGCGGCTCGCCGGTGTCGGTGCGGTCGGCGAGTTCCACTACCTCCACCACGCGACGGACGGTCGTCCCTACGCCGATGCCAACGCGATGGGCGAGGCGCTGGTCGCCGCGGCACGTGAGGTCGGGCTGCGCATCGCCCTGCTCGACACGTGCTACCTGCGGTCCGGCTTCGGCCGTCCGACCGGAGGGGTCCAGGTGCGCTTCGACGACGGCACCGCCGACCGGTGGGCTGACCGCGTGCGGGACCTGGCGGGCCGTCACGCCGGGGCGGACGACGTCGTGATCGGTGCCGCCGTGCACTCGGTGCGCGCCGTGCCGGAGGAGGACCTGGCGGTCGTCGCTTCGGCTCTGCCGGACGCCCCGCTGCACGTCCACGTGTCGGAGCAGCCGGCCGAGAACGAGGCGTGCCTCGCGGCGACGGGTCGCACACCGGTGGCACTGCTCGACGACGCCGGGGTGTGGACGTCGCGCACGACGGCGGTACACGCGACCCATCTGACCGACGACGACGTCCGCCGGCTGGGAGCCGCTCGCTCCTTCGTGTGCTTCTGCCCGACGACCGAGGCCGAGCTCGGCGACGGCGTCGGTCCGAGCGCAGCACTGCGGGAGGCAGGCGCACGGCTGACTCTCGGCTCCGACAGCAACACCGTGATCGACCTGTTCGCCGAGGCGCGCGCGGTCGAGATGCACGAGCGGCTGGTCACCGGCCGGCGCGGCACGTGGTCGACCGCCGAGCTGCAGGCTGCCGCGACGCAGACGGGCTACGCGTCCCTCGGCCTCGTCGCCGGAGACAGGATCTCCCTGGCGACCGACTCCGTGCGGCTCGCCGGGGTCACCGCACCCGTGTGGGCGGCCACCGCGTCCGACGTCGTGCCGGAGCTCGACCCCGGTGACGTCGCTGAGGGCCTTCGCCGCTCGATCGAGCAGATCTGGAGTCGCGTGTGAGTGGCAGCGTCGTGGTGACCCACATCGGAGAGCTCGTCACGTGGGACGACGAGGTGCCGATCCGCCGCGACGCGGCCTTCGTCGTCGACGCCGGCCGCATCGTCTGGTCGGGCCCGTCGGCAGACGCTCCGCCTGCTGATCGAGAGCTGGACGTCGACGGTGCCGCTGTCATCCCCGGCTTCGTCGACTCGCACTCGCACCTGGTGTTCGCGGGCGACCGCTCGCCGGAGTTCGAGGCCCGCATGTCGGGCACGTCCTACTCCGCCGGCGGCATCCGCTCGACCGTCGCCGCCACGCGTGCTGCCAGTGACGCCGACCTGGAGGTCAACCTCGTGCGGCTCATGGCGGAGATGCGCCGCCAGGGCACGACGACCGTCGAGGTCAAGAGCGGGTACGGCCTGACCGTCGTCGACGAGGCGCGTTCGCTGGCGATCGCCCGCCGCCACACGTCCGAGACGACCTTCCTCGGAGCGCACGTCGTGCCGGACGGCACCGCCGTCGCCGACTACGTCGACCTGGTCACGGGCCCGATGCTCGACGCCTGCGCTCCGCACGCGCGATGGATCGACGTCTTCTGCGAGGACGGCGCCTTCGGCGCGGACGAGGCGCGGACGGTCCTCGCGGCTGGTCGGGCAGTCGGGCTGCTCCCGCGTGTCCACGCCAACCAGCTCGGTCACGGCTCGGGCGTCCAGGTGGCGTGTGAGGTGGGTGCGGTCGCCGCCGACCACTGCACGTACCTGTCCGATGCCGACGTTGACGCCCTCGCGTCGAGCGGCGTCGTGGCGGGGCTGCTCCCGGGCGTCGAGTTCTCGACGCGGCAGCCCTACCCGGACGCCCGTCGCCTGATCGACGCCGGCGTCACCGTGTCACTGGCGACGGACTGCAACCCCGGCAGCTCGTTCACCTCGTCGATGCCGTTCTGCGTCGCCCTCGCGGTGCGGGAGATGGGGATGACGCCGCGCGAGGCGCTGCTCGCCGCGACGGCAGGCGGCGCGGCGTCCCTGCTGCTCGACGACGTCGGGCACCTGCGCGTCGGGGCCCGCGCCGACTTCACGGTGCTCGACGCGCCGTCGTTCGTCCACCTCGCCTATCGGCCCGGTGTGCCCCTGGTCGCGCAGGGACACACCGGTGATCGCTCCGACTGATCAGTTCGTGAAGGACAGCCGGAAGCGGGTGAGCGCCCTGTCGTCGCCCTGCTTCGCGACCGAGATCCCGAAGGCCGAGATCTTGCGGGCCGACTCGATGGTGGATCGGATGTCGTCCGGAGGCTCCGCCTCGAGGAGCTTGTCGAGGATCGTCCCGACGTTCACGAACAGGCCGCCGTAGGTGCCGTCGCCGTCCGGGATGACGCTCTCGAACGCCTTCACGTCACCCAGCGAGCCCTGCGGATCGACGATGGCCTCGGCTGCATCCGGGTTGGTCGCGAGCACCGCGCCGTCGTCGGTGGCCTTGGCGACGAGCGGGATGCCGTGGTCGCCCGCGAGCCGGGCGATGCGCTCCACGAGGTCGAGGGCCGCGGCCTTGTCGGCGGTGAGGGAGATCGCGATGTCGAGCGCCGACAGGCCGTCGGGACCGGACAGTGTCGGCAGGGTCTCGAGGTTATCCTCACCCACCGCGAGGGTGAGCTGGTCGCCGAAGAGGGTCGCGAGGTCCTCGGGGAGCTTGAGCCCGGTGGCCTGCTCGATCTGGTCGATGAACCCTTGGGCACCGGGCGGTCCGTCTCCTTCTGAGCCTTCGCCGCCCACGTCACCGAGCTGCTCGTTGAAGTCGGCGGGCAGGCCGAGCTGCTCGAGCTCCTCGGGTGACAGGGTCGGGGACGTCGACGGGCCGGCGATGCCGGTGCCGAAGCCCTCGAAGGCGCTGTCGAACTCCTGGACGAAGCTGTCGAACGAGGCGCTGACCCGGTCGCCGACCCCGGCGATGGACAGGGCCGCGACCGTGCCCTCGGGCAACGTGGCCAGGTCGGTCGACGTCGCCTTCGGCGCGCCGTCCGCGCCCGAGAGCAGGGCGATCTCGATGGCGGCTCCGTCGGTGCGCAGAGCTGCCGCCACCGTGCCGCCCTTGGCCAGCTCGGTGATCTGGGGTCCGGCGAGGTCCTGGGCGGTGGGGCTCTTGGCGATGGCTGCGAGGTCTGCCCAGCCGGAGACGACACCCTGGTTGCCGAGCTCGTCGAAGTCCTCGACGAACTCCTTCTTGTCGCCGAGCGTGCCTCTCTCGGTCGCCCTGACCGCCGCGTCGACGTCCGCCTGCTTCGGTCCGACGATCGCGTAGCCGTCGAGGTAGGCGATGCCGTACGACTCGTCGGCGCAGGCGAAGAGCTTCTTGATGCCGGCGCGCGACGCGTCCTCGTCATCGGTCTGGATCGCGATCAGGAACGACTCGTCCTCGATGTTGCCGCCGATGCCGAGACGGTCGCCGAGCCACGGCTCGACGTCCTTGTCGTAGTCGAGGGAGTCGCACTCGCTCGCCACGATGTCGCGGAACGCCAGCTCGCGGAGGTCCTGCTTGTCACTCGTGATGCCGACCTCGTCGGCCAGGTCGGGCACCTTGCGGATCAGCTTGAAGAGGTCGACCTTCTGGCCGGCCGACGGGTCGAGATCGATCCGGAGGTAAGCCTGCGTCGTGGCCGGCAGGACGTCGTGCGGCTGGGTGCCGCCGCCGTCGAGCCGGTCGTAGACGGCAAAGGCGCCGTAACCGCCGCCGAGGATGACCGCTGCGGCGATGCCGCCGACCACGAGCCTGCGGCCGCCGCGCCCGGTCCGGGGGGAGACAGCGACCTCCGCCGCGGCAGGTGCCGGCGGCGGAGGTGGCGCAGGGGTGACGGGCGTCTGGTCGGTCATGGGCCGTCCCTTCCGAGGGTGGTCTTCTCAGGGAAATCTTGGGCTGGCCACGACCCTAGTCGAAGTGGACGACCTGTCTCGGTGCTGTTCAGCGATCGATCTTGGTGACCTTGAAGTCGGCGTCGAGCTCGACGGTGACGTCCTCGCCGCTGGGCAGCAGCACGTCGACCTCGTATACGTGATCGGCGTCGTCGCTGCCGCTGGTCTCGGTGACCTGACCCTCACCGGTGGCCTTGAGGGCGGCTGCCTTGGCCTTGGTCAGGGTCTCGCCGGTCAGCGCGCGGTCGTCGTCGGGGGCGACGGCCGAGGGCGCCGGAGTCACCGCTGCGGACGGGGCAGCTGCCGCGGGGGCGTCGGTCGCGAAGTCGGAGGCCTTGGCCGGGGTGTTCGTGACCGTGAAGGCGTCGTCCAGCTCGACGTCGAGGTCGGTGCCGTTGGGCAGGGTCACCTCGACCTGGTAGGCGTACGTGTCGTCACCGTCGCCACGCTCGGCGTCGGTGACGGCGCCGCCGCCGACATGGGCGAGGGCGGCGGCCGAGGCCTTCTCGCGGTCGGACGTCGAGAGGGCCTCGTCGTCGGATCCGCAGGCGCCGAGGGCGAGGGCGAGAGAGGCGGTCCCGGCGATGGCGGCCATCGTGAATGCGTGCTGCGGCTTGCGCATGATGTGCTCCTGAAGTGTGGGGGTGTCGTGCTCGATGTCCTCATCCCACCGGAGCGCCGTGAGTCGGGTGTGAGACAGCCGTGAGGGTGTTCTTAGATTTGGTGGGGTGATCGCGATCTTCAAACAATCAGTCTTGACTGTTTCTTGGTTCCGGGTCATGCTGAGGACGTGACGACCGAGACCGCCCCGGCGCGGACGCCCCAGGGGGAGCGCACGCGCGCCATGCGCCTGCGCCTCATGGAGGCGACGGTCGAGTGCCTCGTGGAGCTCGGCTGGGCCGGCACCACCACGACGGTCGTCAGCCAGCGTGCCGGTGTCAGTCGCGGCGCCCAGCTGCACCACTTCCCGAGCAAGCAGGCCCTCGTGGTCGCCGCCGTCGAGCACCTCACCGACCGCCGCCGCGACGACATGCGGACGGCTGCGGCGTCCCTGCCGCAGGACCAGCGCCTGCGCCGGGTCGTCGACATCCTGGCCGCGCAGTTCGTGTCGCCGGTGTTCTTCGCCGCGCTCGAGCTGTGGGTGGCGGCCCGCACCGACGCCGACCTGCGGGAGTCGGTCGGACCCCTCGAACGGCGCATCGGCCGCGAGACCCACGCGTACGCCGTCGAGCTGCTCGGCGTCGACGAGTCGCGCGGCGACAACCGTCAGCTCGTGCAGGCCACTCTCGACCTGGTGCGCGGCCTCGGCCTCGCCGCATCGCTCACCGACGACACCCGACGACGAGCCTCCGTGCTCGATTCATGGGCCACGGTCCTCGAGCACGAACTGGAGTTCTGAATGACAGTCCTCGATGGGGTCCTGGCCGACCTCGCTGCCGAGAGCGCACAGCTCGACCACTGGGTCGCGGCGCTTCCGGCGTCCGGCTGGGCGACCGTGACGACGCCCGAGGGCTGGACCGTCGCCCACCAGATCGGGCACCTGCACTGGACCGACCAAGCATCGGTGCTCGCGATCACGGACGTCGACGAGTTCGGCCGCCGGATGGCCGAGGGCGCGGCCAACCCCGCGGGGTTCGTCGACGACGCCGCCGCCGAGCTGTCCCTGGTGCCGGCCGACGAGCTGCTCGCCCGGTGGCGAGAGGGCCGGGCTGCGCTCGACGCGGCCCTGCGGTCGGTTCCCGACGGGCAGAAGATCCCGTGGTTCGGCCCGCCGATGAGCCCGACCTCGATGGCGACGGCCCGGATCATGGAGTCCTGGGCCCACGGGCACGACATCGCCGAGTCGCTCGGGATCGCCGTCCCCCGCACGGGTCGCGCCCGGCACGTCGCACACATCGGCGTCCGTGCCCGGGGCTTCGCCTACGCGGTGCGGGGCCTGGAGCTGCCGATCGAGGACGTCCGCGTCGAGCTGGCCGGGCCCGACGGCGACGTCTGGGGGTGGGGCCCGGAGGACGCCAGCCAGCGGGTCACCGGCGACGGGTACGACTTCGCGCTGCTGGTGACGCGCCGCCGTCACCTCGACGACCTCGACCTCCATGCCGAGGGCGATGTCGCCGCGCACTGGTTGACGATCGCGCAGGCCTTCGCCGGGATGCCCGGCAACGACCCCGTCAGGCTGGCCGACCGATGAGCGACGGCTCGACAGGCGGCGTCATCCGGGTCGGCAACTGCTCCGGCTACTACGGCGACCGGCTGTCGGCGATGCGCGAGATGCTCGAGGGCGGTGAGCTCGACTACCTGACCGGCGTCTACCTCGCCGAGCTCACCATGCTGATCCTGGGGCGCGACCAGATGAAGGACGAGTCGCTCGGCTACGCCAAGACGTTCGTCAAGCAGATGGCCGAGGTGATGGGCCTGGCCAAGGACCTGGGCGTCACGATCGTCACCAACGCCGGCGGGCTCAACCCGGCCGCGCTCGCGACGAGGCTGCGGGAGGTCGCTGCCGACCAGGGGCTCGAGATCTCCATCGCGCACGTCGAGGGCGACGACCTGCGGGCGAGGGCCGAGGAGCTGTCGTTCGGCTCGGTGCTGACCGCCAACGCGTACCTCGGTGCGTTCGGCATCGCCGAGGCCCTGACCGCGGGCGCCGACGTCGTCGTGACCGGGCGGGTGACGGACGCCTCGGTCGTCGTCGGACCGGCGATCGCGCACTTCGGCTGGGGCCGGGACGATCTCGACCAGCTCGCCGGCGCCGTCGTCGCGGGTCACGTCATCGAGTGCGGGACTCAGGCGACGGCCGGCAACTTCTCCGGGTTCACGTCCGTCGACATGAGCTCGCCGCTGGGCTTTCCCGTCGCGGAGATCTCGGCCGACGGCGGAGTCGTCATCACCAAGCACGACGGCACCGGCGGGGCGGTCACGGTCGACACCGTCACGGCCCAGCTCGTCTACGAGATCCAGTCGCCGCTCTACCTCGGGCCGGACGTCTCGACCCGCCTCGACACGATGACCGTCACCCAGGCCGGCCCCGACCGGGTCGCCATCGGCGGTGTCACCGGCGAGCTGCCCCCCACGACGACGAAGGTCTGCCTCAACGAGTTCGGCGGCTTCCGCAACAGCGTCGAGTTCCTGCTGACCGGCCTCGACATCCCGGAGAAGGCTGCGCTGATCCGCGGCCAGATGGAGGCGGCGTTCGCCGCCGGCACCCCTCCGGACGTCGTCGAGTGGCACCTCGACCGCACCGACGTGCCGGATCCCGAGACCCAGGCCCAGGCCACGTCCCTGCTGCGGCTGCACGCCAGGAGCGCGTCCCCCGAACCGGTCGGTCGAGCGTTCAGCGACGCGGCGATCCAGCTCGCCCTCGCCTCCTACCCGGGGTTCAGCGTCTCGCGTCCCCCGGCGGCCGGCACGCCGTACGGCATCTACCGCCCGGCGTACGTCCCCCAGTCCGAGGTTCCGCACCGGGTGGTCCTGGCTGACGGAACCGTCCTCGAGATCCCCCCACCCCCGGTCCATGAGCCGGGGGGTACCTCCCGCGAGCGCAGCGAGTGGGGGAGCGAGAGGAAGGACGACGTCCTGTCGACGAGCTCAAGCACCGAGCTCGGTGACTGGGCGCGCGAGACCGTGCGCGCTCCGCTCGGCCGGGTCGCGTACGCGCGCTCCGGCGACAAGGGCGGCGACGCCAACGTCGGCGTCTGGATTCCGGCCGACCACGCCCGGCGGGACGACGCGTACGCCTGGCTGATCACCCTGCTCGACGACGCGACCGTGCGGGAGCTGCTCCCCGAGGCCGCGGACCTCGACCTCGAGATCCACCCGCTGCCCAACCTGCACGCCGTCAACATCGTCATCCACGACCTGCTCGGAGAGGGTGTCGCCTCGTCGACCCGCCTCGACCCGCAGGCCAAGGGTGTCGGTGAGTGGCTCCGCGCCCGTGACTGCGCCATCCCATCGATCCTGCTCCCCCCTGCACCCCTGGAGGCAACACCGTGAACCCCTGGAACACGCCAGAACGCCGCGCGCTGCGCGACATGGTCACGTCCTTCACCGAGAAGGAGATCGCCCCGCACCTGCCCGGCTGGGAGGACGCCGGCCTGCTGCCGCGCGAACTGCACCAGCGGGCGGCCGAGGTCGGGCTGCTCGGCATCGGGTTCCCCGAGGAGCTCGGCGGGTCCGGCGGCGACATCATCGACGCGACGATCATGACCGAGGCGGTGATGTCCGCCGGCGGATCGACGGGCGTGCTCGCGAGCCTGTTCACGCACGGCATCTCGATCCCGCACATCGTCGACAGCAAGAACGCCGACCTCATCGACCGCTACGTCCGTCCCACCTTGGCCGGGGACAAGATCGGCTCCCTCGGCATCACGGAGCCCGGCGGCGGATCGGACGTCTCGGGCCTCACGACCCGCGCCGTGCTGGACGGCGACGAGTACGTCGTCAACGGCGCCAAGACGTTCATCACCTCCGGGGTCAGGGCCGACTTCGTGACGACCGCGGTGCGCACCGGCGGCGACGGCTTCGGCGGCATCAGCCTCCTGGTCATCGACAAGGGGACGCCCGGTTTCACGGTCTCCAAGCCGCTGCGCAAGATGGGCTGGCACTGCTCCGACACGGCCGAGCTCACCTTCGACGACGTGCGGGTGCCGGCCGGCAACATCGTCGGGGAGGTCGACGGCGGGTTCGGGCTGATCGTCAACCAGTTCGTCAACGAAAGGCTGAGCCTCGCGACCCAGTCGTACGCGACGGCGCAGCGCTCGCTGGATCTCGCTGTCGAGTATGCCCGGCAGCGCGAGACGTTCGGCAAGCCGCTGATCACGCGGCAGGTCATCCGGCACAAGCTCGTCGAGATGCACAGCCGCACCGCCGCCGCCCGGGCGCTCACCCACGAGGCCGTCGAGAAGGCTGCTGCCGGCGAGAGCCCGCTGCTCGAGGCGGTCGTCGCCAAGAACGTGTCGGTCGCCGCGTGCGAGTGGGTGGTCTCCGAGGCCGTCCAGATCTTCGGCGGCATGGGCTACATGCGCGAGTCCGAGGTCGAGCGCCACTACCGGGACGCCCGCATCCTCGGCATCGGTGGCGGCGCCACCGAGGTCATGACCGACCTGGCCGCCAAGCTGATGGGCTTCTGATGCCGAAGACCGCAGTCGACACGACGTCGGCGACGTACGTCGGCAATCGCGAGCGGATGCTCGAGCGGGTCGCCGATCTCGCCGAGCAGCACCAGAAGGCGATCGACGCGGGCGGGCAGCGCAACATCGACCGCCACCACCAGCGCGGCAAGCTCACCGCCCGCGAACGCATCGAGCTGCTGGTCGATCCGGACGCACCCTTCCTCGAGCTGTCATCGCTGGCGGCGTGGGGCACCGACTTCGCCGTCGGCGCGTCGATCGTCACCGGGCTCGGGGTCATCGAGGGCGTCGAGTGCATGATCGTGGCCAACGACCCGACGGTGAAGGGCGGATCGTCCAACCCCAACACCTTGCGCAAGAGCGCACGGGCCGCGCAGATCGCCGCCGAGTGCGGCATCCCCACGGTCAACCTCGTGGAGTCCGGGGGCGCCGACCTGCCGACCCAGAAGGACATCTTCATCCCCGGCGGCGGGATGTTCCGCAACATCACCCGCGCCAGCGCCGACCGCCGTCCGACCGTGGCGCTGGTGTTCGGCAACTCGACCGCCGGCGGCGCGTACGTCCCGGGCATGAGCGACTACGTCGTGATGGTCAAGGAGGGTGCCAAGGTGTTCCTCGGCGGCCCGCCGCTGGTCAAGATGGCCACGGGCGAGGAGTCCGACGACGAGTCGCTGGGCGGTGCCGAGATGCACGCCCGTCAGTCGGGTCTCGCCGACTACCTCGCCACCGACGAGCGCGACGCGATCCGCATCGGCCGCTCGATCGTCAAGAACCTCAACTGGCGCAAGACCGGACGCACGCCGGAACCCGCGTACGCCGAACCGGCGCACGACCCGGAGGAGCTGCTCGGCATCATCCCGACCGACCTCAAGATCCCGTTCGACCCACGGGAGGTCATCGCGCGGCTCGTCGACGGTTCCACGGACGGATCCAGCACCTTCGACGAGTTCAAGCCGCTCTACGGCACGTCGCTGGTCACCGGCTACGCCCGCCTGCACGGTCATCCGATCGGCATCCTCGCCAACGCCCAGGGGGTGCTGTTCAGCGAGGAGGCGCAGAAGGCCGCGCAGTTCATCCAGCTGGCCAACCAGATCGACACGCCGCTGCTCTTCCTGCACAACACGACCGGCTACATGGTCGGTGCGGAGTACGAGCAGGGCGGCATCATCAAGCACGGCGCACAGATGATCAACGCCGTCTCCAACTCGACGGTCCCGCACCTCTCGGTCGTGATGGGTGCGTCGTACGGCGCCGGCCACTACGGCATGAGCGGCCGGGCCTACGACCCGCGCTTCATGTTCAGCTGGCCCAACGCGAAGTCGGCGGTGATGGGTCCGGCGCAGCTCGCCGGCGTCATCTCGATCGTCGCCCGCGGAGCGGCCGAGGCGAAGGGCCAGCCGTACGACGAGGAGGGCGACAAGGCCATGCGCGCCTACATCGAGGACCAGATCGAGAAGGAGTCGCTCGCGTACTTCACGTCCGGGATGCTCTATGACGACGGTGTCATCGACCCCCGCGACACGAGGACGATCCTGGGCATCTGCCTCAGCGCCATCAACACCCGCCCGGTCAAGGGCGCCGAGGGATACGGGGTGTTCAGACTATGAACGCAGCGAGCACCAATCCCCAGTTTTTGGACAGTTGCGTACTAATCGGCTGCTCGAAAACCTTCAGAAGTGTCCAAAAACTGGCCTCGGCCCTGGGAGACCTCGCGTGATCACATCTGTTCTCGTTGCCAACCGGGGGGAGATCGCCCGGCGGGTGTTCCGGACGTGTCGGGAGCTCGGGATCTCGACCGTTGCGGTCCACTCCGACGCCGATGCCTCCGCGCCGTTCGTTCGCGAGGCCGACGTCGCCGTACGGCTGCCCGGCAACGCCCCCGGCGACACCTACCTGCGCGGTGACCTCGTCATCGCGGCGGCGCTGAGGGCCGGCGCCGACGCGATCCACCCCGGATACGGCTTCCTGTCGGAGAACGCGCAGTTCGCCCGCGACGTCGTGGCCGCCGGTCTGACCTGGATCGGCCCGGCGCCCGACACGATCGACGCCATGGGCTCGAAGATCCGGGCCAAGGAGCTGATGTCGGCCGGTGGGGTGCCGATCCTGTCGGTGGCCACGGAGACCCTCTCCGGGGAAAGCGGACGGCAATGGGATGGGCCGCTGCTGGTGAAGGCATCGGCCGGTGGCGGCGGGCGCGGCATGCGGGTCGTCACCGACGCCGCAGACCTCGAGGCGGAGCTGGCCAAGGCCGGTGCCGAGGCGCTGTCGACGTTCGGCGACGCCACGGTGTTCGTCGAGCCGTACCTGCCGACGGCACGCCACATCGAGGTGCAGGTCATGGCCGACACCCACGGGACGTGCTGGATCGTGGGAGATCGTGACTGCTCGATCCAGCGCCGCCACCAGAAGGTCGTCGAGGAGGCCCCCGCCCCCGAGGTCAGCGACCCGGTCCGGACGACGCTGCACGACGCGGCGCGAGCTGCCGTCAAGGCGGTCGACTACGTCGGAGCCGGCACCGTCGAGTTCCTCGTGGCCGATGCCCACCTCGACTCCGGCAGCGTCTACTTCCTGGAGATGAACACACGCCTGCAGGTCGAGCACCCCGTGACGGAGGAGGTGTTCGGGGTCGATCTCGTCGCCGCCCAGATCTCTGTCGCCGAGGGTGGCGCGTTGGGCAGGGAGCCCGACGGGCCGGTCGGACACGCCATCGAGGTCCGCCTCTACGCGGAGGATCCCGCGGACGACTGGCAGCCGCAGACCGGCACGGTCCGGACGTTCGAGGTGCCGGACGGGGTGCGGGTCGACTCCGGCATCGAGTCTGGCTCGGTCGTCGGCATCCACTACGACGCCATGATCGCCAAGGTCGTCGCGCACGGGGCCGATCGCCGGTCCGCGATCCGCCTGCTCGACGGGGCCCTGCGCCGCACCCGCATCCACGGGGTCTCCACCAACCTGGACTTCCTGCGCGCGATCCTGACCGACGAGGAGTTCGGCGCCGCGCGCGTGCACACCGCGCTCCTCGACGAACGGCTCGTTGACTGGACGACGCCGACGCTCGACGAGGCGGCAGTCCGCACCCTCGCTCTCGCGGCGGCTCTGGCCGAGGCGTCGGCGGCATCCGCCGGTGCAGCGGTCCTGAGCCGCATCCCGGCGGCGTTCCGCAACGTTCCGAGCCAGCCGCGCACGCGGACGTACGCCCTGTCGGGCAACGAGATCACGGTCTCGTACAGCGCCGGCTTCGTGCAGCACGACCTCGAGGGAGTCACCGTCGTCAGCGCGAGCCCCACCCGGGTCGTGCTCGACGTCGACGGCCTCACCGAGACGTACGACGTCACCGTGGGTCACGGCTGGGTCGACGTCGACGGGCCGCACGGGTCGATCGACCTGACGCCGGTGCCGCTGTTCGTGGACCCGGCCGACGTCATCGTCGAGGGTTCGCTGCTGGCACCGATGCCGGCAGCCGTCGTCACCGTGTCCGTCGCCGACGGACAGCAGGTCGCCAAGGGGGACGTCATCGTCGTCCTCGAGGCCATGAAGATGCAGCACACCATCACGGCGCCGACCGACGGCATCGTGACCCAGCTGGCGGTCACCGCCGGCTCCCAGGTCGAGTCCGGAGCCGTGCTCGCCATCATCGCCGAAGAAGAGGAAGAGACATCATGACCATCGCATTCACCGAGTCCGACGAACGCCAGGAGCTCCGCAAGGCGGTGCGCGACCTCGGCAAGAAGTACGGGGCCGACTACTTCCGCCAGGCCGCCGTGGAAGGGCGCAAGACCACCGAGCTGTGGCAGGAGGCCGGCAGGCTCGGCTACCTCGGCGTGGCCGTGCCGGAGGAGTACGGCGGAGGTGGCGGTGACATCGGCGACCTCGCCGCGGTGTGCGAGGAGCTGGCCGCGGCGGGCAGCCCCCTGCTGCTGATGGTGGTGTCCCCGGCGATCGTCGGCGTGATCCTCGCCCAGTACGGCACCGAGGAGCAGAAGAAGAACTGGCTGCCCGGCCTCGCCGACGGCACCTCGACGTTCGCGTTCTCGATCACCGAGCCCGACGCCGGATCCAACTCGCACAACATCATCACCACCGCCCACCGCGAGGAGGACGGGTGGCGCATCACCGGCGGCAAGACGTACATCTCGGGCGTCGACGAGGCCAGCCACGTGCTGGTCGTCGCGCGGACCGCCGACGACAAGACCGGCAAGCTCAAGCCTGCTCTGTTCCTGGTGCCGACGGACGCCGCGGGCTTCACCTACCAGGAGATCGACATGGGCATCGTGTCGCCGGAGAAGCAGTTCACGCTGTTCTTCGACGACGTCCGGGTGCCGGCCGACTCCCTCGTCGGCGACCCCGACGCGGGCATCGACCAGCTCTTCGCGGGCCTCAACCCGGAGCGCATCATGGCGGCGTCGTTCGCCCTCGGCACCGCTCGCCTCGCCCTCAAGAAGGCCTCCGCGTACGCCAAGGAGCGTCAGGTGTGGGACGTGCCGATCGGCGCCCACCAGGCCGTCGCGCACCCGCTCGCGCAGTCGTACATCGAGATCGAGATGGCCCGGCTCATGACCCAGAAGGCCGCGGCGCTGTACGCCGCGGGCGACGTCATGCGGGCGGCGGAGGCGGCCAACATGGCCAAGTACGCCGCCGGCGAGGCGGTCTGCAACGCGGTCGACCGGGCGATCCAGACGCACGGCGGCAACGGCCTGGCCAACGAGTACGGACTGGTGCAGATGCTGGCCGGCTCGCGGCTGTCGCGCATCGCGCCGGTCAGCCGCGAGATGGCGCTCAACTTCGTCGCGCAGTTCTCCCTCGGCCTGCCCAAGTCCTACTGAGGGAGACCCGATGACCGAGCTCGTCCACCTCGCCACCGCTGATGCCGTCGCCACGATCACGCTCGACAGCGACCACAACCGCAACGCCCTCAGCCGGCAGCTCGTCACCGAGCTGTCGGTGCACCTGGCGACCGCGGGGGATGACCCGGCGGTCCGCGCGGTCCTGATCCGGTCGGCCGGGAGGGTCTTCTGCTCCGGCGCCGACCTGTCGGAGGCGGCCGGCGGGGGGATGGTCGAGGGGGCGAAGGCGCTCATCGCACTGCAGCGGCAGATCGCGACGCTGGCCAAGCCGGTGGTGGTCGAGCTCGGTGGACCGGTCCGTGCCGGCGGGCTTGGCATCGTCGGTGCCGCCGACCTGGTCATCGCGGCGGAGTCGGTGACGTTCGCGTTGACGGAGGTGCGTCTTGCGCTGGCCCCTGCGGTGATCTCGGTCAGCCTCCTGCCGCGGTTCACCGATCGGGCCGCGGCCGACCTGTTCCTCACGGGCCGCACCTTCGGCGCCACCGACGCGGTCGGATACGGCCTGATCACGCGGGCCGTGCCGGACGCCGATCTCGCCGAGGCTGTCGCGGGCTCGGTAGCCAACCTCGTCAAGGGTTACCCGCAGGGGCTGCGCGAGACCAAGCGGTTGCTCAACCACGACCTCGTGGCGCGCATCGACGCTCTCGGCGGGGGGCTCGCTGCCCAGTCGGCCGAGCTGTTCGGCAGCGACGAGGCCCGCGAGGCGATGATGGCGTTCCTGAACCGAAAGAAGTAGCGCGCCACTCGAAGTGACCCTGGTTGACCTTGCCGAATCGACACTCAGTGACCGCCTGTCTGTGTAGTGTCTGCTGCTCTGGTCCTCGCTTCTTGGAGTCTTCGTGCTGCGCTTCTTCCCCCGTCCGTCGATTCGTCGGTCCGCCCTGACGACGCTGCTGCTCGCCGTCGCCCTGGTGTCGGGTCCCTTGGCGTTCGCGCCTGCTCAGGCGGCAGTGGTGACGACCTCCGGTCAGGTGACCGACGAGACTGGTGCTCCGCTCGGTGACGTGGCGGTGATCGTGTGGGTCAAGGATGAGAATCAGCAGGCCTACTTCCAGGACGATGACCTCCTGTCGTTCACCCGGGACGACGGCACCTATCAGCTGGACCTCGAGCCGGGCACCTACAAGCTCCGTTTCTATGCCGATGAGTTCCACCGCCCGGAGTACTACGACGACCAGGCGACCCTGAGGGACGCGACCCCGGTCGTCGTCGCTGACACAGCCCAGGTCCTGGTCGACGCCGAGCTCGAGGCGTTCCCCACCATCACAGGCTCCGTGAAGGCTGACGACGGCTCCGCCGTGCCGTGGGCCTACGTCGTCGCCTACAGCCTCACCGGCTCGGAGGTGGGTTACGCGGAGACGGAGTCGGACGGGACGTTCGAGATGCCGGTCGAGCCCGGTACCTACCGTCTCGGATTCTCCGACGACGACGACTCCTTCGTCGATGAGTACTGGCAGGACAAGCCGACCTTCCAGACGGCCAACAGCGTGGTCGTCGGTCAAGGCGGTGTCACTGGCATCGACGCGAGGGTGGCTTTCCTGCCGGCTCCTGTCCGGACCCCGGTCCTCAACTACGCGCCACCACGAGTCGAGGGCTGGACGGCAGTCGGTCAGGTGGCGAAGGTGACGGACGGCGTGTGGGGTTCGACCGTGTCGATCTCACGCCAATGGTTCCGTGACGGCTCACCGATCCCCGGCGCGACCGCCCAGCAGTACAAGATCACCGCCGCAGACCTGGGGTCGACCCTGTCGGCGCAGGTCACGGCGACGCCGACCAGCTCTCCTGAGTCCGCGTCCACCCAGACCGTGCGCCTCAACGGCATCGTTCGCTGGACGACGAAGGTCGCTGTCACGGCCAAGCGCGGCACGAAGAAGGCAACGCTCACGGTGCGAGTGACGTCGGCCGGCGGTCGTCCGTCGGGGTGGGTCACAGTCAAGCTTCGGGGCAGGGTGGTCGGGACTGGCAAGGTCACCAATGGGCGGGCGACGGTGACGATCAAGAAGCTCACGAAGACCAAGAAGCGCTATGCGGTGGTGTACGCCTTCAACGGCGCGTTCCACGGATCGCGCCGCGACGTGTCCGCCCGGGCGAAGTAGACGGTCCCGGCACGTCGTTCTGCCAGGGACTGGGCGGAGCCTCCTGGCGGTCCGAATGGCCACTTCTTCTAGTCATGACGGATGGTCTTCGGCCAAAGCGCTCCGTAGTTCGCCGATCAGGCGTTGACTCACTCCCGGAGTCCACTACTAGTCCGGGAGTACTAGATGAACACAGCCATGCCCTCCGCCGAACAGGGACAACGTCTCGTTCCGCGCCTTTTCCTGTCGCTCATCGCGGCCCTAGCCCTGATCGCCGGCCCGTTGGCCGCATTGCCGGCGTCGGCCGTCGCCGGTGTGACCGTGAGTGGGACGGTGACCGCGCCGACAGGTGACACGCCAGTCTCCAACTCAGACGTCGAGCTGCAGCTCAACGAGGCGGCTGTTGGAGACCCCGCCGATTGGCAGACGGTGACTTCGACAGAAGCTGATGGAGACGGTTTCTACACCTTCACCGATGTGCTCGCCGGGGACTACCGGATCAGATCCGGAGGACCGCAGCTCGATGGGGCCATCTATCCGTACGGCTACGGCGAGACGGAGGGGGTCGCCGTGGACGCGGACGACGTCGCGGACCTCGACCTGACGCTGACGCTCGGCGGTTCGATCACCGGAACGACCTCCGACGACGACACCGATGGCACCCTGGAGGGCGTCCGCGTCCTCGCCCACCGCATGGAGGGGACCACGTTCAACCAGGTGTCCGAGCGCGAGACGTACGCCGATGAGAACGGCGACTACACGGTGACCGGTCTGCGCTCCGGCACGTATCGCCTGGAGTTCCAGGCCGACAACTACGTCACCGAGTACTACGACAACGTGACGGACGCGTCCAACGACGTGAACACCGAGGGCATCGAGGACGTCGTCGTCACCGCGCCAGATACGGCGACGGTCAACAACGCCGCCCTCACCCCGTCCGGCACCATCGCCGGCACGGTCGTGGACGAGGGCGACAACGCTCTCGACGACATCAGTGTGACGGCGTACCAGCTCATCGACAGCGGCGACGGTCCGGTATGGACGAGCGTGCTGTCCACGAACACGTACGACGGGAACGGGTACTCGTTCTCCCTCCCGATCGGCTACTACCGCATCGGATTCTCGGACGACAACAACCACAACTTCCTCACCGAGTACTACGACGACCAAGCAGCCGTCGACTCGCCGGGCGCGACGACGCTGACCGTCAACCAGGGGCTGCCCACGAATGCCAACGCCGTGCTCGCGCCGGCTGGACACATCACCGGTTCGCTGACCGCAGAGGAGCGGGACTCCTTCTTCGGCTGCGTCGCGGCGTATCCCGAGATCGACGGTGAGTACGACTACGCCGCCGGCCCGGTTGCCACGGCGAACTCGGGCTTCGACGACAGCAGCGCGTACGACCTGGGCGGTCTGCCGACCGGCACCTACAAGGTCGAGTTCTCGGACTGCGGCGACAACTCCGTGGCCACCGAGTACTACAACGACCAGGCGGACTTCGCGGACGCGGAAGGGGTCGATGTCACCGCTGGCACGACGACGCCCGCCATCGACGCCGTGCTCGCCGAGGCGCCGACGGACGGCACCATCAGTGGAACGGTCACCGACGACGACACCACCAATGCGCTCGCCGGCATCGACGTCCTGGTCGAGGAGAACGTCGTCGACGGGGTGGACAGCTACTGGAGGTACGCGGACGAGACGACCACGGCGGCTGATGGTACGTACGCCGTCGACGTGTTCGGTGGCAGTGACTACCGCGTCAGGTTCAAGGCGCGCGACGGTCTGCACTTCACCGAGTTCAACGGCGACGTCACGGACGAGGACCTCACGACGGGTGTTGCTGTCGTCGCCGGCACGACGGAGACGGTGGATGCGTCTCTCGCAGCGAGCTCGGCCATCACCGGGACGTTGACCAGCCCGGTCAATCCCTTCACGTGCGTCACTGCCTTCAACGTCAACGACCTGACGCAGGCGAACCCCTACCCGGGCGACGCGAACATCGAGGCGGGGACGTACGTCATCGGCGGCCTCCCGGCCGGCGACTACAAGGTTCGGTTCGACTGCGGACCCCAGTCCGGTGGACCCAGCATCTCTGCTGTCCAGAACTGGTACCTCAACAAGACGTCGTTCTCCGAGGCATCACCGGTGGTCGGAGTCGTGGGGGCGGCGTCCGCGCTGCAGCCGGTCGTCACCACGCCCCCCGTGGTCGTCCCTCCAGCACCTCCGGCGGTCGTGAAGGTGGCTCCATCGGTCAAGGTGTCGGTCAAGGCCGGCAAGAAGAAGGCCACGCTGACGATCACGGTCCGCGCGTCGGGTGTCACGCCGACGGGCAAGGTCTCGGTCAAGGTCGGCAAGAAGACCTACCGGGTCACGCTGAAGAACGGCAAGGCCAAGATCACGGTCAAGAAGCTGAAGAAGGGAAGGATCTCCTTCAAGGTCGTCTACTCGGGTGACTCCAAGGTCCTCGCGAAGACGGTGAAGACGAAGAAGGTCAAGATCTCGTAGCTCGACCACCACCTCACGATGGGCCCGCGACCACACCGGTCGTGGGCCCATCGCGTCTCGCCCGCATCGTGGAGCAGACCGGGCTGCGAGGTGCAGAGCGGCTAGCATCCCCGTACGGTCGGGTCACACACACCAGGGGGATTCATGCGGCACGCACTGAGGGTGCTCGCGCTCCTCCTGACGATGGTCGTCGTCCTGCCCGCCGGTGCGGCAGTGGCCGCGGACGTAGACCAGCCCGTCGTCCGGGTCGGAACCGAGGGCACATATCCGCCGTTCTCGTTCCACGACTCCGCCACCAACGACCTCACCGGCTACGACATCGAGGTCATCAAGGCCGTTGCTCAACAGGCCGGCTGGAAGCTCGAGTTCGTCGAGACGACGTTCGACGCGATCTTCGCCGCCCTCAGCGCGGACCGTATCGACGTCATCGCCAACCAGGTCACCGACAACCCGGAACGCGCCGCACGCTACGGGCTGTCCGACACCTACACCTACTCCCGTGGCGTGATTGTCGTGAAGAAGGGCACCACCGGGATCACGCAGCTGTCGGACCTCGAGGGCAAGACCACCGCGCAGTCGCTGACCACCAACTACGCCGAGCTCGCCCGCCAGGCCGGTGCCAAGGTCGAGGGTGTGGAGGGCTTCGCCCAGGCCGCCGCGCTGGTGGAGCAGGGGCGTGTCGACGCACTGATCAACGACAATCTCGCAGCGCTCGACTATCTCAACACCACCGGCTCGAACGCGATCGAGATCGTCGGCGATGCCGGCAACGAGGTCAGCGAGCAGAAGCTGGCCTTCCGCCAGGACGACACCGTGTTGCTGCAGCAGGCCAATGCCGCCATCGCCGCGCTGAAGGCCGACGGCACCCTGGCGAAGATCTCCGAGAAGTACTTCAAGATCGACGTCTCGGTGGCCAACAGTGGCGATGCGGACCTCTCGGGTGGGCGGGCCGTCCGCAGTGACTGGCAGGTCGTCAAGGACGCCGCGTGGCCGATGCTCCGGGGGCTGCTGATCGCCACGATCCCCATCACGATCATCAGCTTCGCCATCGGGCTGGCCCTGGCCGTCGCCGCCGCGCTCGCCAACATCTCCGGCAACCGCGTCCTCAGCGGGATCGCCCGGACGTACATCTCGCTCATCCGTGGCACGCCGTTGCTGGTGCAGCTCTTCATCGTCTTCTACGGACTCCCCGAGATCGGCATCGACCTGCCCTCGTGGCCGGCCGCGATCCTGGCGCTCAGCCTCAATGTCGGCGGTTACGCAGCCGAGATCGTCCGGTCCGCGATCCTGTCGGTGCCCAAGGGGCAGTTCGAGGCGGCCTCGTCGATCGGCATGGGCTACTGGCAGACCTTGCGGCGCATCATCTTCCCGCAGGCGGCGCGCACCGCGGTCCCGCCGCTTTCCAACACGCTGATCTCGCTGCTCAAGGACACCTCACTGCTGTCGGTGGTCCTGGTGACCGAGCTCCTCCGCGAAGCGCAGATCGCGGCGTCGGCGGCCCAGATCTTCTTCCCGCTCTTCCTGGTGGCGGCGCTCTACTACTGGGTGGTGTGCGCTGCCCTGGCCGCCGGTCAGAGCAGGATCGAGACCCGACTGAACAGGTTCGTGGCGTCATGACCGAGACCGAGACCAACATCCGCGTCAGCGCGCGGGGCATCGACAAGTCGTTCGGCGACAACCACGTGCTCCGTGGCATCGACTTCGAGGCGCTGACCGGCACGACGACCGCACTGATTGGTCCGTCCGGATCGGGAAAGACCACGATCCTGCGGACGTTGAACGTGCTCGAGGTGCCCGACGCGGGGACGATCCGCATCGCCGACGTCGAGGTCGACTTCGACGGACTGTCGGCCAAGGGCAAGGCGGCGCGGGAGCAGATCTCCCGTCTGCGGGCCCAGAGCGGGATGGTCTTCCAGTCGCACAACCTGTTTCCGCACAGGACGGTGCTCGAGAACGTCATCGAGGGCCCGGTCCAGGTGCAGAAGCGGCCCCTCGACGAGGCCGTCGCGGACGCGCGGGAACTGCTCGACCAGGTCGGCCTGGCCGAGAAGGCCGACCAGCACCCGTTCGAGCTGTCGGGCGGTCAGCAGCAACGGGTCGGCATCGCCCGTGCGCTGGCCCTCAAGCCCAAGGTCGTCCTCTTCGACGAGCCGACGTCTGCCCTCGACCCCGAGCTGGTCGGCGAAGTGCTGGCCGTCATCAAGGACCTGGCCACGCAGGGCTGGACGACGGTGATCGTCACGCACGAGATCCGGTTCGCCGAGCAGGTGGCGGACCAGGTGCTGTTCCTCGACGGCGGTGTCGTCGTCGAGCACGGCACCAGCGCCCAGGTCATCGGCGACCCCCGGGAGGAGCGCACGCGGCAGTTCCTCCGCCGGATCCTCGACCCGGGCTAGGTCCGAGCCGGTCAGAAGGGCGTCGGTGCCAGGTTGGTGGGGTACGTGCAGGAGATCTTCGGGTTGCCGAGGACGAAGCGGGCGCGCTCGGTCCCGGCGATCGAGATCACGAACGGCTCGTTGGCGCGTACGCTCTTGCCCTGGGTCTTGGTCGGCTCGTCATACGTGCTGCCCTGCGTCTTGGCGCCAGCCATGATGAGGCCGCGTGCGGGCTGGGACACGGTGTAGCTCCCATCGCCGTACGAGAGAGTGTCCGACAGTCCGATCTTGAGGTTGAAGAAGAAGCACTTGTAGCCCTGGATGGTGTAGACCGCAGTCGCGCCACCGTGGAGTGCGTACGACTCGCCCCACTTGGTGCTCTGGACGGTCTCGCGGTTGACCGTCTCGATCCGGCCGGTGCTCGCGGCAGCGTCGAAGAACCGCGCCAGGCTGACGAACTCGAACGTGCGGATGTAGAACGTCTTGGTCTTCGCCCTGTAGCCACCGCCGCTGCCCTTGACGATCTCGATCTTGTAGGTGCCGGCGTGGCCCTTGGCGGGGGCGAAGCGCTTGCTGACGTACCCGTTTCTCGCGATCTTGGCGGTCCCCAGCGATCGTCGCTCGCGGGCCACGCTGTTCATGTTCGTCGCGTAGATGGTGACCTTGCGGCCGGCAACCTTGCCGCCCCTGACCTTCGCGCGGATCGTGGTGAAGGTGTTCTTCGGGGCCGTCGACGAGCTGAGGTCAAGACTCGTGTCGTTGTAGGTCGGCTGGGTCCCGGCGGGCGCCGGGTTGAGCGAGATGGAAAAGCTCCGCCTATGACCGGCCTCGGCAGGGCTGAACAGCCCCAGCGCCAGGACGGCGACGGACATGACAATGAAGACCTTGCGCACGATGGACCCCCTCCAGGTACCTGAGCGACGTCATCCCACGATAGGACGACTTGCCGCGGGAGGGAGGCGATTCGGGACTTTGGTCCGGGCCGTTCGTCACTGCTTGGGCGTCGTCCGCGTCGGATAGGTGCAGAGGGCCTTGGGATTGCCCAGGATGAACGAGGCATTGCCGGCGATTGAGACCGTCAACGGCTGGTCGTCGAGGATCCGCTTGCGTTGTGCACGGGTGGGCTCGATGAAGCGTTGCCCGATCGCGTGCGACCCGCTCAGGATCGTCCGCGACCCCTGCGCCACGACGAACGAGCCTGAGCTCGCCCGCGACGTGTCGGCGACACCGATCTTGAAGTTGACCTGGAAGCACCGGTAGCCCTGGGTGTTGAACACGGTGGTCGATCCCGGGGCGAGCTCGAACGCCGTCGACCAGCGTTGACCGCCGACCGTCCCGGCCTTGTCGACCCGTGTGGCACCGCCGGCCGACGCCGGATCGAGGAAGCGGGCGAGATTGGTGAACTGGTAGACCCGGACACGGGTGAGGTCGCTGTCGGCGGACCGACCGCTTCCCTGGCGCTTCACGACCTTGACCAGGTACGTGCCGCCGTCACGCGGCTTCCACCGCTTGGCGAAGCGGCCGGACGAGGAGATCCGGTCGGAGCCGATGTACCGGTAGGCCTGATCGGCCGCGCTGGTGTTGCTGGCGTAGAGGTAGACCTTCCTGCCCTTGACCTCCCCGCCCTTGACCCGGCCCTTGATGACGGTGCTGCGCCCGGACCCGTCGGCAGAGGTCAGGTCGAGGGTGTTGTCGCTCGACGTGGCGGACACCTGGTAGCGGGACGTGGCCGCGTCGACGGCCGACATGGGCGTCATCGCCAGGGCCAGAGCTGCTGCTGACATGAGTACCTTGTGCATCGTCATCCCCCAGGTTGTCGACGTTCACTTCCCTCGACCGTACGTCGCATTCGTCGATGTGACCATGCCGACGCCCTGACTCGGACCATCTGCCTGCGGATCGATTCCGGCACGTCCTAGACTTGAGAGTTCTCCCGACGTACTGAAGGAGTGGGGTGACCTCACACAACGCGGAACAGCTCGAGATCGAGACCGAGCAGGCATACGTCGACACGGTCTACGAACGACTCGACGCATCCGCGAAGGTCGCCCAGTCCCTCGTCGTCGAGGGGATGGCTCGCGGGCACGTCGGCAACGAGGGTGGTCTCGTCGAGCGCGACGCGATGGTCTACCAGGCGTCCAAGCGACTCTCGGCCCTCAACGCCGCGCACGACGGCCTCGTCTTCGGCCGACTCAACCTGCTGAACGGTGAGTCCCGCTACATCGGTCGCATCGGCGTGCGCGACGCCGAGCGCGAGATCCTCCTGATCGACTGGCGGGCACCTGCCGCCGCGATCTTCTACCAGGCCACGGCGCAGGAGCCGGCCGGTGTCATACGTCGCCGGGTGCTGCGGTGCTCGAACGACCGGGTCATCGGCATCGAGGACGATCTGCTCGACGGCGAGAACGCGCCCGACGACCTCGTCGTGATCGGTGAGGGCGCCCTGCTGGCCAGCCTCAGCCGCGCCCGTGACAGCTCGATGCACTCCGTCGTGGCGACGATCCAGAAGGAGCAGGACGAGGCGATCCGCGCACCCAGCCGAGGTGCGACGACGATCGGTGGTGGTCCTGGCACCGGCAAGACGGTCGTCGCGCTGCACCGCGCGGCCTACCTGCTCTACACCGACCGTCGCCGGTTCGAGTCCGGCGGCGTGCTGGTCGTGGGGCCGTCCAACGTGTTCATGAACTACATCGAGCGGGTGCTGCCCAGCCTCGGCGAGACGAGCGTGACGCTGCGCTCGCTGGGCGAGGTCGTCGACGGCATCCGCGCGGGCCGCCACGACGAGTCGGTCGCCGCCGCGGCGAAGGGCTCGTCGCGGATGACGGGCTTCCTGACCAAGGCCGCTGCCGCGCCGATGCCCGGCGCCCCGACGGAGTTCCGCTACTTCTTCAAGGACGACGTGCTGCGGCTGCACCCCGAGCAGCTCGACCGCATCCGCCGCCAGCTGCTGTCCGGGGCCAAGCGCAACCGCGCGTACGCCAAGGCGCCCGGAGCCCTCGTCGACGCCCTGTGGCGCCAGGTGCGCGGTGAGCGGGCCCTCGAGAAGGGCCGGGAGGACTTCGTCGAGATCATCACGACCGACGACCGGTTCATCGACTTCGTCGAGCAGTGGTGGCCGCCGGTCGAGCCGATCGAGATCTGGCGCCTCCTGCCGGACGTCATCGACCGGCTCTCGCGCGGCACGTTCAGTCGGGGCGAGATCGCTGCGCTGAAGGCCTCGTGGGCGCCCGGTGAGCCGAGCATCCAGGACGTCCCCCTGATCGACGAGCTGCGGTATCTCCTCGGGGAGCTGCCCGAGGCCACCGATGACGAGGACGATGGGCCCAAGCAGCTCATGAGCTTCGAACGACGTGAGCGGGACGACCGCGTCGACCGCTTCCGCTCGACGCAGAGCATCGAGGACGACGGCTTCGCCCATGTGCTCGTCGACGAGGCCCAGGACCTCTCCCCCATGCAGTGGCGCATGCTGGGCCGTCGCGGACGTCACGCGAGCTGGACGATCGTCGGCGACGAGGCCCAGTCGTCGTGGCCCTTCCCGCTGGAGTCTGCTGCTGCGCGCAAGGCCGCGCTCGACGGCAAGCCCGAGCACGCGTTCCGACTGTCCACCAACTACCGCAACTCGGCCGAGATCTACGAGCTCGCCGCCAAGGTCGCGGCGATCGGCGTCCCCGATCCCGACCTCGCCGATGCGGTGCGTCGCACGGGCGAGCTGCCCCTGCACCTCTCGGTGGAGGCGTCGCGCCTGGTCGACAGCATCCGCCAGGAAGCGCTGGCGATCCTCGGACGGGTCGACGGCACCGTCGCGATCGTCGTGCCCCGCGCGTCGTTGACGACGTTGACAGCCGAGCTCGTTGACCTGACCGGTCAGCATCCGGAGCGTCTGCGGGTGCTCGACGGGCTCGACACCAAGGGCCTGGAGTTCGACGGGGTCGTCGTGGTCGAGCCCGACGCCATCACCGACGAGGCCGCCGCCGGTTGGCGCACGCTCTACGTCGTGCTGACCCGCGCGACACAGCTGCTGACGACGGTCGGCACGACAGATCGCTGGCAGGCCCGGCTGTCGTGAAGGTGGTGGCAAGGTTCGCCGGCGTCCTTGCCGTCGTGCTCGTGGTCGCCGTCCCCACGGCGTGGACCCTGTTCCTGCAGAGCGAGCGCTATCTCGTCATCGGCACGCACGACGCGACCGTCCGGCCCGCCACCGACGGCCACGCGACGCTCGACTTCGGTGCGCTGCTGCCCCAGGTGCGGGTGCCGTTGGACGTGCCCGGCGACCTCGGCGTCGCGATCGATCTCGGCGACAGCCAGGGTGCCGGCCTGGAGGAGATGCTCGCGCGGGACGCGGTCATCGCCAGCCAGCCCGAGGGGGAGATCCGCGCCGTGCGATCGGCCGTCATCGGCATGGCTGCCTCCGCCGCGACCCGCGGGCTCGGTCTCGGCCTGCTCGCCGGCACGGCCACGGTGCTGGTGTGGACGGCTGTCGGATCACGTCGTCGCGCAGAGCTGCGCTCCCGCGTGGTCCGCCCCACCCGTTCCCAGGTGCTGGTCGGTGCGGCGACGGTCGTCGTGGTCGTCGGGTCGCTGGCACTCATCACCGTGCCGGGGGACGACGGCCGCCTCACCAAGCAGTGGGTCCCCCTCACGGAGGCGTTCCCCGAGCTGCCGACCGACATCGCCGGTCTGCAGCGGATCGAGCTCGCTGAGGGCTCGGCCACCAGCTCCAGTCGTGCCCTCGTGGAGGGGGCGCTCTACCTGTACCGCGACTCCGTGACGTTCTACGACGCGCTGGAGGTGAAGGCCCGGGAGGCGGTGCTGCGCACGCCGCTGGAGGGTGAGTCCACCGCGCTCGTCGTGACCGATCGTCACGACAACATCGGCATGGACCCGGTGGTCCGCCGCATCGCCGACCGGGCGCAGGCCCGCCTGCTGATCGATCTCGGCGACGACACCGGCCAAGGTGCCTCGTGGGAGTCGTTCAGCATCAACTCGCTGGCCCGGGAGTTCGACGGCTTCGAGACCGTCGCGGTCGCCGGCAACCACGACACCGATGCCGTGGCCGAGCAGATGGCCGACCGGGGATTCACGGTGCTGGACGGCACGCCGGTCGAGGTGGGCGGTGTGCGGTTCCTGGGCGACAGCGATCCGAGGGGCACGACGCTCACCGGCTACACCGAGGACGCCGGGACCCGCGCCGGAGGCCTGGTCGACCAGGACCTCGCGCTGCGCGACGCCGCCTGCGCCGCCGACGAGGCCGGCAACCGGGTCGCGGTGCTGGCGGTGCACTCGTGGGCCTCGGCCAAGGACGTCGCCGCGAGCGGGTGCGTCGACCTGGTCCTGACCGGTCACCTGCACTACCAAGTGGGACCGGCGGCGATAGACGGCCCGGGCGAGACCGCGACGACCCGTCTGACCACGGGCACGACCGGCGGCGCGGTGCTGCCCATCGCCCTCGGCAGCAGCCTGCGTCGGCAGGCGCAGGTGTCGGTGGTGACCTTTGACGCTGCCGGTGTGCCGGTGGGCGTGCAGGTCGTCTCGTTCAACCCCGACAAGACCATCGAGGTGGGCGACTACGTCGCGCTGCCGCTGGCGTCGGAGGGTGCGGCTCCGGCCACGGACGATCCCGTGGAGGACCCCACCGCGACCGAGACGGGTGCCCCCGAACCTCTCCCGACCGTCCCCTGACAGCGGGATCCCCCAGCTTTTGGACAGTTGTGCACGGATCGTTCCGACTGGATTGGTGCAAAGCTGTCCAAAAACTGTGGCTGGCGGGACCAGGGTGGATGGTCAGGTGCAGCGGGCGACGATGAGCTCGGCGTACGCCTTGGCGCACGTGACGACCTCGTCGATCCGCACGCTCTCGTCGATCGCGTGCGCGTCGGCGACGTCCCCGGGGCCGTACTGCACGGTCGGGATCCCAACCGCTGCGTACTGGCGCAGGTCGGATCCGTACGGCGCGCCGATCAGCGCCGGGAGCGGCTCGCCGACCGCGGCAACCGCGGTGGCCACCTGGTCACCGAACGGATCGTCCTCGGGCAGCCGACCGGCGGCGAAGTGGCCGCCCGGCCAGGTGACGACCGGCAGGTGCTCGGCCAACCAGGCGTCCGCAGAGGCGGCCCGGGCGACGGCGCGCTCGAAGACGGCCTTGGCATCGGCGAACGACTCACCGGGCATGACACCGTAGCGCCCCTCGGCGACAAGCTGGTCGGGCACGGTGCTGGCCCAGTCGCCGGCGTGGATGATGCCGACGCTGATCGGCCACGGCAGCGACCCGAACGGCTCGGGAGGTGCCGTGTTGCGGACGTCCTCGAGCTCGCCGAGCGAGCGGTGGACCAGCTCGAACGCCGAGATGGCGCTGTGGCCCGTCGCGCGCATCGAGCCGTGGGTGGAGCGCCCCTGCACCTCGATGCGGAACGTCAACGACCCGGCGTTGGCACTGACGACCTGCCCGGCCGTCGGCTCGGCGATGATGCACGCGTCGCCGGTGTGGCCGCGGCGGATCGTGGCGAACGTGCCGAGGCCGCCGTCCTCCTCGCCGATCACGGTGTGCACGGCGAACGCCTTGGTCAGGGGCAGGTCGCTGACGGCTCTCGCGGCCGCGATGATCGCGATGACGCCGCCCTTCATGTCGCAGACGCCGCGACCGAACCAGCGGTCGTCGACCTCGCGGACGTGCCACGGGTCGGAGTTGGTCCAGGAGTCCGGATCGCCCGGCGGCACCACGTCGACGTGTCCGTTGAGGATCAGGGCCGGTGTGCCGGTGCCCGAGGTGCCGACCACTCCCCAGGCCTCCTCCCGCTCGACCTCTTCGCCTGGGTAGTCGGGGTCGGCCCGCAATGCGTCGAGGTCGAGCTTCCACTGGTCGACGTCCAGACCGAGGCCCGTCAGGGTGGCCGCGCACCAGCGCTGGACGGCGATCTCGGCGTCGGACCCGCCGGTGCTCGGGATGTTGACTAGCTGGGCGAGGTCTCGCCGGATGAGATCGACGTCGATGTCCATCAGACTCCGTGGCGTAGGGCTTGCGCGATGTCAGCCACCTCGACGAGGTGGCCCGTTGCGACGGCGATGACGACGTCGTACGCCTCGGTCTCGTCGTCGAGCTCCAGCGGTGCGCCGTTCATGGTCAGGAACACCGAAATGCAGGCCAGACCGAGTCGTTTGTTGCCGTCGACGAGTCCATGGTTGCCGACGATCGACTGCAGCATCGCGGCGGCCTTCTCGTCGAGGGTCGTGTAGGCGTCTTCGCCGAACGCCGAGGACTGGGGGCGCACCAGTGCAGACTCGATCAGCCCGAGGTCGCGGACCTCCGGAGTGCCACCGACGACAGCCTCCGCGATGCGCATCGCGTCCTCGACGCGGAGGTAGAAGGTCATTCGCCCAGGCGCTTGAGCGTGCTGCTGTACCGCGAGAGGGTGTCGGCCAGTGCGGCCTCGAGCAGCTCGTCGCGATCGACGCGAGCAGCGTGCTCGAGAATCGCTCGCAGGGCGGCTTCGTTCTTGCTCACGCCGCCGGCCTTGGCGAGCCGCGTGAGGGCAGCATCGACTTCATCGGTCAGGCGCAGGGTCATGGGCATGAAGCCATGGTATCGCCGTGATACCACTTGGACAAGGCTCCCTGTCGTCGCAGCCCCTGCGATAGGCTCCTGCCATGTCGACCTCGCACCAGACCTGGTGGCGCCACCTGTAACGGTGGCCTGTCGACTTCTGCCCAGACCGCCTCACGGCCGGCTCTGGGCATCGTCGTCTCTGCGGGACCAGCCTTCGCCGGCCTGACCAATCGAAGGAACCACATGACTGCCCTCGACGAGCTCCTCGCCCAGCCGGCGTTCGCGCTCATCCGCGTGCGCGAGTCCGACACGGTCACCTTGGTCGGTGGTCCGCGCACCGACCTCGACGTCCTCGCGGACATCCCGCTGAGGGCCGGCGTCGAGCGGGCGTGGGATCACCTCGTGCTGGTGCCGTACGCGCAGGCGCGGGAGCGGGGCTTCGAGGCGCACCAGGACGGCACGCCCCTGTCGGCGATCGAGATCCGGCACAGTGTCGAGCTGCCGTTGGCCGAGCTGCTCGAGATCCTGCCGGACGTCCCGGTGGAGTTCACAGACCGCGGCGGCTTCGAGACCACCGACGACGAGTACGCCGGCATCGTGCGACAGATCATCGACGACGAGATCGGCCAGGGCGAGGGCGCCAACCTCGTCATCGGCCGTCACTACCGGGCGCAGGTCTCCGACTGGGGCCACGACGCAGCGCTGACGGTGTTCCGCCGGCTGCTCGAGCGCGAGCGCGGCGCGTTCTGGACGTTCCTGATCTTCACCGGCGACCGTTACCTGATCGGCGCCAGCCCGGAGCGGCACGTCAGCCTCGAGGCTGGCCAGGTGCGGATGAACCCCATCTCCGGCACGTTCCGCATGCGCGGCCTGGAGACCCACGCCGACAAGAAGCGTGAGCTGCTCAGGTTCCTCCAGGACGAGAAGGAGATCTACGAGCTCTTCATGGTCGTCGACGAGGAGCTCAAGATGATGTGCGACATCTGCCACGAGGGAGGCCTCGTGCTCGGGCCGTACCTCAAGCCGATGACGCACCTCGTGCACACGGAGTACCTCCTCGCCGGTCGCACCCACCGCGACGTCCGCGAGGTGCTGCGCGACTCGATGTTCGCCGCCACCGTCACGGGCAGCCCGGTCGAGAACGCCTGCCGGCTGATCAAGCAGTACGAGCCGGAGGGACGGGGCTACTACGCGTCCGTCGCAGCCCTGATCGGCCGTGACGACGACGGTGCGCCGATGGCCGATGCGCCGATCCTCATCCGGACGGCGGACGTCGACCTGGCCGGCAACCTCAAGGTGACCGCCGGTGCGACGCTGGTGCGCGATTCCGACGCGATGTACGAGACGAAGGAGACGTGGGCCAAGGCCGGCGGCATCCTCAGCGCCTTCGGCCTGGTCGAGTCGGCGCCCGAACAGGTCGATGGCCAAGGATCGAGCACCTGGGATGCCTTCACCCGCGAGGACGAGGTCATCATCGCGCTGGCGTCCCGGAACGCCCGGCTCAGCCAGTTCTGGCTCACCGACCAGTCGGGGGCCGCTCCCGTGCCGTCACTGGTCGGCAAGCGGGTCGTGATCGTCGACGGCGAGGACGACTTCGTCAACATGCTGTCGCACGTGTTCGGGGTGCTCGGCATGACGACCGACATCGTCCGGCACGACGCGTCGGTCCTGACGGGGCAGGGTGCGGGCCAGGGCCACGCTGCCCTCGACGGCTACGACCTCGTCGTCGTCGGTCCTGGCCCGGGCGATCCCCGCGATCTGGACGACCCCAAGATGGCGACGCTCCACGGCGTCGTGCGGGAGCTGCTCGACACCGAGCGGCCGTTCCTCGCGGTGTGCCTCGGTCATCAGACGCTGAGCCATCAGATCGGGCTCGACCTGGTGTTCAAGGACATCGTGTTCCAGGGCACCCAGAGCCGGCTCACGGTGCTGGACCGGCCAGAGACGGTCGGCTTCTACAACACGTTCGTCGCGCGCGTGCCTGCCGCTGGCCCGCCGGACGGCGTGACGGTCGAGACCGATCCCGCGACCGGCGACATCCACCTCGTCGCGGGCCCGCACTACCGGGGCGTGCAGTTCCACGCCGAGTCGATCCTGACCCAGAACGGGTTCGGCATCCTGCGCGACCTCGTCACGGACCTGATCGGCTGACGTGCGCACGATCGGGCTGATCGGCGGGATGAGTTGGGTGAGCACGGCGGAGTACTACCGCCTCGCCAACGAGCTCGTTGGCGAGCGGCTCGGCGGGCTCCACTCGGCACCCCTCGTGCTCGAGTCGGTCGACTTCGCCGAGATCGAGGAGCTCAAGCGCGCGGATCGGTGGGACGCTGTGGGTGAGAGGCTGGCGGGCGCCGGTGCCCGGCTCGAGGCGGCCGGTGCCGACGTCGTGGTGCTGTGCACCAACACGATGCACCACGTCGCGCCGGCGATCGAGGCCGCGATCTCGGTCCCGTTCCTGCACATCGCCGACGCGACGGCCGAGGCGGTCAGGGCGGCCGGCGTGACGCGGGTCGGGCTGCTGGGGACGGCGTTCACGATGGAGCAGACGTTCTACGTCGATCGGGTGCGCGGCCACGGCATCGAGGTGCTGGTGCCGCCGGCCGACGACCGGGCCCGCATCAGCGCGATCATCTACGACGAGCTGTGCCACGGCGTCGTCAGAGCCGACTCGAAGGCGTTCTACCTGGCCGCGGTCGACCGCCTCGTCCAGGCAGGCGCCGAGGGCGTCATCCTCGGCTGCACGGAGATCGAGCTGCTGATCGGGCAGGACGACTGCGTCGTCCCCGTCTTCGCGACGACCTCGCTGCACGTGGTGGCGGCGGTCGATCTCGCGCTCGGCTGACGTCGGGGCCGTCAGGCCTTCAGGACGTTCAGCGCCGACGCGGCGTGGGCCGCCCGGGCGCCGGTCCTGTCGCTCTCGACGACGAACTTCGGCTCGTCGTCGGAGGCGGTGAAGTGCTGCTTCGCGAGCTGGAAGTCCTGCGTCTTCTTCTCGACGATCACGCCGTGCGTGCGTCCCTGCGGCGTGTCCCAGCTGACGTCGTCCCCGATCTTCATGACTCCATCGTGCTTCAGCCGGTGCGGTGGCGCACCCGCACGGCGTTCACCGGGGCGCCGCGGGCTGCATGCGGGTCCGCAGCCGGGTGACTGCCACGCCGACCAGGCACATCGCACCACCGACGAACGCGAGCGCGGCCGGCACCTCGTCGAGCACTGCCCACGAGATCAGGGTCGCGACGGCCGGCACCAGGTAGGTCGTGGACGCGGCCTTGCCGGTCGAGATGCGCTTGAGGGCGTACGACCAGGTGCTGAACCCGATCGCCGTCGGGAAGACGCCGAGGTAGACCAGCCAGGCGACGTCATGGAAGGAGGCCCCACTGACCTCGTCGACCAGGGCCGGCGCGAACGGCAAGCACACCACGACCCCGACGAGGCAGCCGAGCCAGACCGACATGACCGGCTCCATGTGGCGGAGCGCGGGCTTCTGGGCGAGCGCGCCGAAGGCGTAGAAGAAGGCCGCCGCGACGCACAGCAGCACCCCGGTGGTGCTCGCGGTGTCGACCGCGGTGGAGTCGCGGTCGGTGCTGACGGCGATCAGGACGACACCCGCGAAGGCGATGCCCATGCCGATCAGCAACGGCCGCGGGAAACCCTCCTTGTAGAGGACCCCGGCCACCAACGCGGCGATGATCGGGCCGATGTTGACGATCAGCGCCGTGGTGCCGGCGTCGAGATCGCGTTCGGCGGCGTTGAGGGCGATGTTGTAGGCGCCGAACCACACGACGCCATAGAGGACCACGAGACCGAGAGGCCGTCCGGTCGGGAGCGTCGAGCGCCGGGGGCGGGCGAAGGCCGTCAGGACGAGGGCTCCGACGACGAGGCGCCCGAGGGTCAGGGATCCGGGGCCGAAGGTGTCACCGACGGCCCGGATGCCGACGAACGCCGACGCCCACAGCAGCACCGTCACCAGCAACGCGAGGAGCGAGAGGTCGCGGGAGGTCTGCACACGGTCACGCTAGTGCTGCGGGGAGTTTGCCGACCGACCCAGGGGGTAATCACACCGGGCCGGCTCGTCACGTGCTGCGCCGCGGTGGGATCGGGACCACCCTGCGCTCGTGTCCCGTTGAGCCGTCCCGATGAAAGGAACCCTATGTACTTCGGTGGATCGATAGCCCTCGTGGCCCTCGGTGCCGTCCTCGCCTTCGCCGTCCAGGACAGCCTCTCCGGGGTAGATCTGGTCGCGGTGGGGTACATCTGCATGGCCGCCGGCGCGCTCGGGATCCTACACAGCCTCGTCGTGAACAACCAGCGCAGGCGGGCGACGCGCGGCGATGACCTCCCGCCGCGCTGACCGACGTCCGTCCGCGGCCGTGCCGACTGCGCCGCCCGAGCTCCTGGGCGGCCGCTATCGCCTCGGTGCGGTCGTGGGCTCAGGTGGCATGGGTGCCGTGCACCGCGCCGTCGACACCCGGCTGGGTCGGACCGTCGCCATCAAGCTGCTCCGCGGCGGGTCCGGTTCCGATGTCATCGCACGGGCTCGCATGCGCAGCGAGGCGAGCCTGGCCGGATCGATCCACCACCCTGGGGTCGCCCAGGTCTACGACTTCGGCGAGGACATGGCTGGCGCCGGCCTGACTTTCATCGTCATGGAGCTGGTCGAGGGCCGGACCCTCGCGCAGCTGCTCCGCGAGCAGGGACCTATGCCGCCCGAACAGGTCATGTCGGTCGTCAAGCAGGTCGCCGAGGGGCTGGCCGCAGCCCACGCTGCCGGGGTCGTTCACCGTGACCTGAAGCCGGCGAACATCATGCTGACGCCCGAGGGCCGCACCGTCCTCGTCGACTTCGGCATCGCGCGGGGCTCCGACAGCGAACCATTGACGGAGACCGGGGCGCTCGTCGGCACCGCGGAGTACATGAGCCCCGAACAGGCCAGCGGGCGCTCGGCGACCGACCGGTCCGATCTGTACGCGCTCGGAGTCGTGGCCTACCACTGCCTGTCAGGGACGTCACCGTTCCGGCGCGAGACGACCATCAGCACCGCGCTGGCCCACCTCAACGACGAGCTGCCGCCGACGCCCCCGGGCACACCCGCCGACGTCCAGCGACTGATCTCGTCGTTGGTCGCGAAGAACCCCGCTGAACGGCCCGACAGCGCAGCCGTGGTCGCCCTGGAAGCGGCTCAGATCGGCGCAGCCAGTACGATCGACCTCCCGCCGACCTTCGAGCTGCGGGTCGTCGACACGATCCCGCTCGCGCCTCAGGGGACGCCCGTGCGACGCCGTGCTCGTCTCACCGGCCGCCGGCGTCCCGCGACCTTCGCGAGCATCGGGGTGGCGACCGCCGCCGTCGTGCTGCTCGGTGTCTACGGCCTGCGAGACGGCGACCCGGCACAGGTACCAGACGTCGTCGGCCTCACTGTGGCGGAGGCCACGGATCGGCTCCAGGACGCCGGCCTCTCGGTCGAGACAGAGGTCATCGACCAGGCAGGCCACCCATCCGGGCAGGTGGTTCGGCAGTCGCCCGCCGGGGGAGCGTCCACGGACCAGAAGGGCGCGGTCGCGCTGTCGGTCGCCTCCGGCGCGGTGACCGTGTCGGTCGGCGACATCGTCGGCAGCAGCTTCGCCCAGGCCGCCGCCCGGCTCGAGCGGCTGGGGCTCCAGGTGGTCCGCCGGGACGTCGACAGCAACACCTCGGTCGGGGACGTCATGGCGATCGACCGATCTGGTCGCGTTCCGGACGGTTCGATCATCACCGTGTCGGTCGGCGTCGCGCCGGTGTCACCGCCTCAGGAGACCTCGACGTCGGCGCAGCTCGCGCCCTCAGCGGGCGGTGGCTCGAGCAGTGCTGCGGCTCAGGGCGCCAGCAAGGACTTCACGAGTGGTGGGGGCAAGGGCGCTGGCAACGTGGCCGGGGCCGGCAAGGGCAAGAAGAAGTAGCCCGCACGCTGGGGCGCCCCGACCGATCAGACTGATTGGTCGGGGCCGGGGCGCTCTCTTGTCATCGTGCGGACTACTCCGTGGCGCCGCCGTCAGAGCCGAGGGTGACCTCGACGTCGGACTTCTGGCTGCCACGGGTGTAGTCGAGCGTGACCTTCTCGCCGGGGTTGAAGCCGCGGACGGCTGCCACCAGGGCCTCGGAGCTGGGCACGAGCGTGCCGTTGATCGCCGTGATGACATCGCCCTGCTCGAGGCCGGCCTCGTCGGCGGCGCCGCCGGACGTGATCTCCTTGACCTGCGCGCCGATGCCCGTGATGCCGTCGGGGCCGAGGAAGTTGTCGACGCTGACTCCGATCTGGGCGTGGGCCACGGTCTTGCCGTCGAGCAGCTGCTTCGACACGTTCTTGGCGAGGTCGATCGGGATGGCGAAGCCGAGGCCGATCGACCCGGACTCACCGGACGTCGTGGTGCCGGAGCGGATCGCCGAGTTGATGGCGATGACGCGACCGCTCAGGTCGACGAGCGGTCCGCCGGAGTTGCCGGGGTTGATCGCGGCGTCGGTCTGGACGGCGGGGAACGTGGTGCTGCTGCCGCCACTGCCGTCGCTGGAGGAGACCGGGCGGTTGAGGGCCGACACGATGCCCTGGGTCACGGTGCTCTCAAGACCGAAGGGCGAGCCGATCGCGACGACTTCCTGACCGACCTTGAGGGTGGCCGACGTGCCGAGGGTGGCGGGCGTCAGGCCGGTCTTGCCGTCGGCCTTGATGACGGCGAGGTCGGTCTTGGGATCGGTGCCCACGATCTCGGCCTTCGCGTTGGTGCCGTCGTTGAACGCGACGGTGATGGTGCCGCTCTCCCCGGCCACCTCGACGACGTGGTTGTTGGTGAGGATGTTGCCGTCGCTGCTGATGATGATGCCCGTGCCGGAACCGGACTCCTGGCCACCCTTGACGTTGATCTGCACGACCGAGGGCAGCACCTTGCTGGCGACCTGCTCGACGGTGCCGGACGGGGCGCTGGTCTGGGTTGCGTCGCTGCCGGCGTTGAGGGAGCTCGTGACGTTGCCGTTCGAGCCGCCGTCGCCCTGCTGGTCGTAGGCCCAGGCGCCGCCGTAGCCGGCGCCGCCCGCGAGGACCACGAAGGCGAGCGCGCCGACGAGCTTGCGTCCGCGGCGACGCGGGGCGGCGGGGGCGCCTGGGCCGTGGCCACCTCCACTGCCGCTGCCGATGCCGCCAGCGGTTGCGAAGGCGACCGTCGGCTCGTTCTCGTGGAAGGGGTCGCCGAGGTTCGGCAGCGGAGCCTGACCGGTTGACGCCGAGGCAGCTGCCGCCGCGAGGGGGTCACCGGCCGCGGCGTAGCGGTGCGTGTAGTCGTCCGCGGCAGCTGCTGGTGCGGGGGCTGCTGGTGCGGGGGGAGCCTGGTACGCGGCCTGAGCCTCGTCGACCGGCGCTGCCGGCGGCGCGGACGGAGCCGGCGGCGGCTCGTACGCCTGCGGCGCGGCAGGCACCGGGACCTCGACGGTCGGCTCGGCGTCGTGCGCCTGCGGCGGTGCCGGAGCGGGCGGGACCTCGCCGGACACGGCTTGCTGCTCGGCCGTCGTGTCGGTGGCAGGCGATGCGTCGGAGTCGTCGCGCGCCGTCGGAGGCGTGTACGGGTTGGCGGCGTACGGATCGTTCGAATCGGTCATGGTCATACATTCTCGCTCATGACTGAGACATGTCTGAGATTGACGTGTGAGCGATCAAAGAACCCCGCCGCCCCGGGGTTCGGTTCAGACGAGCTCGGAGACCGTCGCCTCGGGCAGCTCGAGGGTGAAGGTCGTCCCGGTACCGGGTGGCGAGGCCACGTCGACCGTGCCGCCGTGCCGCTCGGCTGCCCGCTTGACGATCGACAGCCCGAGACCGGAGCCGGGCAGCGTGCGCGCCTCGCTGGAGCGGTAGAACCGGTCGAAGATGTGCGGCAGGTCCTCGTCGTTGATGCCCGGCCCCTCGTCGGAGACGACCAGCACGCCCCGGCCGAGGCTGACCCGGATGACGCCGTCCGCCGGGCTCCACTTGGCGGCGTTGTCGAGCAGGTTGGTGACGGCCCGCTGCAACAGCTGCGGCTCGCCGATGACCATCCACGGCGCGAGGCTCACGTCGAAGTGCACCTCCGGGGCGCGCAGTCGCACTCGGTCGACGGCCTGGTTGACGACGTCGGCGAAGTCGAGGGGCTCGGGATCGCGCGACATCGGCTCGTCGCGGGCCAGCTCGACCAGGTCGCCGACGAGGGTCGTCAGCTCCTCGAGCTGGGACCTGACGTCGCCCATGATTTCGTTGCGCTGGTCCTCGGTGAGGCTGCGCTCGGCGTTGTCGGCGGCCTGCCCGATGAGCTCGATGTTGGTGCGCAGGCTGGTGAGGGGGGTGCGCAGCTCGTGCCCGGCATCGGCGACGAGCTGGCGTTGACGTTGCTGCGAGGCGTCGAGGGCCATGAGCATCGCGTTGAAGGACGTGGTGAGGCGGGCCAGCTCGTCGCGGCCGGTGACCTCGATCGGGGTGAGGTCGGTGGTGCGGGCGACGCGCTCGGTGGCCGCGGTCAGGCGCCGGACCGGACGCAGGCCGTTGGTCGCGACGCCCCAGCCGGCGACGCCGGCGAGCGCGACACCCGCTGCGCTCGCGAGGAGCAGAATGATCTTGAGCCGCTCGAGCGCCGTCCCGATCGACTCCATCGACTGGGCCATCACGAGGGCTGTGCCCTTGCCGGCGTCGACCGCCACCACGCGGTAGATCGTGCCGTCGATCCGGACCGAGCGCATCGACTGGGGCTGCTGGCCGATCGCGACCTCCAGCTCGCGGTAGTCGACGTAGGGGGCCTTGAGGCGGTCCTCGGGGCGCAGAGTCGTGCCGCCGGTCACGACCGCGAGCTTCACGTCGGCCACCGCGAGATCGGCGGCGGTGTCGCCGCGGATGATGCGCTGCGGGTAGTTGCTCTCGACGGCCGTCCTGGCGCGGCTGATCATCGAGTCGTCGAGGGAGCTCTGGAACTCGGCACGGACCGTCACGAACACCACGGCGCTGACGACGCTGAGCGTCATGGCCACTGCCACGGTGGTCAGCACCGCGACCCGGAGCGCCAGGGACATGCGCTCGGTGATCTTCTGGAGCGCGCGATGGCCGTACTGGATCACGGGGGCGTCTCGCGCAGGACGTACCCGACCCCGCGCACGGTGTGCAGCAGCCGCGTCTCACCCTCGGCCTCGAGCTTGCGGCGGACGTAGCCGACGTAGACCTCGAGGGAGTTGGCGGTCGTGGGGAAGTCGAAGCCCCAGACCTCCTCCAGGATGAAGGACCTCTCGAGGACCCGCTTGGGCCGCTGGAGGAACAGCTCGAGCAACGCGAACTCGGTCCGCGTCAGCGACAGCGACCGCCTGCCGCGCGTGACGTCGCGCGTCACGGGGTCGAGCGACAGGTCGGCGAACGTGAGGGGTTCCTCGTCGGGCTCGACCTCGGCGGCGCGCGTCGAGCGACGCAGCAGCGAACGCACCCGCGCCAGCAGCTCCTCGAGGGCGAACGGCTTGGTCAGGTAGTCGTCGGCTCCGGCGTCGAGGCCGTCGACCCGGTCCGACACCGCGTCGCGCGCGGTGAGCACGAGGATGGGGACGTCGTTGCCGGCGCCGCGCAGGGCTCTCGTTGCCTCGAGCCCGTCGAGCCGCGGCATCATGACGTCCATGATGATCGCGTCGGGGTTGATCTGGGGCACGCGGGCAAGCGCCTCGGCACCGTCCGAGGCGAGCTCGACGGTGTAGCCGTTGAACTCCAGGGACCGGCGCAGGGAGTCGCGCACAGCACGGTCATCGTCGACGACAAGGATGCGCATGACCGACAGTGTGCCCGTCATGCCTGAGACGCCGCTGAAAGATGGCGGAACTCAGGCTGTGTGGCCGCTGAGCAGCGCCTTGGCGGCTGCTGCGGCCCGGGCGCCGTAGGTGCCGCCGAACAGCACCGAGTGCACCAGCAGCGGGTGCAGCTGGTGCAGTGCCTGCCGCTCGCGCCACCCGTCAGCGAGTGGTGCGGTCTCGTCGTACGCGTCGAGGATGCGCTGCAGGTGCGGCGCTCCGAACAACGACAGCATGGCCAGGTCGGTCTCGCGGTGACCGCCGTGGGCCGCCGGGTCGATGACCCAGACGTTGCCGTCGGCGCCCCACACGATGTTGCCCGACCACAGGTCGCCGTGGATGCGCGAGGGTGCCTCGGCGGGACCGGCGAGGTCGTGGATGCGCCGCATGGCCGCCTCGATCGTGACGGCCTCCTCGGGCGTGAGGGAGCCGCGGTCGACGGCGGCGCGGACGTACGGCATGACGCGGCGCGACGCGAAGAACTCCGGCCAGGCCGCGAGCGTGCGGTTCGGCAGCGGTGCGAGGCCCACGAATCCGTCGTGGGGGCCACCGAACTCCTCGGCGCCGGAGAGGTGCGTCGCCGCCAGCGAGCGTCCGAACCGTTCGGCGAGGTCGGGTGTCGGCTTGCTGGGCTCGACCCAGTCGAGGACCAGGCAGTCGTCGGCCACCGCGAGGACGTTCGGCACCTTGACGGCGTCCGCCGCGGCGAGCCAGCGCAGCCCCTCGGCCTCCCGCTCGAAGAATCCCTGGGGTGCGTGCGGCCGGGTCTTGATGATCGCGCCGCGGCCGTCGGTCAGGCGCAGGCGGGTGGCAGTGCAGATGTCGCCGCCGGCGACCGGGGTCGTCGACACGACGCCGAGGCCCAGGAGGGTCTCGGCGCGAGCGGCGGTGCCGGTCATGCGTGCCATGCGGACGACGTTACCGCCTGAGCAGGAGCGCCGGTCACGACTCCATGAGGTCCGGCAGCCGGACGACCAGCTCGTCCGTGGTCCGCTCGATCATGGCGAGGACGTGGCGGAAGCCGTCGTTGCCGCCGTACCAGGGATCGGGGACCTCGTCGTCGCCCTCGGACGCGTCGGGGTCGAACTCGCGGAACAGCCGCACCTGGGCCTGCTGGTCGACGGTCGGCGCCAGCCCGAGCATGTCGGCACGGTTGCTGTGGTCCATCGCGAGCAGCAGGTCGTACTCGGCGTACCAGTCGACGTCGAAGGTCCGGGCGCGGTGGCGGGACGGGTCGTAGCCGGCATCGCGCAGGACCGAGGCGGCGCGACGGTCCATCGGTTCACCCCGGTGCCAGCCGCCGGTACCGGACGACACGACCTCGATCCGGTCGTCCAGGCCCGCGCGGGCCAGCCGGTCCTCCAGGACGACGTGCGCCATGGGGGAGCGGCAGATGTTGCCGAGGCAGACGAGGGCGACGCGGTAGGTCATCGATCGGGGCGGGTGAAGCGGGCCGTGCGGTCGTCGGGGCCGACGAGTGCGCCGACGATGCTCTGGCTGACCGAGATGACGACGGACGCGACGACGGCCCACCAGAAGCCGTCGATGGTGAACCCGATGTCGAAGGCGTCGGTGATGCGCTCGGTGAGCAGCAGCAGGAGGGCGTTGATCACGAGCAGCGCGAGTCCGAGGGTGATGATGATGAAGGGCAGCGACAGGACCTTGAGGATCGGGCCGATGATGCTGTTGACGAACGTGAACACCAGCGCGACGACGAGCACCGCGATGATGCTGTCGGTCATGGTGTCGCCGGCGTCGCCGATGTCCATGTGCGTGCCGAGCAGCCACGCCGCGACGGACAGGGCGACGGCGCTGACGAGCCAGGTCGAGAGGAAACGCTGCATCCGGTGATTGTTGCACCCGCGGCCCCGTGGGCTCCTGCCTCAGGGGGCGGGGATCGACAGCTCGACCTTGCGAGACGTCTGGGCGAGGACGATGCCGGCGAGCACGGCGACGGCGCCGAGCACCTGGACGGGCGTGAGCGACTCGCGGAACCAGCCCCAACCGAGGACCACGGCGATGACCGGCTCGAGCATCGCGACCACGGTGACGATCGTCGCCGGCAGGTGTCGCAGCGCCACCATCTCGAGGAAGAACGGGACGACGGTGCCGAGGACGATCACGACACCGATGACGAGCCACGGGTCGACCGAGACGTCGCTGAGGCGGCCGAGCCCGGTGGTCGTGGCAGGCAGGTCGGGTGTCGTCCAGATCGGCTGGATCAGGTTCATGCTGACCGTGGCGACGACGAAGGCCCACAGGATGACGCGCAGCGGATCGTCGAAGCCCACGTTGTGCTCGCCGAGCAGGAAGTAGGCCGCGAAGCAGACCGCGGCGAGCAGCGCCATGACCACGCCGAGGCCATCGAACGCCAGCCCGTTCCAGACCCGACTGACCACGGCCAGGCCGACGACCGCGAGAGCCACCGCGCCCCACATCTGCGGCCGGACCTGGTCCTTGCGGACGAACCGGACCCACAGCACGACGAGCACCGGTGCGAGGTACTCGATCAGCAGCGCGATCCCGAGCGGCAGGCGGTCGATCGCGACGTTGTAGGTCAGCTGCAGGCCGGTGACGCCGACCAGGCCGAGCGCGACGACGAGCAGGAACGCCGAGCCCCGGGGGCGCACGAGGGCCGAGCGGCGGAACGCGGCGGCGTAGGCGACGAACACCACCGTCGCGCCGGTGATGCGCAGCGTCGTGAACGACTCGGGGGTGAGGCCCGACCCCATCGCGACGCGCGAGACGCCGCCGTTGAGCCCGAACAGCACCGCGGCGAGGATCACGAGCGCGTAGCCGAGGCGCGGGTTGGGGGCGTTCACCTGCTGATTCTCGCAGGCGCAGGCCCCGCGGATACCCTCGGAGCATGGTCAGTCCCTCACCCCGCAAGGCCCTCGACGGCATCCCCGTCTACCGCGCCGGCAAGGCCGCAGCCAGCGACGACCACAAGCTGTCGAGCAACGAGAACCCGTACGCTCCGTTGCCCGGGGTCATGGAGCGGGCAGCGGCGGAGCTCGGCCGGATCAACCGCTACCCCGATGCCGGCATGACCGAGCTGTACGGGGCGCTGTCGGAACGGTTCGGACTGTCCACCGACCACTTCGCCGCGGGCACCGGCTCGGTGGCCGTCCTGTTCTCGCTGCTGAGCGCCCACCTCGAGGCGGGCGACGAGATCGTCTACGCGTGGCGGTCGTTCGAGGCCTATCCGATCGCCGCCGACCTGACCGGCGCGACGACGGTGCGCGTCCCGCTGCGCGACGACGCGACCCACGACCTCGAGGCGATGGCGGCCGCGGTCACCGACCGCACCAAGGTCGTCCTCGTCTGCACCCCCAACAACCCGACGGGCCCGATCGTCGCGGCCGCCGACCTCGAGGTGTTCCTGCAGCAGGTGCCCGGGCACGTGATCGTGGTGGTCGACGAGGCGTACGTCGAGTTCGTCCGCGACCCCGGTGCCGCCAGCGGTCTGCAGGCGCTCGCCGACCACGCCAACGTCGTCGTGCTGCGCACCTTCTCCAAGGCGTACGGGCTGGCCGGCCTCCGGGTGGGCTACGCGATCGCGCGGCCCGAGGTGGCCACCGCGATCCGCAAGGCCACACCGCCCTTCGCGGTGACGGACCTGTCCCAGGCTGCCGCCGTCGCCTCGATGGCGCCGGAGTCGCAGGCAGCACTCGACGAGCGGGTCGAGGCGATCGTGCAGGAGCGCATCGCGATGGTGACCGCGTTGCGCGGGCAGGGCTGGGACCTGCCCGACACGGAGGCCAATTTCGTGTGGCTCCCGCTCGGCGACGACGCGCTCGACTTCGCGGCGGCCTGCGACCCCGTCTCCGTGCGGCCCTTCGCCGGTGAGGGCGTACGCATCAGCATCGGCGCACCCGAGGTCAACGCGGAGCTCATCGCTTGCGCCGCGGCCTGGCGGGCGCGCCACGCCTGATCCTGCGGCGCGGTTGGATCCGGACGCTTCGCCGGGATACGGTGTGAGCAGACGTGACGCCGGTCACGTCCGTGTGAGCATCCCGATCGTCCGCCACCCCTGTGACGCCGGGATCTCGCAGCTTCGACACCGGTGCGGTGACCCCGTCCTCCGGTTGATTGAGGAGTCGCATGAATCCGTTGACGGTCCACCCCACCTCAGAGGTCCCGCTCGTCCAGCTGCTGTCGCCCACGGGCCAGCGCACCTCCCACCCCGACTACGCCTTCGAGGGTGACCGCGCCGAGATCGAGGCGCTCTACCGCGACCTCGTGATGGTCCGCCGGCTCGACACCGAGGCGTACGCCCTGCAGCGGCACGGCGAGCTCGGCCTGTGGCCGCCGGCCCTGGGGCAGGAGGCCGCCCAGGTGGGCTCGGCCCGCGCGATGCGACCGCATGACTTCGCATTCCCGACCTACCGCGACCACGGTGTTGCCTGGTGCCGGGGCGTCGACCCGGCACTGCTGCTGGGCATCTTCCGCGGCTCCGAGCTCGGCGGCTGGGACCCGGCCGACCACCGGATCGCCATCCCCAACATCATCATCGGGGCGCAGACCCTGCACGCCACGGGCTACGGCATGGGGCTGACGCTCGAGGGTCTCGTCGGCACCGGCGACCCCGACCGCGACAGCGCGGTGATCGCCTACTTCGGCGACGGCGCCACCAGCCAGGGTGACGTCAGCGAGGCGCTCGACTGGGCTGCGGTCTACCAGTCGCCCGTCGTCTTCTTCTGCGAGAACAACCAGTACGCGATCTCGGTGCCGGTCCGCAGCCAGACGCGGGTGCCGATCGTGCAGCGGGCTGCCGGCTTCGGCCTGCCGGGCGTGCGGGTCGACGGCAACGACGTGCTGGCCTGCCGTGCGGTCACGGAGGCCGCGCTGCAGCGGGCCCGCGACGGCCAGGGCCCGACCCTGATCGAGGCGGTCACCTACCGGATGGGCGCCCACACCACGTCGGACGACCCGAGCCGCTACCGCGATGCCTCCGAGGTGGAGGCGTGGAAGGCCAAGGACCCGCTCGACCGCGTCCGTCTCCTGCTCGAGGCCGAGGGCAGCCCGCCGGAGTTCTTCGAGGCACTCGAGACCGAGGCGGAGGCGCTCGGTGTCCACCTGCGTGAGGCCTGTCAGAACATTCCCGAGCCGGATCTTGCCGAGCTCTTCGACCACGTCTTCGTCGAGAGCACGGTCGAGAACGTTCAGCAGCAGGCCGAGTACGTCACCTGGCGCACCGCGATCGAGGGGAGTGTGGCATGACGAAGATGACGATGGTGAAGGCGCTCAACTCCGGGTTGCGGCTCGCGATGGAGAACGATCCCAAGGTCCTGGTGATGGGTGAGGACGTCGGCCGGCTCGGCGGGGTCTTCCGGGTCACGGAGGGTCTTCAGAAGGACTTCGGCGAGGGCCGGGTCATGGACACGCCCCTGGCGGAGTCGGCGATCGTCGGCACCGCGATCGGCCTGACCTTCCGCGGCTTCCGGCCGGTCATCGAGATCCAGTTCGACGGTTTCGTCTATCCCGCCTACGACCAGATCGTCAGCCAGGTGGCCAGGCTGCACTTCCGGAGCCGGGGGGCCGTGCGCATGCCGCTGGTCATCCGCATCCCCTACGGCGGCGGCATCGGGGCGGTCGAGCACCACTCGGAGAGTCCCGAGGGGCAGTTCGCCATGACGTCCGGGCTCAAGGTCGTGTCGTGCGCCGACCCGAACGACGCCCACTGGATGATCCAGCAGGCCATCGCGTCCGACGACCCGATCGTCTTCATGGAGCCCAAGCGCCGCTACTGGGAGTCCGGCGAGGTCGACGCCGAGGCGGCGGCGCTGCCGCTGTGGTCGTCGCGGATCGTCCGGCCGGGCAGTCACGCGACCCTCATCACGTACGGGCCGATGGTCAAGACGTGCCTCGACTCGGCGCAGGCCGCCGAGGCCGATGGGCTCGACCTCGAGGTCATCGACCTGCGCACCCTGTCGCCGCTCGACCTGGCACCGGTGTTCGAGTCGGTGCGTCGCACGGGCCACGCCATCGTCGTCCACGAGGCGGCGCGGACGCTGGGACTCGGCGCGGAGATCTCGGCGCGCGTGACCGAGGAGTGCTTCCACTCGCTCGAGTCGCCGGTGCAGCGGGTCACGGGGTACGACATGCCGTACCCGCCGAGCCGGGTCGAGCACGAGTTCCTGCCGGGGCTTGATCGCATCCTCGATGCCGTCGACCATGCACGATCGTTCTGAGAGGAATCAGATGAACCAGGATTTCAAGCTGCCGGACGTCGGCGAGGGCCTGACCGAGGCCGAGATCGTGTCGTGGAAGGTCGCCGTGGGCGACACCGTCAAGATCAACGACGTCATCGTCGAGATCGAGACGGCCAAGTCGCTCGTCGAGCTGCCCAGCCCGTACGCCGGCCTGGTGACCGCCCTGCACGTCGCCGAGGGCGACACGGTCGAGGTGGGCCGCGCGATCATCTCGATCGGCGACACGGTCTCTGCGCCTGCGCCTGCCGACTTCGCGCGGGTCGAGACCGCCGGGGCGATCGTCGGCTCGGGCCAGCCGGTGTCGTCGACCGCGACCGCGGCCCCGGAGCCGGAACGACAGGCGATGCTGGTCGGATACGGCCCGCGCGCCGAGGGCGTCGTGCGTCGTCGCCGGCTCCCCGCGGCCCCGTCCGTCGTCGCCTCGGTCGACACCGAGAAGGTGCCGGCGCCGGTGCGTCCCCTCGCGTCGCCGTCCCCGTCCCCGTCGCCGCAGCGCGTCCTGGCCAAGCCGCCCGTGCGCAAGCTCGCGAAGGACCTCGGGATCGACCTCGCTGAGGTCGTGGCGACCGGTCCCGTGGTGTCACGTGCCGACGTCGAGGCCCATGCCGCGCAACGTCATCCCAACCGTGTTCCAGAGAGCGCAACCGTGATGACGTCCGACCAGGACGAGACGCGAGTCCCCATCAAGGGTGTGCGCAAGTGGACGGCCGAGGCGATGGTGCGCTCGGCCTTCACGGCACCGCACGTCACCGAGTGGGTCACCCTCGACGTCTCCCGCACCATGGAGCTCGTCGCGACGCTCAAGGCCGACCGTGCGTTCGCGGGCGTCAAGGTCTCTCCGACGCTGATCGCCGCCAAGGCGATCTGCCTGGCGATGCGTCGCACTCCCGAGCTCAATGCCCGGTGGGACGAGGACACGCAGGAGATCGTCACGAAGCGGTCGGTCAACCTCGGCATCGCCGCGGCGACCGATCGAGGTCTCGTGGTGCCCAACATCGTCGGGGCCGATCAGCTGTCGCTCATCGATCTGGCGGCGGCCATCGGCGAGCTGACCTCGACGGCCCGCGAGGGCCGCACCCAGCCGGCCCAGATGTCGGGCGGCACGTTCACCCTGACCAACATCGGTGTCTTCGGCATCGACGCGGGCACGCCGATCCTCAACCCGGGGGAGTCCGGGATCCTCGCGCTCGGGTCGATCGAGCGCCGCCCGTGGGTCGACGAGGACGATGCCGTGGTGTCGCGGTGGGTCACGACGCTGGCGATGAGCTTCGACCACCGGGTCGTGGACGGCGAGCAGGGCTCGAGGTTCCTGGCCGACGTGGCCGCGATCCTCCGGGACCCCGCGATGGCCCTGACCTTCTAGCCCCCCGGGTCACAGCCGCTCGCCGGCTTCCACCCGGGCGACGATCGTGTTGCCGGGCGGGGCCAGGGGGCACTGCCACCCGGGGTTGTAGCGGCACGACGGGTGGTACGCGAAGTTGAGGTCGAGGGTGATGGACGTGTCGGTGCCGCCGAGCCATGAACCCTTGGCGGTGTCGAGCAGGTAGCGGCCGCCGCCGTACGAACCGTCACCCGAGGTGCCGTCACGCAACGGGACGAAGATCCCGCCGCCGTACTGGTGCAACCACCAGACGTCGAGGTCGACGCCGCCGCCGACCGGCAGCTCGATGCGACCGACCCGGTCCATCCGCAGGGTCCCGTCAGTGCCGGCCTCGACGATCCTCGGCTCGGTGTCGGCGACGGGCAGGAGCTCGGCGACGAATCTCAGCGCCGGGTCGTAGGACCAGTACGGCAGACCGGAGGCGCGCAGCGGATCGTCCGCGGCGAGCGGTGTCTGCGGGTGGCTGTGGAACAGCTCGTCGCGGGCCGCACGCCACGCCGTCCAGGCGCTCTCGGGATCGTCCTCGGCCCTGGCGGCCGCGTAGATCTCGCTGACCTGTCGTCGCCAGTCGACCAGTGTCAGGGCGGATGACGTCATGGTGTCCACGGTGGCACAGGGCGGGCAGAACAGCCCGCCCGGCAGGCATACGATCGACGGGTGAGCCAACCTGTCGACGTCCGCCACACCAGTGGCGCGTACGCCGTGTGGGTCGTGGCGCTGCTGGTCTACCTGCTGGCGGTCTTCCATCGCTCGTCGCTCGCCGTCGCGGGGCTCGACGCGACCGAACGGTTCGGCATCTCGGCGTCCCAGCTGGCGTCCTTCACGATGCTGCAGCTGCTGGTCTACGCGGCGATGCAGATCCCGGTCGGGCTGCTGGTCGACCGGTTCGGGCCGCGGCGGGTGCTGCTGACCGGCGCCCTCACGCTGACCCTCGCGCAGGCGGGTTTCGCGTTCGCCGACACGTACGCGCTGGCGCTCGGCGCGAGGTTCTTCGTCGGGGTCGGCGACGCGATGACGTTCATCTGCGTGCTCCGACTGGTCAACACCTGGTTCGCTCCACGCCGCATCCCGTTGATGACCCAGCTGACCGGCGTGCTCGGCCAGCTCGGCGCGATCATCGCCGCGGTGCCGATGACCCTGGCACTCGGGCAGCTCGGCTGGACGAGGTCCTACCTGCTGGCGGCGTCGCTCGGCATCGTCCTGAGCATCGCGCTCGTGATCTTCGTCAGGGACGTGCCCGACTCCCGGTCGATCAGCGGCCCGGCGATGTCGTGGCCGCACATCCGTCGAAGCCTCCGGGCGTCGTGGGCGCAGCCCGGCACGCGGCTCGGCTTCTGGATCCACTTCACGACCCAGTTCAGCGCGACGACGCTGGGTCTGCTGTGGGGCTACCCGTTCTTCGTGCAGGGCGAGGGACGCTCCGACCACGTCGCCGGGCTCCTGCTGACCGTCATGGTGATCGCGGTGATGCTGGCCGGCCCGGTGCTGGGCTGGGCCATCACCCGGCACCCGTGGCACCGGTCGACCATCGTCCTGACGATCATCGGCTCGATCGTGACGATGTGGACCGTCGTCCTCGTCTGGCGGGGGGACGCACCCCTGCCGGTGCTGGTGCTGCTGGTGGTCATCACCGGCGTCGGCGGACCGGCGTCGATGATCGGGTTCGACGTCGGCCGTACGTCCAACCCGGTCGACCGGCTGGCCAGCGCCACCGGCATCATCAACCAGGCGGGCTTCGTCGCCAGCCTGGTGCTGGTGGTGTCGATCGGCCTGATCCTCGACTGGCGCACCCCCGGCTCCAGCACCGACTACACGCCGTCGGCCTTCCGGTGGGCGATGTCGTTCCAGTACGTGCTCTGGGCGATCGGGATCGTGCAGATCTGGCGCTACCGGGTGCGCACGCGCTCGAAGATCATGGCCGAGGAGCCACAGGTGTACGGTCGGATCCGCCTCTGACGGACGTCACCGTCAGACAGCGAACGGCACCGACGCGGTCTCGGAGGCAGCCCACAGGTCGTCGGCGAGCTGCTCGTCGCGGGCGACCTTCGTCATGCCGACGAGCTTCGGGCGGCCGCGCATGCCGTTGAACCCGGTCGGTCCGACGTACTCGCCACCGGTCAACGACGGATCGGTGGCAGCCATCAGGAGTGGCCACGCACCGTGCGAGGCGGGCTGGCCGATGATCTTCGTGATCTGGTGCATGCCGATGCCCGACAGTGAGAAGCCGTTGACCGTCGGGCCGGTCTTCGTCAGGTTCGTCGAGGCGTACCCCGGGTGGGCCGCGACGCTGACGACCGAGCTGCCGGACGCCTTGGCACGGCGGTCCAGCTCGAGGGCGAACATCAGGTTGGCCAGCTTCGACTCACCGTAGGACTGCCAGCTCTTGTACCGGCGGGAGCTGCCGGCGGGCGTCAGTGAGTCCAGGTCGATGCTGCCTGCCGAGGTGTGGGCGATCGAGGAGACCGCGACGACCCGGGCGTCGCTCGCGTCGAGCAGCGGCCAGAGGGCGGCCGTCCACGCGAAGTGGCCGAGATGGTTGGTGCCCATCTGCAGCTCGAAGCCGTCCTTGGTCCTGCTGTCAGGCGTCAGCATGATGCCCGCGTTGTTGATGAGGATGTCGATGCGGTCGTACGCCGCAGTGACCTCGGCAGCAGCCCTCGCCGCGTCGGCCAGGTCGGCGAGATCGAGCGAGACGACATCGATCGTGGTGCCCGGCGAGTCCTTCGTGATGCGGGCGACGGTCTCCTCGGCGCGGGAGGCGTCGCGGGCGGTGACCACCAGGTCGGCGCCCTTGCGCGCCAGGCCGAGGGCCGTGTGCAGGCCGAGGCCTCCGGTCACGCCGGTGATGATGGCGCGGCGTCCGGTGAGGTCGGGGATGTCGTCGGTGCTCCAGCTCATGCAGTCACCGTACTGGCGGACGGCCGGGAGTGCTGGACCTGCCGTATCGTCCTCGCCATGTCCCGGGTCGCGCGCCTCCTCGTGTCGGGAGTGGCCGTGCTGCTGCTCGCCGGATGCGCGGGTGCAGAGGGGCCCGACCAGCGGGGTGCCGATCCCGGCGCCGGCCGGTTCGTCGTGTCGTACGAGAAGCCCGCCACGAAGGCCCAGACGTCCCTGGCCCGCGAGGTGCGGGACCGCGGAGTCGTCGACGAGACCGTCGCCGCACTCAACGACTACCTGATCCTCCCGGTCGACGTCACCGTTGCGGTCCGGTCGTGCGACGACGGTGCGCTCTACGACCCGTCCAAGCGCGAGATCCAGGTCTGCCTCGAGGACGTCGCCGAGAGCCGCGAGCTCATCGCCGACGCCGAGGCGGACGACACCGACGAGATCGACCGGGGCATCCTCGTCGACACCGTCAACCACGAGGCTGGTCACGCGTTGCTCGACGTCTACGACATGGAGTTCACCGGTCGCGAGGAGGACGTGGCCGACCAGTTCTCGGCCTTCATGTCGGTGCGTGCCGGCGACCGGGGGCTCGACGACCTGGAGTCGGCGGCCTACGGCTACGAGCTCAGCGCCTACGCCTACGAGGCCGACCCGACCGACGAGCACACGTCCGATGCGCAGCGGGCCGTCAACTATCAGTGCTACGTGTACGGGTCGGACGCGCGCGACTCGCAGCACCTGATCGCCAAGGACGGCCTGACCAAGCAGCGGGCTGAGTTCTGCTGGGAGGAGTGGAGCGACCTGTTGAGCGGTTGGCTCGAGCTGCTCAAGCGCGCGAACGCCTTCCGTGACGTCGTCGTTCCCGCCGACGAGCGGTAGACGGGTGCCGGCTCAGTCGTCGGCCGTGGTCCACCGCGACTCGATGCGTGCCTGCCGGCGGCACCAGTAGATCCACCCGGCCAGGCCGACGGCCACCGCCACGCCGATGTAGGCGATGCCCTTGCCGTTGTTGACGGCCGAGCCGTAGCCGGTCACCGTCGCATAGCCGTAGATCGCGCTGTCGTCGCGTTCGTCACCGGGCCGGCAGACGAGCCGCAGACCGTCGCGTCCCTCCTCGAGCAGTCCGATGAGGTGCCACCGGGTGCCGTCGCCCTCGGCGATGACGTCGATGCCCTTGTCGGGGATGTCGATGCGCTGGTCGTCGTTGGCACCGTAGCGGCCCCAGCAGGTGATCGTGCGGTCCTGCTGCAGGTTGTCGGTGTAGATCGCCAGCGTGCTGCCCTTCGCGTCGACCCGTTCGGTGATCGGGGTGACGGTCGCGTCACGCACCGGGTCGAACGCGCTGGCGGCGACGGCCGTGGCCGCCATGGCGCTGCCGATCGCGAGGAAGAAGGCCGCGAGATACCAGAGCGGGTTGGTGAGTCTCACGCCTCAACTTTCGCACACGGCACCGCCTGCGCGGCGGCTTGACGGGCCGAAAGGAGACTGACGGCCAGGCCAAGCAGATGGAGATGGTCTCCTTCAACAAGAACATCGCCCTCGCCGGCGGCGCGCTGGCGATGTACGTCCTGTTCTACGGCTCCGACGGCTTCGGCCACTACACGATCACGGGCGCGCTCTTCACCTATGCACCACCACACGATGCCCCCGCAGCCAACCCGGCCGCGGGGGCGTCGTCGTCTCACATCGGGGTGATCGGCTCGTCCGAGCCGGTGCCCTCCGGGTCGGGGTCGTTGACTCCCGGCTTGCTCTCGGTGGCGGGATCGGGCTGGGGCTCTTCGGGGATCTGTGTCATGACCGGCGAGTACCCGGTGGTGCCCGGTCCACGCGGCGCAGGAGTGAACGGGCGCGACGCGGGTACGTCCGGTGCATGACCGACACGACCGCACATCAGTCCCTGTCCACCCTCGTCGAGCTCACGAAGGAGTCCCGCTTCGTGATGCTGACGACGACCGATGCGGACGGCCACCTGGTGAGCCGGCCCATGTCGCGTCAGGACGTGGACCTCGACGCCGACCTGTGGTTCATCGCCACGAAGGACTCGCGCAAGGTCGAGCACATCCGCGCCAACCCGATCGTCGGTGTGACGATCGCCAGCCAGAAGTCGTGGGTCTCGATCTCGGGGCGCGCCGAGATCGTCGACGACCTCGCCCGGCTCAAGGAGTACTGGAGCACCTTCGCCGAGGCGTGGATCCCGGAGGGTCGGGAGGACCCGAACGCGATCCTCATCCACGTCGACGCCGAGACCGCCGAGTACTGGGACTCCCCGGGCGGGCGCGTCGCCAGCCTGATCAGCCTCGTGAAGTCCAAGGCCACCGGGGAGCCGTACGACGGCGGCGACCACGCCACCGTCACCGACCTCTGAGTTCTCACGGGCCCTGGCCCGGTGTGAGCCCCGGTGCGGGGGGTACGTCCGACGCATGACTGAACTGACAGCACAGCAGGAAGCCATCCAGGCCGTCGTCGACCGTGTCTCCGCTTATCAGGACGGCGCCCCGGAGCAGACCGTCGAGAGCGAGCTCCGCAAGGGGTTCGGCGAGGCCGAGGTCGAGATGACGGACGAGCAGGTCTCCGCGCTCGTCACCGCGATCGAGGCGAACGGCGGCGACGTCGATGCTGCCGAGGTCCTCGGCGCCTGACACCTCCCCACGATGTCGGCAGTTGTGTACTGGGCGGGTCCGCCGGCTTGGTACACAACTGCCGACATCGTGAAACGACGAAGGCCCCCACCCGATGGGAATCGGTGGGGGCCTTCGTCGGTCAGATCAGAACGCTGCTTCGTCGAGCTCCATGATCGAGTCGTCGATGTTCTCGGCGATCGCACGCTCACCGGCGAGCAGCGGCAGGACGTTGCGGGCGAAGAACGAGGCCGCGGCGACCTTGCCCTCGTAGAACGCCTTGTCCTCGGCCGACAGCTCGCCACCGAGCTTGACCAGCGACACCTCGGCGCTGCGCAGCAGCAGCCACGACACGACGAGGTCACCCAGGACGTAGACCAGGCGGGTCGTGTTCAGACCGACCTTGTAGATGTTCTTGATGTCGCCGTTGGCGTCGGCCGGGTTGGCCGACATCAGGTCGGTGAACGTGGCGGCGATGATCGCCTGTGCATCCTCCAGGCCCTTGGCGAGCAGATCGCGCTCCACCTTGAGGCGTCCGTTGCCGGCCTCGCTCTTGATGAACGTCTCGATCTCGTTCGACAGGTAGCCGAGCGCCGCTCCCTTGTTCCTGACGATCTTGCGGAAGAACAGGTCCTGGCCCTGGATCGCCGTCGTGCCCTCGTAGAGGGTGTCGATCTTGGCGTCGCGGACGTACTGCTCGATCGGGTAGTCCTGCAGGAAGCCCGAACCGCCGAACGTCTGCAGCGACTCGGTGCCCAGCAGAGTCCACGAGCGCTCAGAGCCGTAGCCCTTGACCAGGGGAAGCAGGAGGTCGTTGATGCCCTCGGCGACCGACGCGTCATCACCGGCGGCCTCCTTCATCATGATCTCGTCCTGCCAGGTCGAGGTGTAGATCATGAGCGAACGCAGGCCCTCGGCGAACGCCTTCTGCGTGAGCAGTGAGCGACGCACGTCGGGGTGGTGGGTGATCGTCACGCGGGGCGCCGTCTTGTCGGACGCCTGCGTCAGGTCGGCACCCTGGACGCGCTCCTTGGCGTAGTCGAGCGCGTTGAGGTAGCCGGTCGACAGCGTCGCGATGGCCTTGGCGCCGACGAACATGCGGGCGTTCTCGATGACGCGGAACATCTGGTTGATGCCGTCGTGCACCTCGCCGAGCAGCCAGCCCTGGGCCGGAGCGCCGTCGCCGAAGGTGACCTCGCAGGTCGTGGAGACCTTGAGGCCCATCTTCTTCTCGACGTTCGTGACGTAGGCGCCGTTGCGCTCACCGTTGAGCTCGCCGGTGGCGTGGTCGAAGTGGAACTTGGGGACGAGGAACAGGCTCAGACCCTTGGTGCCGGGTCCGCCGACACCCTCGACGCCCTGGGGGCGGGCGAGGACGAGGTGCATGATGTTCTCGGACAGGTCGTGCTCGGCCGAGGTGATGAATCGCTTGACGCCCTCGATGTTCCACGAGCCGTCCTCGTTGGGGAACGCCTTGGTGCGGCCGGCGCCGACGTCGGATCCGGCGTCGGGCTCGGTGAGGACCATCGTGGCGCCCCAGTGACGGTCGATCATGTGCTGCGCGATGACCTTGTCGCGCTCGTTGCCGTTCTCGAACACGATGCGGGCGAACGCGGGACCGCAGCCGTACATCCAGATGGCGGGGTTGGCGCCGAGCACGAACTCGGACGCGGCCCAGATGAGCGATCCGGGGGCACGCTGGCCGCCGAGCTCCTCGGGGACCTGCAGGCGCCACCACTCGGCAGCCATCCAGGCCTCGTAGCTCTTCTTGAACGAGTCGCCCATGACGACGGTCTTGGCGGCCGGGTCGTAGATCGGGGGGTGGCGGTCGGAGTCGTCGAACGATGCCGCGAGGTCCTCGCGCGACAGCCGGTCGATCTCGCCGAGGATGCTCTTGGCGGTGTCGGCGTCGATCTCGCTGAAGATGCCCTGTCCCAGGACCGACTGACGGTCGAACAGCTCGAACAGGTTGAACTCGATGTCGCGCAGGTTGCTCTTGTAGTGGCTCATGCCAGCATTCCTTCGAGGGTCGGCGGCGAGGAGGGCCGCAACGTTGCTACTGGGTAGTAACTTAAGTATCCGCTCTGGCCGAGGGCAAGACAAGTCGATCGCCATTTCGGCACTGTCGGACCGGTCACACTGCCGGAACCGCCGGGATGCCCCGCGAACGACGAAGCCCCCGCGAGGTCATCGCGGGGGCTTCGGCTGGTGCTTGGTCAGCGAAGGCTGAGCATGCTGGCGTGGGGCTCCGTGGGCACGCGACCGTGGCCATCCGTCGAGACGAGGCGGGCGGACTGGACGATGCCGATGACGGAGACGACCCCGACGATGATTCCAAAGACGATCATGGTGGCCTCCTTGAAGGCGATTGGTGCGAACCGGGGGTGGTTCGTGATTCCAGTGTGGCTCCGTCAACCATCAAGGACAAGGCAACATTGCTACACGTAACGTGTAGTATCGCTACATGGACGTCCATCGCCTCTCTCTCCTGCGGGAATTGGCCGAACGGGGCACCGTCGGGGCGGTCGCAGACGCGATGAAGGTCACACCGTCGGCGGTCTCCCAGCAGCTGAAGGTCCTCGAACGAGAAGCCGGATACACCCTCGTGGAGCCTGCCGGCCGCGGCGTGACGCTGACGGCCGCGGGACGCGCGTTGGCCCAGACCGCGACCGAGATCGCCATCGCGATCGAGCGCGCCGAAGGTCGCTGGCGCGAGTACATGGAGCGCCCCGCCGGCCAGGTGCGGGTGGCGACCTTCCCGACCGGCGGAGAGATGCTGCTGCCGGGCATGATCACGCGGATGGCCGACGTCCCGGAGGTCGAGCTGATCTGCTCGGACGAGGACGGGGTGACCGTCGACTTCGCCGACCTGACCCCCGACTACGACGTCGTCATCGCCGACTCACCGACCACAGCAGCGGCGTGGCACGACCGTGGGCTGCAGGTCGTGCCGCTCATGAGCGAGCCGCTCGACGTGGCACTGCCGGAAGGGCACCCGCTCGCGTACAAGGCGAGCCTCTCGCCGAAGGACGTGGTCGGTGAGACCTGGATCGGCGTGCCCCACGACTACCCCTTCGACCGGGTGCTGAGCCAGGTGGTGGCAGCCACCGGCGAACCGGTCCGCATCGCCCAGCGCATCTCCGACAACGGCATCGTCGAGGCCCTGGTCGCCGGCGGCCACGGCATCGCGATCCTGCCGCGCTTCACGACCCGCGAGCACGGCAACGGGCTGGTGACCCGGCCGCTGGTGGGCATCCGCGCCAAGCGGGAGATCGCCGCCCTGCTGCGTCCCGACCGGTTCGAGCGACCGTCGGTGCGGCTCGTGGTGCAGGCGCTGCGCGACGAGGCGCGCGCCGTGGCGGACGCCCACCACGCCGTGTGATCATCTCCCCCGGGGAAGGGCGGGCACAGCAAGGCGGGTGCCCCCCGAAGGAGGCACCCGCCCTGTGTTCTCCTCACCCAACCGGGAAGGAAAGGTGAACCGTCAGCTGGCCGGAGTGGTGTTGACGGTGATCTTGGCGACGCCGACCAGCAGCGCGTCGGTGACGGCGTCGGTCTTGAAGGTGTCGTTCAGCAGGCCAGCGGCGACCGGGCTCACGAAGACCTTGGTGCCCTCGAGGATCGCGGTGTCACCCTCGACCTGGAGCGGCTTCAGGGTGGCGCCACGCAGCTGGAAGATGAACGCCGAGGTGGCGGCCGTCTTGCCGTTGACAGCGACGTCACCGTAGACACGCGAGGCGCCCGGGTCGACGTTGAGGTTGGTGATCTCGACCGTGGTGTCGCCGGCGCTCAGCGAGAAGCCCGAGCCCTCGTGCTGGACCTGACCGATGACGTACGGCTTGGCCGTGCCGGGCTTGAAGTAGGTGACGTTTCCACCGGTGATCGGGAAGACGAGCGAGCCGTCCACGAGCTTGCCGTCGCCGACCACGCCGGGCGTCAGGCCGAGGCTGCCGAGCGCGTCGACGAAGCCCTGGTCGAGGGCGACGGCGGTGGTGTCGCCGGAGAGGGCGTTGATGCGGGCGACGGGCTTGGCGACCGAGACCTTCGACTCCGAGCTCGACGAGCCGGCCGAGTCCGAGGACGAGCAGGCGGCGAGCGGGAAGGCGGCGACCGCGACGAGGGCGATACCGGCGAACATCTTCTTGCGAGAGCTGATGGCGTTCATGTGAGTCTGCTTTCTTGGAGGTTGACGTGCGGTGAAGTTGGGGGGTCTTACATCTGTACTTCGGTACGACCGTGGGGGGTGGATGGGTGAGGGTCGCGAGATGCAGGGCCGCATCAGGCGTTAACTGCTCGCAGCAGAGCCTGAAATGGCGGGAAGTTTTATTCTCGAACGCCGCCTGTGGGGGCCTGGATCTCCAGCTGGGACAGGCCGAATGTGTCGGGGGTCACCTGATTCGGTCGCCGGCCGAGGTGTCCATCGGCGCTCGGAGCCGATGACGGGATCCGGGGTGTGGCGGGTCTCGGGGGCGGCTTCGCCGCGTGGGGTGACCCGCGGGGCGGGGCCCACTCGATTCCCGCCCTCGTCTCCTTGCTGCGCTCGGAGCCGATGACGGGAATCGAACCCGCATATCTTGCTTGGGAAGCAAGCGCTCTACCACTGAGCTACATCGGCGCGGCGCCTCGCGGCGTCACGCCCACTTTATCCCCGTCGTGACGAACCGGTGATGACGCCACGGCCCGGGAGGCCTGCGCCTGCGGCAGGTGCCATGCTCGGAGCATGAGTGCATCGACCCGTCCCGACGTCGCCGTGATCGGTGGATCCGGCTTCTACACCTTCCTCGACGACCCGCAGGAGATCGAGGTGGACACCCCGTACGGCAAGCCGTCCGCGCCGATCGCGGTCGGGACGGTCGAGGGCCGGTCGGTGGCCTTCCTGCCACGACATGGCGCCCACCACGAGTTCCCGGCGCACCGGGTGCCGTACCGGGCGAACATGTGGGCGCTGCGCAGCCTGGGTGTCCGGCAGGTGCTGGCGCCGTGCGCGGTCGGCGGGCTCCAGGTCGAGCACGGACCCGGGACGTTCGTCGTCCCCGACCAGCTCGTGGACCGCACGACGGGTCGCGTGCAGACCTACTTCGACGAGGGCGCGTGCCACGTCTCGTTCGCCGACCCGTACTGCTCGCGCCTGAGGACACATCTGCTCAACGGCTTGGGCGATCACGATCCGGTCGACGGTGGCGCGATGGTCGTCATCGACGGACCGCGGTTCTCGACCCGGGCCGAGTCGAAGTGGTACGCGGCGCAGGACTGGGCCGTCGTCAACATGACCGGCCACCCCGAGGCGGTCCTCGCGCGCGAGCTTGCCCTCTGCTACGCCACGGTCGCCCTGGTCACCGACCACGACGCCGGTGTCGACGAGGCGTCGGCGGTCAGCATGGAGGCCGTCTTCGAGGTCTTCGCCGCCCACACCGGCACCCTCAAGCAGGTGCTGGCAGGTGTCGTCGCGGGCCTGGGGACCGAGCGCGACTGCGCCTGCTCCCACGCCGTGGACGGCATGGACCTGCCGGTGACCCTGCCGTGAGGATCCTGCTGACGGGCGCCGCCGGATTCATCGGCACCCACATCGGCGAGGTCGCTCGAGAGCGCGGGCACGAGGTCGTCCCGCTCGACATGTTCCTCGACAAGGCGCACGGTCCGGGGGAGCGTCCCCCCGGTTTCCACCGGCTCGACCTGCGGTCGGCTCGGCTCGACGACGTCCTCGAGGGCATCGACGTCGTGTGCCACCAGGCGGCGATGGTCGGCAACGGGGTCGATGCCCAGGACCTGCCCGACTACGCGGAGCACAACGACGCCGGCACGGCGCGGCTGCTCGCCGCGATGGCGCGGGTGGGAATCAAGGACCTGGTGCTGGCCTCGTCCATGGTCGTCTACGGCGACGGTCGCTACACCTGCCCGACCGACGGCGACGTCCCGCCGGCGGTGCGTCGTGACGACGACCTCGCGGCCGGACGGTTCGACCCGCGGTGCCCCGTCTGCGACGGCGACATCACCTGGCGGCAGATCGCGGAGGACACACCCTTCCTGCCCCGCACGAGCTATGCGGCCTCGAAGGTCGCGCAGGAGCACTATGCGTCCGCCTGGTGCACGCTGGAGGGCGCGCGGACGATCGCGCTGCGCTACCACAACGTCTACGGTCCGGGCATGCCCGCCGACACCCCCTACGCCGGTGTCGCTGCGATCTTCCGGTCGGCGATCGCCCGCGGAGAGGCGCCGCGCGTGTTCGAGGACGGTCAGCAGGTGCGCGACTTCGTGCACGTCCGCGACATCGCCCGGGCCAACGTCCTCGCCCTCGAGCAGGTGGGCGGACACCCCGAGGGACTGACCCCCTACAACGTCGCGTCCGGCACGACGTTCACGATCGGGCAGATGGCGTCGACCCTGGCGGCTGCGGCTGGCGGGGACGCGCCGGTGCTGACGGGTGACTACCGCCGGTTCGACGTCCGGCACGTGGTGGCCTCTCCCGAGGCGGCGAGGACGGGCCTCGGCTTCCGGGCCGAGATCACTCCCGAGGAGGGTCTCGCCGCCCTGGCCACCGCCCCCCTCAGGACTCGCTGAACCCAGCGTTCTGAACCCGGCGTTCTGGCCCCAGTTTTTGGACGGTTCTGTACGAGACTGACGTCGCTCATTCGTACGAAACCATCCAAAAACTGGGGTCAGGCGGCGGGGAGGCGGATCTCGAACTCGCAGCCGGGCTCGCGGTTGCGGGCCACGATCGACCCGGCCTGCGCGTCGAGGAGGCCGCGGGCGATCGCCAGTCCCATGCCGGCGCCCTGGCCGTCGCTCTCGCGGGCCTCGGTGCCCCGGTAGCCCATCTCGAAGATCCGGGTGAGCTCGAGCGCGGGGATGCCGCCACAGGCGTCTCCGACCCGCAACCACACCTCGTCGTCCTCGCGCCCGATCGTCACGCTCACGGTCTCGCCCTCGGGCGTGTGCCGGATCGCGTTGCCGAGCAGGTTGCGCAGCACCCGCATCAGCTCGGGGGCGGCGCCGACGGCGAGGGTGCCTTCGGGGTGGCCGAGCACCTCGACCTGCACGTGGCGTCGCTCGGCCATCGGCCGGACGCCGTCGGCCGCGGTGCGGACCACGTCGTCGATCGCCAGCGGGCCGACGTCGAGCAGCATGGTGCCGGCGTTGATCTGGGACATCTCGAACAGGTCGTCGATCATCCCGGCGAGGCGCATCGACTCCGTGCGGATCAGACGCGCGTACTCCTTGACGTCGTCGGGGGAGGAGACGACGCCGTCCTCGAGCGCCTCGGTCATGGCCTGGACGCCGGCGATCGGGGTGCGAAGGTCGTGGCTGAGCCAGGCCAGCAGCTCACGACGGGACCGTTCGATGTTGCGCTCACGCTCGATCGCCTCGCGCTCCCAGACGCTCTGCCGCGCGACGGAGCGTCCGAGCAGCATCGCGCTGGGCACGCTGACGACCGTGACGGCCAGCCACACCAGCGCCGTGCGCCGCAGCTCGGAGGTGAACATGAATCCGCTGGTGCCGACGACTCCCACGACGATGGCCACCAGCGGAACGATCGTCAGCAGGGCGATCGAGAGCGCCAGCGTCCGACGTCGCACCCGGTACAGCACGAGCGCGCCGAGACCGACCACGGCGAGCGAGCTGAGCAGTCCGATGATGATGGAGTGCGCGGCGCTGGTGGTCATGAGGTCTCCCTGGGCTGGGTGTCCCAGCGATAGCCGAGGCCGTAGACGGTGACGAGCCTGCCGGGATCGGAGGGCGTGACCTCGATCTTGTGCCGAACTCGCTTGACGTGCACGGTGACGGTCGAGTGATCGCCGAAGTCCCAGCCCCACACGTGGGCGAGCAGGTCCTCGCGGCTGAACACCTCGCCCGGGTGGCGCAGGAAGAAGTGCAGCAGGTCGAACTCCCTGGTCGTCAGCGGTAGGGGTGAATCGCCACGGAGCACCTCTCGCGACAGGGGGTTGAGGGTCAGGTCGCCGTCGACCAGCAGGCCGGTGAGGGCGCGCGGTCCGGTCATCGTCATCTGGCTGCGCCGCAGCACCGACCCGACGCGCAGCACGACCTCCTTGGCGCTGAACGGCTTGGTGACGTAGTCGTCGGCGCCACTGGTCAGCCCGGCGATGCGGTCATCGGCCTCGCCGAGGGCGGTCAGCATGATGATGGGAACGGCGGACCCGTCGCTGGTGCGCAGCTGCTCGCAGATCTCCAGACCCGTCATGCCGGGCAGCATGACGTCCAGGACGATGAGATCGGGCCGGATCGTCCTCGCGGCCTCGAGCCCGCGTGGTCCGTCGGTCGCGACCGTCACGACGTAGTGGTCCTGTTCGAGGTAGCGGCGCAGGACGTCGCGCACCGCGAGATCGTCCTCGACGATCAGCACGTGCGGACGCTCGGTCCGCACCGGCGACTCCGTCATGGTCACCACCTTGTCAGCAGGAGCTGTTGGGCCAACAGGGCAAGGGCGACCTGCGACAGGAGCAGGGGCGTGTGCCAGCGAGCGGGGAGCAGGGCAGGCAGCGCCACGATCCAGATCGTGAACGGCAGGAAGATGCGCTCGACCTCGGCCTTGCTCATGCCTGACAGGTCAGCGATCAGGATCGTGAGGATGGCAGCGGCGGCGAGCTGCGCCAGCACGTTGCGTTCACGGAGGGCGCGCGCCGCTGCCGGGAACGCCGCCCAGACCGCGAGCCCGACGGTGAACGTCCACGCGGCGATGTTGGCCCACACCCAGTACGAGTAGGAGCGGTCGGACGCGATACCGGCGTAGTAGCGCTCCCGCAGCACCGGGTAGGCCTCCCACCAGGCGAACCCACCGAGCGTGAATGCCGCCGCCACGACGGCCGCACCGCCCAGAGCCCACGGGAGCGGACGCCAGGTCTTCGCGATGATCAGCACCGCGAGCGCGAGGACGCCCAGCAGCACCAGGCCGTACGAGAGGTAGACGCAGGAACCGAGCAGGAGGCCTGCGCCGATCGCCGGCAGGGCGCGCCGGTGGATGGCGGCGATCGCGAGCAGGGCCAGCCCCCAGGCGGCCACGGCGGTGAAGACGGCGTCACCGGTGACGCCCATCCAGACGGCCGTGGGTGCCAGCACGATCCACGGCATCGCCGACCGCGCGAGTTGTTCGGACCCCAGGGTGCGCAGCGTGATCATGACGGCGACGATCGCGGTGCTGGCGATGGTCACGCACACCACCCCGATCCAGAACGGGTCGGTGATGCCGAGTCGGTCGATGCCCACGAAGTAGAGCAGCGCGCCGGGCGGGTGGCCGGCCACGTGCACGTACCAGTTGTCGGGAGCGTCGAACGGGATCCGCGAGATGAACGTCTGCAGCATCGTGTGGATCGACCCGACGCTCTGCGCGTCGAAGACGTACTCCTGGCGACGCTCGAAGACGCGGGCCAGGCCGTCGGTGCCGTCCGTCATGGCCAGTGCCATGATCCAGAGCCAGGTCGACGCGAACGCCGACACCAGCAGGAGACGCCACGATGCCACGCTCGCCAGCCGGGGCGCCACCACGACCAGCCCGAGACCGATGGCGATGGCCGGCAGGGTCAGCAGCCCGAATCGGGGGTCCCAGTCGGCGTGCAGCGGCGGCCAGTGCACCCGGACGTCCTCGTCGAGGAGTCGGGGGACGACCATCGCGGCGACCACGAGGACCAGCCCGGCGCCGGCGGACAGCGCTGCCGCGCGCGGGGACGGTCCGGTGCGGTTCACGTCCCTCAGACTAGGTCGCAGGGTCATGGACGGCCCGATATGGCGGCATGACGTCACCATTACGTCATGCCGTACCGGTCGCGACCAAGCGCCGTGACCCCTAGGTTCGAATCATGACCATGAGCACCTGCGACGTCGTGATCCCATGTCGCGATGAAGCATTGGCTCTGCCGACCGTCCTGGCGCACGTGCCTGCCGGCTGGAACGTCATCGTCGTGGACAACGGCTCGAGCGACGACACGGCCGCCGTCGCGCGGTCGCTGGGCGCGCAGGTCGTCTCGGAGGACCGACCCGGGTACGGTGCCGCGGTGCACGCGGGGATGCTGGCTGCGACGTCGGAGTTCGTCGCGGTCATCGACGGTGACGCGTCGATGCAGCTCGACGAGCTGGTGCCGATGCTCGATCTCGTCCATGCCGGAGCTGCCACGATGGCCGTGGGCCGTCGCCGCCCGGTCAGTCGTGGTGTCTGGCCGTGGCACGCCCGGCTGGGCACGCTGCTGCTCGCGACGATGATCCGGAGGCGGAGCAGCTTCCCGATCCACGACCTCGCCCCGATGCGGGTGTGCCGCCGTGAGGACCTGCTCGCCCTCGGCGTGCAGGACCGCCGCTTCGGCTACCCGCTCGAGCTGATGCTTCGCGCGGCACGTGCCGGCTGGACCGTCAGCGAGATCGACGTGTCCTACCGCCGGCGAGCGCTCGGCACCAAGTCCAAGGTCTCCGGCTCCGTCAAGGGAACCGCGCGCGTGGCCCACGACTTCGCGAAGGTGCTGCGATGACGGCGCCGACACTGCTGGTGGTCGCCAAGGCGCCCGTCCCGGGGCTCGCGAAGACCCGCATCGCCGTCACGGTCGGCGACGAGGCGGCCGCCGAGGTCGCCGCCGCGGCGCTGCTCGACACCTTGGCCACCGCGACGGCCGTCGGCTGGCCGGTCGTCGTGGCGATGACGGGAGACCTGTCGAAGGCGGCCCGGGCCGACGAGATCCGCGCGGCCCTGCAGCCTCTGCGGGTCATCCCCCAGCGGGGGGACGGCCTCGACGAGCGACTGGCCAACGCCCACGCCGACGCCGGAGCCCCGGACGGCATCGTCCAGGTCGGCATGGACACCCCCCAGCTGCTCGTCGCCGACTATCTCGACGCCGGCCGGACGGTCGAGCTGGGCAGCGTCGTCATCGGCCCCGCCGCCGACGGGGGCTGGTGGCTGCTCGGTCTGCCGGACCCGGTCCTCGCCCAGCAGCTCATCGGGGTCGGCATGTCGCAGGACGACACCGGCGCGCAGACCGAGGAGGCGCTCGGCGGCGACCTCGTCCGGCTCCGCACCGTCGCCGACATGGACACCTGGGACGACGCCGTGCAGATCGCCCTCGACATCCCCATCTCTCACCTGGCCCAGGCCGTGAGCCAGCAGATCGGTGACACCGCATGACCATGGCATTCGACGCGGTCAGCGCGTACGACGCGGCCTTCCGCGGCAAGAAGACCCAGATCATCGACCACATCGGTCGGTGCGAGCCGTTCGACGTCGCCTCGTGGTCGGCCGAGCCCGACTGGGTCGATCGCGAGCTGTTCCTCGACCCCTGCGACGCCGAGACGATCGACGTCGGCTGCGGTCCTGGACGCCTCGTCGGCGCCCTCGCCTCACGTCGCATCCCGGCGATGGGCATCGACGTCTCCAAGGAGGCGGTGCGCCAGACCCGCGTGCGCGGTGCGCTCGCACTGCGGCGCGACGTGTTCGCCACGATCCCGGGCGAGGGCACCTGGGCCTATGCCCTGCTGGCCGACGGCAACCTCGGCATCGGCGGCGATCCCGTCCGGCTCCTGTCCCGCCTCGGCGATCTCATGGCGCCGGGCGGCAAGGTCATCGCCGAGGTCGCCGACGACGGGGTCGGCCTGGTGCGCGAGCGCCGCCGATTCCGAGTCGACGGCCGGCTGTCGGCCCACTTCGACTGGGCCGTCGTCGGGCTCGATGCGATCTTCGACGTGGCCGCCGACGCCCAGATGTGCGTGGAGTCGACGAAGAGCGTCGGGGGACGCCACACTGCAACCATGGTCCGGACCGCCTGATGAGACTGCCCACCGTCGCCGACATCGAACGACGCATCCCGCGACCCGACGACTTCGACAGCCGGGCACGGGGCACCGAGCTGACCGCGCGCGTCGGCAGCGCTCTGGGCATCGCCTTCGGCATCTGCTTCCTGACCGGGATGTGGAGCCACCTGCAGTACAGCACCCCCGGCTGGCTGACGTTGAGCCCCAACCCGTCACAGCTCTACCGGTGGACCCAGGGCCTGCACATCGTGTCGGGCACCGCCGCGATCCCGCTGCTGCTGGTCAAGCTGTGGTCAGTGTTCCCACGGTTGTTCATCCGCCCGCCGAAGGGTTCACGCGCGCTGCTCGTCGAGGGGCTGGAGCGCGTCTCCATCGCCGCGCTGATGGGCTCGACGTTCTTCATGCTCGCCAGTGGCACCCTCAACATCATCGGCTGGTACCCGTGGGAGTTCAGCTTCCGGCGCACCCACGAGGCCGTGGCCTGGGTCGCCATCGGCTCGCTGCTCGTGCACATCGCGGTCAAGCTGCCCTTCATCCGCGAGGCGCTCGGATCGCCGATCGACCATGAGGACCACCCGCTCGATCCCGACGCTCCCACCCGCCGCACGGTCATGCGGGGCGCCTTCATGGCCTCCGGGCTGGCGGTCGTCCTGACCGCTGGCCAGTCCGTCCCGTGGCTCGGCAAGATCTCGGCCTTCTCGGTGCGGCCGGGTGACGGCCCGCAAGATCTCCCCGTCAACCGCACCGCCAAGGGCGCCGGCGCCGACCAGACCGCCATGGACCCGAGCTGGCGTCTGGAGATCACCGTCGGCGACCAGTCGGTGTCGCTGAGCCGCGAGGACCTGCTGGCCATGCCGCAGTCGACCCACCGGCTGGCGATCTCCTGTGTCGAGGGCTGGAGCCGCTCGGCGGAGTGGACCGGCGTCCCGGTCCGCGACCTCATCGCGCTCGTCGGCGGACAGCGGGAGTCGGACGTCGTGGTGCGTTCGTTGCAGACCCGCGGCGCGTTCGCCTCGTCGCTGGTCGTCGGCAACGTCGTCAAGGACGAGCGCACGATGCTGGCGCTCAAGATCAACGGCGAGACGCTCGACATCGACCACGGCTACCCGTGCCGGCTGATCACCCCCAACCGCCCCGGCGTCTTCCAGACCAAGTGGGTCAATCGACTCGAGGTCAGGACATGAGCGAACATCCCGTCGCCTCGCGCAATGTCAACGGCATCCGCGGCGTCCTGATCCTCCTGGGCGTCGGGTGCGGCCTGTGGGGGCTGTGGCTCATGCGCGACTTCACCCGTGAACAGCTCACCTCCGAGGCCTTCTGGCTGGCCGGCGGCGTCGTGCTCCACGACGCGGTGCTCGCCCCCGCCGTGGTCGCGATCGGCTATGTGGCGTCCAAGCTGCTGCCGGGACACTTCCGCAGCTCGACGGCCACGGCCTTCCTGGTCTGGGGCACGCTCACGATCGCCTTCCTGCCCGTGCTGAGCGGCCAGGGCGGAAAGCCCGGCAACGACACGATCCTCGGCAAGCCGTACGTCCTGAGCTGGGTCATCATGACCGTCCTGCTCGTCGGCTACGCCGTGGTGGCGTCGGTGCTGCGCAAGCGGGTCAGGTCAGCTCCAGCGTCATGAAGACGCTCCACGGGTCGGGCGCGTAGTCGGCGAACGGCTCGCACTCCGTGAAGCCGTGTCGCGCGTAGAGGTGCCTCGCCGGGACGAACGGTGGATTGCTTCCCGTCTCGAGGCTGATCCGGCGGTAGCCGCGCGCCCGGGCCGCATCGACCAGGTGATGGAGGATCGCGGTGCCCAGGCCCTGACCGCGGAACGGCGTCGCCGTCCTCATCGACTTGATCTCGGCGTGTCCTGCGGCCAGGTCGAGCTCCTTCAGCGCGCCACACCCGGCGAGGTCATCACCGGACCAGACGCTCCAGAACGTCACTCCGGGAGCCCGCAGGCGCTCGACGTCGAGGGCGTGGACGCTCTCCGCCGGCGTGTGGCTGGCCATCTCGGCGAGGTGCTCCTCGAGCAGGCCGATGATCTCGGGCCCGGTCAGGTCATCCTCCCGGATCGTGAACGCGGTCACGCGCGCCGCTGGTCGAGGACGCGGTGGTGCAGGTGCACGACGCCGTTCGCGAACCGGTGCTCGTCGACCAGCTCGAGGTCGATCCGTACCCCCTCGGGCAGCCATCTGAGCCCACCGCCCACCAGCACCGGGTAGACGAACGAGTGGATCTCATGGACGAGCCCAGCGGCGATGGCCTGACCGGCCAGCTCGGCCCCTCCGATCAGGACGTCGCTGTCGGACGACGCGACGAGCTCGCGCACCGTGTCGGCGTCGAAGTCGCGCTCGATGCGTGTGCGCGCCGTGATCGGCTCCGTCATCGTCCTCGAGTAGACGACCTTCTCCGCCTTCCGCCACAGCTGGCCGAAGTCCCGCATGAACTGCTGCGGGTCGTCGGTGGTCTCCCAGTAGGACATGAACCCGTACAGACGCCGGCCGTAGAGGTGGGTGCCCATGGGCCGCACGAGGTCGGCAATGTACTCGTGGACGCCCGCGTCGGGGACGGACCAGTCGAAGCTGCCGTCGGCGTCGGCCGCGTATCCGTCGAGCGAGACGTTGTTGGAGTAGACGAGACGACCCATGGGACGACGGTAGCGGCGCCGGGCTCGCCGATGCGTTAGTTTCGACTCGTGCTTCTCTCAGACCGCGACATCCTCGCCGAGATCGACGCCGGCCGGATCGGCCTCGACCCGTTCGAGCCGGGCATGATCCAGCCGTCGAGCATCGACGTCCGCCTCGACACGTTCTTCCGCGTGTTCGACAACCACAAGTACCCGCACATCGACCCGGCGGCCGACCAGTCCGACCTGACCCGCGAGATCGAGGTCGAGGGTGACGACGCCTTCATCCTGCACCCGGGTGAGTTCGTCCTCGGTTCGACGTACGAGCGGGTGACGCTGCCCGACGACATCGCCGCCCGCCTCGAGGGCAAGTCCTCCCTCGGACGCCTCGGCCTCATGACGCACTCGACGGCCGGCTTCATCGACCCCGGCTTCTCGGGGCACGTGACGCTGGAGCTCGCGAACGTCGCGACCCTGCCGATCAAGCTGTACCCGGGCATGAAGATCGGGCAGGTCTGCTACTTCCGGCTGACCTCTCCGGCGGAGAACCCGTACGGGTCGACCGCGTACGGGTCCCGCTACCAGGGTCAGCGCGGCCCGACGGCGTCTCGCTCGCACGCGAACTTCCACCGCACGCAGATCTGACTCGCCCGCCGATAGGCTCCGGGTGTGCTTCTTCCGCTCGACATCTCGCCCTCCGTGCAGGCCGCGCTCGACGAGGGACGGCCCGTCGTGGCCCTCGAGTCGACGATCATCTCGCACGGCCTGCCCCGTCCCGACAACCTGCATGCGGCCCGCCGGTTCGAGGCGCTGCTGACCGACGGGGGCGTCGTCCCGGCCACGATCGCGGTGCTCGACGGACGCCTCAAGGCGGGGCTCACGGACGACGAGCTCGTGCGGGTCGCCGGTGAGGACATCCCCAAGCTCAGCGTCCGTGACCTGCCGATCTCGCTGGCGCGGGGTGGCAGTGGTGCCACGACCGTCGCAGCGACCTCGTACATCGCCGATCTCGCGGGCATCCGCGTCTTCGCGACCGGCGGCCTCGGCGGTGTGCACCGCGGTGCGTCCGAGACGTTCGACGAGTCGGCCGACCTGACGATCCTGTCGCAGGTGCCGATCACGGTGGTCTCGGCCGGGGTGAAGTCGATCCTCGACATCCCGGCGACGCTCGAGCGCCTGGAGACCCTGAGCGTCCCGGTGCTCGGCTACGGCACGGACCGCTTCCCGAGCTTCTGGCTGACGGACTCGGGCTTCGAGCTCGACTGGTCGGTGCCCGATGCCGCTGCCGTCGCCGACGTCATGGCGTCGCGTGACGCACTCGGCCAGCGGTCCGGGATCCTGGTCGCCAACCCGCTCCCCGTCGAGCAGCAGCTCGATCCCGCGGTGCACGACCGGGCGCTGGCCGACGCGCTGCGGATGGCGGACGAGGAGGGGCTGACCGGCAAGGACGTCACGCCGTTCCTGCTGCTCACGATCGTCGGGCTCACCGGCGGCGAGAGCCTCGCGGTCAACCTCAAGATCGCCGAGAACAACATCCGCGTCGCGGGCGAGATCGCGCTGTCGTGGTCGGGACGCTGAGATGATCCTGGTCGTCGGCGACCTGGTCGACGACATCGGCGTCCGCCCCCTCGGTGTCGTCAACCCGGCGAGCGACACCGTGTCGGAGATCCGGATGACCGCCGGCGGCTCCGCGGCGAACGTGGCCGCCTGGCTCGGACGTCTCGGGGCCCCGGTGAGGTTCGTCGGCCGCTGCGGTGCCAACGCCGTCGAGCGCCACACCGCAGCCCTGGCCGCCCACGGGGTGGACGCGCGCATCAGCGGGGACCCCGACCTGCCGACCGCGACGATCGTCCTGACGCTCGACGCCGAGGCCGATCGCACGATGTACGTCGACCGGGCGGCCAACGCCACCCTCACGGCCGAGGACGTGCCGCCGGGCGCCTGGGACGGGGTGACGTGGCTCCACCTCACGGGCTACTCGTTCTTCGATGACGCGGTCAGGCCGGTGGCGCTCGGCCTGGTCGCCGAGGCGCGCGTCCGGGGCGCCGGGGTCAGCATCGATCCGAGCTCGCTGGGGTTCCTCGAGGCGGCCGGACGTGAGGCTGTTCTCGTCTGGCTGGCGGACGCCGACCTGGTGTTCCCCAACGATGACGAGCAGGGGTTCCTGCAGCTCGCCGGCGAAGGCGTCGTCCTGACGCAGGGCCCCCACGGCGCGGTGTTCGGGGGTCACCACGTGGCAGCGATCGCCACCGAGGTGGTCGACACCGTCGGCGCGGGTGATGCCTTCTGCGCAGGCTTCCTGAGCCGCTGGACCGTCGGTGGTGACGCCGCGACGTCCCTGCTGGCAGGGGCTGAGGCGGCCGCGGCGTGCGTGTCCCAGAGAGGCGCCCGCCCCTGACGTAGGCACGGGTCGAGTGAGCGCACCGAGCCGCGCAACCTAGTCGAAGAACCCCGCCATCGCGTCGCCCAGCTCCGGGGAGCCGGAGGCGGAGACGTGGTCGCCCGGCACCTCGAGGTAGACCGCGTGCCGCAGCAGGGCCGCCAGGTGCTGCCCCGACTCCGGCTCGTCGCGATCACCGCTCATGACGAGCGTCGGGACGGAGATCGCCCTGATCGACTCCATCGCGGTGTCGACGGGGGTGTCGAGCACCATCAGCAACGCCTGCGGATCGCCGCCGATCTTCTTCAGGAAGCCCTCGGCGAGCCAGTCGGGCGAGCCCCACTCGTGCTGGCCTGGGTGCTCGAGTACGTGCCGGAACCGCTGCCCGCCACCGGCCGCGTGCAGCAGCTCGCCGAACCCGGCCCCGCCCACCGCCGCCCGCTGTGGTCGGGCGCCGCGGGCCAGCATCCGGATGACCGTGCGGGCGCCGAGCGAGTAGCCGCCGAGGTCATACTCCTTCAGGCCGAGGTGCTCGATCAGCGCGAAGGCGTCATCGGTCAGCACGTCGGGCGGGTACGCCTCCGGGTCGTTCGTCCGCGAGCTGTCCCCGTGCCCCCGCAGGTCCGGCATGATCACGCGGTGACCGCGCATCGCGAGGCGGTCGGCGTGACCGCTGCGGATCCAGGCGAGGACCCCGGTGGTGAAGAATCCGTGCAGGAGGACGACAGGTCGCCCCGTCCCCAGCTCGCGGTAGACGAGCGGCACCCCGTCCCGCCCACGGAAGTGCTGCATCTCTGCGACCGTCACGGCGTCAGCTCGGCCGTCCGCGGGGGGTCGGCGCCCGGGCGCGAGCAGGTGATGGCGGCGGCGCTGGAGGCGTACAGCGCCAGATCGGTCAGCTCCGTGACGTCGAGCTCGCCGGCGCCAGGCCAGTCGTAGGTCGCGCACCAGGCCAGCATCGCCGCCATGAAGGAGTCGCCGGCCCCGATCGTGTCGACGACGCGGACGTCCGCCGGTGGCACGGAGGCGGACGCGGTACCGGCGGCGATGACGGCCCCCTCGCCGCCGAGGGTGATGACGACGAGCGCGCCGTGCTCGGCCGCGAGGCGTCGCACCAGGTCGTCCGGGGACTCGCCGGCGAACAGGACGGCCGCGTCCTCGTCGCTCATCTTGATGACCGACGCGTGCGGCGCGATCGCGGCGAAGGCTTGGCGCCACACCTCGACGTCGGGCTCGACGGTCAGCCGGACGTTGGGGTCATACGAGACCGGGATGCCGAGGACGTCGGCGCTCATCACGAGCTCGGCGACGAGCGCGGAACCCGGGGCGAGGGCCGTCCCCAGCGAGCCGACGTGCACCGCCTCGAACGCCGAGGGGTCGGGCAGCTCGACGGGATCCCAGGTCAGGTCGAACTCGTAGGTGGCGCTGCCGTCGTCGGCGAGGGTGGCGCGAGCGGTGGACGTCCGGTCGGGCACCGGCTCTAGCTCGACCAGGGTGACGTCCGAGTCGCCGAGATGCCAGCGCAGCCCGTCGCCGAACCGGTCGCCGCCGACCTGTGCGGCGAGCACGGTGGCGACGTCGAGGCGGCCGAGGCCCACCGCGACGTTGAACGGCGACCCGCCCGCGAACGGCTCGGGATCGCGGCCGGACCGCTGCACGACATCGACCAGCGCCTCGCCGATCACCAGGATCGTCATGTGGTCACCTGCCGTGGAAGGGCACGAAAGGCAGGGGCACACCTGACATTCTCACGGTGATCTCGCTGGCGCTGGGTCATGCCGAGAGGTCGCCGATCGTGAGCGCCGCGCTGGGAGCGAGGGGCAGATCGGGCAGCGTCAGGGCGTTGAACGCGTGATAGGCGTCGGGCTTGCCGCGCCACGTGCGCGACGAGGGGCCGAGCGACGGCGACAGCTCGTGGTGCCACGAACCGGTGGCACCGTCGACGAAGTGCTCGGCAATCTCGGACCACCAGCGGTCGGCGAGCCCGCTGTAGAGAGCCGCGTCGGTGTAGGTGTGCAGCGCCTCGGCCGCCAGCACGGCCTCGGCGATGACCCAGTGGAACCGCTCGCGCACGATCGGCTCACCGTGCCAGTCCGTCGTGTAGGCCAGGCCCGGAGTGTCGTCCTCGGCGGTGTCCTCGACGGCCTGGGTGAACAGCGCCTCGGCGGCCTCCAGCATCCACGGGCGGGGATCGTCGAGGCTGGCCGCGAGCTGGAGCAGCAGCCGGGACCACTCGAACGCGTGGCCCGGCGTCGCGCCGTACGGGCGGAACGGATCGGCCGGGAGCTCCACGTTGTACTCCGGGACCGGCGTCCAGTCGTGATCGTAGTGCTCGGGGATGCGCCACTCGTGCGAGCGGGCATGGATGCCGATGACCCGCTCGCAGATCGAGAGGGCACGGTCGTGCCAGACCGGGTCGCCGGTGACGTCTCCGGCCACCAGGTAGGCCTCGACGGTGTGCATGTTGCTGTTGGCCCCGCGGTAGGAGTCGGTGTGCGACCAGTCGTGGCTGAGCTCCTCGACGCAGCGGCCCTGCTCCTGCTCCCAGAAACGGTGGGCGTGGACGTCGAGTGCTTCGTCGAGGAGGGGCTGGGCTCCCGGAGCGCCGGCCGCCACGGCGGTCGCCGCTGCGAGCAGCACGTGCGCGTGCCCGTAGCAACGCTTGGCGACGTCGCCGTCGGTGGCGGTCCCGTCGGGGTCGACCGCGTCGAACCACCCGCCGTCGACGTCGTCGTGGAACAGGGTCGTCAGTGCCGCGACCCCGTGCTCGGCCAGCGCCAGATCGGCCTGGACCCCCGACAGGGCCGACAGCGCGAAGACGTACGTCATCCGGGCGTTGATCCACAGCTCGAGGCCGCGGTCGGGATCCGGCTCGCCGCTGCCGCCCAGCCACACGAAGCCACCCTCCGAACGCTGGGACCGCCGGGCGAACGTCAGGAGCGCGGTGCGGGTGGCCTGTCGCCAGGCCGGGCTGCCGGCGGTCTCGTCGGTGCGTGACATGGCTCCACCGTACTCAAGGCTCAGGGTGGGGTCAGGGGATGCTCGGGGTGCTTCCCCGATGCCGGGAACGTCGGTGCGCCGCGACAGTGAACGCATGACCACTTCACAGCAGGAGCGCCGGGCATGATCCGCGCGCAGGGACTCACCAAGACATTCGCGGACAAGACGGCTGTCAACGGCATCGACTTCACGGTCGAGCCCGGACGCGTCACGGGCTTCCTCGGCCCCAACGGTGCCGGCAAGTCGACCACGATGCGCATGACGTTGGGGCTGGATGCACCCACCCGGGGCTCGGTGTCGGTCAACGGCCACCGGTACGTGTCGTCGCCCGCACCGCTGCGGGAGGTCGGCGCGCTGCTGGAGGCCGGCGCGATCCACCCGGGCCGCTCCGCCCGCGACCACCTGCGCTGGATGGCCGCCAGCAACGGCATTCCCACGACGCGGGTCGGCGAGGTGCTCGAGCAGGTCGGCCTCGACAGCGTCGCCGGCCAGCGTGCCGGACGTTTCTCGCTCGGCATGGGTCAGCGGCTCGGCATCGCCTCGGCGCTGCTCGGTGACCCGCCGGTCATCATCCTCGACGAGCCGGTCAACGGGCTCGACCCGGAGGGCATCCGCTGGGTGCGGCAGCTGGCGCGCCAGCTCGCCGACGAGGGTCGGACCGTCTTCATCTCGAGCCACCTGATGTCGGAGATGGCGCTGATGGCCGACCACCTCATCGTCATCGGCCGGGGAACGATCCTGGCCGACTGCTCGATGCAGCAGTTCATGGTCGATCACGCCGCGTCGTACGTCCGGGTGAGGGCGCCCCGGCTCACCGACGTCGAGGCGCTCCTGGTCGGACGCGGTCACGACGTCGACCGGGTCGGCGACGAGCTCCGGGTGCAGGGACTCGACGCCCCCGCGGCCGGCGAGCTGATCGGCGCGCAGGGACTGCTCCTGCACGAGCTGACGCTGGTGCGGTCGTCCCTCGAGGACGCGTTCATGGCCCTGACGGCCGACAGCGTCGAGTACCACGCGCACGACGTCGCAGCCACGGCCGCGGAGGTCGCGGCATGACCGCGCAGCTCGAGACGGTCCGGGAGGCCGCACACGTCGTCCCCCCGCGGGCGGGCTTCGGCGCCGTGCTGCGGTCGGAGACGATCAAGCTGACCAGCGTCCGCTCGACCTGGTGGACGCTGGCCGCGCTCGTGGTGCTCGGCGCGGGCCTGACGACGGCCCTGTGCTGGGGCAACGCCGAGTGGTTGGCCAGCAGCGAGGCCGACGAGGCGCCGGGATCGTTCATCACGATCGGGATGGCGCTGTCCCAGGTGTGCGCCCTGATCCTGGGGGTGCTGGCCGTGACGGGGGAGTACGGGTCGGGAATGATCCGCACGACGCTGGCTGCCACTCCCTCGCGGGGGACGGTCCTGCTGGCCAAGTCGCTCCTCGTCGCCTCGGTGCTGATGGTCGCCGGCACGGTGACTGCCCTGCTCGGCTACGCCGGTGGCAACTGGTTCCTCAGTCGTGAGGGCGTCGGCCTGGCGCTGGAGGGAGACGTTGCCCGGTCGATGGTCGGCAGCGGACTCTTCCTGGCCGGTCTCGGCATCCTCGGGGTGTCCGTGGGTTTCCTGGTGCGGCACACGGCCGCGGCCATCTCGATCGTCCTGGCGGAGATCTTCGTGGTCGAGAGCCTGGTCGTGCTGATCCCCGGTGATCTCGGCACGTGGGTGACGAGGCTGACGCCGGGCAACGCCGGCCTGCAGGTCGCGAGCCCTGTCACGTTCATCCCCGACATGCTCGGTCCGTGGACGTCGTTCGGGATCTTCTCGCTGGAGGTCGCGGCACTGCTGCTGATCGCCTGGGCGATGCTGCGGCGCCGCGACGCCTGACGGTCCGACGCCTACGGCACGACGGGCAGCGCCAGCACCTGGCTGGCGCTGCCCGTCGTGACGGTGACGGCGTTGGCGGTCAGACCACCTCGGTAGTTGGTGGAGCCGCCGGCGATGACCAGGCGCAGCGAGTGACCGGCGGCGAACCGGTGCGCCATGGCCGGCATCGTCACCGTGATCGGCTTGTTGACGTCTGCGACGCGCACGGGGGCGACGAGATTGCGCACGAGGGTCGCCTCGCCGGCCGCGTCGACGTCCAGGACCTTGGCGAACAGGACGAGCTGTCCGACGGTCCCGAGGCCCTGGGTCAGGGCCGCCGTGGGTGACGTGACCTTGACCGTCAGCTTCGGCGACCCGACCACATCGAGGTTCGCGGTCAGCGGTGCGGTCGACCAGCTGGCGGTGGTGCCGGGCAGGTCGATTTCGGGAAGCGGCAGCGCGCTGCCGACGACGTCGAGCGGGTCGGCCGAGGTGGGGATGCCAGCGACGGGAGTCAGGAACGACTGGCTGCCGGCAGCGATGCCGCTCGACGACGTCGCGAGGCTCCGTCCCGAGAGGTAGAGGTTCTTCGTCGTGCCGACCGGGTAGGAGGAGGCGTCCGCGTAGGCGGTGGCGGCGCTGCCGGTGTACGGCACCCAGTCGCGGAAGTAGGAGAACTCCGGACCGGTGCTGACGGAGGAGTCCAACAGGTAGTGGTCGAGCCAGTCGGCCGCGCGGGCCGAGACGTTCTCGGTCGCGGGATCGGGCGAGCCGAACGAGAGCTCGCCGGGGGCGTTGGGTCCGGAGTGGCCGCCGTTGATCCAGATCATCTTCGTGGGCGTTCCCTGCCGCTTCAGCGCCTGGTAGGTCGCGACTCCCTCGTTGAGGTTGAACAGGGTGTCGCTCTGTCCCTGGATGATGAGCGTCGGCACGGTCACCTTCTGCAGGTAGCTCGTCACCGACGCGTGGCGCAGCTGTGCGGTCGCCCCGGGATCGACCGCGCCGGTCGCGCCCGCCGTGACGAGCGCTGGGCACACGAAGGACGCGAAGTTGGGGCAGCCGATCAGACGGGCCGGATCGACCGGGGCGTTCTGGACGCCGTCGATGACGCCCTTGCCCGAGAAGCCGAGGGCCCACACCAGCTTGGCCGCACCCGGCACCGACGTGCTAACCCCGCCGGGGGTGACCTGCGACGTGTTGTTGGGCGACAGCGAGTACGACAGGTCGTTCCACGTGATGATCGGGACGATCGTGTCGATCCGGGCGTCAATCGACGCGGCGGCGTACTGCACCTGACCGCCGTACGAGCCGCCGATCATGCCGACCCGAGGATCGTTCTGGGCGGCCCGCCCCGAGTGGTCGGTCGCGTCACGCTGCACGACGTCGAGGACCGGCGCGGGTAAGGTGTGCTGGGCATCCGTGTAGGCGACGCCGGCCTGTCCGCCGAGGTAGCTCACGAGCTGGCTGGCTGCCTTGCCGTCCCAGTCGGGGTCGTCGAGCGTGATCTTGCAGCCAGAACCGCCGAAGCCCAGACCCGAGTACGACAGGACGGCGTAGCCGCGGCCCGCGAACGTCGTGCCGATGCCTGCCTGGTCGTCCTTGGAGCCGCCGAAGCCGTTGGTCGTGAGGATCGCCGGCACGCGGTGCGCCGCGTCGGCGCCGCTGGGCGTGTAGAGGTCGCCGACGATGTCACAGGTCTCCGCGCCGGTGGGGCCGACACGGACCTTGAAGTGCAGTGACGTCACCGTGACGTCGGGGGCGGCCTCGGCACTGGTAGTGACACCGACCAGTGCCCCGGAGGACACGGCGACCAGTGTCGTCAGTGCCAGGGTCGTGCGGATGCGGCGCATGGTGCTCCTTCGGGTGCCCCACCACGACGGGAGGAAGTGGGGCTTTCGTACCAACGCAGATTCAACGAGACAGACGTGTCCCAGGTCACGCCCGCCTTGGCGGGTGGGCCTGCACGCCCCTACTGGGACGGCCTGTCTGGGCACTATGGTCGGACCCTGCGAGTGATGAACGACTGAGGTGAGCTGGATGAGTGACGACGTGGTGGCCAAGCGCGCCTATCGGTCCCCCAAGCGCAAGGAGCAGGCCGCGCGGACCCGTGAGCGGATCATCGAGGCGGCCGCAGACCTGTTCTCGACCAAGGGCTTCGCGGGCGCGACGATGGGCGACATCGCCCGGGCGGCCGACGTGTCGGTCGAGTCGGTGCACGCCACGGGCACCAAGGCGGCACTGCTGCTGGAGGCGTTCCGCACCCGCTACACCGGGCAGGGTGGATGGTCGTCGTTCGACGAGGTCGAATCGGTGCAGGACATCATGTCGGGAGACGATCCTGACGTCGGCATCGACCAGGTCATCGACTTCCTGGCGATGGGTCATGCGAGATCGGCTCGCCTGATGACCGAGCTACGTGCCACCGCCGCGGTCGAGCCGCTGATCGCCGAGCACTGGGCCGAGCTCGTGGCGGTCAAGGCCGCCGGCTGGATGGCATCGGCGGAGTGGATGGTGCGGATCGGCATCGCCCGCACGGACGGGGCGGCCCCCGAGCTCTCGGTCATGGCCGCGAGCTTGAGCGTGATGCTGTCCGCCGAGACCTACCTGCAGCTCACCGACGACTGGGGCTTCGACGACCAGCAGTACCGTGAATGGGCCCGGGTCGAGCTGCGCCGCTCCGTCCACTGACTCACGCGATGCCGTCCAGGTAGAACCACCGGCCGGCCTCGCGCACGAACCGGCTGGTCTCGTGCTGGCTCCCGGCGCCGCCTGGCCCCCGGTGGAACGCCTCGAACTCGACGACGCCCGTGCGGTCGAACGGACCTCCGTCGCGCGTGGACAGGATGTCGAGCCGGTACCACCGGCGATCCGGGTCGAGCTCCAACGTCTCCGGTCGGGTCGAGGCCGCCCAGGTCTGCAGCAGGTAGGCGGGATCACCGAGGGCGAACGCGCTGAACCGCGACCTCATGAGCTGCTCGGCGGTGTGGGCGGGGGCCTCACCGCGGTGCAGACGCCCGCAGCAGGCGTCGTACGGGAGACCACTGAGGCACGGACAACGAGCTTCTGACATTTCTTCATTCTCGCCCGTCACCTTCTGGGACGCGTTTCGTTGATCTATTCGAACCGGGCAAACTCCCTCCCGCCCGGTTGCGACGCTGGTCCTCAGGACCAGCACAAAGTCCGACACGTGGCTCCCTCCCGGTCGGACTTTTCGCATTCCCGGGCCAGCTCCCTCCCGACCCCGGAACGACGAAGGGGCGCACCCGCAGGTGCGCCCCTTCGTCGTTCTTGCTGGTCGGTGACCGACTACGGCTTGGTCTCGTCGTCGGCCGGCTTCTGGGTGCCGCCCTCCTCGACCCACTCCTCGACGGCGTCCTCGTCGGTCGCCTGGGCGTGGTGGTCCACGTCCGGGACGGCCTCGGTGGCTGCCGCACTCAGGTCGGCTCCGCTCGGGTTGGCGTCGCTCAGCTCGGCGACGTCCTCGGACACGGGGTCGGCGGTGTTCTCGCCGTCCTCGACAGGGGTGATCTCGTCGGGCGCGGACGCCTTGGCCTCGGCGGCACTGTCGTTGAGCTCCTCGGCCTCCTCCTCGCGCGCATCCTCCTGGACGGGCTCGGTCTCGTCCGGGACGGGGGTGACCTCCTCGGCAGGAGCCGGTGCCGGCTCGGGCGTCGGGACGGGCTCCTCGGACGGTGTCAGGTCGGTGTTGACCGCACCGACGTTGGCCCAGGCGGCCTCTTCCTTCTCGCTGGCGGGGTCGGTGTTGACCTCGGCGTCAGGCTCGGGCGTCTCGTCGACTCCCTTGCCCTCGTCGTCGACCGCGATGTTGTGCTCGGCGGCGGCCTCCTGCGCGTCGACCTCCGGCTCGTCGGTCGTCGGCTTCTCGGTGGCCTCGGCCGCCGGACCGACGTCCTTGGTCTCGGAGATCGAGCCCGGATCGGCCCGATCGGCCTCGGTGGGCTCCGCCTCGGTGGCGGCCGCTGCGACGGTGGCCGCCTCGGCCTCGGCGACGACGGCCTGGTCGTCGGCGACGCTCGGCTCCGGTGCGCGCTTGACGCCGGCCAGCAGCATCTGCGCGACGTCGAGCACCTCGACCTCCTCGCGTGCCTCGCCCTTGGCCTGCTGGGCGGTCAGTCCGTCGGAGAGCATCACCCGGCAGAACGGGAAGCCGACCGCGATATGGTCAGCGCCGGTGCCCACAGCCTCGGTGGTCCGGTTCACGTTGATCCGCGAACCGATG
>JBKJIW010000036.1:0-56208 GCA_046598255.1 Aeromicrobium sp. | reverse complement strand
GCTCGACCTTGAGCGATCCGGTGACCTTCTTCATCGACTTCTGCATCGCCGCGCCACCCACGCGCGACACCGAGATGCCGACGTCGACCGCGGGGCGCTGGTTGGCGTTGAACAGGTCCGACTGCAGGAAGATCTGGCCGTCGGTGATCGAGATGACGTTGGTCGGGATGTAGGCCGACACGTCGTTGGCCTTGGTCTCGATGATCGGAAGACCCGTCATCGAGCCCGCACCCAGCTCGTCGCTGAGCTTCGCGCAACGCTCCAGCAGCCGTGAGTGCAGGTAGAACACGTCACCCGGGTAGGCCTCGCGGCCCGGCGGGCGACGCAGCAGCAGCGACACCGCGCGGTACGCCTCGGCCTGCTTGGACAGGTCGTCGAACACGATGAGGACGTGCTTGCCCTGGTACATCCACTCCTGGCCGATGGCCGAGCCGGTGTAGGGGGCGAGGTACTTGAAGCCGGCCGAGTCGGAGGCGGGAGCAGCGACGATCGTCGTGTACTCCAGCGCGCCGGCCTCCTCAAGGGCGCCACGCACGGAGGCGATGGTCGAACCCTTCTGGCCGATGGCGACATAGATGCAGCGGACCTGCTTGGTCGGATCGCCCGACTCCCAGAACTCCTTCTGGTTGATGATCGTGTCGATCGCGATGGCGGTCTTGCCGGTCTGGCGGTCACCGATGATCAACTGACGCTGGCCACGGCCGATCGGCGTCAGGGAGTCGATGGCCTTGAGACCGGTCATCATCGGCTCGTGGACGCTCTTGCGCTGCATGACGTTGGGCGCCTGCAGCTCGAGCGCACGGCGCTTGTCGGTGACGATCTCGCCGAGACCGTCGATGGGCGCACCCAGGGGGTCGACGACGCGACCGAGGTAGTTGTCGCCGACGGGGACCGAGAGGACCTCGCCCGTCCGGCGGACGGTCTGGCCCTCCTCGATGCCGGAGAACTCACCCAGGATGACGACGCCGATCTCGCGGACGTCGAGGTTGAGCGCGAGGCCGAGCGTGCCGTCCTCGAACTCGAGGAGCTCGTTGGCCATGGCCGAGGGCAGACCCTCGACGCGGGCGATGCCGTCACCGGCGGTCGCGACGATGCCGACCTCTTCGGTGGCTGCTGCGCTCGGCTTGTAGTCGGCCACGAACTTCTGCAACGCGTCGCGGATCTCGTCCGGACGGATGGTGAGTTCCGCCATGTGTGTGCCTGCCTTCTTGTCTGGTGAAAGTTTGTGTCAGTGAGGACGTCGTCAGCCTGCGAGACGCCGACGGGCGACTTCGAGACGAGTGGACATGGAGCCGTCGACGACCTCGTCACCGATGGAGACGGTGATGCCTCCGACGATCGAGGGATCGATGACGATGTTGAGGTGGACGTCACGTCCGTACCTCTTGCCCAGCGCGGCGGCCAGGCGTGTCTTCTCGGCGTCACCGAGATCGGAGGCGACGCGCACCTCGGCCAGCAGACGGCTGCGCCGTGCTGCTGCCGTCTCGCCGAACGCCGCGAGGACCCGCTCGAAGGAGCCGGTGCGGGCCGCGGCGGCCTGGATGGCCAACGCCAGCGTCGGCGCCTTGACCTTGTCGGCCAGCAGTGTGCTGAGGAGCTGGCCCTTGGCCGTGGCCGCGAGGCCCCGGTCGGAGACGATCTGCCGCAGCTCGGCGTCCGACCTCACGAGGCGTCCGATCTCGAACAGCTCGGTCTCGACGTCGTCGAGCGCACCGTCCTGATCGGCGGCGATGACCTGAGCGGTCACGCCAGCCGTCTCGAGACCGTCGGTGAGGTCGCGCCCGGAGGCCCACCGCCCACTGACTGCGGTCTCGAGCACCGTGATGGTGTCCTGGCTGACCTGTCGGCCGAAGACCTGCTGGGCCAGACCGGCCTTCGCGGGAGCCTCGGTCGACGGATCGGTCAGGACCCGACGCAGCGCGGGCTCACGGTCCAGCGTCGCGACGACGCCGAACAGCTCTGCTCCGAGATCGCTCGCGGGGCCCTGGGCCGCGCTGACGGCGGACAGGACCTCCTCGAGAGACCTCGCTGAAATGCCACGCATCAGTTGGCCGACTCCTCGAGCTCGGCGATGAACCGCTCGACGGTGCGCTTCTGCGCTGCCGAGTCGTCCAGCACCTCACCGACGATGCGGCCGGCCAGTGCCGTGGCCATGGATCCGACCTCACCCTTGAGCTGGGCCAGGACCTGCGCACGCTCGGCCTCGACCTGCGCGTGCGCCGTCGTGGTGATGCGCTCGGCCTCGGCCTGGGCCTGGGCCCGCAGCTCGGCAATGATCTGCGCGCCCTGCTCCTTGGCCTCCTCGCGGATGGCCGCAGCCTCGTGCCGGGCTCCCGCCAGCTGCGCGGTGTACTCGTCGAGAGCGGCCTTGGCCTCCTTCTGGGCGGCCTGGGCCTCCTCGATGCCACCTTCGATGGCAGCCGTCCGCTCGGCGTACGCCTTCTCGAACAGCGGGACGACGACCTTCCGGATCAGCAGGAAGAGGATCGCGAAGAACACGAACCCGATGATGATCTCCGCGGTGTGCGGGATCAGCGGGTTGAGCTCTTCCTCCTCCGCGTTCTCCGCGGCGGCGAACACGAGTGTCGTGATCATGTGAGTGCCTTCTGTCGAAGAATCGGAATCAGGTGTTGCTGGCCTTGAGGACGAATGCCAGGGCCAGGCCGATGATGAAGAACTGCTCGGCGAGAACGAAGCCGAGGATCGCGATCTGGCGCAGCTTGGCCTCAGCCTCGGGCTGACGGGCCACACCGGTGACGAACGCGGCGAAGATCAGGCCGACGCCGATACCGGGGCCGATCGCGGCGAGGCCGAGACCGACCATGTTCAGAGTGCCGATGGTGTCCACGGCATGTCCTTTCGTTCTGACACGGAGTGTCCGAGTCGTTGGTGGGGTGAGAAGAAGATGAAGTTGTCGCTCGGGTGCTGGCTCAGTGCTCGTCAGCGATGGCTTCGCTGATGTACATCGAGGTCAGCAGGGTGAACACGTAGGCCTGGAGGAACATCACGAGAATCTCCAGGAAGCTGATGCCGATCGCCAGGATGACCGAGAATCCGCCGGCCACCTTGTTCAGGATCGGGTCTGAGTGGAGCAGCAGGTACTCGCCACCGAGCGAGAACAGGATCACGAGGAGGTGTCCGGCGAACATCGTCGCGAACAGACGCAGCGTCAACGTGATGGGGCGAAGGATGATGTTGGAGAGGAACTCGAGCGGGACGAGCAGCGGAAGGATCCACCAGTCCATGCCCGGGGGGACCGTCTCGTGCTTCAGGTAGCCGACGAAGCCCTTCTTGGCGATGCCGGCGCCGTTGTAGACGATCCAGGCCAGCGCGGCGATGGCCAGCGGATAGCCGATGTGCGACATCGTCGGGAACTGGATCACCGGGATGATGCCGTAGAAGTTGTTGACCAGCACGAACAGGAACAGGGAGAACAGGAAGGGCACGAACTTCATGAAGTCGTGCGAGCCGATGTTCTCGCGGGCGATGCCGTTGCGGACGAATCCGTAGACGAGCTCGCCGGCAAACTGCATCCGTCCGGGGACGACGGCCGCGGGGCGGGCCATCGAGTAGAACAGCCCCACGATCAGGACCGTGGACAGCGCGACCAGAAGCATCGGCTTGGTGACACCGAGACCCCCGATGTCGAAGATCGCGGGAAGATCGAAGTCCGCCGGTCCGGGGCTCGGGGGACCCGTGACCGCCAGAAGCGTGATCGAGGCGAGCGTCACTCATTCACCTTTGTCTCATGGCGCGGTCGCCCCCGACTCGCGTCGAAAGGGCATACGGCCAGCGTCATTGTCGTGCGAAGAGCCGGTGCGTGAAACAGGTGCGGGCTCGCTCGCAGTGCCGAGGCTATCAGGGTGACGTCAGTCTCGGTCAGTCAGGTCGTACGTGGGTACGCGCTCTGTGCGGAACGCAACTATCTGGAGCATCGTCCAGGCCAAAGATGCTGCAATCGCAGCCAGGCCGAAGGCGGTGAAGTCGATCGAGTCCGCCACTCCCCCGACGTCGAACAGCAGCGCGAGCGCGACGAGAACCGCGATCGACTTGCCGGCCAGGAAGCCGAGAGCCACCGGCAGGGACAGGGCGGCGCTCTTGCGGACGAGCGGGGTCAGGATCACCGGCGTCGAGCCGAGGAACAGGACCACGACGGCGCCGCCGAGCAGCGAGCCCCACACGCCCGCAGAGCCCTCGAGGAAGCCGAAGACAGCCGCCACGACCGCGGTCACCGCCACGACCGGCAGCAGGACGCGCTTGACGACCCTCACGACGACACCTTCCGCATCACGATGACATTCACAGGAGTCGTCATGAGACGCCCTCGGTTCGCTCGCTGGCGCTCGCTCATGACGACACCTTCCGCATCATGACGACATTCACAGGAGTCGTCATGAGACACCCTCGGTTCGCTCGCTGGCGCTCGCTCATGACCACACCTTCGCCTCGAGCTTGGGCAGGAGGAAGACCGCCGCGGTCGTGATGACCGCCAACGCCCCGAATCCGGCGATGGACTGCCAGCCGCTGAACAGGCTGATGACGACGCTGCCGAACGCCACGAGGCCCGCGAAGGCGTACATCAGCAGGACGGCCCGGCGGTGCGAGTGGCCGATCTCGAGCAGGCGGTGGTGGATGTGCATCTTGTCGGGGCTGAACGGTGACCGTCCGGCCCGGGTGCGCCGCACCACGGCGAGCGCGAGATCGACGAAGGGGACCATCAGGATCGTGAACGGCAGGATCAGCGGCAGCAGGGTCGGCAGGAAGCTGCGCTCCGCCCCACCGATGCCCTCCGAGATCGCCGTGGCGGGGAACTGCCCGGTCAGGCTGATCGACGAGCAGGCCAGGACGAAGCCGATCAGCATCGAGCCCGAGTCGCCGATGAACATCCTGGCCGGGAAGAAGTTGTGCGGCAGGATGCCGATGCAGGCGCCGGCGAGCGCCGCCGTCAGCAGGGCGGCCGCGATGGCCCGGGTCTCGCCGTTCTCGACCGCGAGCAGGAACGCGTAGGCGAAGAAGGCCACCGCGCCGATCGCGACCATGCCCGCTGCGAGGCCGTCGAGGCCGTCGACGAAGTTGACCGCGTTGGCGGTGCCGACGATCAGCAGGACCGTGAAGATCATGGCCTGGGCCTGGTCGAGACCGATGTAGTTGCCGTAGAGCGGGAGGTAGACGAACTGCACGCCCTGCGCGACGACGATGATGCCGGCGAGCACCTGTCCGGCGAACTTGCTGAGTGCGTCGAGCTCATAGAGGTCGTCGATGATGCCGACGGCGCAGATGACGGCGGCGCCCAGCACCACCGCACGGACGTCCCTGAAGACGCCGTCGTCGGCCAAGGACAGGAACGGCAGGCTCGTGGCGACGAGATAGGCCGCGATGAGCCCGCCCAGCATCGCCGGGCCGCCGAAGTAGGGCGTCGGGATCGCGTGCACGTCACGGTCACGGACCCGCGCGACGGCCCCGAAGTGGTGAGCGGCCTGCCGGGCGATCGAGGCCAGCAGGTAGGTGACGCCGAGGGCGACGCCGAACACCACCAGGTACTCCCTCACGACACGTCGCCCGCGTCCTCGGCCGGCTCGATCGTGTTGTTGAACTGGTGGAGGACCTCCAGCGGGATGGCCCCCTGGCGGAGCACCCGGGGCGTGGTCCCGGTCGCGTCGAGGATCGTCGACGGGGTGCCGGACGAGGTGGGTCCGCCGTCGAGGTACACCGCGACCCGGGGTCCGAGCATCTCCTGCGCCGCCTCGACGTCCTGGGCGGCGGGGAGGCCGGTCGTGTTGGCGCTGCTGACCGCGAGCGGCCCGGTCTGCTTGAGCAGCGCCAGCGCGCGCTTGTCGTCGGGCATGCGGACGGCAACGGTGTTGTGGGTCTCGCCGAGGTCCCACGTCAGCGACGGCTGCTGCCGAAGGACGACCGTCAGGGGTCCGGGCCACAGCGCCTCGACCATCGACCGGAGCCATGCGGGGATGTCGATCGCGAGAGCGTCGAGCGTCGTCGGCGCGCCGACCAGCACCGGTGGCGGCATGTCGCGGCCGCGGCCCTTGGCGTCCAGCAGGTTCTGGACGGCACGCGGCGAGAAGGCATCCGCGGCCAGGCCGTAGACCGTGTCGGTCGGCAGGACGACGAGCTTGCCCTCCTCGAGAGCGGCCTGGGCAGCCAGGAGCCCCCGGTCGTACTCCTCGTCCACGCTGCAGTCGAACTTCACGATGTCATCCTAGGCCGCGCGGCTCCTTCGTCGCCGCTCCACCCGTTCGTTCCTCTCGGGTGCCGGGCTCCGCCCGGACGGCTGCCTTCGGTCGCTGGCGCTCCCTCGGCCTGTGGGTGGGAACTAGAACCAGCTGATCTGGTGCAGCAGGAACGCTATCGCGAGGAACTGGATCAGCCGACCGAGGAACACCATCGTCAGGAACAGCCACTGGGGCTGCTTCGACGCGCCCGCGAGGATCGTCACGATCGCCAGCGGCGGGATCCCCGTCAGCGACGAGACGAACGCCGTCAGACCACCGGAGTAGCGCCGGTCGAGCAGCGTCAGGAGCCAGTCGTTGGCGCGGCTGAGCGCCTTCGCGAACCGGGTCTGCGCGAACCGGTGGCCCGTGCGCCGGGTCCAGGCAGAGACGGCGTTGCTCGGGGGTCTCGGCTCGACCATGCGGATCTTGTTCGTGCCCTTGCGGGCGAGCTGGAAGACGAAAGCCTTGCCGATCGTGGTCGCGATGACGTGGATCAGGATCAACAGCGCCAGGAACGGGCGGCTGTTGACCGTCGCACCGATCGCCACGACGTAGACCTCGGCGTTCACGAACACCGGCAGGACCGCTGCTCCGAGTCCGACGGCTATGGCAGCGCCGATCAGCGCCAGCTCGTCACCGCCCATGGTGCGAGAGCCTAGCGCCGAGGCTTCGTCGCCGTGACGAAGCGCGGTCGGTCGGCGAGATCACGATGATCCCGGACCTCGTCCCACAGGAGCGCGAAGACGGCGGGAGCCGACTCGCCCTGCGCGTCGGCGTGCTCGGCGCCGACCACTCCTCCGGGCTTGAGCAGCCGGCGCGCAACCCGGTCGACGACCCGCATCGCGTCGAGGCCGTCGTCGCCGGACCACAGGGCCAGCGCCGGGTCATGGTCCCGCGCCTCCGGTGCGACGCTCTCCCACGCATCGAGCGGGATGTACGGCGGATTGGCGACGACGACGTCGACCTGTCCGTCCAGGTCGGGGAAGGCATCCGCCATGTCCCCGAGCCGCAGGTCGACACCGGTGCCGGCCAGGTTGCGCTGGGCCCACTCGAAGGCCGGCTCGTCGAGCTCGACGGCGTGCACCTGCGCACCGGGCACCTCGTGGATCACCGACAGCGAGATGGCTCCGGCTCCCGCGCACAGCTCGACGACGATCGGAGACTCGAGGGTCTTGGCGTGGTCGATCGCCCAACCGGCGAGCAGCTCGGTCTCGGGCCGCGGCACGAAGACCCCTGGCCCGACCTCGACGTCGACGTAGCGGAAGGCCGCCGACCCGGTGAGGTGCTGCAGCGGGAAACGGGCAGCGCGCGCCTTGACGAGCTCGATGAACTGCTGGACCTGCATGCCGCTCGGCCGCGCGCTGCCGATCAGCATCATGCGCGGGACGCCGGTGACGTGGCTCAGCAACGCCTCCGCGTCGTAGCGCGGCGACGACACCCCCCCTGCCTCGAGATCGGCGGCCGCCTGCTCGAGCAGCCTCTCGGCCTGGCTCCGGACCGCCATCAGGACGACCGCGTCACGAGCCGGCCTCGACCGTCGCCAGGCGATCGGCGAGGTCGGCGTCGACGAGCGACCCGATGACGTCGTCGAGAGCGCCGTCCATGACCTGGTCGAGGTTGTAGGCCTTGAAGCCCGTGCGGTGGTCGGAGAGACGGTTCTCCGGGTAGTTGTAGGTGCGGATCCGTTCGGAGCGGTCCATCGTGCGGATCTGCGACCTGCGCACGTCGGACGCCTCGGCGTCGGCGGCGGCCTGGGCCGCGTCGAGCAGGCGCGACCGCAGGATGCGCATGGCCTGCTCCTTGTTCTGCAGCTGGCTCTTCTCGTTCTGGCAGCTCGCGACGATGCCGGTCGGGACGTGGGTGATGCGGACGGCCGAGTCTGTCGTGTTGACGCTCTGACCCCCGGGACCCGACGACCGGTAGACGTCGATGCGCAGGTCGGCGTCGTGGATCTCGACGTCGACGTCCTCGGCCTCGGCGAGCACCAGCACCCCGGCTGCCGACGTGTGGATGCGTCCCTGTGACTCCGTCACGGGGACCCGCTGCACGCGGTGCACGCCACCCTCGAACTTCAGCAGCGCGTGCGGCGCCTCACCGGGCTCCGGCGTGCCCTTGGACTTGACCGCCATGGTCACCGACTTGTAGCCGCCCAGCGCCGACTCGGTGGCGTCGAGGATCTCGGTCTTCCAGCCCCGCTGCTCGGCGTAGCGCGCGTACATCCGTTGCAGGTCGGCGGCGAACAGGGCCGACTCCTCGCCGCCCTCACCGCCCTTGATCTCCATCAGGATGTCCTTCGCGTCCTGCGGGTCGCGCGGGACGAGCAGCCGCTGGAGGCGCTCCGACAGCTCGTGCAGGCGCGGCTCCAGTGCCGTGATCTCGTCGGCGAACGAGGCGTCCTCGGCCGCCAGCTCACGCGCGGCATCGAGATCGTCCGTCACCTGCTGGAAGTCGCGGTACGTCTTGACGATCGCGGTGAGCTCGGCGTACCGCTGGCCCAGCTTCTTGGCGAGGCCCGGGTCGGAGTGGACCGCCGGGTCGCCCATGCGCTCCTCGAGCTCGGCGTGCTCGGCGACGAGCGAGTCGACGGCTTCGAACATGGTGGCTCCTGGGCTGGCGGCGGATCGGACGGTGAAACTGGGCGTGCGCGGGCAGACACAACGACAGCGCCGACCCGAGCCCGAGGGGCAGGGGTCGGCGCTGGGAGGTCGCTACTTCTTGGCGTAACGCTTCTCGAAGCGCGCGACGCGGCCGCCGGTGTCGAGAATCTTCTGCTTGCCCGTGTAGAACGGGTGGCAGGCCGAGCACACGTCGGCGCGCAGGACGCCCTCGGGTGCAGTGCTCTTGGTCGTGAACGTGTTGCCGCAGGTGCAGGTCACCTGGGTGTCGACGTAGTCGGGGTGGATGCCGTTCTTCATGATGTCCTCTCGGCGGTCGCTGGGTCGTCTCGCGGGATGCGGGGCCGTGAACCAGAACCAAGGATTGATTGTGCCAGTTCGCGATGTGTATAAGGAAATCGGCCCACCAGAAATTCCCCACCGCTGACGGGTCAGTTGTTGCGCACCGACGGGTCACTTCTCGCGACGGTATCTGACCCGTCACGAGTCAGTTAGTGACCCGTCGACGTTCTCAGGAGGTGGGCAGGAGCTTCTCGATGTCGCCCTTGATCTTCTCGGGCTTGGTGGCCGAGCCGTAGCGCTTGACGACGTTGCCGTCCGTGTCGATCAGGAACTTGGTGAAGTTCCACTTGATCTTGGACGGACCGACGCCACCCTTCTCCTTCTTGAGCCACTTGTAGAGCGGGTGCGCGCCGTCTCCGTTGACCTCGATCTCGGAGAACAGCGGGAAGGTCACGCCGAAGTTCTTCTCGCAGAAGCTGGCCGTGGCCTCGTCGCCGTCGGGGTTCTGGTGGCCGAACTGGTCACACGGGAAGCCCAGGACGACGAGCCCGCGGTCGACGTACTCCTGGTACACCGCCTCGAGTCCCTTGAACTGGGGCGTGAACCCGCACTGGGTGGCGGTGTTGACGACGAGCAGGACCTTGCCCTGGTAGTCGGCTAGCAGGCGCTCCGTGCCGTCGATGGCGGTCGCTGAGAAGTCATGTGCGGTGGTCATGGCCCAATCGTAGGGGTGTGCCGAAGCAGCGACCATCCCAAATGTCGCCACCTGGACGACACGTTCCACCAATCCACGGACGGATCATCGTCCCTGTCCTATCGTGGAAGGAGCGGGCGCGTGATAGGCATCACTGCGGGGTGGCGCCCCCGGAACTGGGAGGTCCGAGATGAAGACATTTGCGTGCGGCGACGTCGTGCCCGGCTGCAAGGCTGCCTGGGCATGTGACACCGAGGACGAGATCCTGAGCAACGTGGCGGCCCATGCGGCGGCCGACCACGGGATGGTCGAGGTGTCGTCCGATCTCGTGGCCGCGGTCCGGGCCAACATCCTCGCGGCCTGAGCACCTCCGGATGACTGCAGACCTGCAGCACACCGATACTCCCGAGCAAGCCCGCCTCCCCACCCCGCGTGGGAGCGGGCTCGGCGTCCGCGTGGTCTACGAACCGATCCTCGACGTCGCGCGGGGCATCGCCACCGGCTACCAGGCGCACGCTCGTCTGAACGACCCAGCCGCTGACCCCCGCGGTCACGAGGTGACGGCCGTCGTCGTCGACGCGTCCCTGCGAGCCTTCGCGAGCCTGCCGACGAACACCTTCATCTCGGTCCCGGTGCCCCTCGAGCTCGTCGGGCACCCCGCCATCCGCGGCCTGCTCGCCGGACACGGCGATCTGCGCGGCATCGTGCTCGACATCACCGACTTTGACAGCTCACTCGTGTCGCAGGCCGAGCAGGCGCTGGACGACTACCGCCGCGCGGGGGCCCTCATCGCCGTCGGTGGCGGCGATTCCGGCCAGCCCGAGCTCGGCAGCATCATCCGTCTGCGGCCGGCCATCATCCGCCTGGGTGCGGCGTGGACCGAAGGCATCGACCGGCACGCCCATCGACGTGAGGCGATCGAGGTCACCGGCCAGCTCGCCGGGCAGCTCGATGCGTGGATCCTGGCCGACGAGGTGTCGAGCCCCGCCGAGCTGCGGGTCCTCGCCCAGCTGGGAGTCCCGCTGGCGCGCGGACCCTTCATCGGCGCGGCCGAGCCCGACTGGTCGACGATCGACTCCGGCGCCCGCACGGTCCTCCCGCCCACCATGGAGGCTCCCGACGGCGCCCTGCGGTCCTTGCTCCAGCAGGCCTACATGACCGACAACCTGGCCGCTGCCCAGACGGTCCTCCCGGACGCGTCGGGATTCGAGTCCGTCGTCGTCGTCGACGGCCAGTCCCGTCCCGTGTCCGTCCTGCAGCAGGGCACCTTCGGCCGCTGGGAACCCATCGACGTGCTCACCGTCAACGTGGACACACCCGTCGCGGATGCCGCTGCCCGCGCAATGGCCCGTCCACAGGCGGCCCGCTTCTCCCCCATCGCGTGCACCGACGCCGCCGGACGGTTCGTCGGCATCCTGCGCATCGAGCGACTCATGGAGCATCTGGTCGCCGAGGCGCGCGGCAACGGCAACGGCTGAGGCCGGGACGCGCCGAGGGGGCGCACCCGGCCGCCCGGATGCGCCCCCTCGGCAGTGGACTACTTCAACAGGTCCGCGTTGGTGGCGGACTTCGCGAGCCGCTCGAGCACGGTCTCCAGTCCTCCCGAGTCGCCCTCGAGCCCGGAGAGCTCACGACGCAGCTTCCAGACGGCGGCGAGCTCCTCCTTGCCCAGCAGCTGCTCCTCGCGGAGCGTGCCGGACTTGGTGACGTCGATCGCCGGGAAGATGCGCTTGTCGGCGAGGTCGCGGCGCAGGCGCAGCTCCCAGTTACCGGTGCCCGTGAACTCCTCGAGGATGACCTCGTCGGTGCGCGAGCCGGTCTCCACGAGCGCGGTGGCGATGATCGTCAACGACCCGCCGTCCTCGATGTTGCGGGCCGCACCGAAGAACTTCTTCGGCGGGTGGAGCGCCGACGAGTCGACGCCACCGGCCAGGACACGGCCCGACGCGGGCGCCGCCAGGTTGTAGGCGCGAGCCAGACGCGTGACGCCGTCGAGCAGGAGCACGACGTCGTGACCCAGCTCGACCAGGCGCTTGGCGCGCTCGATCGCGAGCTCGGCGACCATCGTGTGGTCGGTGGCGGGCCGGTCGAACGTCGAGGCGATGACCTCTCCCTTGACGGTGCGCTGGAAGTCGGTGACCTCCTCGGGACGCTCGTCGACCAGGACGATCATCAGGTGGCACTCGGGGTTGTTGGCCGTGATGGCCTGGGCGAGCTGCTGGAGGACCACGGTCTTGCCGGCCTTCGGCGGCGACACGATCAGGCCGCGCTGTCCCTTGCCCAGCGGCGACAGCAGGTCGATGATCCGTCCGGTGACGCCGCCGGCGTCTCCCTCAAGGCGCAGGCGCTCCGTCGGGTGCAGCGGCGTCAGCTGGGAGAACTCGACGCGCTTGTTGGCCTCATCGAGCGTCATCCCGTTGACCGAGTCGATCTTGACCATCGGGTTGAACTTCTCCTTGCGCTCGCCCTCACGGGGCTGGCGCACCTGGCCGACGACCGCGTCGCCGCGACGAAGGCCCCACTTGCGGACCATCGAGAGCGAGACGTACACGTCGTTGTCGCTCGGCAGGTAGCCCGTCGTGCGCACGAACGCGTAGTTGTCGAGGATGTCGAGGATGCCCGCCGCCGGCACCAGGACGTCGTCCTCGGTGTACGACGTGTCGACGTCGACCGCTCCGCCGCGCCCGGCCGCACCGTTGCGGTTGCGTCCGCGCCGGTTGCGACGACGTCCGCCGGCCTCGTCGTCCTCGTCGACCGGAGCACCGGCCGGAGCGCTGCCCTGGTTGCGGTTCTGGTTGGCCGTCGCGGCGTTCTGCTGGTTGTTCTGGTTCCGGTTGTTGCCGCCCTGGTTGTTCTGGCCACCCTGTGCGTTCTGGCCGCCCTGGCCGCCCTGGCCGCCCTGTGCGTTCTGGTTGTTCTGGTTGCGATTGCGGTTGCGGTTGCGGTTCGGGGTGCTCTCGCCGTCATCGTCCTTCGCGGTCTCCGTCTCCTTCTCCGCCGCGGGCGCCTCGTCCGCGGCGGCGGGGGCGACCTCCTCGGCGGTGTCGGCCTTGGCCGGCTTCGCTGCCTTCGCGCGTGGGGCGCGGGCCGGCTTCTCGGCCTTCGCAGTCTTCGCCTCGGCCTCGGGGACCGCTGCCGGAGCCGAAGCAGCCGCCTCGGGCGCGACCACGGCAGGCGCAGGTGCCGCGGCGGTGTCGATGGCCGGGCCGGAGGCTGCCTTGACGGCGGCCTTCGTCGAGGTGCCCGCGTCTCCGCGAGCGATCTTGATGGCGTCGATCAGTGCGCCCTTGCGCATCTTCTCGGCGCCGCTGACGCCAAGCTCGGCAGCGATCTCCTGCAGCTCGGCGAGCACCTTGCCGCCCAGGCTCCCACTGGTCTTCTTGGGAGCGTCAGCCGTCGTGGACGGCGTGGAGGCATCGGTCGTGGTGGTTTCGGTCACGTATGTTCCTTTGGATGAGGCCACATGGCCCGTGCTCCGGAAAGCCGGATCGCATCGAGGCGGGGCCCGTATCTGACGGGCGGCTGGCGTGGCACTGCTCACTTGCGGTGTCGCTGTCGGGGAGATGGACTCAACTCCGACCTTGGCCACCATAACACCCTCGGGTCCCGCTGCGCGGCCACCGGGTGCGTGCCGTCGACTAGGTCGTGACGACGTGTGCGCCGACCGGGTCGACGTCGAGCTCGTGGACCGTCCAGCCGTCCGGAGCCGACTCGGCGACACCTCGCGCGAACGCCAGCACCGTCGGCCCCGCACCCGAGATGATCGCCGGCACGCCGTCGACCCGCAGCCTTCGCAGGAGCTGGTAGGAGCCCGGCATGGCGTCAGCCCGGTACGACTGGTGGAGACGGTCCTCGGTGGCGGAGATCAGGCGGTGGGGGGCGCCGGTCAGTGCAGCGACCAGCAGCGCCGCGCGGCCGGCGTTGAACGCGGCGTCGCGGTGCGGGACCGTCTCGGGCAGGAGACCCCGCGCCTTCTCTGTCGAGACCGCGGTGGGCGGGACGAAGACCGTCACCGCGACAGCGGTGTCGAGGCGTTCGACCTCGGCGGCCGCGCCGTCGATCCAGGCGATCGTCAGTCCTCCGAAGAGGGCGGCGGCCACATTGTCCGGGTGACCCTCGAGGTCGACCGCCAGCTGGTAGGCCGCGGCGTCGTCCAGCAACGCCTCGCCGCCATCGACCAGCGCGCGGGCGAGCACGATGCCGCCGACGATCGCCGCAGACGAGGAGCCGAGACCGCGACCGTGCGGGACGGCGTTGGCGCACGTCAGGCTCAAGCCGGGCGGCCGTCCGCCCATGAGGTCGAACGCCGCGTGCATGGCCCTCACCACCAGGTGCGTCTCGTCGAGCGGAACGCCGTCGCGGCCCTCGCCGGTGACCCGGACGTCGAGTCCGCTCCCGGCGACCTCACCGGTGATCTCGTCGTGCAGCGTCAGGGCGAGGCCGAGGGAGTCGAAGCCGGGCCCTAGGTTGGCGCTCGACGCCGGCACCCTGACTGTGACCGGCCCGGCGACGAAGCTCACAGAAGGCCCGCGGCGGCGGCCGCGGCGTCGACGTCGAACTCGATGATCGCGTCGACCAGCGCTCCGGCGCCCGAGAGCGCCGTGTCGATGTCCTTGAGGCCGTGACCCGTGACGGTGACGATGATCGTCTGGCCCGGGTCGACCTCGCCGGCAGCGGTCACGGCCAGCAGGCCGGCGACCCCGGCGGCCGACGCGGGCTCGACGAACACGCCGTCGCGCGAAGCGAGGTCACGCTGAGCCTGCAGGATCTGCTCGTCGCTGACCGAGCCGATGCGACCGCCGGACTCGTCCCTCGCGGCCGTCGCCAGGTGCCACGACGCCGGGTTGCCGATGCGGATGGCGGTCGCGACCGTCTCGGGGTGCGGGATCGGCGCACCCTGCACGATCGGGTCGGATCCCTCGGCCTGGAAGCCCCACATCTGCGGGGTGTGCGTCGCGATGCCGGCCTCGGCGTACTCGCGGTAGCCCAGCCAGTAGGCCGAGATGTTGCCGGCGTTGCCGACGGGCAGGACGTGCAGGTCGGGGGTGGCGCCGAGGGCGTCGACGATCTCGAACGCAGCCGTCTTCTGGCCCTGCAGACGCACCGGGTTGACCGAGTTGACCAGGGCGACCGGGTACTTGTCGGCCAGAGCCCGTGACAGCTGCAGGCACTCGTCGAAGCCGCCCTTGACCTGGATGACCTCGGCGCCGTGCATGACGGCCTGCGCCATCTTGCCCGCAGCTATCTTGCCGTGCGGGACGAGCACGATCGGGGTCAGGCCCGCCTTGGCGGCGTAGGCCGTCATCGAGGCGGACGTGTTGCCGGTGGAGGCGCAGACGACGGCCTTGGCGCCCTCGCCGACGGCCACGGAGACCGCCGTCGTCATGCCACGGTCCTTGAACGAACCGGTCGGGTTGTTGCCCTCGACCTTGAGCCACACGTCACCGCGCACGATGCCAGACAGCCAGGCCGAGTGCACGAGCGGAGTGCCGCCCTCGCCCAGGGAGACCACGGGGGTCTCGGCCGTCACGGGGAGCCAGTCGCGGTACTCCTCGATGACTCCTCTCCACAGATGAGCCATCAGATTCCTCCCTCGACGCGCATCACCGATGTCACGTCACGCACCATGTCGAGCTCTCGCAGCGACGCCACGGTCGCCGACAGCGCGGCGTCCTCTGCCTCGTGGGTCACGATGACCAGCTGGGCGTCGGATCCGCTGCCCTCCTGTCGGACGGTCCGGATCGAGACGTCGTAGGCGGCAAAGGCGTTGGCCACCGAAGCCAGCACGCCCGCGCGGTCGTCGACGTCGATCGACACGTGGTAGCGGGTGCGAGCCTGACCCATGTCGAGCACCTCGAGCTGGGCATGGGCCGACTCACCCGGGCCGAACACGTCGCTGCGCCGGTTGCGCGCGACGGACACGACGTCGCCGAGCACCGCGCTGGCCGTCGGCGCTCCTCCCGCGCCGAGGCCGTAGAACATCAGCTGGCCCGCTGACTCGCTCTCGACGAACACCGCGTTGTAGGCGCCGCGGACGCTGGCCAGCGGGTGGGTCAGCGGGATCATCGCGGGGTGCACCCGGGCGGAGACGGCCGGACCGTCGGCGGTCTCGTGCCTCTCGCAGATAGCGAGGAGCTTGACGACGCAGCCCATCTCCTCGGCCGATCGCACGTCGGCAGCAGTGACATCGGTGATGCCCTCGCGGTGCACGTCGTCGATGGTCACGCGGGTGTGGAACGCCAGACCTGCCAGGATCGCCGCCTTCGACGCCGCGTCGAATCCCTCGATGTCGGCGGTCGGGTCGGCCTCGGCGTAGCCCAGTCGCTGCGCCTCGTCGAGCGCCTCGGAGAAGCCCTGCCCCGACGTGGTCATGGCATCGAGGATGAAGTTGGTCGTGCCGTTGACGATGCCCAGCACCCGCTGGACCCGGTCGCCGGCCAGCGACTCGCGCAGCGGACGCACGATCGGGATGGCGCCGGCGACGGCGGCCTCGAAGTAGATATCGCGTTCGGCCTTGTGGGCGGCCTCGAAGAGCGTGGCACCGTCCTCGGCGAGCAGTGCCTTGTTGGCCGTGACCACCGATGCGCCGTGCTCGAGCGCCGACAGGATCAGCTCGCGCGCCGGCTCGATGCCACCGATCACCTCGATCACGACATCGATGTCGTCGCGCGCCACCAGACCGGCGGCGTCCGTGGTGAAGAGCTCGGCGGGGACGTCGAGATCGCGCTCGCGGCCCAGTCGCCGGACGGCGATCCCGGCCAGCTCAAGGGGCGCGCCGACCCGCTGGGCGAGCTCGTCGGCGTCGCGCGTCAGCAGGCGTGCCACCTCCGTGCCCACGACTCCGCAGCCCAGCAGGGCAACGCGGAGCGGACGTCCGGGGGTCCACGATGAGGGGCTCACCGCTCAAGGGTATCGGCGGATCGCCGGGCGGGTGCAGTCCCCTTGGACGGGAGCGGGCGCTGGCCCGCTGCGGGGACGTTCACCCGCTGGGCGCGACCCGCGACGACATCGCCACCGCCGCCGCCCCGACGACCGAGGCCAGCGCGAACACCAGGACGTACGCCGTGACCTCGCCGGCCGCCAGCGACGCCGCGAAGACGATGCTCCCGATCGCCAGCACGAGCGACTGCGTCACCGCGTCGCTGGTCTGCATGCCAGCGCTGTTCGATCCCTGGTCGGTGGGCTCCGACAGGTCGAGCAACAGGACGCTGAGGGTCGACGACGCCATGCCCATACCGAGGCCACCGATCGACCACACCCCGGCGACGGCCGCGACCGGTACGGCGTCGACGAGCGTCAGGAGCCCGGCGCCGGTGCCGATCAGCACGCACACGGTGCCGAGCCGGACCCGCAGCGCTGTGGAGCGCAGCACCGCGAGATGGGCTGCGAGCCAGGACCCCGCGAACCACAGGACCGCGGCGCTCGTGAGCAGCAGCCCGGCCTGCGCCGGGATGAGCCCCCGGTGCACGACGAGGGACAGGGGCACGTACGTCTCCGCGGCGAAGAAGCCGGCCCCGAGCAGGCTGCGGGTGGCCACCACGGCCGGCAGCCCGCGACGACCCCGCCAGGTGCCGGCCGGGACGATCCTCGGCACGTGGGCCGCCGCGAGCACCAGGGCCCCGGCGAGCAGCACCGGCCAGCCGGCAACGGTGCGCTGGCCCGCGACGCTGACGGCCAGGATCGCGACCGCCACGACCACGGACGACCGCGTCCGCCCCGGATCGCGCCGCGTCGTCCCGTCACCCTCGACCCGGTCCAGCGCCGACCAGATCAGGCCCAGCGAGACGACCGCGATCGACGGCACGGCCAGGAACACCCAGCGCCAGCCGACCAGCTCGGCGATCGATCCGGCGACGAACGGGCCGACGAGGGCCGGGAGCAGCCATGCGCTCGTCATGACCGTGAAGACCCGCGCACGCAGCCCGTCGGCGAACGTGTGCCCGATGACGACGTAGAGCCCCACCGTCACGAAGCCGCTGCCGAGGCCCTGGATGCCGCGACCGAGCAGGAAGACCCCCATCGAGGGCGCGAGCCCCGCGATGACGACTCCGACGACGAACAGCCCGACTCCTGCCCGCAGGGCGGGACCGGGGCCGCGGCGGTCCATCATCGGACCGGCCGTCGTCATCGAGACGATGCCGACGGCGATCGGCGCTGCGAACGACAGCGCGTAGAGCGCGAGGCCGTCCAGCTCGTCGGCGACCAACGGCATGATCGTGGCGACGGCCAGCGACTCGAACGCGATGAGGAACGCCAGAGAGAAGATGCCGACGACGACCCGCCCGTGCTGACCGGTCCACAGGGACGGATGAGGGTGGTCGGCCGCCTGCATGGTTCTCCTCCGACGATGGAACGGGCTCCCAGTCGACCACCTGAACCACAGTTGAGGTCAAGCCGGTGAGAGGATGACGCCATGCCGAGCAGCGACGCCGACGCCGTCCGCGCGGCGTCGCTGAGGGCGGGTTTCCGCGCCGCGCTCCCCTACGCCGCGGTCGGCTTCCTGCTCTCGATGTCGTTCGGCATCCTGGCCCGCGACTCGGGCTTCCCCGCAGAGGCCGCGATCATCATGTCGGCGATCGTCTTCGCCGGATCGGCCCAGTTCGCCGCCGTGTCGATCATCGCGTCGGGCGGCACCGCCGGGGCCGCGATCGCCGCTGCCGCCCTGATGAACTCCCGCTTCCTCCCGATGGGCATCGCGCTCGGGCCGTCGCTGCCCGGCGGGCCGGTCTGGCGCGCGGCACAGGGTCAGGCCGTGGTCGACTCGTCCTGGGCCATGGCCAACCGCGGAGACGGACGGTTCGACCGGTGGTTCCTGTTCGGCTCGACCGCACCCCAGTACGCCATGTGGATCGCCGGCACGACGCTCGGCGCGCTGGGGGGCGACCTGTTCAGCGACCCCTCACGGTTCGGCCTCGACGCGATCTACCCGACGTTCTTCCTCGCGCTCGTGATCGCCGAGGTTAAGGACCGCACCACCCTGGTGATCGCCGTGCTGGGCGGGCTGGTCGCCTTCAGCCTCGTCGAGGTCGCACCGGCCGGGCTGCCCGTCCTGGCCGCGAGCCTCGTGGCCCTGTGGGGCCTGCGCCGGCGCCGGTCCGCCGCATGACCGCGACCATCTGGTGGACGATCGCCGGCTGCACCCTCGTCACCGCGATCATCAAGGGCATCGGCCCGGTCGCCCTGGGCGGGCGCGACATCCCGCCACGACTGATCGGCGTCATCACCCTGATGGCCCCGGCGCTGCTCGCCGCGCTGGTCGTCACCAGCACGTTCGCCGTGGGAGACCAGTGGCGCGTCGGCGCCAACACGGCCGGCGTCGCGGTGGCCGGTGTGATCCTGGTGCGTCGCGGACCGCTCATCGTCGCGGTGGTCGTCGCGGTAGCGGTCACCGCAGCCCTCCGCGCCGTCGGGTGACCTCACCTAAGGTTCAGGTCATGCCCTCGAAGCATCCTGACCTCACCCCCGGCGAGGTCGCTGTCCGGACCGGGGCGGCCGTGTCGGCCCTGCACTTCTACGAGCGCGAAGGTCTCATCGCGAGCACCCGCACGCCGGGCAACCAGCGTCGCTACCACCGCGACGTGCTGCGACGCATCTCGTTCATCCGGATCTCGCAGGGCCTCGGCATCTCCCTGGCGCAGATCCGCCAGGCGCTGGCGACGCTGCCCGACGACCGCGTGCCGACCAAGGCCGACTGGTCACGGTTGTCGTCGCGATGGCGGGACGACCTGGACGCGCGCATCGGCCACCTGCAGCGGCTGCGCGACGACCTCGACGGATGCATCGGGTGCGGCTGCCTGTCGCTCACCAGCTGCGCGCTGTACAACCCGGACGACGAGCTCGGTGCTCTGGGTCCCGGGCCGCGCAGGCTGCTGGGCGGCGGGTGATCAGCCGGCCAGAGTGATCGCGAGGTTGATCGTCGTGGCGACGACGACCGTGCCGAACACGTACGAGAGCAGGGCGTGCCGCAGGACGATCCCCCGCAGCGCGCTGGTCGTCAGGTTGGTGTCGGAGATCTGGAACGTCATGCCGACCGAGAACGCCACGTACGCGAAGTCGGTGTAGCGGGGCGGCTCATCGGTGTTGAAGTCGATGTCGCGCACCTCGCCCCCGACGTACGTGCTCGCGTACCGCAGCGTGAAGAGGGTGTGGATCAGCAGCCACGACAGCGCGACCCCGACCAGGGCGATTGCCGCGAGGGAGCCGGAGCGCGCGTCGGACGCCGACCGCGCCGCGACGAGCAGCATGCCGACGGCGCCGAGGCTCGCCACGGACGCCCCCAGGATCAACGCCTCCGAGACGGCCCGCACCGGGTCCTCCCGCCGTGCGTGGGACGCGGTCTCGGTGGCGTCCATCCACCCGATCAGCAGCCACACCCAGGCGACGTAGACCAGGCACGCCGCGGCCCAGCCGACAACGATGCCCAGCTCCCAGGTGTCCGCCGCCGTCACGAGCGCGCCGACCGCCACCCCGACGACGATCATCACCGCGAAGCGGGCGGCGTGGCGGTGCGTCACCGGGGCGGACACCGGGTGGCTATCCGACGTCGAGCGAGAGGAGGTCGGCCTCGGTCTCGCGGCGCAGGATCAGCCGCGCCTCACCGCCGCGGACCGCCACGACCGCCGCCCGGGGCACGTGGTTGTAGTTGCTGGCGAGCGAGCGGCAGTAGGCCCCGGTGCCGGGAACGGCGAGGAGGTCGCCGGCCGCGACGTCGCCGGGCAGGAACTCGTCCTTGACGACGATGTCGCCGGACTCGCAGTGCTTGCCGACGACTCGGCTCAGCACCGCGGGGGCGTCGGACGCCCGGGAAGCCAGCGTGCACGAGTAGTCGGCGCCGTAGAGGGCCGGCCGGATGTTGTCGCTCATGCCGCCGTCGACCGAGACGTAGCGGCGGGAGGCGCCGCCGTCGAGCGACACCGACTTGCTGGTGCCGACCTCGTAGAGCGTGAACGTGGACGGGCCAGCGATCGCGCGACCCGGCTCGATCGACAGGTGGGGCACGGCGACGCCCATCGCCGCGCACTCATCGTCGACGATCTTGAGCATGCCGCGGGCCAGGTCGGCGGCTGTGGACGGGTCGTCCTGGGTCGTGTAGGCGATGCCGAAGCCACCGCCCAGATCGAACTCGGGCATCGCGACGCCCAGCTCCTTCTCGACCTCGGCGTGCAGCCGCAGCACCCGGCGGGCGGCGACCTCGAAGCCGTCGGTGACGAAGATCTGCGAGCCGATGTGCGAGTGGAGGCCGCGCAGGTCGAGGCCGGGTGTCGCCAGCACGCGGCGCACCGCGTCGAGCGCGTCGCCACCGGAGATGGAGAAGCCGAACTTCTGGTCCTCGTGCGACGTCGAGATGTCCTCGTGGCTGTGCGCCTCGACCCCCGCCGTCACGCGGATCATGACCGGTGCGGTGACACCGAGCTCGGCGGTCAGGACGCGCAGCCGTTCGATCTCCTCGACCGAGTCGATGATGATGCGACCGATGCCGACCTCGAGGGCGCGGCGCAGCTCGGCGACCGACTTGTTGTTGCCGTGCAGGCCGATGCGCGCGGGTGGGAACTCCGCCTGCAGGGCCACCGCCAGCTCACCACCGGAGCAGACGTCGAGGTTGAGGCCCTCGTCGGCGATCCAGCGGGCGGCGGCGACGCACAGGAACGCCTTGCCGGCGTAGTAGACGTCGGCGCCGACGAACGCCTCCTTGAAGCCGCGCGCGCGACGCCGGAAGTCGTCCTCGTCGACGACGTACGTCGGCGTGCCGAACTCGGTGGCGAGGTCGAGCACCGACTCCCCCGCGACGGTCAGGACGCCGTCGACCTTCGAGACGCCGTCGGACCACAGGTGCGGGACGAGCTCGTTGACGTCGTCGGGGGTGCGGAGCCACTGGGGCCCGCGCTCACCGGCGCGGCCGTGCACGGCGCCTGCCTCGTGGGAACGCATGACTACATCCTCTCCGGGGCGCTGACGCCGAGCAGCGCGAGACCGTTGGCGATGACCTGGCGGGTCGCGGCGACGAGCATCAGGCGGGCGCGGTGCAGGTCGCTCGGCTCCTCGTCGCCCTTGGGCAGCACGTGGGCGACGTCGTAGAACTTGTGGAACGCCGCGGCGGTGTCCTCGAGGTAGCGCGCGATGCGGTGCGGCTCGCGCAGCTCCGCGGCCCGGGCGACGACCTTCGGGTAGTCGGCGAGCGAGCGCAGCAGAGCGCCCTCCTGGTCGACGACCAGCAGGGACGGATCGAACGTCGACTCGTCGATCACGACGCCGAGGTCGACCGCGTTGCGGATGATCGACGACAGCCGCGCATGGGCGTACTGGACGTAGAAGACGGGATTGTCACTGGTCTGGCTGGCCCACAGATCGAGGTCGAGGTCGATCGTGGAGTCCATCGAGTAGCGGGCCAGCGCGTAGCGCGAGGCGTCCACGCCGATCAGGTCGACGAGATCCTCCAACGTGATGACGTTGCCGGCCCGCTTGCTCATCCGCAGCGGCTCGCCGTCCTTGACCAGGTTGACCAGCTGGCCGATGAGCAGCTCGAGGTTGACCTTCGGGGTGTCGCCGAAGGCGGCGCACATCGCCATCATCCGCGAGACATAGCCATGGTGGTCGGCGCCGAGCATGATCAGGCAGCGGTCGAAGCCGCGCTCGCGCTTGTCGAGGTAGTAGGCCAGGTCGCCGGAGATGTAGGCGGGCTGCCCGTCGGACTTGATGACGACGCGGTCCTTGTCGTCACCGAACTCCGACGTCTTGAGCCACGTCGCGTCGTCCTGCTCGTACATCATGCCGAGCTCGCGCAGGCGCGCGATCGCGCGGTCGACGGCACCCGACTCGTGGAGGTCGTTCTCGTGGAAGAAGACGTCGAAGTCGACCCCGAAGTCGTGCAGGCTCTGCTTGATCTCGGTGAACATCAGGTCGACGCCCTCGGCCCGGAACGTCTCGAGCGCCTCCGCGTCGGGGAGCTCGGCCGCTCCGGGCACCTTCGCCGTGACGGTCGCGGCGATGTCGGTGATGTACTGGCCGCCGTAGCCGTCCTCGGGGGCCGCCTCGCCCCGGGCGTCGGCCAGCAGCGACCGGGCGAACCGGTCGATCTGCACGCCGTGGTCGTTGAAGTAGTACTCGCGCGTGACGTCGGCGCCGATCGCCGTCAGGATGCGGCCGAGCGAGTCGCCGACCGCCGCCCAGCGGACTCCGCCGATGTGGATCGGTCCCGTCGGGTTGGCGCTGACGAACTCGAGGTTGACCTTCTGGCCGGCATAGAGGTCGCTCGTGCCGTACGCGGCGCCGGCCGTGACGATCTGCGGGGCCAGCGCACCCTGCGCGCCGGCGGCGACCCGGATGTTGAGGAAGCCCGGTCCGGCGATCTCGGCGCTGGCGACACCCTCGGCGGTGGCCAGCTGGTCGGCCAGCAGCTGGGCGAACTCCCGCGGGTTCATGCCGGCCTTCTTGCCGAGCTGCAAGGCGATGTTGGTGGCGTAGTCGCCGTGCTCCTTCACCTTCGGACGCTCCACGAGCACCGTGGCCGGAACGCCGTCCGGGAGGGTGATCGAGCCCGCCTCGCTGAGGGAGGTCAGGGCGTCGACGATCGTGGTGGAGAGCTGCTCGGGGGTCACCTCGACAGCCTATCGTTCACCGCCGACTGCCCCAGAACGTGGACGACCCGCAGAGCTGCGCTTGTTCCCTCACGGGAGAAGCGCGGGTCGAGAGGACAACTCGACGCCCTGCGGGTCGGGTGACTGCGGGTATTCGCCGCCACCGAGCCAGTTCACAAGAACGAAATTCTCGTGGCTAGCGGACAGCCACCTCACAAGCCCAAGTCTGATGATTGATTGGGACCACCTCCTATCCGTGTACGTCAAACGGTACGTCCGGACGGCACGGCATTCAAGAGGAACCGCTCACGCGTCCGGGCGACCCCTGCGGACCCGGTCGAGCACCTCCTGGATCGTGACGATCAGGAAGTCGGGGTCGAACGGCTTGGTCACGTACGCGTCGACGCCCGCATCGGTCGCCCGCTTGATGTCGGCGGTCTGCCCCTGCGTCGACACCATCACGACCGCGATCCCACGGGTGCGCGGGTCGGCGCGGATCGCAGCCACCGTCGCCACCCCGTCGAGACGGGGCATCATGACGTCGACCGTGATCACGTCCGGCATGGTCTCGGCCCGGGCCAGGATCTCCAGGCAGTCGGCACCGTCCACCGCCTCGTCGACCTCGAATCCGGCGAGCTCGAGGTTGGTCCGGATGAGGAATCTGATCGAGGCGGTGTCGTCGACGACGAGCACTCTGGGCATGCACATCACCGTATCGGGGGTGGGGTAGGCTCACACCGCAGTTGGCCGCATTGGCCCCCGTAGCTCAGGGGATAGAGCGCCGCCCTCCGGAGGCGGAAGCGGAGGTTCGAATCCTCCCGGGGGCACACAAATTTTCCGGCCCGCACGCCGGTTCGCCACGCGGGCCGGTTCGCCACGCGGGCCATTCAGCCAGCGACACCCGCCAGTCTCTTCACGAGGCGGAGCCCTTCGTCCGTGCCGGACCAGTGCCGCTCGAGCGCGTCGACGCCCGCCCGCCGCACCACCGACCGCAGCACCCACGCGACGAGCAGCACGTCGTCGGCGTAGCCCGCGACGGGGATGACGTCCGGCACCAGGTCGATCGGTGACAGCAGGTAGACGACCAGCAGTCCGAGACGCACCCGGACGCCCCGCGGGAGCGACCGGTCGGCGACGAGGCGTCTCAGCAGCCGCACCACGTCGGGCACGATGCGCACCGCGTCGCGCAGCCGGGTCGGGTCGTCGTACGAGCGACCGAGCGCGTAGAACGCCGCGACCAGGACGATCCACAGGACGAGCAGACCGGCTGCGACCACGACGAGGACCTGCCACCAGTGCGTCACGGCGCCAGTCTCCCAGCCACGACCCAGTAGCCTGAGGGAGTCCTTCGGACCGGCACGCCCGAGCAGCGGATCCCTGCGGAAACACCCCATCCGACGGAGTCCCCATGGGCCTGCTCGATCTCGGCGTCATCGCCCGCACCGCCAAGGAGAACGAGCGGCGGCTGCCCATCCACCCCCGCCACCTCGAGCGCCTGACCGACGAGGTGCGGCCCCACGTGTTCCTCGAGCAGGGGTACGGCGAGGGGTTCGGGTTCAGCGACGACGAGCTGCGACCCCTCGTCGGAGGCCTGCTCACCCGCGCCGAGCTGATCGCCCGCTGCGAGGTCATCCTGCTGACGAAGCCGAACGCCGCCGACCTGCTCGAGCTCCGCGAGGGGCAGACGCTGTGGGGATGGCCGCACTGCGTCCAGGACCACGCACTGACCCAGGCCGCGATCGACCGCCGGCTGACCCTGATCGCGTGGGAGGTCATGAACCACTGGAGCGGCGACGGCAACTTCCTGCTGCACGTCTTCCACAAGAACAACGAGCTCGCCGGCTACTCGTCGGTGCTGCACGCCATGCAGATCGCCGGGCTGACCGGCAACTACGGACGGCGCCTGACGGCGGCCGTCATCGGCTTCGGCGCGACGGCCCGCGGCGCCGTGACGGCCCTCAGCGCCCACGGCATCCACGACGTCGACATCTTCACCCAGCGCGGCGTCGCCGCTGTGAGCGCACCGATCCACTCGGCCCGCATCGTGCACTTCGACCCGGCGGCCACTCCGGCCGAGAGCCGCGCCTTCGTCGACCAGGAGTGGGTGCCGATGCCGGCCCTCCTCGCCGAGCACGACGTCATCGTCAACTGCGTCCTGCAGGACCCCACCTCCCCCATGTCGTTCCTGATGGACGTCGACCTGCCGAGGCTGGCCTCCGGCTCCCTCGTGGTCGACGTGTCGTGCGACCAGGGCATGGGCTTCGAGTGGGCCCGGCCCACGACGTTCGACGAGCCGACGTTCACCGTGGGGAACGGCGTGACGTACTACGCCGTCGACCACAGCCCGTCCTACCTCTGGAACTCCGCGACGTGGGAGATCAGCCAGGCGCTGCTGCCGTACGTCGCCAAGGTCCTCGCCGGTCCCGCCGCGTGGGACGCCGACGAGACCATCCGGCGCTCCATCGAGATCCGCGAGGGAGTGATCCAGAACCCGAACATCCTGACCTTCCAGGATCGTTCGGCGGACTTCCCGCACCCCGTGGTCTGACAGGCCTGTTGCGCATTCGGTCTGCCGCAGTAGCGTCGATCACACACACCGACGAGAGGTACGCACCATGCCCACACGCACTGCCCGCACCGCCTGGGACGGAAGCTTCGAGCAGGGCTCCGGCCAGGTCGAGCTCACCAGCTCGGGACTCGGGACGTTCGAGGTCTCCTTCCCCCAGCGCGCATCCGACGACGGCGGAGGAGCGACCAACCCGGAGGAGCTCCTCGGCGCCTCGCACTCGGCCTGCTACGCGATGCAGTTCTCGGCGCTGCTCGGCCAGGCCGGCGGGACCGTCCAGACCCTCGAGGTCTCGGCCGACGTCTCGCTCGGCCCCGACTCCGACGGCGGCTTCAAGATCAGCGGCATCAAGCTGACCGTCCGCGGCGAGGTCGACGGCCTCGACGAGGCGGGCTTCCTCGAGGCGGCCCAGGCTGCCAAGGCGAGCTGCCCCATCAGCAAGGCGCTCACCGGCGTGGAGATCACGCTCGACGCCGCCCTCGAGACGGCCTGACCCGCACCGTCCGCACGCCCCCGCAGCCCACCGATCCGTCGGTGGGCTGCGGCATGCTCGGACCGTGACGTGGCACATGCTGGCTGACACGTGTTGTCTCCGCCACAAAGCGGCCCCGGCGCACCCCGATGAGTGAGACGGTGGACGAATCGTGATTCTCGGGCCGAGCCTGCGTTCGGTCGGCTGGGGCGTCGCGTTACCCTGTGAAGCGTAGTTTTCGCATGCGCGCCAGCACACAATTGGAAGAGGCGATCGAGGCTGTGGCCGAGTCCTCACACGACAGTTCAACCCCTGATTTCGGTACGAACCAGTGGCTCGTCGACGAGATGTACGAGCGGTTCCAGGAGGACCCGGCGTCCGTCGACGACACCTGGGGCGCCTTCTTCAAGACCGGCGACGGAGCGTCCCTGAACGGGTCGTCAGCGGCTGCCGAGCCGGCGGCGCCCACGCCGACGTCGCAGCCGGCGTCGCAGCCGGCCGCCGCACCCGCGCCGCCGCTCACGTCCCCCGCGTCTGAGCAGAAGCCGGCGGCACAGACGCAGCCGGCGACCGCCAAGGCGCCCGAGGAGAAGCAGCCCGACGCCCCTGCGCCGGTTGCGCCCGTCCCGGCGACCGCACCCGCTGCCGCCGCCAAGCCCGCGGCGAAGCCCGCGGACGCCAAGCCGGCCGCCGGTCCCGGCGACGTCGAGCGGGTCGTCCTGCGCGGCGCCGCCTCCCGCACGGTCGCCAACATGGACGCCAGCCTGACCGTCCCGACGGCCACCAGCGTCCGGTCCGTGCCGGTCAAGCTCCTGTTCGACAACCGCACCGTGATCAACAACCACCTGGCCCGCGCACGTGGCGGCAAGGTCTCGTTCACGCACCTCATCGGCTGGGCGATCGTCAAGGCCATGAAGTCGATGCCCGAGATGAACACCGGCTTCGAGGTCGACGAGAAGGGCAAGCCCAACCAGCTCAAGCCCGAGCACATCAACTTCGGACTCGCGATCGACCTCAAGAAGCCTGACGGCTCACGCACGCTGCTGGTGCCATCGATCAAGGCCACCGAGACCATGATGTTCGCCGAGTTCTGGTCGGCCTACGAGAGCATGGTCGGCAAGGCGCGTGACAACAAGCTCGCCGTCACCGACTTCCAGGGCACCACCGTCAGCCTGACCAACCCGGGCGGCATCGGCACCAATCACTCGATCCCCCGCCTGATGCAGGGCCAGGGAGTCATCGTCGGCGTCGGCTCGATGGAGTACCCGCCGGAGTTCCAGGGCGCGTCCGCGCACACCCTGGCCCAGATGGCCATCTCCAAGATGATGACCCTGACCTCGACGTATGACCACCGCGTCATCCAGGGTGCCCAGTCGGGCGAGTTCCTCAAGCGCGTCCACGGCCTGCTGCTGGGCGAGGAGGGCTTCTACGACGAGATCTTCCGCGCACTGAAGATCCCGTACGAGCCGATCCGCTGGGCGCAGGACATCGCTGTCAGCCACGACGACGAGGTGCACAAGCAGTCGCGCGTCCTCGAGCTGATCCACGCCTACCGCGTGCGCGGTCACCTGATGGCCGACACCAACCCGCTCGACAACTCGCCGCGCAGCCACCCCGACCTCGACACCGCGTCGCACGGGCTCACGCTGTGGGACCTCGACCGCGAGTTCGCGACCGGCTCGTTCAAGAGCGACAAGCGGTTCATGAAGCTGCGCGAGATCCTCGGGATCCTGCGTGACTCGTACGCCCGCACGATCGGGCTCGAGTACATGCACATCCAGGAGCCCGACGAACGAGCCTGGTTCCAGGAGCGCATCGAGCGCCCGCACACCAAGCCGCCGCGCGAGGAGCAGCTGCGCATCCTGCAGAAGCTCAACCAGGCCGAGGCGTTCGAGACGTTCCTGCAGACCAAGTTCGTCGGTCAGAAGCGTTTCAGCCTCGAGGGGGGCGAGACCACCATCCCGCTCGTCGACGAGATCTGCGAGGCAGCTGCGGCCGACAAGCTCGAAGAGGTCTGCATCGGCATGGCCCACCGCGGTCGCCTCAACGCGCTGGTCAACATCGCGGGCAAGCGTCCGAGCCAGGTCTTCCGCGAGTTCGAGGGCAACATCGACCCCCGCACCGTCCAGGGGTCCGGCGACGTCAAGTACCACCTCGGCGTCGAGGGCGAGTTCACGTCCGGCAACGGCGACAAGGTCAAGGTGTCCATCGCTGCCAACCCGTCGCACCTCGAGGTCGTCGACCCCGTGCTGGAGGGCATCACCCGCGCCAAGCAGGATCGGCTCAACCAGGGCTCTGCCTTCCCGGTGCTGCCCGTGCTCGTGCACGGTGACGCCGCGTTCGCCGGCCAGGGAGTCGTCGCCGAGACGCTCAACCTGTCGCAGCTGCGTGGCTACCGCACCGGCGGAACGATCCACCTGATCGTCAACAACCAGGTCGGCTTCACGACGTCGCCGTCGTCGTCGCGCTCCTCGACGTACTGCACGGATGTGGCCCGGATGATCCAGGCACCCGTCTTCCACGTCAACGGCGACGACCCGGAGGCGTGCATCCGCGTGGCGCAGCTGGCCTACGAGTACCGCCGCACGTTCCACAAGGACGTCGTGATCGACCTCGTCTGCTACCGCCGACGTGGTCACAACGAGGGCGACGACCCGAGCTTCACCCAGCCCCTGATGTACGACACGATCAATGCCAAGAAGTCGGTGCGCAAGCTCTACACCGAGGCCCTGGTAGGTCGTGGCGACATCACGCTGGAGGAGGCCGAGGTCGCGCTCAGCGACTACCAGGCCCAGCTCGAGCGCAACTTCGCCGAGGTCAAGGAAGCCGGAGTCGATCCCGACTACACGCGCACCCCGGACTACCCGGAGAAGCCCGAGCACGATGGCGAGCTGATCACCGCGATCACGCCGGAGACCATGAAGGCGATCGCGGACTCCTACACCAACGTCCCGGAGGGCTTCACGGTCCACCCGAAGGTCCTGCCGCAGCTCCAGCGCCGCGCGCAGTCCATCTCGGCCGGTCCCATCGACTGGGGCACGGGCGAGATCCTCGCCATGGGCTCGCTGCTGCTCGACGGGCGTCCGGTGCGCATCTCCGGCCAGGACACCCGCCGCGGCACGTTCTCGTCACGCTTCGCGACGATCATCGACCGCACCAACGCCGACGAGTGGACCCCGCTGTCGCACGTCGGCGACGAGCAGGCCACGTTCTACGTCTACGACTCGCTCCTCAGCGAGTACGCCGCACTCGGCTTCGAGTACGGCTACTCGGTGGCCCGCCCCGAGGCACTCACGATGTGGGAGGCCCAGTTCGGCGACTTCGTCAACGGCGCCCAGTCCGTCATCGACGAGTACATCTCGGCCGGCGAGACCAAGTGGGGACAGAAGTCCGGCGTCGTGCTGCTGCTGCCGCACGGCTACGAGGGCCAGGGGCCCGACCACTCGTCGGCCCGCATCGAGCGGTTCCTGACACTCTGTGCGGACGATGCCATGACGGTCGCGCAGCCCTCGACGCCCGCGTCGTACTTCCACCTGCTGCGTCGTCAGAACCTCGAGAGCGAGCACCGTCCGCTCATCGTCTTCACCCCGAAGTCGATGCTGCGCAGCAAGGCTGCCGCCTCTCAGCCCGACGACTTCACGTCCGGCACGTTCCGGCCCGTCATCGGCGACGACGTCGTGTCCGACCCGTCCGCGGTCGAGCGCGTGCTGGTGTGCTCCGGTCGCGTCACGTGGGACCTGATGGCCGAGCGGGAGAAGCGCGAGCCGGGCCAGTCCCGCACCGCGATCGTGCGTCTCGAGCAGATCTACCCCCGTCCGGTCGCCGAGCTGAACGCCGAGGTCGCCAAGTACCCCAACGCCCGCGAGGTGCGCTGGGTGCAGGACGAGCCCGCCAACCAGGGACCGTGGCCGCACATCGCGCTCAACCTCAGCGGTGAGTTCGACGGGCTGCCGCTGGTGCGCGTGTCGCGTCCGGAGTCGTCGGCCCCGTCCGTCGGCTCGCACAACCGCCACGTCGAGGAGCAGGCCACCTTGATGCAGCAGGCCTTCGCCTGATGCGTCTGGTCTGAACGGCCGTGTACTTCACGGACCGCGGCATCGAGGAGCTCCAGAGCCGGCGAGGTGACGAGGAGGTCACCTTCGCCTGGCTCGCGGAGCAGCTCAGCGCGTTCGTCGACCTCAACCCCGACTTCGAGATCCCGGTCGAGCGGCTCGCGACCTGGCTGGCCCGTCTGGACGACGACGAATAGTCACCATCGGCTGGCAGGCTGACCGTCATGGACTTCGACCAGCCTCCAGTCGTCCGGGTGTCCCACGACCCCGGGAGCACTCACGCCCCCGGCACGTGGCCCTTCACGATCCCCGCCGTCGCGCAGGTCCTGGCCGACGGTCTTGACCTGCCGCCGGGCGTCACGTTCCTGGTCGGCGAGAACGGCTCGGGCAAGTCGACGATCGTCGAGGCGATCGCCTCCGCCTACGGCCTGTCTCCCGAGGGCGGCACCGCCTTCGGCCAGCACTCGACCCGGGCCAGCGAGTCGCCCCTGCACCGGGAGCTCCGGCTGCAACGCGGCATCGGCGCCGGTCGGTGGGGCTTCTTCCTGCGGGCCGAGACGATGCACGGCTGGTACACCTACATGGATGAGCACAGCGGTCCGAACGACACCGACTATCACGCCATGAGTCACGGCGAGTCGTTCCTCGAGGTGCTGACCCGCACGTTCGACTCCCCCGGCTTCTACTGCCTCGACGAACCCGAGGCGGCCCTGTCGTTCCGCTCGACCTTGACGCTGATCCGCGTCCTGCACGACATCACCGCAGCCGGTGGACAAGTGCTGTGCGCCACCCACTCCCCCGTGCTGGCGTCGATGCCCGGGGCCCGCATCCTCGAGGTCGGCGACCGGGGACTGCGCGAGACCACGTGGGAAGAGCTTGAACTGGTGAAGCACTGGAAGGCGTACCTTGTCGCCCCGATGCGCTACCTGCGGCACACCCTCGCGGGCGATTGAGTCAGTTGAGGGTCTGCGGGTGGGAAGGCCACATCGCGGCCCCAATCGCCGTCATCTCAGCCGAAAGGTTGTGTCGGTGGGCGCGTCTAGGTTGGATGTATGGCCACGTGCACCGTTCCCGAGCTGGGCGTCTTGACCGACGCGTCGGTGTGGCGGGCGCGCAGTGAGGCGCATGAGATTGCGATGATGTTGGAGTATCGCGACGACGAGATGGCTCGCACGGCACACGTCGAGCCGGCCATGAGGCGTCAGATCGAACGGTCTGCGATCTGTCTGAGCATCGGAGAGGCGACCGGCCTTAGTGAGGGTCAGGTGCAGGGCAAGCTGTCTGCCGCCGACACGGTCCGTGACCAGTCACCGACCACGTGGGAGGCATTCGAGTCAGGTCGGATCGACTTCTCCCGCGTCCGCGATATTGCCGCCACGATCGACAAGCTGCAGCGGGCCGACTCGATCCACCGCCTCGACCAGCAGGTCATCGCCTACGCGACGACTCATACGGCCGCCGAGCTGCGGCAGTGGTTGCGGCGGTTCGTGATCCGCGTCGAGGCAGACCTCGCCGTCGAAAGGGCCGACCACGAACGGCAGAACCGTCACGTGTCGGTGTCCCACACCGACGACTCCATGGCCTGGCTGCGTGCGTACCTGCCGTCCCACGAAGCCGCAGCGATCGAGGAACGTCTGCGGCGTGAAGCCCGACGGGACGTCGCTGACGATGACGACCGCACCCTCGCCCAGCGCGAAGCCGACCTCCTGGTCGCCTGGTGCCTTTCGACAGGCTCACGGGGCGGGGTGATCGACGCGAACATTGCCGTCACGATCGACGCCGACGTGCTGGCCGCTGCGGTGGCTGGGTTCGCCGAATCCACCGACGGACGGTGGGCCGTCCCGGCGTGGTGGATGACCGACGTCATCGCCACCGGCAGCACCTTCTGGCACCGCATCGTGACTGAACCGGTCACCCGAGACGTCCTCAGTCACGAATACCTCGGCCGCTACGCCCCAGACGTCCTCAACGTGGCCCTGCAGTTCCTGCACGGCGTTTGCCAGGCACCAGGCTGCATGGTCCCCGCCGGACGATGCGATCAAGACCACCGCATCCCCCACCCCGAAGGCCCCACCACCGCAGCCAACCTGGGCCCCTTCTGCCGCCGGCATCACCAGATCAAAGGCCACGGCGTCTTGAAATGGTCCACCCTCAAGACCAACGCTCCCCCTCCGCTGGTCGTCGAGATCTACACCTCACCCATTCAGGCGGAATACGCCAGCGCCTGACGTCCCCCTCGGTGGTCGAGTGCCCGACGAGTTCTGCGAGGAGGGTGTATCGAGACCCACTTGCAACATGGATCTCGATACACGCCCCCCGTCCCTCAGGCGCACTCGATCACCGAAGTCGCCGGCGGCAGCACCTTCTGGCATTTGATCGTCACGCAGCCCGTGACCGGGACCATCGCATCCCCACCGTGGGCTAGCGGAGCGAGCCAGGCGACGCTTGTCGCGATCGTTACAGGGTCAGGACGATCTTGCCGAAGACGCTTCCGTCGATGACGCTCTGCAGGCCCGTCCCGGCCTGGTCCATGGGGATCTCGCGGTCGATCAGCGGGCGGGTGCCGGTCACGTCCATGAACTGGGCCAGGGCATGCAGCTCGTCGCGGGTGCCCATCGTCGAACCGTGGACCCGCATCTGCTGGAAGAAGATCCGGGTCAGCTCGGCGTGCGAGGGAGCATCGCCGGAGGTGGCGCCGGAGATGACGATCGTGCCGCCGGGGCGCATCGACTTGACCGAGTGCGACCAGGTGGCGGCACCGACGGTCTCCATGACCGCATCGACCTTCGAGGGCAGGCGGGCACCGGACTCGAAGGCCTCGTGGGCGCCGATCTCGACCGCACGGGCTCGCTTGTCCTCGTCGCGGCTCGTGGCGTACACCCGGAAGCCGGCGGCCCGGGCGAGCGTGATGGCCGCCGTCGCGACGCCACCGCCGGCGCCCTGCACCAGGACCGTGTCGCCCTGCTTGAGGCCCGACTGGGTGAACAGCATCCGGTAGGCCGTCAGCCACGCCGTCGGCAGGCAGGCCGCCTCGGCGAACGACAGGCCGGCCGGCTTCGGGATGACGTTGCGGGTCGGGACGGCGACCCGTTCGGCGAAGGTGCCCTGGTGACGCTCCGACAGCAGCGACCGCTTCGGGTCGAGCGTCTCGTCGCCGCGCCACGACGGATCGCTGATCACGGCGTGGACGAGCACTTCGTTGCCGTCCTCGTCGTAGCCGGCCGCGTCACACCCCAGGATCATCGGCAGGGACTTCTCCCCCAGGCCGACGCCGCGCAGGCTCCACACGTCGTGGTGATTGATCGAGGCCGCCTTGACGGTGACCGTCGTCCAGCCGTCCGGCACCTCTGGTTCGGGACGCTCCCCCACCACCAGCCCGTCCAGTGGGCTGTCGGAACTGATCTGACCGGCATAGACCGCGAACATGTGATGGTGCCCCTTCGACGAGGTGGGTGTCAGTACGGACGGCGGGCGAGGCCCTCACGGCGCGCGGTGTCGGTCACGGCGCGAGCCACGACCGTCGCGACGCGGGGGTCGAACGCCGACGGGATGACGTATGTCTCGCTCAGGTCGTCGCCGACCAGGTCGGCGACCGCATGCGCCGCCGCGAGCTTCATGCCCTCGGAGATCGCCGTCGCGCGCACGTCGAGCGCTCCCCGGAAGATGCCCGGGAAGACCAGGACGTTGTTGATCTGGTTGGGGAAGTCTGACCGGCCGGTGGCGACGACCCGCGCATAGCGGTGTGCGACGTCGGGGTGGACCTCCGGGTGCGGGTTGGCCATCGCGAAGATGATCGAGTCGGGGGCCATCCGTGCCACGGCCTCCTCGGGCACCGTGCCGCCGGAGACGCCGATGAACACGTCGGCCTCGTCGAGGGCGTCGGAGATCGAACCGGGTCGGGCCCAGCCGGTCGTCTGGTCGGCGAGCCACTGCTTGACCTCGTTGAGGTCGTCGCGCCCGGGGTGGATGACACCGGCGCGGTCCACCACGGCGATCTTGCGGACCCCCGCGGACTGCAGGATCTTCATGATCGCGACACCGGCTGCGCCCGCACCCGAGATGACGACCTTGAAGTCCACGAGGTCGCGGTCGGTCAGCCGGGCGGCGTTGAGCAGGGCCGCGAGCGTGACGACGGCCGTGCCGTGCTGGTCGTCGTGGAAGACGGGGATGTCGAGCCGTTCGATCAGTCGGCGCTCGATCTCGAAGCAGCGAGGGCTCGAAATGTCCTCGAGGTTGATGCCGCCGAACGACGGCGCCAGGCGCACGATCGTCTCGACGATCTCGTCGACGTCCGTCGTCGCCAGGGCGATCGGGATCGCGTCGACACCACCGAACTGCTTGAACAGGATGGCCTTGCCCTCCATGACCGGCATCGACGCGGCGGGGCCGATGTCGCCGAGGCCCAGCACCGCGGTGCCGTCGGTCACGACGGCGACGGTGTTGGACACCCAGGTGTAGTCGTGGGCGACCTCGGGGTCGGCGGCGATGGCCTCGCACACGCGGGCCACGCCGGGTGTGTAGGCCAGCGAGAGGTCGTGGGCGTCGCGGATCTCCACCGAGGACTGGATGCTCATCTTGCCGCCGCGGTGCAGGGCGAAGACGGCGTCCTCGGGGTCAGGAAGGTCTGTGTGCACGTCGATGTCTGTCGTCACCATGGTGGGGGAAATCCTCGGGAACTCATCCGTACTGGTCATCGGGACCGATCAGGTCGCCGGTGCGGCGTCAGGCCGCAGATCTGTCGTACCGCCGGAGCGGGATGTCACGGGTTGTGCCCGGCCGCCAGTCTCTCACACGGGCCGGTCGTCGCTGAGCGCCCGGGTCACCGGTGGCGCGAGCAGGCAGGCCAGCACGGCGACCGCCGGCAGCGCGATCGCGGGAGCCAGCCAGGCCGGGTCGCCGCGGAAGTTCCAGGCCAGTCCCAGCTGGATGAGCTGGGCGAACACCAACGGGCTCCGCGCCCAGGCGTCCCCCCGCACGATCCGCGACGCCGCCCACACCAGTCCGGCCGCGATCACGACGAGGAACACCGTCGTGCTCACCCCCAGACCGATGCGTTCGGACGAGACGCTGAACAGCTCAAGCGCCGCCAGGACGGCGAAGATCAGGGCCTCGGTGCACACGATCGCGGCAGCGGCGAGCAGCAGGTTGCGGGCCGTCCCAGACGGCCGTCCGGGAGACGTCACGGCGCCAGCGTAGGCACCATGTGACTCATCCGACAATTCACTGCGCGGCGTTGCCCTTGTAAAGCACCTGAATTGTTGGAACCATGGAACCCAATGCCCGCTGAACAGGTCAAACAGGCCTGCCCTCGGGCGCAACACCGAACGGGAAGGAGTGTCCCCATGGATTGGCGCCACAAGTCGGCATGCCTCGATGAGGATCCTGAGCTCTTCTTCCCCATCGGCAACACGGGCCCGGCCATCTTGCAGATCGAAGAGGCCAAGGTCGTATGCCGCCGCTGTGATGTCCGCGAGCAGTGCCTGCAATGGGCGCTGGAGTCCGGACAGGACCACGGTGTGTGGGGAGGCTTGAGCGAAGACGAACGTCGAACGCTGAAGCGTCGCAATGCTCGGGCACGTATTCGTACGGCTTGATCACACGCACGTATCGGTGAACCCCGTGGCCTCCTGGCCGCGGGGTTCTTTGTCTCTCCAGGTATGCCCGGCGGGCTCGGTCGTCAGACCGGCAGGGTGATCGCGACGGTGGTGCCGCCGCCGACCCGCTGCTCGAAGGCCAGCGTGCCGCCGAGCTCGCCCTCGACGAGGGTCGTCACGATCGAGAGACCCAGGCTGCCGGCCGGGTCGAAGTCGGCTGGCAGGCCCGCGCCGTCGTCGCTGATGCGCATGCGGATCTTGTCGCGGATGCGGTTGACGGCCAGCGTCAGCGTGCCACCCGCCTCATCGTAGGCGTGCGCGGCGGCGTTCTGGATCAGCTCGGTCAGCACCATCGACAGCGGCGTGGCGATCTCGCCGGAGAGCAGGCCGAACGACCCGAACCGCTCGGACGTGATCCGGTTGGCGCCGGCCGGCCCCTCTGCCACGTCGAGCACGGTGTGGAGCAGACGGTCGGCGATCTCGTCGAACTCGACGAAGTCGCTGAACGACTGGCTGAGCGTCTCGTGCACCAGCGCGATCGAGCCGACCCGACTCACCGCCTCCTCCAGGGCCGCGCGCGCCTCGGGGTTCTCCATCCGGCGGCCCTGCAGCCGCAGCAGTGCCGCGACGGTCTGCAGGTTGTTCTTGACCCGGTGGTGGATCTCGCGGATCGTCGCCTCCTTCGACACCAGCTCCCGCTCGCGCAGCCGTAGCTCGGTGACGTCGCGGAGCAGGATCAGCGAGCCGCTGCGCCCGCCCGCCGACCGCAGCGGGATGACACGCAGCAGCAGGGACGCGACACCGTTCTCGATCTCCGCCTCGGAGCCCTCGGAGCCGTCGAGGAGCCCCCTGGCGCCGCGGTGCGTCGGTCGCCGGTCGACGAGCCTGGTCGTGACGTCGCCGAGGTGCGTGCCCACCAGGTCGCCCACGAGGCCGAGGCGTCGGTACGCCGAGAGGGCATTGGGGCTCGCATAGGCGACGGCGCCGGTCGCATCGGTGCGGACGAACCCGTCGCCGACCCGCAACGAGTCGGCCAGGTCCGACCGGGTGCCGGGTACCGGGAACTCCCCGCGGCGGATCATCTCGCCGAGATCGCCGGCCGCCGCGAGGTAGGCGGTCTCCAGCGTGCTCGCCGTGCGTGGGGTCGTCTCGCCGCTGCGCCGCGAGATCACCGCGATCGTGCGGCCGGTGCGGCGGACCGGGATCACCTCGACCAGGACGCGTGAGCCGTCGGTCTGGGTCTCGACCTCCTCGGGGAGCCGCTGGCCGGTCGACATCGCGACCTCCATCCGATCGGAGCGTCCCGACGGCACGAAGGTGCCCGCGACGTCCTCCAGCAGGGTCGTCGGGCCGGTGGTCGGGCGGATCTGCGCCCCCGCCCACATCCCCTTGGACTCCACGTCGGGCACCCAGAGCACCAGATCGGAGAAGGAGAGGTCGGCGATGATCTGCCAGTCGGTCACCAGCGCGTGCAGCCAGGCGACGTCGTCTGCGGTCAGCGACGTCTGGAACTGCGCGATGTCGTCCAGGGATGGCACGGATTCAGCCTAGGCCGTCCGCCGTGGCACGATGGCCGGGTGTCTGAGGCTTACTGGCAGTCGGTCATGCAGAACGGGATGGGTGTGCCCGGCGACCGCGGTCTTGACGAGGCCACCGTCGAGCTCGTCGAGATGCTGGGGCAGCCCAATCCTCGGACGCGGGAGGACGTCGCCTACCCGCTCCTGACGACCTGGATCACCCGTGGCGTCTACGACGAGCTGCTGTCCGGGCTCGGCGACGGCATCGCCCCGGGGCTCCGTTACGGGCTGGGCAACGACGGCGACGTGTCGGTGCTGCGGCGGTCCTACAGCGCGCTGATGCTCGCCGAGATCATCGGCCGCGACAACAACGAGCACCTGATGACGTCGGCGTCCGTCCTCGACTGGGGCGACCGGGCCACCGCCTGGTACGTCCGCGAGCAGGACCATCGCGGGTGGATCCCGGAGCAGGGCTGGGCCAACGCGATCGCGCACGGCGCCGACCTGCTCGCCGCACTCGCCCGTTCGCGGCACTTCGGCCGCCTCGAGCTCACGGTGCTGCTCGACGTCATCGCCGACCGCGTCCTCACACCGACCGCCTACATCTGGCGGCACGGCGAGGACGACCGACTGGCCTACGCGGTCATGACGCTGCTGCACCGCAACGAGCTCGACCCCGGCATCGTCGAGCCGTGGCTGGCGCGCCTCGGCGAAGGCATCAAGCCGCCGCGAACCCGCGGTCACCTGGAGGCCGAGTGGCCACCGCCGGGCGTCCGCAACACGTCCGCCTTCCTGCGGGCCCTGCACCTGCAGCTCGCGCTCGGGGTGCAGGGGCGTGATGACCTGCGCGCCGACGCGGAGCTGTTCGCCGAGCAGCCCGCGCACCGGGCCGACCTGCTGCTCGCGGTGCTCGACCAGATCCGCGCCGAGCAGCCGTGGCTCTACCGACCCACGACGCGGGCCCGTCCTCTCACCTGAGCGGCGCCCGTCCGTACCGTCCAGTAACGTGCGTCACATGACGGAGACTGAGCCGACCTCGACGCCCCCTGATGTCCACGGCGGCATCCACGCCCTCGACGTGGCCCGGGCCCACGGCGTCACGAGCCTGTTCACCCTCTCGGGTGCCCATGTCTTCCCGATGTACGACGCGGCGGTCAAGACCGAGCCGGCGATGCCGATCATCGACGTGCGGCACGAGCCGACCGCCGTCTTCGCCGCCGAGGCGATCGGCAAGCTGACCCGCACTCCCGGCCTGGCCGTCCTCACGGCTGGCCCGGGCGTCACCAACGGCGTCAGCCCCGTCGCGCAGGCCAGCTTCTCCGGATCCCCGCTCGTCGTGGTCGGTGGCCGCGCACCCAACAACCGCTGGGGCACGGGCAGCCTGCAGGAGCTTGACCACCCGCCGATCTTCGCCTCGATCTCGAAGTCGGCCACGACGGCCCACGCCGTGGCCGACATCGCCCCGACGATCGACGAGGCCTTCACGCTCGCAGGATCGTCGCACCGCGGACCGACGTTCGTCGACGTGCCGATGGACGAGTTCTTCAACCGCGCCCCGGCCGGCACCCCGTCCGCCGGCAACACCACCGCGCCGATCGAGCCCGACCCGGACGACCTGAGCCGCATCGCCGAGCTGATCTGCCAGTCGTCCCGCCCCGTGCTCGTGCTCGGCACCGACGTGTGGGCCGACCGCGCCGAGGTTGCCGCCCTGACGTTCGTCCAGGAGACCGGCATCCCGGTGATCTCCAACGGCATGGGCCGCGGCATCGTGCCCGGCGGACACCCGCAGCTCGTCACCAAGGCGCGGTCGACGTCGTTCAACCAGGCCGACCTCGTCATCGTCGTCGGCACCCCGCTCGACTTCCGGCTGGGCTACGGCATCTTCGGCGGCAAGGAGGGAGCCACCCCCGCCCGCACGGTGCACGTCGCGGACTCCCCCGGCCAGCTCTCCTCGCACGCCGAGCTCGCCGCGTCGGCGTCCGGCGACCTGAGCCTGTTCTTCACGGGGCTGTTCGACGCGCTGAGCTCGCCGTCCGCGCACGGCCGCCGTCCCGACTGGTCGCCGTGGCTGACGACGTTGCAGACCGAGGTCGGCGCCGCCACCGAGCGCGACGGCGCGCTGCTGACCGCCGAGGCCGACCCCATCCACCCGGCCCGCATCTACGGCGAGCTGCTGCCGCGCCTGGCCGACGACGCCGTCGTGATCGGCGACGGCGGCGACTTCGTGTCGTTCGCGGGCAAGTTCGTCGAGCCGAAGCGGCCCGGCGGATGGCTCGACCCCGGCCCGTACGGATGCCTCGGCGCCGGCATGGGCGCAGCCATCGCCGCCCGCATCGCCCGTCCCTCCAGCCAGGTCGTGCTGCTGTACGGCGACGGTGCGGCCGGCATGTCGCTGATGGACGTCGACACCCTGGTCCGCCACCGGCTCCCGATCGTCATGATCGTCGGCAACAACTCGGCCTGGGGCCTGGAGAAGGGCCCGATGCGGTGGCTCTACGGGTACGACGTGGCGGCCGATCTCGCACCGAACACCCGCTACGACCAGGTCGTGACGGCGCTGGGCGGCGGCGGCGAGATGGTCACCGACCCGCGGCAGATCGGCCCGGCGATCGACCGCGCCTTCGCCTCGGGCATCCCCTACCTCGTCAACGTGATGACCGACGTCGACGCCGCGTACCCCCGTGCCACCACCGGCATCTGACACCGATCTCGTCATCCGGGTCGCCGTCCCGCAGGAGTACGACGCGATCGGCACGCTGACGGTCGCCGGCTACGACGCCGACGGCTACCTGGCGTTCCCCGACGGGACGTACGACCACGGCTACGCGGCCTGGATCGGCGACGTCGCCGGACGTGCCGACCACAGCACCGTGCTCGTCGCCACGGACGGTGAGCGCCTGCTGGGAACCGTCACGTGGTGCCCCTACGGATCGACCTTCGCGCAGCTGGCGACCGAGCCCCACCAGGGTGAGTTCCGGACGCTCTCGGTGGATCCCGCCGCCCGGGGCCGGGGCGTCGGCCGAGCCCTCGTCGATGCGTGCCTCGACCGCGGGCGCTCCGCCGGCCTCACCGAGGTGCTGCTGTGCTCCCTGGTCGACATGCTGCCCGCCCACCGTCTCTACGCCTCGATGGGCTTCACCCGTCGGCCGGAGCTCGACTGGTCGCCCGAGCCAGGCGTGCAGCTCTGGGCGTTCTCGCTGGCCCTGGCCTGAACCCCGCCCTCGCCACCCTGCCGGATGGGGCGGCCCGAAACAGTAAGGGTAGCCTCACCGAGTGCCCGACAACCGTTCTGCCGCTGTGCCGAGATCGGGCATGAACCTGCTGGCCCGGGCCCTGCGCCGGCACCGTCGCCGGCTCAGCGGAGGATTCGCCCTCATCGTGACGTGGCAGATGTGCGAGACGCTCGTCCCCGTCGTGATCGGGCTCGTGGTCGACCGGGGCATCGACGCGCAGGACGTCCGCGGGCTGCTGCTGTCGCTGCTCGCGATGGTCGGGCTGTTCGTGGTGCTGAGCAACGGCTACCGCTACGGCGCACGGCTCATCGTCCGCAGCAAGGAGGAGGCGGCGCACCTGCTCCGCACGGAGGTCGCGGCCCACGTCCTGCATCCTCGCGGCGCGCGCACGTCGAGGCTGCCGGGCGAGACCCTTTCGCTGGCGACGTCGGATGCCGACCTCGTCGCCCAGGTCATGCACCAGCTGTCGTTCGCGCTTGCCTCGCTGGTCAGCGTCGTCGTCGTGGCGGTGTACGTGCTGCAGGTCGACCTGCAGCTCGGCCTCATGATCCTCGTCGGCGTCCCCGGCGTCGTGCTCGTGATCCAGGTCGTCACCCCCCTGGTGGCGCGTCGCACCAGCCGACAGCAGCAGAGCACCGCGGAGACGTCCGGCCTGGCCAGCGACCTCGTCCAGGGTCTGCGACCGCTCAAGGGCATCGGCGGCGAGGACGTCGCCCTGCGCCGCTACCGCGGGGCCAGCCAGACGGCGCGCCGCGACACGATCGCCGTCGCCCGGTCGTGGGGGTACCTCACCGGACTGACGACCGGGCTCAGCGGCGTGCTGCTGGCGGCCGTCACCCTGGTGGCTGGTTCGCGCGCCCTCGACGGGAGCATCACCCTCGGCCAGCTCATCGCCCTGGTCGGGCTCACCCAGTTCCTGGCCGAGCCGATCACGTGGCTCGGCGAGCTCAGCGCCCAGTTCGCCTCCTCCCGCGCCTCGGCCGGCCGCATCTCCACGTTCCTGGCGACACCGCGCATCGTCGCCGTGGGGAGCGGCACCCCGCTCGGCGAGCGTCCGCAGATCCGCGTCGAGGCGGTCACCAGCAGCCCCCTGGACGGCCTGTCGTTCAGCACCCGTGACGCGGAGCTGGTGGCGCTGGCCGTGGACGACCCCGCCTCGTCCGACGCCCTGGTCGCCCTGCTCACTGGTGACCGGGCGGCCGATGCTGGCCGGGTGCGACTCGGCGAGGTCGACCTCGCCGACCTGACGATCGAGTCACGGCTCGCGACGCTGCTGGTCAGCGACCACCAGACCCGGATCTTCGAGGGCACGCTGCGATCGGCCATCGACCCGTACGACGAGCTGACAGCGGAGGCGTTGAGGTCGGTCCTCGAGGCGTCCGCCGCCGACGACGTCGTCGCCCTGCACCCCGACGGCCTCGACCGGGCGGTGCGCGACGGCGGGTCGAGCCTGTCCGGCGGTCAGCGGCAGCGCCTGGCCCTGGCGCGCGCGCTCGCGACCGGCGCTCCCGTCCTGGTGCTGCAGGACCCGACCAGCGCCGTGGACGCCGTGACCGAGCAGTCGATCGCGAGGGGGCTGCACGCACTCCGGCGTGAGAGCGGCGGCACCACCGTCGTGCTGACGTCGAGCCCCGCCCTGCTGCAGCGCGCCGACCGGGTGCTGTTCGTCCGGGCCGGACGCGTCGTCGCCGAGGGCACCCACACCGACCTGCTGGCCGGCGCCGACTACCGCGAGGCGGTGCTGCGATGAGCTCGACCCACGTCCTGCTGCCCGTGGCGACGGCCCGCGACACGGCGGTCCTGGCCTGGCGTCTCGTCCGCGCCAGGACGAGCAGCCTGCTGCTGGCGATCGTCTCCTTCGTCGTGGTCGGCCTGTCGGGCATCGTGCCCGTCTGGATGATCGGGCGGGTCGTCGACGCCGCGCGCGAGGGCGCCGATCTCGCCGAGGTGCAGCGAGCCGTCGTCATCATGGTGGTGTCGGCGCTGGTGGGTGGAGTCTTCACGACGCTGTCAGCTGCTGCCCTCGCTCAGGCCGTCGCGCCGGCTCTCGCCGAGCTGCGCGAAGACGTCCTCGACCGGGCCCTCCACCTCGACATGGTCCGCATCGAGCAGGCTGGCATCGGCGACGTCGTCTCGCGGGTCGGAGACGACGTGCGCCACCTGACCGACGCCCTCGACGAGGCCATCCCCCTGCTGCTCAACTCGCTCGCCGCGATCGTCTTCACCGCCGGTGGGCTCTTCGTGCTCGACTGGCGGCTCGGGCTCTCGGGTCTGCTCGCGGTGCCCTGCTACGCGCTCGCGCTGCGCTGGTACCTGCCGAAGTCGGCGCCCTTCTACCGTCGACAGCGCATCGTTGAGGGCGAGCGCGCAGGGGCACTCATCACCGGGATCCACGGGGCCCCGACCCTGCGGGCGTTCGGGCGCCAGCGCGACGCCCTGGGGCACATCGACCGGACGTCGCGCGAGGCCGTCGACGTCACCGTCGACGTCTTCCGCCTCTACACCCGCTTCGGGTCCCGCATGAACGGCTCCGAGCTCGTGGGACTGCTGCTGGTGCTCTCGGCCGGGTTCCTCGTGGTCCGCTCGGACGTGGCCACCGTGGGCGCGGCCACCACGGCCGCCCTGTTCTTCCACCGCCTGTTCAACCCCGTCGGCGCCCTCCTGATGGTGTTCGACTCCGTGCAGTCCAGCGGCGCCGCCCTGGCGCGTCTCGCCGGTGTCGCCCTCATCCCCACGGCCGTCACGACACCCCAGGAGCCCGGACCGCGCCCGGTGGTCCGGCTGCGCGGGGTGAGCCACGCCTACGAGCAGGGGCGCACGGTGCTGCGCGACATCGACCTCGACATCGCGCCGGGCGAGAGGGTTGCGGTCGTCGGCGCGACCGGTGCCGGCAAGACGACCCTGGGTGGCATCGCCGCCGGCACCCTCGCGCCCACGCACGGGTCCGTCCACGTGGGCGAGCTCGACCTGTCCACCGCCGACGAGGCGACGGTGCGGCGCCATGTCGCCCTCGTCTCGCAGGAGGTGCACGTCTTCGCCGGGACGCTGCGGGACAACCTGCTGCTCGCTCGTGGCGACGCCACCGACGGCGAGCTGTGGGACGCGATGCAGGTGACTGGCGGCGATCCCTGGGCACGGGCCCTCGACGGCGGTCTGGACGCCGTCGTGGGCGCCCTCGGCGCACCCCTCACCCCGGCACAGACGCAGCAGGTCGCCCTGGCCCGCATCGTGCTGCTCGATCCGGCGGTGGTCGTCCTGGACGAGGCAACGGCCGAGGCCGGGTCGGCCGGGGCGCGCGGGCTCGAGCAGGCCGCCCTCGCCGCCACGGAGGGACGCAGCGCCATCGTCGTCGCCCACCGCCTCACGCAGGCGCAGTCGGCCGACCGCGTCCTCGTGATGCACGAGGGGCGGATCGTCGAGGAGGGCACCCACGACGCCCTCGTCGCGGCCGGTGGTCGGTACGCCCAGCTCTGGTCCGCCTGGTCCACCTGAGACCCCTGCTGACGGGTCACTTCTCGTCCTTCGGCGGGTCAGTTCTTGCGCTCTCAGGCGACAGCGAGTGACCCGTCAGCGGGCAATAAGTGACCCGTCAGCGTTAGGTTGGGGGGATGGAGTCTGCGAGCGTGACACATGTGGTCGGGGACCTGGACACGGCTCGGTCACTCGGCTCGGGGGACCTGGACGTGCTGGCCACGCCCCGGGTGCTCGCCTGGTGCGAGGAGGCGACCTGCGCGGCGCTCGGCCTCTCCCCCGAACAGACGAGCGTCGGCACCCGCGTCGACCTCGAGCACCTCGCTGCCAGCCCCGTCGGAGCGGTGGTCACCGCCACGGCCACGGTCATCCACACCGATGGTCGTCTCGTCCGCTTCCAGGTCGTTGCCCAGGACTCGTCGGGCACGCTCCTGGCCACCGGGGAGGTGCGCCGCGTCATCGTCGATCGGGAGCGATTCCTGTCGCGGATCAGGCCTGTGGGAGACTGAGACGTCGACTTTCGAGGAGGAACACCATGGGCAAGACCGGACGCAAGCGTCGCGCACGTCGCAAGAAGGGCGCCAACCACGGAAAGCGCCCCAACTCCTGATCCCGGAGAAGCGCGTTCCGTGATCGGCAGAAGCCCCCGTCCGGTGGACGGGGGCTTCGTCGTCGGGGCGTGAATCCTGGCGCTAGCTGATTCTCTGCTCGGTGATGTGCACCTGAACGGTGCGGATCGAGAGCAGCACCTTCTCGCGCAGCGGGTCGGGTGCGACCTCTGAGCACGACCGCGACACCAGGCTCTTGACGACCCGCTCGAGATCGAACTCGGTCAGGCACGTCGAGCACTCGTCGATGTGGGTCTGGATCTCGGCACAGCTCGCCGTGTCGATCTCCTGGTCGATGAACAGGTAGAGGTTCTCCAACGCCTTCTCGCAGTCGGGACCCTCGCACGGATCAACCCCTGTCATTTCTGGTCACCTCCGGCATTGACGACGGCCATGCCCCGGTCGCGGGCGTAGTCGGACAGCATCTCGCGGAGCATACGACGGCCACGGTGGAGCCGGGACATCACCGTGCCGATCGGCGTGTCCATGATCTCGGCGATCTCCTTGTAGGGAAATCCCTCGACGTCGGCCAGGTAGACCGCATAGCGGAAGTCTTCCGGCAGCGCCTGCAGGGCGTCCTTGACGTCGCTGTCGGGGAGGTGCTCGAGCGCCTCCATCTCGGCCGACTTGAGGCCGGACGACCCGTGCGACTCGGCCCGCGCGATCTGCCAGTCCTCGATCTCGTTGGTGACCTGCTGCGGCTGCCGCTGCTTCTTGCGGTACGAGTTGATGTAGGTGTTGGTCAGGATGCGGTAGAGCCAGGCCTTCAGGTTGGTGCCTGGCTTGAACTGGTGGAAGGCGCTGAAGGCCTTCGAGTACGTCTCCTGGACCAGGTCCTCGGCGTCGTGCGGGTTGCGGGTCATGCGCAGCGCAGCGGAGTAGAGCTGGTCGAGGAACGGCAGCGCATCGGTCTCGAACCGGGCCTGCTTCTGCTCCGGCGTCTCGGTCTCCCGCGCGTCGGGTACGTCGGGACTTTCGGGGATGACAGTCATTGCCTCCCAGCCTACTCCCGGCAACGGACGCTTGCGCAGTGGTGTGATCGACCGATCAGCGACCGGATGTGTCTGTGTCTGCATGAGTCCTCCTGGGGTGTGCAACCACCCGCGGGGGCCTGCTATTCCGACGGCGGCAGGGGCTCGATCAGCTCCGGCCCGTTGTTGCGGACGTTGTTGACCGCGGTCGACACGGCGATGGCGTCGAGCCGGCCCGGTGCGGCGGGCACGAGGAGCCCGAGCAGCTCGTCGACGGGTCGCGGCGCGGGGTCGAGCCACTCGTCGTACGCGTCGACCTCCAGGAACAGCGGCATCCGCTCGTGGACGTGCCCCAGGTCGTCCGTCGCGGTCGTCGTGAGGATCGTGTAGCTGACGACCCACACGTCCGCCGCGCGGTCCTTCCAGAACTCGTAGAGCCCCGCCATCGCCAGCACGGAGCCGTCGCGCGGCGTGATGTAGAACGGCTGCTTGGGCGGCTTCTTCGCACCCTCGACGGGCTGCCCGGCGTACCACTCGAAGTAGCCGTCGGCCGGGACCAGCGCCCGGCGGCGGGCGAACGCCTTGGCGAACGCGGGCTTCTCGGACACGGTCTCCGACCGCGCGTTGATCATGCGGCTGCCGATCGACGGATCCTTGGCCCAGCTGGGGATCAGGCCCCACCGCGCCGTGAGGAGCTCGCGCTGCGGTGCTGCGGACCCGTCGTCGCGGCGGCCGATGATCAGCGGCGCGAGCTTGGTCGGCGCCATGTTGTAGTCGGCCTCGAGCTCGACGAACGAGTTGGCCAGGTCGATCTCGAAGGCCTGGTGGAGCGTGGCCGAGGTCTGGGTCGTCGCATAGCGCCCGCACATGGGACCAGCGTCCCACAGGGGTCCGACGGTCAGGACTCGCAGAGCCCGCCCAGGACCCGGGCGATGCCGTCGGCCGACGCCGGCAGGTGCTCGACCCACAGTCGCGCCTGACCGTGATCGACGAGTGCGCGGTCGAGCAGCAGGCTGAGCAGGTTCATGGTGATCTCGTCCGTGCGCTCGCGGGCCACAAGTGCGGCGAACCGGCGGACGGACAGCTGGGCGACGGTCTCGTCGCCGGTGAACACCGTCCGCAGCACCTCGGCGACCTCGAGGGCCCGGAGCGACAGCTCCAGTCCGTTGCCGTTGGCCTGTCGTGGCAGCTCGACGACGACGAGCGCGCTCGTGTCGGTGGCCCGCCGGCCGACCCGCTCCGCTCCCCGGTAGATCTCCGCCAGGCGCGACCGCACGTACGGCACCGTCGCCAGCGAGGTCAGCGGATCCTCGCAGGACACGTCGACGTGGCGGATGAGGGCCATCTCGGCCCAGGCCACCGAGGCCGCCCGGATCGCCGCGACATCAGGCCCGTCCGGGGCATAGGCCCGCTCCACGTGGTCAAGGACCTCGTGGAGCGGGACGCCCATCTGTGCTGCACTCGCTCCCACCTCGTGTGCAACACCGACCGCGTCCGATGAGCCGTCGCGGACGGCCTCCCGAAGGAGCTCGATGTTCAGTCCCGAGCTGGACATGCGGCGCTCCTTTCGGTGTCGGACAGGAATGAGACGGACGAGCTTCCGGGTCATGACGCGAATCGGCAAACAATTCGTGACCAGTTGGTAATAAAGTCGTTGAACGGAGGGGAGGGACCCATGACAGACATGCTCAGCGACACCGCCGAGTCGAGTGATGCCGAGCTGATCGCAGCGGTGCGGGCCGGCGACACCGACTCCTATGGCGAGCTGTTCGGACGCCATCGCGATGCCGCGCTCCGTCTGTCCCGGCAGCTCGTGCGGGGCCCCGACGCCGACGACCTCGTCGCCGAGTCCTTCGTCCGCGTGCTGACTGTCCTGCAGGACGGCCGCGGCCCCGACGAGGCGTTCCGCGCCTACCTGCTGACGTCGATCCGCCGGCTCCACATCGATCGCATCCGCGCCGGCAGCAAGGTCCGTCCGACCGGTGACGAGGCTGAGCTCGATCGCGCCGTCGCGTTCGTCGATCCCGCCGAGATGAAGTTCGAGCAGGGGGCCGCGGCCTCCGCCTTCTCCTGCCTCCCCGAGCGGTGGCAGCTCGTCCTCTGGCACCTGGACGTCGAGGGCCAGAAGCCCGCAGACATCGCCCCCCTGCTCGGGATGAGCGCCAACAGCGTCTCGGCGCTGGCCTACCGCGCCCGCGAGGGGCTCCGTCAGGCCTATCTGCAGGGGCACCTCGCTCCCACCCTCCACGCGAGCTGCCGCCAGACGACCGGCATGCTCGGCTCGTACGTCCGCAAGGGGCTGTCGGCACGCGACACCGCGAAGGTGGACGAGCACCTCGACCTCTGCAGCCGCTGCACGGGCCTGCAGCTGGAGCTCGCCGAGGTCAACTCGAACCTGTCCGGCCTGCTGGGACCGGCGCTGCTCGGCTCGGCCTTCTCCGGATATGTCGCCGCCGGTGCCGGCTTCGCGACCTTGACGGCAGGTGCGGCTGCCGCCGTCGGCGTGAAGCTCGTCGCCGGCACGGCCGTCAAGTTCGCGATCGAGCCCGTCAAGGTCATCGGAGCCGCGGTCGCGGGCGCCGGCACCCAGGGTGTCGTGGCCGCCGCCGTCGTGACCAGCGTCGCCACCGCAGGGACCGTCGCCGTCACGACCGACTTCGGTCGCCCCTCCCGCGACGAGTCGGCCGTCGTGTCCGCCCCGACCCCCGAGCCCTCCGCGACGACGTCCGAGCCCGCTCCGACACCGACGCCCGTCGCGACGGAGACGTCGCCCGAGCCGACACCCGCACCCGAGATCGTCGAGCCGGCCGCCGAGTCCACCCCCGAGCCGGAGCCGAGCCCCACGCCGCCCCGGACGGACGATGCCACCCCGGAGGACGTCGCGTCGATGACCCCCGCACCTGAGCCGCCCCCGCCCCCTGCACCGATCCTCCCCACCGACTACGGCGTCGGGGCGTACACGATCACCAACGACGACTCCCTGCTGCAGCGGCGGTTCACGATCCCCGTCACGGCGAGCAACCCCGGACGGTCGGCCGACCAGTCGGTGACCCTGACCATCACGTTCAGGCTCCCGGTGCAGTTCCGCGGCGTCGTGAGCCCCGGCTGGGACTGCGGGCCAGCGGTCCGCGACCAGATCCTCAGCACCTTGACATGCATCAGCACCCTCCCGGCCGGGCAGGGCACGACGTTCATTGCCAAGGCCCGTGGCATCCGCCCCGAAGGCACCATCTCGGTGACGGCCGTCGACGATCCGCAGCCTGCAAACGACTCCGTCTCGTTCCGGGCTGCGCCGTACCTCCTGCTGCTCTGACTCGCCGCCCCGATGCGGAACCGTGCCGAGGTCGGGTATGAATGGATCATGACTCTCCTGCGCACCGTCGCCCGTCCGATGCTCGCGTCGATGTTCATCGTCGGAGGCACGATGGCGCTCAAGCAGCCCGGGCCTCGGGCGGCCAAGGCCCAGCCCACGGCTGACCTGATCAAGAAGGTCGCGCCCGACCTGCCCGTCAACGGGTCCAACCTGACGCGCTTCAACGGTGCCGTCCAGCTCGCCGGCGGCCTGGCCCTGGCGACCGGCCGGTTCCCGCGGCTGGCCGCCCTCGCCCTCGCCGCGACGTTGCCTCCCACGACCGTGGCGGGGCACGCCTACTGGGACGAGACGGACCCAGCGGCCCGCGCCAACCAGCGCATCCACTTCCTCAAGAACGTCTCCATGACCGGTGGGCTGCTGATGGCCACCCTCGATCCCGACCCGCACAAGAAGTTCATCGGCCGCCGCGCCAAGGACCGGGTCACGGACGCCGCCGCGTCGGTCGCCGACCAGCTGGACCACCTGCGCGGCTGACCCGGGCGGGGCTGGGCGCCGATAGGCTGGCAGCGATGTCCTCCACCGCCCCCCTGCCTTGGCTCGCCCCGCACCGCCGCACGCCGTTCGTCGGCGAGGTGCTGGTGCCCGGCTCCAAGTCGCTGACCAACCGCGTCCTGATCCTCGCGGCGCTCGGCGACGGTCCGTCGGTGCTGACCCGCCCCCTCGGGTCACGAGACACCCAGCTCATGTCGGCCGCACTGACGGCCCTCGGCGCGACGATCGTCCGCGACGGCATGACGTGGACGGTGACCCCGCCCGCGGCAGAGAGCACCGAGCCGGTGACGGTCGACTGCGGCCTGGCCGGCACGGTGATGCGCTTCGTCCCGCTCCTGGCGGCCCTCGGTCGCGCACCCGTGACCTTCGACGGCGACGAGCACGCGCGCGTCCGGCCGATGGCGACGACGATCGGCGCCCTGCGGAGCCTCGGCGTCACGGTCGACGACGGCGGACGTGGCTCGCTCCCGTTCACCGTGCACGCGACCGGTGACGTGGTCGGTGGCGAGATCGAGATCGACGCCTCCGCATCGAGCCAGTTCGTCTCCGCACTGCTGCTCATCGGCGCCCGCCTGGCCCAGGGGCTCGACCTGCGGCACACCGGCGCCACCCTGCCGTCGATGCCCCACATCGAGATGACCGTCGCCGAGCTGCGGCGCCGTGGGGTGCAGGTCACGGAGCACACCATGAACGGGGGCGACAAGCCTGCGCGATGGGTGGTCCACCCCGGCACGATCGAGGCCCGCGACGTCGAGATCGAGCCGGACCTGTCCAACGCCGGCGTCTTCATCGCCGGCGCTCTGGTCACCGGCGGCAGCGTCCGCATCCGGAACTGGCCACGCGAGACCGACCAGGCCGGCGATGCCTGGCGCTCGATCGTCCCCGCGTTCGGCGGCACCGTGACCGAGGACGGCGACGACCTGGTCTTCGCCGCCGGGCCGACACTGGACGGCGTCGAGCTCGACCTGCACGACGTCGGCGAGCTGACCCCCGTGATCGCCGCGATGGCCGCGCTGGCCACCGGCCCCTCCCGCCTGACCGGTGTGGCCCACCTGCGCGGCCACGAGACCGACCGCCTCGCGGCGCTCGTGACCGAGATCAACCGGCTCGGCGGCGACGCCGAGGAGCTCGACGACGGGATCCTGGTGCGCCCTCGGCCGCTGCACGCCGAGACGTTCCAGACGTACGACGACCACCGGATGGCCCATGCCGGGGTCGTCCTGGCCCTGCGGGTGCCCGACCTGTACGTCGAGAACGTCGTCACGACGATCAAGACGTACCCCAACTTCGCCCCCGTCTGGGAACGCCTGATGACCTCATGAGTCGCGAACGGGACGAGCACGACCAGTACGACCGGCCGCGACGGCACACCAAGCCGCGGACGAAGGTCCGTCCCAACTACGACGGCGCCGACACCGCTCGGGTCGTGACGATCGACCGGGGACGCTACGCCGTGACGATCGACGACGACGGACGGCCCGTGACGGCCATGAAGTCGCGCAACCTCGGCCGCAAGGGCGTCGTGGTCGGCGACGAGGTCAGGGTCGTCGGCGACGTCACCGGCGACGAGGGCTCCCTGGCCCGCATCGTCGAGGTCACCCCTCGTCGCACCGTCCTGCGCCGGACCGCCGACGACGACGACCCCATCGAGCGCATCATCGTCGCCAACGCCGACCAGCTCGTGATCGTGGCGGCGCTGGCCGATCCCCCTCCCCGTCCGGGACTGATCGACCGGTGCCTCGTGGCGGCGTTCGACGCCGGCATGGAGCCGCTCGTGTGCCTCACGAAGGCCGACCTCGGCTCCGCCGACGAGCTCGTGGCGATGCTCGACCCGCTCGGCGTCCGGGTCGTGGTGACCCGGCAGGGCGGAGATCTCGACACCGTCCGCGACGTGCTGCGCGACCGCACGAGCGTCCTCGTCGGCCACAGCGGCGTCGGCAAGTCGACGCTCGTCAACGCCCTGGTGCCCGACGCCAACCGATCGGTGAGCTACGTCAATGCCGTCACCGGGCGCGGGCGCCACACGTCCACGTCGGCGATCAGCCTGCGGCTGCCGTTCGGCGGCTGGATCATCGACACCCCCGGCATCCGGTCGTTCGGTCTGGCCCACGTGGAGATCGACGACCTCATCAAGGCGTTCCCCGACCTTCAGGACGTCACCCGCGGCTGCCCCCGTGGCTGCCTGCACTCGGCGACCGAGCCCGAGTGCGCCCTCGACATCGCCGTGGACGCCGGCGAGCTCGCGCCGGAGCGGGTCGAGTCGTTCCGACGCATCCTGGCCAGCATGAACCAGAGGGACGACTACTGAGCACGTCGGCCGACGCCGTACCCTGAGGGCCATGGCCCACTCGTACAGCGACGACCTGCGCCTCGCCCACGTGCTCGCCGACAACGCCGACAACCTGTCGATGGACCGGTTCGGGGCCCTCGACCTGCAGGTCGACACCAAGCCGGACATGACGTACGTGACCGAGTCCGACCAGGCCGTGGAGGCCGCGGTCCGTCGCACGCTCAGGTCCGCGCGAACGCGCGACGTCGTCCTCGGCGAGGAGGAGGGCGAGGAGGAGGGATCGAACGGTCCCGGCGGCCGGCGCTGGATCATCGACCCGATCGACGGCACCTCCAACTTCGTCCGCGGCGTGCCCGTCTGGGCCACGCTGATCGCGCTCGAGGAGGACGGCGAGGTCGTCGCCGGGTGCGTCTCCGCCCCGGCACTCGGTCGACGGTGGTGGGCCAGCAAGGGCACCGGCGCCCACACGGGCAAGTCGCTGATGTCCTCGCGCGAGATCCGCGTCTCGCAGGTGTCCGACCTCGAGGCCTCGTCGCTGTCGTACGCATCGCTGGGGGGCTGGGACGAGATCGGCAAGGGCGAGGCGTTCGCCGCCCTGATGCGCCGTTGCTGGCGCACCCGCGCGTACGGCGACTTCTGGTCGTACATGCTGCTGGCCGAGGGCGCGGTCGACATCGCGGCCGAGCCGGAGCTGAAGGTCTGGGACATGGCCGCCCTCGACATCGTGGTGCGTGAGGCCGGTGGGACGTTCACGAGCCTGGCCGGAGCCCCGGGCCCGTGGGGCGACAACGCGCTGGCGACCAACACCCGGCTGCACGACGCCGCGATGGCGTACGTCGGGCACTTCCCCGACCAGGGACCGCCCGACCAGTCGTGGACCGACGAGCCCGAGGACGACGAGGAGCCGGCCGAGCCGGACAACGTCCGCGCCTTCGACTTCACCCGCGAGCCGGCCGACGAGGCGCCCTGATCCTCACCTGCGGAGTGTGACGCAGGTTACAGTGCGGGGACGACGACGAAGGAGTCCCCATGCGCGTGCACGACGTCCTGACCTCCAAGGGAAGCGGTGAGGTCTTCACCATCGCTCCCACAGCCACCGTCCGCGAGCTGCTCGACGTGCTCGCCGAGCTCAACGTCGGCGCCCTCGTGGTGAGCGACGACGGCTCCTCGATGCTCGGCATCGTGTCGGAGCGCGACATCGTCCGCAAGCTGCGCGACGCCGAGAACGCCCGCGGCATGGCCGTCTCGGACATCATGACGACCGACGTGCGCGTCTGCGCACCCGACGACTCGTTCGGCGAGCTCATGACGGTCATGACCGAGCACCGCGTGCGGCACGTCCCAGTGCTGGACGAGGGTCGTCTGGTCGGCGTGCTGAGCATCGGTGATGCCGTGAAGTACCGCATGGATCAGCTCGAGTTCGAGCGTGACCAGCTCACGAGCTACGTCGCGGGCGGCTGATCCGCCCACCACGCCCTCCTCCTCGCCTGGTTGACAGTCGATGACAGATAGAGGAAGTGGGTCACCCCCATGCGAAGCAATGACTTCACACACACACGACCCGGGAGATCGTCGGCGCGTCGACGGTCGCAAGACCGCGACACTGACGGACCAGGGCAAGACCTACGTCGAGGAGCGCCGTGAGGAGCTCGGCACCCCGTGGGAGGCCGCCAAGGGTGACCAGCCCCACGAGATACGGGAGTTCGCACACAGCCTCAAGGGCTTCATCGACGCGTGGAAGCAGGTCGCCCAGGCCGGAACTCCCGAACAGCGCACCATGGCGACGGCCGTGGTCGAGGACGCCCGGAAGGCGATGTACCACATTCTTGCGGATGACTAGCCTGGCGAATGAGTAGTCTGGCGGGCGATGACGACCGACCGACGCCTGCCCCTGCCCGAGAGCGAGATGACCTGGCGGTTCTCCCGCTCCTCGGGCGCGGGCGGCCAGCACGTCAACACGACCGACACCCGCGTCGAGCTGATCTGGTCGCTCGATGACACCACCGTGCTCTCCCCGGCCCAGAAGGAGCTCGCCGCGACCCGGCTGAGCAACCGGATGGTCGACGGGACGATCACGGTGGTGTCGTCGCAGTACCGGTCGCAGCACCGCAACAGGGAGGCGGCGCGCGTCCGTCTCGAGGAGCTCGTGACGCAGGCCATCATCCCCCCGCGCCCGCGCCACAGGACGAAGCCGAGCCGCGGGTCCACGCAGCGCCGGCTGGATGCCAAGAAGCGGCGCGGCTCCCTCAAGCAGGGCCGTAGCGGCGCCGACTGGGATTGATCCCTCGCGGGCCGGGTACGCCCCTTCCCCCACCCTTGAAGGAGCAGTCATGACCGTCGCACCGCCTGAACCGACCCAGCCTGAACCGACCCAGCCTGAACCGACCCAGCCCGAACCCACACAGCCCGAACCCACACAGCCCGACGAGGACCTCCCCGGGCGCGAGCCGGCGCCCGACCTGCCCGATCCCGCCTTCCCCGAGGTGCTGCCCGACGCCGAGCCCGGTCAGGAGCCAGACCGGGAGCCGGTCGGACGTGGTGTCAGTCACCCTGTCTGATATCGGGGTCGTTCCGAGGACGCCGGGTCACCACGACCGCTATGCTGGCGCGTCGGCACACTCCCTTCGGCCGGCGCCTCTCACCACCGCCAGGAGCCCTCCCATGCGGATCAGCCGTATTCAGCGCGTCATCGCCGCGCTCGTCGTCACCACTGTCGTCGGCTCGACCGCTGTCGCGTTCGCGCGTGGCGACTCGTCCGACGACGTCACCGCCCTGCCGGTGACCACGGACTCCGCCCCCCTCGTGACCGGCACGGAGCCCGCCGTCTCGACTGACGCTCCCTCGTCCGACGACCCGACCACCGCACCGTCGGACGACTCGACCGCCTCGCCGAACGCCGAAGCCAGCACCGACAGCACCGACAGCACCGAGGAGTCGGGCGACGCGACGACGGCTCCGCCCAGCAGCTCCGACAGCGCGACCGGCCGAACGACCCCGCCGGTCTGGGGGACCCGCCCCACCACGTCGCCGGACACCGGCACCGACACAGGGACCGCAGCGCCCCAGGATCCCGATCCGGAGCCGACGACCAGCCCCAAGCCGTCCCCGACCCCGACGCCCACGACGGCCCCCAGCCCGAGCCCAACGCAGAAGCCGTTCCTCGGCCTGTTCTGACCTCGTGCAAGCACGTGCCGCCGACTGCCCCGAGCAGTCGGCGGCTCGTGGCGTGTCACGTCCGTCACGCTCACGTTCCGCGGGTACGACCCATACTCTGGGTATGATACGTTTCACGAAGTATGTCACATCCCCGATGTCACATACTTCTGGAGGCTCCGATGACTGTCACCGCCGACGAGATCCGCACCGCGATCGACCCGGACGACGAGTTGGCCCGTCTGCTCCTGTCATCGCAGAAGCTCTCCTACGACCCGCAGACCGAGATCGACTGGGACACCCCGCTCGACCCCGCCCACTACGGCCTCAACCCTGAGTGGTCGACGCTGTACGGCACTGATCTCTGGGACGAGATGACCGAGGAGCAGCGGATCACGCTGACCCGTCACGAGGTCGGCTCCATCATGAGCACCGGCATCTGGTTCGAGATGATCCTGCAGCAGATGCTGCTGCGCGAGCAGTACACGACCGACGTCACCAGCTCGGAGTTCCAGTTCGCGCTGACCGAGATCGCCGACGAGTGCCGCCACTCGCTGATGTTCGCCCGCGCCTGCGAGGCCATGGGCGTGCCCCACTAAGTCCCGCACCGTGCCGTCGTCGAGGTCGCCCGCGGCCTCAAGAGCATCGCGTCCAACGAGGTCGCCTACGGCTCGATCCTGGTCGCCGAGGAGATCCTGGACGTCATGCAGCGCGACTGGATGCGCGGCGAGAACGTGCTGCCGATCGTCCGCACGAGCAGCAAGATCCACGTCGTCGAGGAAGCGCGCCACATGAAGTTCGCGCGCCACGAGATCCGGCAGCACCTCGAGGGCGTCAGCGCCCTGCGTCGTCGCCAGAGCGCGTGGGTCATCGCGACCGCCGCCTACGTGATCGTCAGGAGCATGGTCAACCCCGCGGTCTACGAGGCGGCCGGCCTCGACAGGAAGCGCGCGCTCGAGGCAGCGAAGAACAACGAGCACCACCACAACCTCATGCGCCTGAGCTGCGTCCACCTCATGGACTT
>JBKJIW010000008.1:0-13294 GCA_046598255.1 Aeromicrobium sp. | reverse complement strand
GAGATCCACCACACCGTGTTCTGGTCACACGGCGGACGCACCGACCTCGACCAGCTCATCGGCCTCTGCACCCGCTGCCACCACCTCCTCCACAAAGGCAGACTCCACATCACCGGCGATGCAGTCACCGGCTTCCAGTTCACCAAACGAGACGGCCGCACCCTCCCCCGACGACGACAAACCCGCCACCACCGAGCCGCCTGACAACCCGAGTCCGGCGGCCCACCAGCACGCCCACACCTACTGCAGAGTGAAAAGATGCAGGCTTGCCGGGGATTCGCCCACGAGCGTTGGCCCAAGCCACTCGTCCCGTCGCGTGAGCCACTCATCAAACGATCGAGACGTGTCTCACGCACCGCTCGGGTCACCGCCACCAAGCGGCGCGGCGCCTCAGTCGGCGCTGATCTGCTGCCGGAAGGTGTCGCGCCTGGCGTGCAGGTTCCAGAGGTGCTCGGCCAGCACGTCGGGGTCCTTCTCGTCGTCGCCCTCGATGATCTGTCCACCGATGATGAGCTGTGCGACGTGGATCCCCTCCTCGGCGAGCACCTCGTGCAGCAGCTCGACGTACGCCGCCTGGCCGGCGAAGGCGATGGACGTGCCGGTGACGTTGCGGCCGGGCTTGACGGCGGAGCCGCCGTTGACGAACAGGATCGTGCCCTTGTTCTCACCCAGGAAGCGCATGCCGGGCACGACCTGGTGTACGGCCGCGACCGGACCGTAGATCGAGAACTCCACCGGACCGACGAGATCGGCCGGCGTCGTCTCGAGGACGGGTCGCATGAAGTCTTTCTGTGGCAGAGGGCTGTACTGCAGCACCTCGATGGGGCCGAGGGTCTCCGTCACCTGCTCGAGCGCCGCGGCGATCGACGCCGGGTCGCGCACGTCGGCGGTGAACCCCTGCGCCTGGATGCCGTCGGCGGACAGCTCGGCCGCGAGAGCGTCCAGCCGTCCCTGATGGCGGGAGATGAGCCCCACGGCGAATCCCTCCGCCCCGAATCGACGGGCGACTGCCGCCCCGAGTCCCTTGCCTGCTCCGATGATCGCGATGGTCGTCATGCTCAAGACGTGCCCGACCGGGTCAAACGCAAGCGGCGACGAAGATCACGGACTGCGGACCGAGGGCAGCGCTGGGAGGATGAATGCATGGCTCATCACCGCACCTCCCTGCTCGCCCTCGCCCTGACCGCTGTCCTGTGGCTGACGGCCTGCGGCAGCGACTCCGGCACCGACTCCGACGGCGACGGCAGCGACTCGAGCAGCGTGGCCCCCGCCGGCACGGTCGACGATGCGAGCGCCGGCCTCACCTCGGCCCTGGCGGATGTCGAGCGCATCGCGGTCGGCCTGGAGCAGTACTACTTCCAGAACGGCTATCCCCGCGACCTCGCCGGTGCCGTGGCTTCACTGGATCCCGCCGGCCTGAAGGTCACCGACGGCAACACCGTCGCCGGCTACCGCTACGACGCGGAGCAGGAGGAGTTCAAGCTCTGCGTCGAGAACGACTCGGGAGCCTGGGCGACGTACGACACCGCGCCGATGTCGGTGCGGGAGGCCGAAGAATCGGGCGGATGCCCGCAGTAGCAGGCGGCTGCCCCGCGGAGGACCGTCTACGGCGCGACAAGGACGGGAATGCGCAGCTCCGCCTCGGTGATCGAGCCGTGGAAGCCGGTCATCTTGAGCTCGACGGCGAACTCGCGGGTCGAGAACACCGCGAAGTCGCCGAGAGAGGCGACGACGACGTCACCGATGCGTCCGCGCACGTCGGGAGAGATCGGTCCGAACCAGTCCTCGATGCCGTCCTGCGTCCTGACGACGACGCGGTCGCCCAGCTCGGCCCGCCAGCGGGCGGCGACCTCCTCGGCGGCACCGGGCCGGGTGTACAGGTGGCGGAAGCGCGCCTCGCCGGCCAGCAGGGTCACGTCGTCGAGCAGGCGGGGCACGCCGTCGACGTCGAAGCGTCCCTCCACGGGCAGGTCGATCATGCCGTGGTCGGCGGTGACGACCAGCACCGTGTCGCGAGGCAGCTCGTCGCGCAGCTCGGCGAGCTCGGTGTCGATCGTGGTGAGCATCGTCCGCCACTCGGTCGAAGTGCACCCCTTGGAGTGCCCAGTGTGGTCCAGACGTGACTCGTAGGCGTAGGTGACCGAGCGGGGCGACGACTCGATGACGTCCACGACGACGTCGAGACGTTCGTAGACCGAGTTGATGCCGTGGAACGGCACGCCGCGCTGGCTGCAGACCGTGAGACCCGTGCCCTCGAACTTGGCGTCGTTGACCGACGAGGCGGAGATGCCAGCCTCCTGCAGCTGCTGCAGGACGGTCGGGAACGGCTGCCACACGGTCGGGTCGACGGGCTGGTCCCACTTGAGGGAGTTGAGTCGGCGGCCCGTGTCCGGCACGCGGGACGTGTAGCCGACCATGCCGTGCTGGCCGCCGCGCAGGCCGGTGCCGAGCGAGGTCAGGCTCGTGACGGTCGTCGACGGCACCCCGCAGACGACGTCGTCGACGTTGTGCAGCGACGACAGGAACGGGGCCGCGTCACCGTGCTCGCGCAGCAGCTCAAGCCCCAGACCGTCGACGAGGAACACGACGTAGCGCGGCGCTTCGGGCAGGTCGAGACTGTTCGTGAAGCCGTCGACGCCCAGCGCAGCACCCACGGACGGCATGATCTGGTCGATCGTCCGCCGGCCGCCGAGGCCGGGGACAGCAGCCGTCATGCGGTACGGCCGCTCGTCGCCGCCGACAGCGTGCGGGCGAAGGCCAGGAGCCGTTCGACCGCGGCACCGCCGTCCCCGGCCGCCGCCAGCCGCAGGGAGAAGTCGTCGCCGGTGAGGCTGCCCGAGTAGCCGTGATCGGCCTCGCACTCCGGGTCCCCGCACCGGGCCGGCTCGAGCTCGATGCGGGAGACGGCACCCCATCCGATGGTCAGCAGCGCCTCTTCCAGCCGCTTCGACGTCGACGTCACCATGCGCGTCACGACGACCGACCGCACCTGGTCGAGCGTGACGGCCTCGGACGTCGTCGACGTGTAGGGGTCGGGCAGCAGGTCGTCGCCGGGGTGCTCGTCGGTGTGCACCAGGATCAGTCGGCTCGGCGTCAGCGCGAGCACCGTCATGTGGCGACGGATCTCGTCGCGGTCGAACGTGGGCTCGTGGTGCAGCACGTAGCCGGTGACGTGCTCACCGGCCAGTGCGTCGCGGATGCCCTCGGCGACGATCTCCGGGTAGTAGCCGCTGCGGGAGACCTCGTCGAACAGCGCGTCCGTGTGGTCGGCGGTCATCATGCCAGCGTATCCCCCGTCGATGCCGGCTGGCTGAGCCGCCGGACGTACCACTCCCCGCGACGATCGGCCGAGGGGATGACCTTGGCCCGCGCGCTCAGGACCGTGAACCCGTTGGCGTGCACCGACACCGGCTCGAGGTCGAGCTCGGCGATCTCTGGCAGGTCGTCCTTCATCGCGGCCAGTCGCACGATGATGTCCTGCAGGGCGTCGACGTCGACGGGGTCCGAGCCGCGGTAGCCGTAGAGCAGCGGAGCCGAGCGCAGGTTGCGGATCATCGCCTCGGCGTCGAGGTCGGTCAGCGGCGGGATGCCGTAGGAGCGGTCGCCGAGCAGCTCGCTGGGCGCCCCGGCGAGGCCGAAGGACACGAGGGGGCCGAACAGGGGGTCCTCCGTGACGCTGAACGAGACGTGGATGCCCTCGGGCGCCGCCCGCTGGACGAAGAACTTGGTGTCCTTGCGCATGCCGGTCCAGCCCGTCAGCTGGTCCCACGCGTCGCCCATCTCGTCGGGTCCGGCGATGCCGCGCCAGATGTGCGCGATGTCGGGGCGGCTGCGCAGGTGCTCGCTGCCGGCCTTGAGGACGACGTCCCAGCCGAGCTTCTCGCCCGCCTTGATCGCCTCCTCGCGGTCGTGGACGTTGATCCACGTCCAGATGTCGATGCCGTAGCAGGCGAGCAGGTCGTGCACCTGCTCGGTCGACAGGATGGCACCGCGGGGCGCCTGCTTCAGGACGTCCCTGACGAGCGCGCGGGCGTCGCCGGTGCGGTGGTCGAGCGCGAGGTGGAACTCGCCGTGGTCGCGGGCGGCCCACTCGGAGTACGTCACGACCCGGGCCAACGCACGGACCGCCGCCTCCGGCGCGGAGTACGACGGCACCGATCCGCGTCCGGCAGATCCGCCGAGCAGGTCGGGCACGCGCAGCAGGACGGGCACGCCCTCGGTGCCGAGGAACGTCGAGACGATCGGCTTGTCGGACTGTTCGCCGATCGCGGCGAGCACGTTGGCGACGTCCTCGCCGGACGTGTTGAGCGGGGGGATGTAGATCGCGACGAGGGCGTCGGTGTCAGGGCTGGCGATGGCCGCCTCGATCGCGACCTCGAAGTCGTCGGCGTTGGCGTCGGCGCCGAGCGACACGGGGTCGATGACCTGGAGACCGGCGGCGGCTGCCGCGTCGGCGACGATCAGGGCCACGGCGTCGGAGTTGCCGACGATCGCGACGCGGTTGCCGCGGGGCAGCGGCTGGTGGGCCAGCAGCTGCGCGACGTCGAACATCTCGTCGAGCGTGTCGACCTGGATGACGCCGGCCTGTCGGAACATGGCGTCGACGGCCGACTGCGGCGCCGACGTGCGGGCCACGGTGTGGCCGACCGGGACGCCCTGGGTCGACCGTCCAGACTTGACCGCGACGATCGGCTTCGTCGCCGACACCCGGCGGGCTATGCGGGAGAACTTGCGCGGGTTACCGATCGACTCCAGGTACAGCAGGATGACCTCGGTCGCGTCATCCTCCTGCCAGTACTGGAGCAGGTCGTTGCCCGACACGTCGGCGCGGTTGCCGGCCGACACGAACGTCGACAGGCCGAGACCACGTCGTGAGACCGACTCCAGGATCGCCGTGCCCAGGGCACCGGACTGGCAGAAGAACCCCACTCGCCCCTGCGGCGGCATCGACGGCGACAGCGAGGCATTCAGCTGCAGTTCGGGCGCGGTGTTGATGATGCCGAGGCAGTTGGGGCCGATCAGCCGCAGGCCGTACGACCGGCTCAGGCCCAGCAGGGCGCGCTGACGCTGACGACCTTCCGGCCCCTCCTCGGCGAAGCCCGCCGAGATGACGACGAGACCGTGCACGCCCTTGGCCGCGCAGTCGAGGACCACGTCGTTGACCGAGTCGGCCGGCACTGCGACGATCGCCAGGTCGACCTCTCCCGGGATGTCCTGGACGGTCTTGTAGGCCGGCAGGCCGGAGACGGCCTCCGCCTGGGAGTTGACCGCGTAGACGCTGCCGCCGAAGTCGCCGAGGACGAGGTTGCGGACCATGGCCTGGCCGATCGAGTCCTGGCGGCGGCTGGCGCCGATGACAGCGATGCTCCGGGCGCGGAAGATCCGCTCGATCGACGCCGCCTCGGCGCGCTGCTCGCGGGCCCGCATGACGCTGATGGCCGTGTCGGTCGACTCGATCTCGAAGATGAGGCGCTGGACGCCGTCCTCGATCATGCCCTCGATCTGGTAGCCCATCTCGCGGAAGATCTGCTGCATCCGGGCGTTGGTCGGCAGCACGTCCGCGACGAACCGGCGGATGCCGCGCTCGCGGCCGGCCTGCGCGAGGTGCTCGAGCAGCAGCTGGCCGACGCCCCGTCCCTGCTGGGCGTCCTCGACCAGGAAGGCGACCTCCGCCTCGTCGTCGCTGACGGCGTCGTAGCGCCCGACGCCGATGATCGAGGCGTGGAGGGTGACGACGAACGCCACCCGGCGGTCGTGGTCGACGGTCGTGAACCGCTTGACGTCCCGCTCCGACAGCGTCGGGTACGGCGCGAAGAAGCGGAAGTACTTGGACTCGTCCGAGACGCGCGCGTAGAACTCGATGAACCGGTCCGCGTCGGCCTCACGGATGGGCCGCAGCTGGGCGACACGACCGTCCTTGAGCAGGACATCGGCCTCCCAGTGCTCGAAGGAGCTCACTGCTTGGCCGGTCACGCTCCCAACCTATCGGGTCCGATCCCGGCGTGGCGGTGGTCCCCGTCGATGTCCGGGGAGGGAAAATGGTCCCTACCACCCGACTCACCCCCACCGCCATCTCGAGAGGCAGGCATGGCCCGCAGCAGCAAGCAGGCTCCCGACGAGGAGTTCGAGGAGCACATCCTCGACACCGATGTCGGCGACGAGATGCGCACGAGCTTCCTGGAGTACGCGTACTCGGTCATCTACTCCCGGGCCCTCCCCGATGCGCGCGACGGCCTCAAGCCGGTCCAGCGACGGCTGCTCTACACGATGGACGACATGGGGCTCCGCTCCGACCGTGGCCACGTCAAGAGCGCCCGGCCGGTCGGCGAGTCGATGGGACGCTTCCACCCGCACGGTGACAGCTCGATCTACGACGCGCTGGTGCGACTCGTGCAGCCGTGGTCGCTGCGACTTCCGCTGGCCGACGGACACGGCAACTTCGGCTCGCAGGACGATCCACCGGCCGCGATGCGCTACACCGAGATCCGCATGCACGCCGCCGCCGAGGCGATGACGGCGTCCATCAACGAGGACACGGTCGACTTCCGGCCCAACTACGACGGCCGCGAGATGGAGCCGGCCGTCCTGCCGGCAGCGCTGCCGAACCTGCTGGTCAACGGCGCCAGCGGCATCGCGGTGGGCATGGCCACCAACATCGCGCCCCACAACCTCATCGAGGTCGTGCAGGCGCTGCGCCACCTGCTCACGTCGCCGAAGGCCGATCTCGACGACCTGATGCGGTTCATCCCCGGGCCCGACCTCCCGACCGGCGGCAAGATCGTCGGCCTCGAGGGCATCCGCGACGCGTACGCGACCGGCAACGGCTCGTTCCGCATGCGCGCCTCGACCCGCATCGAGAACGTGACGCCGCGCAAGAAGGGCATCGTCGTCACCGAGCTGCCCTACAACGTCGGTCCCGAGAAGGTCATCGAGGCGATCAAGAAGCTCGTGCAGGCCAAGAAGCTGCAGGGCATCTCCGACATCAAGAACCTCACCGACCGGCACAAGGGCCTACAGCTCGTCATCGAGGTCAAGAACGGGTTCATCCCCGAGACGATCCTCGAGCAGCTCTTCAAGAGCACTCCCATGGAGAGCTCGTTCGGCATCAACGCCGTCGCACTCGTCGACGGGCAGCCCCGCACGCTGGGTCTGAAGCAGATGCTCGAGGTCTACCTCGAGCACCGCATCGACGTGGTTCGACGGCGGACGTCCTTCCGCCGCGGCAAGGCCGCTGACCGGCTGCACCTGCTCGACGGCCTGATGCTGGCCCTGGTCGACATCGACGAGGTCATCCAGCTGATCCGGGCCAGCGACGATCGGTCGGAGGCCCGCGAGCGACTCATGTCGGTGTTCGACCTGTCCGAGATCCAGGCGACCTACATCCTCGACCTGACGTTGGGCCGGCTGACGAAGTACGACCGCATCGAGGTGGAGAAGGAGATCGCCGAGCTGCGGCGCATCATCGAGGAGCTCGACGCGATCCTCGGCGACGAGTCACTGCTGCGCTCCGTGGTCGGCGACGAGCTCGCCCAGATGGCGCAGACCTTCGGCACGCCCCGGCGCACCGTGCTGCTCGAGTCGTCGGGACAGACGTCGACCGCCTCGGCCCCGCTCGAGGTCGCGGACGACCCGTGCTGGGCCCTGCTCTCGGCGACCGGGCTCCTGGCCCGCACGTCCGACGACACCCCGATCGGCGACGTCGACCGACGGGTCAAGCACGACACGATCGTCTCGGTCGTCCGCACCACGGCACGCGGCGAGATCGGCGTGGTCACGGCCTCGGGGCGTGCCCGGCGCATCAGCGTCCTCGACCTCCCGGCGCTGCCGCCGACGGCCCAGTCGCCCAACCTGCAGGGCGGCGTGCCGCTCTCGGAGATCGCCGACCTCGACTCCCCCGCCCGCGCCCTGATGGCGTTCGACGCCGATGGCCCGGGCATCGCCCTCGGCACCCGCCAGGGCACCGTCAAGCGGGTCAAGCCCGATCACCTCAGCCGCGACGAGTGGGAGCTCATCGCGCTGGCCGACGGCGACACCGTGGTCGGCGCCACGATGCTGCGGTCCGGTGACGAGCAGCTGGTCTTCGTCACCTCCGACGCGCAGCTGCTCTACTTCTCCGCGTCGCTCGTGCGTCCCCAGGGGCGCACCGGCGGCGGGGTCGCCGGCATCAAGCTGGCGGCCGGTCAGCATGCCGTGTCGTTCGGGGCCGTGGCCGATGTCGATTCCGCGCACGTCGTCACCGTCGCGGGATCCCACGACGCGCTGCCCGGCACGCAGAACGGTGCCGTCAAGGTCAGCCCTCTCTCGATCTATCCCCCGAAGGGACGCGCCACCGGCGGCGTCCGCTGCCAGCGCCTGCTCAAGGGTGAGGACGGACTGCTGCTGGCCTGGGTGGGCGACGGAGTGCCGATGGCGTGCGCGACGAGTGGTTCGGCGGTCGACCTGCCCGCCCCGACCGACCGGCGGGACGGGTCGGGAGTGCCTGCGGCCCAGCCGATCTCGGCAGTGGCCGGGCCTCCCGCGACCCAGCTGGGCGTGACCCCGGGCGTTGCCCCTGACGTGCAAGACTGAACGCGTGCGCACCCGTCACCTGATCTCCGCCCTGCTGGCGACCGGCCTCCTGCTCGCGGGATGCAGCGGTTCCTCGGACTCCTCCGACACCTCCGACGGTGGTGACACCAGCGCCCTCCAGGCGCGTCTGGCCGCCGCCAGGACGACGCTCGACGGGGCCGAGACGATCTCGATCAAGCTGGCGACCAAGAGCCTGCCCGACGGCACCACCGGGCTGCTGTCGGCCGAGGGCAAGGGCAACCACTCCCCGGCGTTCGAGGGCAAGGTCACCGTCGTGACCGGTGGGGCCAGCATCGGCGCCGACGTCATCGCCACCGGCGGCAAGGTCTACGCGAAGACCGGCTTCCTGCCGTCGTTCACGGCGATCGACCCGGCCACGCTGAAGGCTCCGGATCCGGCCTCGCTGCTGGCCACCGACGGCGGCATCACCGAGATCCTCGAGCAGACCGACGGCCTCCAGGAGGACGGCAAGTCACGTGACGGCAAGGACGTGCTGACCACCATCAAGGGCACCCTGCCCAGCAGCCTCGTGCAGAAGATCATCCCTTCGGCCGTGGCCGGCGACGTCTTCACGGTCGCCTACCGGCTCGACGATGACGACGTGCTGCGCGACGCGACGCTCAGCGGCCAGTTCTACCCCGGCGGCGGCTCGGTGACGTACACCATCAGCCTGACGACGTCCGACGCCCCGGTCACCATCACTGCGCCGTAGAGGACCCAGGCATGAGCGAGCGGGAATCGGTGATCACCCCCGCGTCGCGGGCACTGCTGACGCTGGCGGCCATCGCGATCTCCTTCGCGGCCGCCGACACGTACGTCGTGGTGCTGGCACTGCCCGACATGATGACGTCGGTCGGCATCCCCACCGAGGAGCTGCAACGGGCCGCTCCCATCGTGTCGGGGTTCCTGCTCGGCTACGTGGCCGTCCTGCCCCTGATCGGCCGGATCTCCGACCTACGAGGCCGGGTGCCGGTGCTGCTCGGCTCCCTCGTCATCTTCGCGGTCGGCTCGATCGTCACCGCCGCTGCGTACAACCTCGAGTCGATCGTCGCCGGTCGCCTGATCCAGGGCATCGGCGGCGGCGGACTCATTCCCCCGACCCTGGCGCTCGTGGCCGACCTCTGGCCGCCACACAAGCGGGGCCTCCCGCTCGGCATCGTCGGTGCCGTCCAGGAGCTGGGCAGCGTCCTCGGTCCGCTCTACGGTGCGGTCGTCCTAGCCGTGGGCGACTGGCGCGCGATCTTCTGGCTCAACTGCGCTGTCGCCCTGGTCCTGGTGGCCGCCATGCTGCCGCTGCGCGACGCCCTGCCCACCTCAACGGGCCGGCCCCGATTCGACTGGCTCGGAGCAGCCCTCGGCGTCCTGTTCCTGGCCGGGCTCTCGCTGGTGATGATCGCTCCGGACCGGTTCGTGCAGAGCGTCGACATCGGACGCGCGTACCTGCCGGTCACTGGCGACTCCCGGTGGCTGACGCCCCTGGCCCTGGCGACGTACGTCCTGCTGCTGCTGTTCCTGGCCCGCATCGCCTTGGCGAAGCGCCCGCTCGTCGACTGGCGGGCGTGGCCAGCACTGGCCCGGGAGACCGACCTGTGGGGCGCCCTGCTCCTGACCGTCGGCCTCGGTGCCGTCATCGTGACGTTCGCCTCGGCGGAGCCCGAGAACGGTGCCGTGTCCCCCGATGCCCCGTGGCTCGTGCCGATCGCGCTCGCCGCCTTCGCCGGTTTCGCCGTGCGTCAACGTCGGGCGGCGCAGCCACTGATCCCTCGCGGCGCACTCAGCGACCGTCCTGCGTGGGGCGCCATCGTGGTGTCGTTCTTCGTCGGCGCGGCACTCATCGCGGCACTGGTCGACATCCCGTTCTTCGCCCGTCTCACGGTCTACCGCGACTCCCAGCTCGACGCGGCCCTGGTCCTCGTCAAGTTCCTGATCGCCCTGCCGATCGGCGCCCTGATCGGCGGATGGCTGCTTCGTCGCGTGCCCGCCCACGTGCTGACCTTCGTGGCGATGCTCATGAGCGCCATCGCGTTCCTGCACATGGCCACGTGGGACGCCACCTCGCTCGACCGCCAGGTCGAGACGCTCTCGCTGGTGCTCGGAGGGCTCGGCTTCGGCGTGGCCATCGCTCCGGTCAACTCCGTCCTGCTGTCGCACACGGCCGACGCCGTCCACGGTGTGTCGTCCGCGCTGCTGATCGTGGCCCGCATGGTGGGCATGCTGCTCGGCATCTCCGCCCTCACGACGATCGGCCTGCGGGCGTTCTACTCGGCGTCCGACTCCATCCCGCCCGTCGCCGACCTGTGCGGGGCGGGCGCGACGCTCTGCGACGCCTACCAGGACGCGGTGCGCGACGCCGGCATCACCCAGTTGCACGCCGTCTTCATCGGTGCGGCCGTGTCGTCCCTGGTCGCCGCCGTCCTGTCGCTGGTGCTGTTGCGTCCGTCACGCGACGAAGCGGTCACACCGGAGCACTGACCGGCCCGGTGGTCGATATTCTGTGGACATGCCTGACTTCGACGACCTCATCACCGCCAACCAGACCTACGCCAACGACTTCGCCCTCTCCGGGTTCGACGGCATCGCCCGTGCCGGCGTCGCCATGGTGACCTGCATGGACTCGCGCATCGATCCCCTCGGAATGATCGGCCTGCAGGCCGGCGACGCCAAGATCCTGCGCAACCCGGGCGGCCGCGTCACCGACCAGGCCCTCGTCGCGCTCGTCCTGGGCGTCAACCTCCTGCAGGTCAACCGCATCCTCGTCGTCGAGCACACGCGGTGCGCCATGGCCTCGTCGTCAGAGGACCAGCTCAAGGGCCGGCTGACCGAGAGCTCCGGCGTCGACGCGTCCTGGATGACGCTCGGTGCCATCGACGACCAGCGCCGGACGATCGAGTCGGACGTCGTCAAGATCCACTCGCACCCGCTCATCAGCAACGACGTCCTCGTCGGCGGCTTCCTCTACGACGTCGACACGGGACTGCTCGACCGCGTCGTGTGACCGCGGAGCGGTGACCTAGCGACCTGTCCCGCCCCGTGACAGGTCGCTAGGTCACCGCCCTGGTCACTTCTGCGCTACGCGTCGATCTTGTCGGCGTCGATCTCGTAGGCGCCCTGCACGATGAACTCCTTGCGGGGAGGGACCTCGTTGCCCATCAACAGCTCGAACACGTCGGCGGCCGCCTCGCCGTCGTCGACCGTGAGGCGGCGCAGCGTGCGGTGGCGCGGGTCCATCGTGGTCTCCGCCAGCTGGGATGCGTCCATCTCACCGAGGCCCTTGTAGCGCTGGACCGGCTCCTTCCAGCGGACGCCCTTGCGCTTCAGCTCGGCCATGGTGCGCTGCAGCTCGGGGTCGGAGTACGTGTAGATGTACTTGTCCTGCCCCTTCTTGGGGTTGGTCAGCTCGATACGGTGCAGCGGCGGCACCGCGGTGTAGACGCGTCCGGCGTCGACCAGATCGCGCATGTAGCGGAAGAACAGGGTTGCCAGCAGGCAACGGATGTGCGCCCCGTCGGAGTCGGCGTCGGCCATAAAGATGATGCGACCGTAGCGGGCGGCGTCGACGTCGAACGTGCGGCCCGATCCGGCGCCGACGACCTGGATGATCGACGAGCACTCGGCGTTCTTGAGCATGTCGCCGATGCTGGCCTTCTGGACGTTCAGGATCTTGCCGCGGATCGGCAGCAGCGCCTGGAACTCCGAGTCGCGGGCCGACTTGGCCGTGCCGAGGGCGGAGTCGCCCTCCACGATGAACAGCTCGGAGCGCTCGACGTCGTTGCTGCGGCAGTCGGCCAGCTTGGCCGGCAGCGCGCTCGACTCCAGGGCGTTCTTGCGTCGCTGCGTGTCGCGCTGCTGGCGGGCCGCCAGACGGGTGCGGGACGCGTCGACGACCTTCTGCATCACCAGGCGTGAGGCCGCCTTGTCGACGGCCTTGGTCGAGGTCAGGAACGTCTTGAGCTCGCGCGCGACGACCTGGTTGACGATCTTGGTCACCGCTGGCGTGCCGAGGACCTCCTTGGTCTGCCCCTCGAACTGCGGCTCGGCCAGACGGACCGTCACGACGGCCGTCACGCCCTCGAGGACGTCGTCCTTGATGACGTCGGGGTCGCCCGACTTCAGCAGACGGGTCGTCTTCAGGACGTCGTTGAACGTCTTGGTGACAGCCCGCTCGAAGCCGTTGACGTGCGTGCCGCCCTTGGGCGTCGCGATGATGTTGACGAACGACCGCAGCACCGTGTCGTAGCCGGTGCCCCAGCGTAGGGCCACGTCCACGCCGAGGTCGCGCTTGACCTCCGTCGAGGTCATGTGGCCGATCTCGTCCAGGACCGGGACGGTCTCCGTGAACGTGGCGGAACCCTGCAATCGGAGGATGTCGATCATCGCCTGGTCGGGGGCGAGGTACTCGCAGAACTCCCCGATCCCGCCGGTGAACAGGAACGTCTCCTCCTCGACGTTCGCCGCGTCGCGCTCGTCTCGGATGCGCAGCGACAGGCCGGGGACGAGGAAGGCGGTCTGGCGCGCCCGCGCCTTCAGGTCGTCCAGCGAGAGCTTCGCGTCGGCCTGGAAGATCTGCCGGTCCGGCCAGAACCGCACCCGAGAGCCCTGCACCCGCTTGGCGACCCGCCGGACCTTCGTCAGGCCGCCGGCCGCGGTGAACGCCGTCTTCGGGCCCGGGCCCTCGAACGCCCCGGGGGTCCCGCGCCGGAAGCTGACGGCGGGACGCACGCCATCA
>JBKJIW010000017.1:0-59666 GCA_046598255.1 Aeromicrobium sp. | reverse complement strand
CACATCCGCCTTGATGTGCTTACTCGCCATCACGTCATAGGCGCCGCCATAGGCCTTGCGCGTGATGACGGTGATCTTGGGCACCGTCGCTTCGGCATAAGCGAACAGTAACTTGGCGCCGTTCTTGATGATCCCGCCATGTTCCTGCGCCACCCCGGGCAGGAAGCCGGGGACATCGACGAAGGTGACGACGGGGATGTTGAACGCGTCGCAGGTCCGGACGAATCGAGCTGCCTTCTCGGACGCATCGATGTCGAGGCAGCCGGCGAACTGCATCGGCTGGTTGGCGACGATGCCGACGCTGCGGCCTTCGATCCGGCCGTAACCGATGAGGATGTTCGGAGCGAACAGCGGCATGACCTCGAGGAAGTCGCCGTCGTCCAGGATCGACTCGATCACGGTCTTGATGTCGTAGGGCTGGTTGGCCGAGTCGGGGATCAGCGTGTCGAGCGCGAGGTCGGTCTCCGTGCGCTCCAGGTCGGCCACCTCGTCGTACGGCTCCGGCTCCTCCATGTTGTTCTGCGGGAGGTACGAGATGAGCGCCTTCGCGTACTCGATCGCGTCCTGCTCGTCGGCACCCATGTAGTGGGCGTTGCCGCTCTTGGTGTTGTGCGCGCGGGCTCCGCCGAGGTCCTCCATCGAGACCTCTTCGCCGGTGACGGTCTTGATGATGTCGGGCCCGGTGATGAACATGTTGGACGTCTTGTCGACCATGATCACGAAGTCGGTGACGGCGGGCGAGTAGACGTGGCCGCCGGCGTTGGCGCCCATGATCAGGGAGATCTGCGGGATGACGCCCGAGGCGTGCACGTTGCGCTTGAAGATCTCGCCGTAGAGGCCCAGCGAGACGACACCCTCCTGGATACGGGCGCCGGAGCCCTCGTTGATGCCGATGATGGGGCAGCCGGACTTGATCGCGAGGTCCATGACCTTGACGATCTTCTCGCCGTACACCTGGCCGAGGCTGCCGCCGAAGACGCTGAAGTCCTGGCTGAACACGCAGACCTGGCGCCCGTCGATCGTGCCGTAGCCCGTGATGACGCCGTCGCCGAGCGGACGGTTCTTGTCCAGGCCGAAGTCGGTCGAGCGGTGCTTGGCCAAGGCGTCGAGCTCGACGAACGAGCCCTCGTCCAGGAGCTGGTCGATGCGCTCGCGGGCACTCTGGCGGCCGCGGGCCGACTGCTTCTCGTGGGCTCGCTCGGCCATCTCGACCAGGGCCGTGTCGCGGCGCGCGATGAAGTCGGCGAGCTTGCCGGCGGTCGTGTGCAGCTCTGGCTTGGCCTCGATCTCGTGTTCAGTCACGGAGGTCAGCGTAACGACCGCAGCTCGAGACCGGTATGTGAGGCTGTTCTCATGCCGTACCGCGACCTGGACCGCCCACCGCTCGACGGGGCCCGCCTCCGGTCCGCCCTCACCGGTCACGGCCGGTTCTGGACCGAGGTCGTGGTGACCGTGGAGACCGGCAGCACCAACGCCGACGTCGCTGCCGCGGCACGGGCCGGCGCGCCGGAGGGCGTGGTGCACACGACCGACCGGCAGACCGCGGGTCGTGGACGGCTCGACCGCGTGTGGACGTCCCCGCCGGGCTCCGGTGCCATCGTCTCCGTGCTGCTGCGGCCCGACGGCGTGCCCGCCGCGAGGTGGGTGTGGCTGCCGCTGCTCGTCGGGCTCGCGGTCGACGCGACGGTCCACGAGTGCGGTGTCGAGTCGACGCTCAAGTGGCCCAACGACGTCCTCGTCGACGGCCGCAAGATCGCCGGCATCCTGCTGGAGCGGGTCGAGACACCGAGGGGGCCCGCCGCCGTGGTCGGCGTCGGGCTCAACACGACGTTGCGGGCCGACGAGCTGCCCACACCCGCCGCGACCTCGCTGGCCCTCGAGGGAGCCACCGAGACCGACCGGACGATCGTGATCCGGTCGTTCCTGCGCAACCTGGAGGCGCTCTACCGGGCCTGGACCGCCGCCGAGGGCGATCCGGCCGCCGGCATCCGTGACTCGTACATCCGGCGCTGCGTGACGATCGGCCAGCGGGTGCGCGTCCTGCTGCCGCAGGACGAGGTCATCGAGGGCCAGGCGACCGGCATCGACGACCTCGGCCGGCTGCTCGTCGACGGTCGGGCCATCAGCGCCGGAGATATCACCCATCTGCGCCTCGCGAAGTGACAGACTGAGCCCCATGAGTGAGCGCCAGCGAGCGAATCATGAAGCAGCGTCCGCTTCTTCAGCGACATACTGTGCCTTTTTGATGGAGTTGAAGAAGTGAGCGAGCGCCAGCGAGCGAATCATGAAGCAGCGTCCGCTTCTTCAGCGACATACCGTGCCTTTTCGATGGAGTTGAGCAAGTGAGCCTTCCCCGCAAGCTGATGATCGACGGCGAGCAGACCGTCGCCACGACCCGCACGCACGTCAAGCGACTGTTCCTGCCGTTCGTCGTCCTGCTCGTGGTGAGCGTCGCTGCCGGTTTCCTGGTCGGCGAGATCGGGGACAAGGGCGACAACAAGGTCGGCTACGTCATCATCGGGCTCGCGGTCATCCTCGTGCTCTGGGGATCCGTCGTGCCGTTCATCAGCTGGTACCTCTGGACGTACACGCTGACCAACAAGCGCATCGTGGAGCAGAAGGGCATCCTGACGCGCACGGGTCGCGTCATCCCCCTGAGCCGCATCAACGACGTCGCGTTCGAGAAGAACCTCAACGACCGCATCCTCGGCTGCGGCACGCTGATCATCCACGACGCGAGCGAGCAGGCCGGGCTGGAGCTCGACGACATCCCGAAGGTCGAGGCGTTCCACCGCACCGTGACCAACCTCGTGTTCGAGAAGCACGACCAGCAGAGGAACGATGAGTCGGTCTGAGCCCCACGGTGTCGAGCTGAGGGACACGCTCGCGCAGCTGATCCTCGGCCACGAGCTCAGCCTCACCAGCCTGGAGGTCAGCGACAAGGGCGGCATCGGCCTCAGCGAGGGAAAGCGTCTGTGGCGGGCGTTGGGGTTTCCCGACACTGCCGAGAGCGTCGCGTACGGTGAGCCGGACGTCCGGGCGCTGCGTGCGGTCGCAGCCGCGCTCGAGACGGGTGTGCTCGACGAGGCGACGATCCTGCGCATCACGCGGGCGCTGGGCGCGACGATGGCCAAGCTGGCCGACTGGCAGGTGTCCGCGCTCGTCGAGCAGATCGAGCACGACGTCGAGGGGGGCAAGTCCGACACCCGGCTCGCGGCCGCGGCGGAGCTGATCCAGGCCGCGGGCCCCGGGTTCGAGCAGCTCCTGGTCTACGCCTGGCGACGGCACCTGGCAGCGGCGGCTGCCAGGGTCGAGGCGTTGGGAGCGGTCGACGCCGAGCTGCTGTCGACCATGATGACGGTGGGCTTTGCCGACCTGTCCCGCTTCACCTCGCTGTCCAACGCGCTCGACGACACGAGCCTGGGTGCGCTCGTGGAGAACTTCGAGACCCGTTGCGCGGACATCATCACGGCTCACGGCGGGCGGGTCATTAAGACGCTCGGTGACGCGGTCCTGTTCGTGTCCGACGATCCGGCTGAAGGCACGCGGACAGCCCTCGACCTGGTCCACCAGATCGCGCTGCGCACTGAGCTTCCCAACGTGTGCGTCGGCCTGGCGACCGGTTCGGTCATCAGCCGCCTCGGTGACGTCTTCGGCCCCCCGGTCAACCTGGCGGCCCGACTCTCCCACGTCGCCCGTAGCAACCGGGTGCTGGTGGACACGACGACGGCCGAGGCGTTGGGCGACGAGTTCGACACCCGCGCGCTGCCGCCACGTCCGTTGCGCGGATTCGGCAACCTGTCGCCCATCACGGTGAGCGAACGACGCGGCTTCCGGTCCCGATAGGCTGGGCCGGTGCCCACACCAGACCTCGCCGTCATCGGCGGTGGACAGCTCGCCCGCATGATGCAGCCACCGGCCATCGAGCTCGGCATCCGCATCCGGCTCCTGGCCGAGGGGCCGGACGTGTCCGCCGCCCAGGTCGTTCCCGACCACGTCGTCGGTGACCACACCGACCTCGAGTCGCTGCGCGCCGTCGTGGGTGATGCGCCGGTCGTCACCTTCGACCACGAGCACGTGCCGCCCGAGCACCTGCGGGCCCTCGAGGCCGCTGGTCACGCCTGCCGTCCCGGCCCGCACGCGCTGCTGTACGCCCAGGACAAGGCGGCGATGCGGGCGCGTCTGGCCGAGCTCGCCGCTCCCTGCCCGCGCAACGCGCCGATCACGTCGGTGGCAGACCTCGAGGCCTTCGGTTTCCCGGCGGTGCTCAAGACGACGCGCGGAGGCTACGACGGCAAGGGCGTCTGGGTCGTCCGCTCGGCGGCCGACGCCGACGAGGCGTTCGCCGCCGGACGTCCGCTGCTCGCCGAGGAGCTCGTCGACTTCCGGCGCGAGCTGTCGGCGCTGGTGGCCCGTTCGCCGTCCGGCGAGGTCAGGTCGTACCCGGTCGTCGAGTCGCGGCAGGTCGACGGGGTGTGCTCGGAGGTCGTCGCGCCCGCGCCCGAGCTCGATGAGGCCCTGGCAGCGGCGGCGAAGAGCCTGGCCGAGCAGATCGCCACCGAGCTCGACGTCACGGGCATCCTCGCGGTCGAGCTGTTCGAGACCAGCGACGGTCGCCTGCTCGTCAACGAGCTCGCGATGCGTCCGCACAACACCGGCCACTGGTCGATCGAGGGTGCCGAGACGAGTCAGTTCGAGAACCACCTGCGCGCCGTGCTGGACCTGCCGCTGGGGTGCACCCACGCCCGTGCGCCGTGGACCGTCATGGTCAACGTGCTCGGTGGGACGGTAGACGACCTCGAGGCGCAGCGGGCGGTCGTCATGGCCGCCGAGCCGGGCGTCAAGGTGCACCTCTACGGCAAGTCGGTGAAGGCCGGCCGCAAGGTCGGTCACGTCACGGCGTTCGGCGCCGATCTCGACGACGTGCTCGCCCGGGCCCGCCACGCAGCATCCCTCTTCACCACAGGCTGAGGCCTTCCCGCGGCGACGTCATCACGGATGCGGTAGCCCACGTACAGCCGTGATGACGTCCGGAGCGTTCCGGCCGGGACGTCATCACGGCTGTACGTGGGTTGCAGCGATGGTGATGACGGCCTGGGTCGGGGCCGGGGTCGGGATCGCTAGGATCGTGGCATGAGTGATCAGCCGCGTGTCGGCATCGTGATGGGGTCGGACTCCGACTGGCCGACGATGGAGGCCGCGGCGACCGCGCTCCGGGAGTTCGACATCGCCTACGAGGCCGACGTCGTCTCGGCCCACCGGATGCCCGACGAGATGCTGGCCTACGGGCGCGAGGCGCACGGGCGGGGCATCGAGGTCATCATCGCCGGCGCCGGCGGAGCAGCGCACCTGCCGGGCATGCTCGCCGCGGTCACCCCGCTGCCGGTCATCGGCGTGCCGGTGGCGCTGAAGTACCTCGACGGCATGGACTCGCTCCTGTCGATCGTGCAGATGCCGGCCGGCGTGCCGGTGGCAACGGTCTCGATCGGCAACGCCCGCAACGCCGGTCTGCTGGCGGCGCGCATCCTCGCCACGGGAGACGCCGAACTGACCGAGAAGATGCTGGCCTTCCAGGCCGAGCTCGCCGACGTGGCCCGCGCGAAGGGCGCGAAGATTCGCAACCCGCCGAGCGGCGGCGCCGGCTTTCGCTGACGGAGGTTTCCCAGGAGAACCCCGGAAGGTTCCGGGGACATCCCCGGTCTCCGACACCTCGCACAGGACGCAACGGGTGCTATGCGACGGTGACCAGGGTTCTCCTGGGAAACTGCGCGCGGTGGGTCAGGACAGCTGGGTCTCGTCGACGAGCTTGAGGGTCTTGTCCGACCAGCGGCGCAGGTCTGACAGCAGCGAGGTGTCCTGCATCAGGTCGGTGCCGTAGGACGGCATCATGTCGACCAGGCGCGGGCGCCAGGCGTCGACGCGATCGGCGAAGCAGGTCTCGAGCACGTCGACCATCGCGGCGACGGCCGTCGACGCGCCGGGCGAGGCGCCGAGCAGCCCGGCGATCGTTCCATCGCGGTGGCTGACGGTGCAGGTGCCGAACTCGAGGGTCCCGGACATGCCGTTGCGGCGGATCGTCTGGACCCTCTGCCCGGCCGTGATCAGCTCGAAGTCGTCGCCGTCGATGCTCGGGGCGAACTCCAGCAGGCCCTCGACCCGCTGGTCGCGCGACTTCAGCAGCTCCTTGACCAGGTAGACCGTGAGCGGCATCGAGTTGAGGCCGACACCGAGCATCGAGAACAGGTTGCCGGGCCGGATGGAGCCGGGGAGGTCGGTCAGACGCCCCTCCTTGAGGAATCGCGGCGAGAAGCCGGCGTAGGGGCCAAACATCAGGCTGGCCTGACCGTCGACCAAGCGCGTGTCGAGGTGGGGCACCGACATGGGCGGTGCGCCGACCGGCGGCTTGCCGTAGACCTTGGCGTGGTGCTGCTGGGCGAGGTCGGCGTTGGTCGTGCGCAGGAACTGGCCGCTGACCGGGAAGCCGCCGAAGCCGCTGATCTCGGGGATGCCCGACTTCTGCAGCAGGTGGAGCGCGCCGCCGCCGGCACCGACGAACACGAAGCGGGCGGTGACGCGGCTCTTCTCGCCGGTACGCGTGTCCTTGACGACGACGGTCCAGGTGGAGTCGGCGTTCTGCTTGAGGCTGCGGACCTCGTGGCCGTAGTGCAGCTCGGCGCCGTTGCCCTCGAGGTGGCCGAGGAGCTGGCGGGTCAACGAGCCGAAGTCGACGTCGGTGCCGCCCTCGCTCCAGTTGAGCGCGAGGGTCTCGTCGTCGGCACGACCGGCCGACATCAGGGGCAGGCGCTTCGCGATCTCGGTGCGGTCGTCGACGTACTCGATGCCGTCGAAGAGCGGGTTGTCGACCAGCGCCGCGTGACGGGCCTTGAGGTAGGCCGCGTCCTCGTCGCCTCGGACGAAGCTGACGTGCGGGACGGCGTTGATGAAGGTCGCGGGCTCGCCGAGGAATCCCTGGTCGACGCCGTGCGCCCAGAACTGGCGCGAGAGCTGGAACTGCTGGTTGACCGTGATGGCCTTGCTGACGTCGACCGATCCGTCGGGTCGCTGCGGCGTGTAGTTGAGCTCGCAGAGCGCGGAGTGACCGGTACCCGCGTTGTTCCACGGGTCGGAGCTCTCCTGCGCGGGGGCGCCGAGGCGCTCGAAGAGGCTGATGCTCCAGTCGGGCTCGAGGTTCTTGATGAGCGCACCGAGGGTGGCGCTCATGATGCCCGCGCCGACGAGCAGCACGTCGGTCTGGGCCACCGCCGGGGTGGGGCGGTGACGGAGGGCGAGGGGGGAGCGTTCAGTCACGCGACGATCACCATGATTCAGTTCGTAGGATCCGATGCAGGCGGCTCTTGTGAAGCCATGCACAAGCCTCGCGCGCCCGGCGTGCCGATGCCGCATCGAAAGGGTGTGATCTTGTCGGCACCGGGTGTGACGTCAGTCTCCCGTCCCCATCAGGCGCGGTAGAGGCCCTCGGTGTACTGGGCGCCGTAGTACGCCTCGATCTCCTCGATGGACTCCTCCGTACGCTCCAGGTTCTTGGCGATCTGGGCGCGGCTGATGACTCCGTCGGGGTTCCACGTCGCCGGGTCCCAGAGGTCCGAACGCAGGAAGGCCTTCGAGCAGTGGAAGAAGATCTGCTCGACGGACACCTCCAGGATGACAGCCGGTCGGTGCCCCTTGACGACCATCCGGTCGGCGTACGGGGCGTCGGACAGCAGGATGGCGCGGCCGTTGACGCGCAGGGTGTCGCCGCGGCCCGGCACGCAGAAGATGAGCCCCACGTGCGGGTTCTGCAGGATGTTGGCGAAGCCGTCGGCCCGGCGGTTGCCCGGACGTTCGGGGATCGCGATGGTCGTGTCGTCGACGACCACGGCGAAGCCGGCCGGGTCGCCCTTCGGGGACACGTCGCACCTGCCGGCGGCGTCGGCCGTCGCCACGAGGCAGAACGGCGAGGCGGTGAGCCATTCGCGGTGCTCGGTGCTGAACGACTGGCGGTCCTTGTCGAGCGCCCGCTGCAGGGGCACGCCCAGCAGCTCACGCAGGGCTTGCTCGGTCGTGATCTCGGTACGCATGCCGAGCACGCTACGCCTCGCGGACGTATGACGTCAGGGCCGTGAGGGTGGGCTGGGCCGGCGACGAGGCGAACCCGAACCGGACCGGGGGAGTGACCGGCGACAGCTCGCCCAGCTCGTCGCCCTCCCAGGTGGCTCGGGCGCACGTCAGTCGGCGGACGTCGGTCGCGGCGTACCACTCGGTCCGTCCTGCGCCGGCAGACCCGTGGGTCTGGACGCCGGGCATCAGCCGCCGCGCGACGGGGTTGCAGATCCGCGCCCACCACGACGTCCGGCGGACCGCGCCGGGGATGATCGCAAGCAGCGGGGAGACCCAGAGCCGCGAGCCCGGTGTGAACCGTACCTGGAGGGACCGGGTGTGCAGCGACCACTCGGCGCCCCGCTCGAGCGAGACCGGCTCGATGCGGATCTCGTCGAACGCGTACGTCGAGGCGATGAAGTCGGCGACGTCCTGCCGCGGGGCGACGAGGATGCGGTGACCGGACGGCTGCTCGATCATCGCGTCGGCGAACGTGCCGTAGGGGCTGTCGTCCCACATCCCCACGACGATCCGGGTGCCCGACGTGGTGCCCATCCCTGCGATGTGGCCCGCGAAGGAACTGGTCATGCTGCCAGTCTGTCCGACGGTGTGAAAGACGCCACAGGCTGAACGGCTCGAGCCGGACTGGCAGTGTGGTGCGCGTGCCGGGCCCGCCGTTCGACCTCCCCGCAGGCTTCGTGGCCCGCGCCGCGCTGGACGAGCGGTGGGCGACGTGGATCGCGGGTGTCCCACGGCTGCTGCGCGACCTGCTCGACGAGTGGGACCTGGTGGTCGACGGCGGTCCGATGCACGGGCAGACCGCCCTGGTCGTGCCCGTCACGGCCGCAGGGGTGCCGGCCGTGCTCAAGGTGGCCTGGCCGCTCGAGGGAGGCCGCCACGAGATCCTCGGTCTGCAGACGTGGCACGGCCGGGGCGCCGTCCGGCTGCTGCGGGCCGACCCCCGCCGGAACGCGATGGTGCTAGAGCGTCTGCGTCCGCGGGACCTAGCCGACGTGCCGGTGCTGGAGGCCTGCGAGGTCGTCGCGGGCCTCTACGCCGACCTGCACGTCGCGGCGCCGCCGCAGCTCGTGCCGCTGACCCGCCACGTCGAGGAGTGGGCGGACGCGTTGGACCGTCTGCCGAGGCAGTCACCCGTGCCGCACCGCATCGCCCGGCAGGCCGTGCACCTCGCCCGCGCCCTGGCCGCCGACCCCGGCAGCACGGGGGTGCTGATCCACACCGACCTGCACTTCGGGAACGTCCTCGCCACCGATCGGGAACCGTGGCTCGCGATCGGCCCCCAGCCCGTCTCCGGTGACCCGCACGCCGAGGTCGCGCCCCTGCTCTGGAACCGGTGGGACGAGGCAGTGGCGACCGGCGACGTGCGCACCGCGGTGCGGCGACGGTTCCACACGGTCGTCGACGTCGCGGGCCTCGACGAGGACCGTGCGCGCGACTGGGTCGTCGTCCGGGAGGCCATCAACGCGATGTGGGCGATCGAGGCCGGCGACCCCGGCCGGGTCACGACCGCCGTAGCGATCATCAAGGCCGTGCAGGACTGAGGCGGAGGACGAGCAGGCGAGGGTGGCGGCTGTCACCGGCCGCGGTGAGCGTGGCGACATGCCGCTCGTGAGGTTCAAGGACCTGTGCATCGATGCCAATGACGTGCCCGCCATCCAGGGCTTCTGGGCCTCGGCGCTGCACCTCGACAGCGAGCTCTTCGCGGACGACGGGTCCGCGGTGCTGCGGGGCGAGCAGCCGCACCAGACCATCTGGATCAACGTCGTCCCGGAGGCGAGGGAGGTCAAGAACCGGGTGCACCTGGACCTCTGGGCCACGTCACTCGACGCGTTCGCGGGGCTCACGCAGGTCTGGGGCGATCGGCTGCCGTGGACGACGTTCGCCGATCCGGAGGGCAACCAGTTCTGTGTGTTCGTCGACGCCGACCGGTCCCCGGGGCTCAAGGACGTCGAGGTCGACTCGGTCGACCATGCCGCCATCGCGGCATGGTGGACGGACGTCTGGGGCGGCACGCTGCAGCACGACCTCGACGACGACTACTCGTACATCGAGGACGTGCCCGGCGCACCGTTCCTGGCGATCGACTTCGCCCCGGTGCCAGAACCCAAGACCGTCAAGAACCGCCTGCACTGGGACGTCACCCTGCTGGACGGGGCGACCGTCGACGACCTCGTCGTCGCGGGAGCCTCGGTGCTGGCCGCCCCCACGTCCGAGGACCGCTGGACCGTCATGGCCGATCCCGAGGGCAACGAGTTCTGCGTCTTCGCTGCCGAGTGACGGCCCCGGCGGAAGCCGCGTGGCAGAGTGATCCCGTGGCCACCCTCGACCTGACCTCCGACGTCGTCTCCCTCACCGCGGCCCTCGTGGACATCTCGTCCGAGAGCCTCGACGAGCAGGAGATCGCCGACGCCGTCGAGGCCGCGCTCTCGCCGCTGGAGCACCTCGAGATCATCCGTGACGGACACACGATCGTCGCCCGCACGTCACTCGGACGCCCCGAACGTGTCGTGATCGCCGGACACCTTGACACCGTGCCGGTCAACGCGAACATGCCGTCCCGGCTCGAGGGAGACACGCTCTGGGGTCTGGGCACCTGCGACATGAAGGGCGGTGTCGCCGTCGCGCTGCTGCTGGCCGCGTCGGTCCCCGATCCGGTCCGCGACGTCACGTACGTCTTCTACGACGCGGAGGAGATCGCCGCCGAGTTCAACGGGCTGGGACGACTCGCCCGGGAACGACCCGAGCTTCTCGCGGGCGACTTCGCGATCCTCATGGAGCCGTCCGACGCCGGTGTCGAGGCAGGGTGCCAGGGCACGATGCGGGTCGACATCCGCACCGTCGGCGAGCGCGCCCACGCGGCACGCTCCTGGATGGGCAGCAACGCGATCCACGCCCTCGCGCCGGTGCTTGCCCGCCTCGAGGCCTACGTGCCGCGCGAGGTCGAGATCGATGGGCTGGTCTACCGCGAGGGTCTCAACGCCGTCGCCATCAGCGGCGGCGTCGCCGGCAACGTCATCCCCGACGAGGGCATCGTGACGGTCAACTTCAGGTTTGCGCCCGACCGTTCGCAGGACGACGCCCACCAGCACCTCCAGGAGGTGTTCGAGGGCTTCGGCCTCACGGTCACCGACTCCGCACCGGGAGCGCTGCCGGGGCTCTCCCAGCCTGCCGCAGCGGCGTTCGTCGAGGCGGTGGGTGCCGTGCCTCGGCCCAAGTTCGGCTGGACCGACGTCGCCCAGTTCACGGTGCTCGGGATCCCCGCCGTCAATTACGGACCGGGCAATCCGATCTACGCCCACAAGGCCGACGAGCAGGTTCCCGTCGAGCACCTGCACCGGGTGCTCGCCACCCTCACGACATGGATGGAGTCATGACCACACGACCCTCGCACCAGAAGGGCCCGGTGCGCCTCAAGGGCGGCCAGCTGCCCGAGACCACGACCGACCAGCGACTGCTCGACACAGCGGGCGACGCCGACTGGGTGCACACCGACCCGTGGCGGGTGCTGCGCATCCAGGCGGAGTTCGTCGAGGGCTTCGGGGCGCTCGCCGAGCTCGGCCCCGCCGTGAGTGTCTTCGGCTCGGCCCGCACCCAGCCGGACGACCCGATGTACGCCGCTGCCTCGGAGATCGCCGCGAGGCTGTGCCAGGCGGGACTCGCCGTGATCACCGGCGGCGGGCCGGGCGCCATGGAGGCCGCCAACAAGGGCGCCAGCCAGTGTGGCGGGGTGTCGGTCGGCCTGGGCATCGAGCTGCCACACGAGCAGGGCATGAACGAGTGGGTCGACCTCGGCGTCAACTTCCGCTACTTCTTCGTCCGCAAGACCATGTTCGTGAAGTACGCCCAGGGGTTCGTCGTGCTGCCCGGCGGCTTCGGGACGATGGACGAGCTGTTCGAGGCCCTGACGCTTGCACAGACGGGCAAGGTCACGTCCTTCCCGATCGTGCTGTTCGGGAGCGCCTACTGGGGTGGCCTCGTCGACTGGCTGCGCGACACGATGCTGGTCGACGGCAAGGTCGGCGCCGCCGACATCGACATGCTCCACGTCACCGACGACATCGACGAGGCGATCTCCTACTTCGTGCCCTTCTCCGACTAGCGGACGAGGTCGCGGGCGATCCGACGCGCCCGCCGACCAGGGACAGGTTGACGTTCGGGGGCTGGCACAGGGCCACGGCGCCCAGGGGGTCGTGCACCGCACCCTCTCGCCGGTGTGTGCCGCAGGAGAACTTCGTCTCGCCACGTGTCCTGGAGGTGTCGGCGGTGACTGGCAGACTGCGGGCATGACCCAGACCGGCGCGACCGTCGTTCGTTGCCCGTGGGGCGACGTCCCCCAGGAGCGGGAGGGGCCCCCACCGGCCATGGTGACCTATCACGACACCGAGTGGGGACGCGAGCTCCGCGGCGACCTCGAACTCTACGAGCGGATGTCGCTCGAGGCCTTCCAGTCGGGTCTGTCCTGGGCGATCATCCTGCGCAAGCGTGAGCGGTTCCGGGAGGTGTTCGCGGGGTTCGATCCCGAGGTCGTCGCCGCCTTCGGCGACAGCGACGTCGCACGGCTGCTCGACGATGCCGGCATCGTCCGCAACCGGATGAAGATCGAGGCGACGATCAGCAACGCGCGCACGCTGCTGGACCTGGACGAGTCGTTCAGCGACCTGCTCTGGTCGTTCGCTCCCGAGGCCCGTCCCGCGCCACGGTCGTCCGCGGAGGTCCCGGCGACGACGCCGGAGTCGGTCGCCATGGCCAAGGCGCTGAAGAAGAAGGGGTTCCGGTTCTTCGGTCCGACCACGGCCTACGCGCTGATGCAGGCCACGGGCATGGTCAACGATCATCTGGTCGACTGCAAGGCCCGAGACGTCTGACCACTCCCGTCACATGGGTCACATCCCCGTCAGGCGTGCCTCCCCGCAAACGTTCCGTCGGCGGCCTACGATCCGAGCATGGCTCACCGCAGAACCGCCCGCTCCCGCCGTGTCATCGGCGCCGTCGCGCTGCTCGCCACCGCCGTGCTCGTTGCCGTGGTGGGAGTCATCGCCCAGGCCGTCGCCGTGCTGGTCGTTGCGACGATCTATGCCGTCGTGGCAGGGGTCGTTGCCACCCGGCTGCTGTCGAACGATCTGGCCCAGCTGCGTCGCGACTGGGCGCGCGACCGGGCCCAGCTGGCCGACAGCCACCGCCAGGAGGCGGTGGCGCGGTCCCGTGACCACATCGCCTTCGCCGAGCAGATGAGCCAGCGGGTGAGTCTGCGCGACTCGCAGATCGCGACGCTGCGTGACGGGCTCGTGACCGCCGAGATCGAGCTGGCCCAGGCCCGCGAGCGGGTCTCGGCCGAGCGCGCCCGCAGCGCGGCCCTCGCCGCCGAGGCCGACACGGCGCAGTCCGACCTGGAGTCCGCCCGGGTCGACCTGCGTCACGCCACTGACGCGCTGGCAGCGAGCGAGAGCGCCGAGGTGCAGGTACGAGCCGAGCTGCTCGCGTGGGAGCAGACGGCCAGCGACGAGGCACGTCGGCAGCACCAGCGACGCCTGGCCTGACCCGGTCTCACCGACCGGTGAAGACCGGCTTCTGCTTGGCGAGGAAGGCCTCCACCGCGACGGCGTGATCCGTCGACGCGCCGGTGAGCGCCATCTTCTGTCCCTCGTGGGTCAGCGACGTCGGCAGATCGTGGGTCGCCGAGAACGCCACGGCGCGCTTGATGGCCGCGTACGCGAGGGTCGGCCCGGTCGCCAGCTCCGCGGCCAGCGCGGCGACGGCCTCGTCGAAGGCGTCGTCGTCGACCACGGACGTCGCGAGGCCGATGGCGAGCGCCTCGTCAGCCGGGATCGTCCGTGGACGCAGCAGCAGTTCCATGGCGCGACCCTGCCCGACGAGCCGGGGCAGGGTCCACGACGCGCCGGTGTCGCACGAGAACGCGATCGCGGCGAACGCTGTGTTGAACCCGGCCGACCGCTTGAGCACCCGGAAGTCGCTGGCGAAGGCGATCGAGGACCCGGCGCCGGCGGCGATGCCGTTGACGGCCGCGATGACCGGCTTGGGCATCGTCGCGATCGCGGTGGCGATGGGGTTGTAGTGGTCGACGACGGTCGTCGAGCCCCCGAGAACCTCCCCGCCGGACAGCCCGGAGACGTGCTCCTGGAGGTCCTGGCCGACGCAGAAGGCACGTCCCGTGCCCGTCACGACGACGCAGCGGACGACGCTGTCGGCGGCCGCATCGTGCAGTGCGTCGCGCAGCGCGACCTTGGTCGCGAGAGTCAGGCTGTTCATCGCCTCGGGCCGTGCGAGGGTCACGGTGGCGACACCGTCTGCGACGTCGTACGTGACGGGTGGGGTGCTCATGGGGGTCTCCTGTGGGACTGCGGTCCGATCCGGTCCGGGCATAGGCGATAATGGTAGGCACGCTTCTGCCGGTGCGGTGGAGCACACAGGACGAGAGGGGATTTGATGGCCGCCATGAAGCCACGGACCGGAGACGGACCGATGGAGGTCACCAAGGAGGGCCGCTGCATCGTCATGCGTGTCCCGCTCGAGGGGGGCGGACGTCTGGTCGTCGAGCTCAACAACGAGGAAGCCGCCACGCTGGGCGACGCGCTCAAAGCGATCTAGGTGTACGGCCTCACCGTGCGTTGGTCGTTGACCGACGCTCCCAAGGGGACTCTCAAGGCGCTGCGCGCCTACGTCGAGGACGAGTCGTACGGCAAGTTCGCCGGTCTCGACGGTCTGCGGTTCAAGTCCTGGCGTGCCCACAAGGGCGAGTGGTTCGAGGGCAGCTACGTCTTCGTGTCCGACGAGGCGAGGGCGGCGTTCCAGTCGTCGTTCGAGAAGGACGTCAAGCACTCGGCGGCGTCCAAGCTGATCGGTTCCAAGCCCATCCTCATCGAGGCGTGCGAGATCATCGCCGTGGTGCGTGGTCCCGCTGGCTTCCGCTCCTCCAGCCACTTCGAGCACGAGAGCAAGGACGACTGACCTGCCGCCCTTCGGCGGTGGGGTGCCTCAGGGCAGGAGCTGGGCGGCGAGCAGGCCGTCACCGAGCGGCAGCAGCGTGCTGCGCAGACGGTCGTCGGCCGCCACCTGCTTGATCACGTCGCGGATCGCGGACGTCTCGGGGTCGCGCTGGGCCGGATCGGCGACGCGGTCGTGCCAGAGGGCGTTGTCGAACACGATCAGACCGCCGGGCCGGACCAGGCGGATGGCCTGCTCGAGGTACTCGCCGTACTCGACCTTGTCGCCGTCGAGGAAGACCAGGTCGTAGCCCGCGTCGGTCAGCCGCGGCATGACGTCGAGGCCCGCGCCGGCGATGAGTCGGAAGCGCTGGGGAGCGAAGTCGGCATCGGTGAACGTCTCGCGAGCGAGCCGCTGGTGCTCCGCCTCGAGACCGACCGACGTCAGCACGCCTCCGGCCGGCATGCCGCGCAGCAGCCACAGGCCTGAGACGCCGGTGCCGGTGCCGATCTCGGCGACCGCCTTGGCGCCGATCGCGGAGGCCAGGAACGACAGGGCTGCGCCGGCTCCGGCGCTCACCGGGACGACGCCGACCTCGTCGGCGCGGCGCCTCGCAGCGGCCAGATGCTCGTCCTCGCCCTGGTGGTCCTCGGCAAATGCCAGGCTTGCTGCGGTGGTGATGTCGGCTCCTCGGTCGAAGTGGTGCTCCCAGCCTATCGGCGCGGGGCCGCCAGAACGGGGAGGCGCCGGGAAGAACGTCCGACGAACCGCCGTGAGACAACCAACATGGAACCGTCAGGTGGTTCTGTGCGTTCTCTCAGGTGCAGGCACAACGATCTACTCATGAAGGCAGAAGACGTGACCACCGCGACGCTTGACTGGACGCCCCCCGACTGGGAGGAGATCGTCGCCGAGCACTCGGCTCGAGTCTACCGGCTGGCCTACCGGCTCACCGGCAACCGCCCGGATGCCGAGGACCTCACGCAGGACGTGTTCATCAGGGTCTTCCGGTCGCTCGACACGTACGAGCCGGGCAATTTCCCGGGATGGCTCCACCGCATCACGACGAACCTCTTCCTCGACCGAGTGCGCCGCAAGTCGCGCCTGCGCATGGACGGCTTCGGCGAGGGCGCCGAGGACCGGCTGCTGAGCCACGAGGTGCTGCCCGAGTACGCCGTGCACGACGCCAACTTCGATCCCGACATCGAGTCGGCGCTCGCCTCGCTGTCGGACGACTTCCGGGTCGCCGTCGTCCTGTGCGACATCGAGGGTCTGTCCTACGAGGAGATCGCCAGCGTGCTGGGCGTCAAGCTCGGCACCGTCCGTTCACGCATCCACCGGGGTCGCACCCAGCTGCGCGAGACGCTGGCCCACCGCGCGCCGTCGCAGGGGCGCACCCGGTTCGTGGGTCCGGTCGGGATCTGAATGGGACCGCACTGAATGGCTCATCTGGGTGTCGATGTCGCCGCGTACGTCGACGGACAGCTGTCCGCCGACTCGATGCAGGACGCCTCGTCCCACCTGGCGTCGTGCGACGACTGCGACCGGGCCGTGCGGCAGCAGCGACTGCTGAAGTCGCGCATGTCGACGGTGGCCGCGCCGCCGCCGCCCGCCGCGCTGCTGGCCTCGCTGGCCGGTCTCGCCAGCGAGCCGCCCACGCGGCAGCGCTGGTGGACCCGTGTGGGCCGGTCCGTCCCCTTCCGGGCGGGAGTGGTGCTGGTCAGCGCCTCGCTGGCCGTCATCGGCACGGCCTATGCGGTCGGAGGGGCCCGCGAGCGCATTGGTGACGAGGTCGCGCCGCCCTACACCCGCTATGCGGCGGCCTTCGAGGCCCCTGCGGTCGCCTCGGGTGGCACCGTCATCACGGCCGCGGCCATGCAGGACCTCACCGACTTCGGATGGGTGTGCCAGGACGTGCTCGCCGGCACCCTGCACCGGGTGTCCGGGTCCTACACCGAGGACGACGTCATCTCGCTCGGCTACACCGACGGCTCGTCCCGGCTGCACCTGTACGAGCAGACCGGCGTGCTGGATCCCGCGGCACTCGACGGGTTCGAAGCCGAACGCATGGCCGGATCGCAGGTCTGGGTCCGCGCCGGTTCGCCCACCGTCGTGACGTGGGACGACAGAGGGACGGTGTTCACGGTCGTGGCTGACGTCAACCGTGCGCGACTGGAGCGGGCCGTCGCCGATCTCCCACGCCGTTCGGAGAAGAATCCGGGTGACCGGGTCGGCGACGGGCTCGACCGGATGTCGTCCTGGATCGGTGCGGCCTGAGGGGTCCTAGGTGGACTCGGAGTCGAACGGCGGTGTCTCGCCGGGTCGCAGGATCCGGGTCTCCTTGAGACCCGGTGGCGTGCTGCTCCGGGGGTCCGGCTCGTCGAGGAAGTTGCGTCGCACGATCTCGCGCGGGTCGAGGTCCTTGAGGTTGAGGTCGGAGAAGTCCTGCCCCATCTCGCGGCCGATGTCGTTCTTGGCGTTGTCCGCCATCTGGCGGACCGTGCGGACGAAGCCCGCCGCCTGCTTGGCGATCTCGGGGAGCTTCTCGGGCCCGAACAGGAGCAGGGCGAGCACCATGATCAGGCCGATCTCGGGGACGCCCATGCCGAACATGGTGTGACCTACAGTCGCCCGGCAGGCGCGAGCCCGAGCTGCATGCCGGCGAGTCCGCGCGAGCGTCCGCTGAGCTGGTCGGCGACACCCTGCAGGATCTTGGCCGACTCCGAGTCCGGGTCGCTCTCGACGATCGGCTCGCCGGAGTCACCGCCCTCGCGCAACGTCTGGTCGAGCGGGATCTGTCCGAGCACGGAGACGTCGTAGCCGAAGCGGGCGCTCAGGGTCTCGGCCACCTTGGCGGCACCGCCGGACCCGAACACCTCCATGCGCTCGCCGCTCGGCAGCTGCAGGTAGGACATGTTCTCGATGACGCCGATGACGCGCTGGTGCATCATCGAGGCCATCGTGCCGGCGCGCTCGGCGACGTCGGCTGCTGCGGGCTGCGGGGTCGTCACGACGATGACCTCGGCGTTGGGCAGGTGCTGTCCCAGGCTGATCGCCATGTCTCCGGTGCCGGGCGGCAGGTCGAGCAGCAAGGCGTCCAGGTCGCCCCAGTAGACGTCGCTGAGCATCTGGACGAGCGCACGGTCGAGCATGGGGCCGCGCCAGGCGACGACCTGGTCCTTGCGGGGCTTGAGCATGCCGATGCTGATGACCTTGAGGCCCTTGATCGGGACCGGCATGATCATGTCCTCGACCTGGGTCGGGCGGATGTCGCCGACGCCGAGCATGTCAGGGATCGAGTGACCGTAGATGTCGGCGTCGACGATGCCGACCTTGAGGCCGCGCTTGACCATCGCGAGGGCGAGGTTGACCGTGACGGTCGACTTGCCGACACCGCCCTTGCCCGAGGCGATCGCGTAGACCTTGGTCAGCGAGCCGGGCTGGGCGAAGGGCACCTCGCGGTCGGCGCGACCTCCGCGGAGCATGGTCTGCATGTCCTTGCGCTGCTCGTCGGTCATGACGCCCATGTCGACGACGACGGCCGCGGCGGGCGCCACGGCACCGACGGCTGCCGTGATGTCGCGCGTCAGCGTGTCCTTGAGTGGGCAGCCGGACACCGTCAGGAGCAGGCGCACGGTGATCTGCGAGCCGTCGATCGTGATCGTGTCGACCATGCCGAGCTCGGTGATCGGACGCTTGATCTCGGGGTCGTTGACGGTGCTGAGTGCTTCGCGGATCTGTTCTTCTGTCACAACTGCCATACCTCCATCGTACGGGGGACGCCCGCAGATCGAGGCTGAGTGTGACCTAACCAGCCGTCCGCTGCGAGACTGGCCCGGTGGGACATCTCGACCTCAACTCGGTCAGCTTCACCCTGTCGGACGGTCGTCCGCTGCTGAACGACGTCAGCCTGCGCGTGGGGGAGGGGGTCAAGGTCGCCCTGATCGGACCCAACGGGACCGGCAAGACGACGCTGACACGCATCGCGACCGGTGACCTCGACGCCCACGCGGGCGCGGTGACCGTGACGGGCGGGCTCGGGGTGATGCGGCAGTTCATCGGCTCGGTGCACGACGAGACGACGGTGCGCGACCTGCTGGTGTCGGTGGCGCCAGCCGTCGTGCGAGAGGCCGCCATCGAGGTCGAACGCACCGAGCTGTTGATGATCGAGCGCGATGAGGAGGCCGACCAGATGGCGTACGCCCAGGCGATCGTCGACTGGGGCGACGTCGGCGGCTACGAGCACGAGTCGCTGTGGGACGTCTGCACGATGGCGGCGCTCGGCGTGCCGTTCCAGCAGGCGCAGTACCGGCAGGTCACGACCCTGTCCGGCGGCGAGCAGAAGCGGCTGGTCCTCGAGGCGCTGTTGCGGGGACCCGAGCAGGTGCTGCTGCTCGACGAGCCCGACAACTACCTCGACGTGCCGGCGAAGCGGTGGCTCGAGGACCAGCTCGTCGAGTCGCCGAAGACCGTGCTGTTCGTCAGCCACGACCGCGAGCTCATCGAGCGGGTGGCCCAGCGCATCGCGACCCTCGAGCCGGGTGTCGCGGGCAGCACGCTGTGGGTGCATCCGGGACGCTTCTCGACGTACCTGCAGGCTCGCATCGACCGCAACGCGAAGCTCGAGGAACGGCGGCTGCGGTGGGACGAGGAGCGGGTGAAGCTCAAGGCGCTCGTGATCATGTACCGGCAGAAGTCGGCGTTCAACTCCGACATGGCCTCGCGCCTGCAGGCGGCGGAGACCCGGCTCGACCGCTTCGAGCGTGAGGGGCCTCCTGAGGCGGTGCCGATCGCGCAGAACCTGCGCATGCGCCTCGAGGGTGGGCGGACCGCCAAGCGCGCGATCACGGCCGAGCGGGTCGAGCTGACCGGACTGATGAAGCCGTTCGACCTCGAGATCTGGTTCGGCGAGCGGGTCGCAGTGCTCGGCAGCAACGGCTCCGGCAAGTCGCACTTCCTGCGGCTGCTCGCGGCTGGGGGGACCAGGCCCGACGCCGAGCACGAGCCGGTCGGCGACGTCGTGCCGCCCGCGGTCGACCACACCGGGATGGCGCGTCTCGGCTCGCGGGTGCGTCCCGGCTGGTTCGCCCAGACGCACGAGCACCCGTCGCTGATGGGGCGCACGCTGCTGGAGATCCTCCACCACGGCGACGGTCATCGCAGGGGCATGGGCCACGAGGGGTCGGCGAAGGCACTCGATCGCTACGGCCTGGCCAAGGCGGGCGACCAGGTCTTCGAGCAGCTGTCCGGCGGCCAGCAGGCACGCTTCCAGATCCTGCTGCTCGAGCTGGCGCACGCGACGGTGCTGCTGCTCGACGAGCCCACCGACAACCTCGATCTCGAGTCGGCCGAGGCGCTCGAGGCGGCGCTCGCGACATTCGAGGGCACCGTCGTCGCCGTGACGCACGACCGGTGGTTCGCCCGCGGATTCGACCGGTTCCTGGTGTTCGGGGCCGACGGGCAGGTCTACGAGTCGGACGAGCCGGTGTGGGACGAGAGTCGAGTGAAGAGGAAGACGATGTGATGGGAGAGTCGCGAATGAGCCAGGACGTGTTCAGCGAGGGATTCTGGGACGAGCGCTACGGCGCGGACGACCGGGTGTGGAGCGGCAACCCCAATCCACAGCTGGTCGACCGGGTGGCGTCACTCCCACCGGGTCGGGCCCTCGAGGTCGGCAGTGGTGAGGGGGCCGACGCGATCTGGCTCGCCGAGCAGGGCTGGACGGTCACCGCCCTCGACGTCTCACGGGTGGCCCTCGACAAGGCCGCTCGGCACGCCCTGGACAGGGGAGTGGGCGACCGCATCACGTGGCAACAGGTGGACCTGACCGTCTGGCCCGGGGACCGGGGTGCGTACGACCTGGTGTCGGCGCAGTTCATGTACCTCGATCAGCCGGCGCTGACAGCCCTCTACCGCCAGCTGGGTGCGGCTGTCGCGCCCGGGGGGACGCTGCTGCTGGTCGGCCACCACCCCGTCGATCCTCGGCACGGCTCGCACGACTTCCCCGACGTCCGCTGGACGCCCGAGGAGGCCGCGTCGTGGCTCGACCCGGACGACTGGTCGTCGATCGACCTGGCCACGATCCGGCGGGAGGGGCACCTGGGCACGATGCACGACGGCATCGTCCAGGCCACCCGGGCCTAGGGGGTCTCGGCCAGCTTCTTGAGGTTGGCCAGGCGGGTGTCCCAGGCGGTCGCGAGCTCGGCGAGCCGGCGGGACGTCGCCTCGAGGCGCTCTGTCCGCGGCGAGTAGAGGACGTCCCTCCCGACCTTGCGGGAGCCGACCAGCCCGGCGTCGTCGAGGATCTTGAGGTGCTTGATGATCGCGGGCCGGCTCACGGGCAGGTCGCGAGCGAGCATCGTGGCTGAGCCCTCGCCCCGGTCGGCGAGCGTCGTCAGCACGCTCCACCGGGTCGGGTCGCTCAGGGCGCTGAACACCTCCAGCTCGGCGGTGGCCACCTACGCGACCAGCGCTGCCGCGTGGGTGCCGAGCTCGGCGATCTCGTTCTCCCAGCCACCCGTGTGGGCGGTGCGCATGCGCTGTCGATCGTCCTCGGGGAGGCCGAGGGCGTCGAAGCCGCTCTCGACGAGGTGCACGTGGGTCGCGTCGCCGACCTCCTCCAGCCGGAACTCGACCAGGGTGGAGTTGCCGTCGCCGAGCTGGGTGCCGGCCGCGACGTCGAGCTGGCGCCAGCGGAAGGCGAACAGGCTCGTCGGGTCGACTGCCTGGACGATGCCGTCGAGGGCGTGGCCGTCCCACCGCACCTCGATGGCACCGCCGGGTCGCAGGTCGATGTCGGCCCCGGCGTCGCCGAACCAGGCCCCGAGGTGCTCGGCCCGGGTGATCAGCGACCAGACGCGGTCGGCCGTTGCGTTGATGGTGATGTCGCGCTCGATGGTGTCGGTGCCCATGATTCCTCCTGGTTGATGTGTAACCGTTAACTTACACATAGCAGGACTCGATGTGCAACCTCTGAGTGACACATCGGGCCGTCGGCGTCACCCGTCGCGGTCGGGGTCGTCGCGCTTCTCGAGATCGCTCATCAGGTTGCGCAGCTCGCCGCGGATGAAGTCGCGGGTCGCGACCTCGCCGATGCCGAGACGCAGGCTGGCGACCTCGCGGGCGAGGAACTCCATGTCGGCCGTGGTCTGGGCGGCGGCCGAACGATCCTGCTCCTGCGTCACGCGGTCGCGGGCCTCCTGGCGGTTCTGTGCCAACAGGATCAGCGGCGCCGCGTACGACGCCTGCAACGACAGGATCAGCGTCAGGAAGATGTAGGGGTACTCGTCCCAGCGCGGTCGGTCGGGCCCGTACGGCATGTTCCAGCCGACCCAGAACACCACGAAGACGGTCATCCACGCGATGAACGTGGCGGTGCCCAGGAACCGCGCCGTGGACTCGGCGAAGCGACCGAACCGCTCGGGATCGGCCTCGCCGCGGCGCGGACGGAACGAGCGTCGGGCCGCGCGGGGCTGGTCGAGGCGGGCGCGCTCAGCCACGGTCGACCACCACTGCCTCTGCGGCGTCGTCGGGATCGCTCTCGCGCCACCCCTCGGGCAGCAGGTGGTCGAGGACGTCGTCGATGGTCACCGCCCCGAGCAGGTGGGCGTTCTCGTCGACGACCGGCAGCGCCACCATGTTGTAGGCGGCCAGCAGGTTGGCGACGTGCTCGAGCGAGGCGGTCGGGCGCGGCCAGTCGATGTCGTTGTCGACGATCTGCCCGACCAGGGTCGACGGCGGCTCGCGCAGCAACGACTGGAAGTGGACGATGCCCAGGAACTTGCCGGTGGGCGTCTCCAGCGGTGAGCGGCAGACGTAGACCATCGAGGCGAGAGCAGGGATCAGGTCGGGATTGCGCACCCGGGCCAGCGCCTCGGCGATCGTCGCGTCGGCCGGCAGGACGATGGGCTCGGTCGTCATCATGCCGCCGGCGGTGCGCTCCTCGTACGACAGCAGGCGCCGCACGTCCTCCGCGTCCTCGGGCTCCATCTGGGCCAGCAGCTGCTCGGCGGTCGCCGGCGGCAGCTCACCCAGGAGGTCGGCGGCGTCGTCCGGGTCCATCTCGGTGAGGACGTCGACGGCCCGACCGGGATCGAGCACGCCCAGGATCTCGACCTGGTACTTCTCTGGCAGCTCCTCGAGCACGTCGGCGAGCCGCTCGTCGTCGAGCTCGGAGATGACCTCCATGCGGCGCTTGGGGGCCAGGTCGCGCAGTGCGTTGGCGACGTCGGCGGCACGCATCTCGTCCATCGTGGCGAGCAGGTGCGTCGCGCCCTGGCTGGTCTCGGCGCCGGTGAGGCCCTTGACCTCGTCCCACTCGAGCACCTGGTGCGGGCCACGGCGACCGAAGCGTTTGCCGGCCGCCTGCACCGCGAGGTTGGAGATGTACCAGTCGCGCCGCGGGTCCTGCTCCATCGCGAGGTCGTAGACGGTGCCGGGTGTGCCGTCGGACAACGTGACGGTGCGGTCCAGCAGCTCGTGGATCGCGAGGGTCTCGGTGCTCCGCTGCTCGAACCTGCGGACGTTGACGACCCCGGTCGTGATGATCTGGCCGGAGTCGAGCGAGGTGACCCGCGTGATCGGCAGGAACACCCGACGCCGTCCCAGGACCTCGACCACGATGCCGAGGACGCGGGGACGTTGCGTGGCCGACCGGATCGCGATGACGACGTCACGCAGCTTGCCGACCTGGTCGCCGGCGGGATCGAACACTGCCTGCCCGACGATGCGGGAGAGGAAGATCCGGCCGGGGGTAGAGCTCACCTGACGAACCATACCGGGGCGCCGGCGTGCGACGTGGCGGCAACCGTCATAGGTTGAGACGCCGATCACATCCCATGGGGGGACCATGACACTCGCACTACTGGACCGACAGCACACCGTTGCCAAGCCCGGCTTCAACCGCTGGCTCATCCCGCCGGCCGCACTCGCGGTCCATCTCTGTATCGGGCAGGCCTACGCGACCAGCGTCTACAAGGCGTCGCTGGTCAAGAACTTCGACGCGAGCCTGACGCAGATCGGCATCATCTTCTCGATCGCGATCGTGATGCTCGGCGTGTCGGCGGCCGTGTTCGGCACGTGGGTCGACAGCGGAGGACCACGGCGCGCGATGTTCACCGCGGCGCTGTTCTGGTCGAGCGGCTTCGGTATCGGCTCGATCGGCATCGCGACCGACCAGCTGTGGCTGGTCTACCTCGGCTACGGGTTCATCGGCGGCATCGGCCTGGGCATCGGCTACATCTCCCCGGTCTCGACGCTGATCAAGTGGTTCCCCGACCGTCCGGGCCTGGCGACCGGCATGGCGATCATGGGCTTCGGCGGTGGTGCGATGATCGCCAGCCCCCTGTCGGCCAAGCTGCTGGGCATCTACGACGACTCCTTCGACACCGCGACGGGGATCGCGTCGGGCTCGGCCGTGGCCAAGCTGTTCGTGACGCTGGGCGTGCTCTACCTCGTGCTCATGATGTTCGGGGCCTGGCTGATCCGTGTGCCGGCCGACGGCTGGACGCCGGCCGGCTTCGACCCGTCCATCATCAAGACCAAGGCCCTCGTCACGACCGACAACGTGTCGGCGGCGAACGCGATCAGGACGCCGCAGTTCTGGCTGCTGTGGGTCGTCCTGTTCTGCAACGTCACGGCCGGCATCGGCATCCTCGAGCAGGCGGCACCGATGATCCAGGACTTCTTCCGCGAGGGTGCGGACTCGACGGTGGCCGCGGCCTCCGCGGCGGGCTTCGTGGGTCTGCTCTCGCTGTTCAACCTCACGGGACGCTTCGTGTGGTCCTCGACGTCGGACGTCGTGGGACGCAAGAACATCTATGTCGGCTACCTGGGTCTCGGCATCCTCCTGTACGCGGTCCTGGCCTTCCAGGGCTCCAGCTCGACCCTGCTGTTCGCGCTGCTGGCCGGCGTCATCATCAGCTTCTACGGCGGCGGATTCGCGACGGCGCCCGCCTACCTCCGCGACCTGTTCGGGACGTTCCAGGTGGGCGCCATCCACGGCCGGCTGCTGACGGCCTGGGCAGCGGCCGGCGTCGTCGGACCCTTGATCATCAACGGCTTCCTGGACGCTCGCGGCGAGCCGGGCCAGCTCGTCGCCGACGACTACCGACCTGCCCTGCTGACCATGGTCGGCATCCTGGCGGTCGGCTTCGTGGCCAACCTGCTGATCAAGCCGGTCGACTCCCGTTTCCACGAGGAGAAGAAGCCGGTGACCGCGAGGCCCGAGCAGTCCGGAGCCGCCGCAGCGCACGACGTCGCTGTCGACCGGGCCGGACCGCTGCTGGTCGTCGCGTGGCTCGTCGTGTCGATCCCGCTGGCGTACGGCATCTACGAGACGGTCGTCAAGGCCGCCAACCTGTTCTGACACCCACCCCGGATACCTGCCCGGGGCCGGCCCGGCTACGACAGCTGGGCCGGCTGGGGGTGCTTCTTGTGGTGGTCGTCCGACCCGGTCCGGTCCTGGTTGGCCCGGCTCTCGTACGACCCGGTCTGGTGACGCCCCCGGTCGGACGGCGACAGGCTGATGATGACGGCCTTCGAGGTCGGCGTGTTGCTGCCCAAGGCCGTCGAGTCCAACGGGATCAGCGGATTGGTCTCGGGGTAGTAGGCCGCCGCGGTGCCGCGCGGTGTGTCGTACGAGACGATCCGGAAGTCGTGGGCGACACGGGTGATGTCGTCGTCGTCCCACTTCGTCGTGAGGTCGACGATCGCGCCGTCGGCGAAGCCGAGGTGGGCGATGTCGTCGAGGTGCATGAAGATGACCCGGCGTCCGCCCTCGATGCCGCGGTAGCGGTCGCTCATGCCGTAGATCGTGGTGTTGAACTGATCGTGGCTGCGCAGCGTCTGCAGCAGCAGATGCCCCTCGGGCACCTGCAGCACGTCGATGGGCGAGGCCACGAACTCGGCCAGGCCCGTCTTCGTGTCGAACGTCCGTGAGTCGCGCGGCGGGTGCGGCAGGACGAAGCCGCCCTGGCGGTCGACCTTGGCGGTGTAGTCCTCACAGCCGACGACGACCCGCGAGATGTGGTCGCGGACGACGTCGTAGTCGTCGCGCATCGCGGCCCACCGGATGCCGTGCCGGTCGCCCAGCGTCGCCTCGGCGATGCCGCAGACGATCGCGGTCTCCGAGCGCAGGTGCTCGCTGGCCGGCTCGAGCACCCCGCGGGACGCGTGGACGGCGCAGACCGAGTCCTCGACGGAGATGAACTGCTCGATGCCGGCCCGGACGTCCTTCTCGGTGCGGCCGAGGGTCGGCAGGATCAGGGCCGTGTCGCCGCACACCAGGTGCGAGCGATTGATCTTGGTCGAGATCTGCACCGTGAGGCGGGTGCGGGTGAGCGCCTTCGCAGCGACCGGGGTGTCCGAGACCGCCTGGACGAAGTTGCCGCCGAGGCCGATGAACACGTGGGCCTGGCCGTCCCGCATCGCGCGGATGCTGTCGACCGTGTCGAGCCCGTGCTCGCGCGGCGGGTCGAAGCCGAACTCGGCCTGCAGGGCGTCCAGGAAGGCGGCCGGCGGACGCTCCCAGATGCCCATCGTGCGGTCGCCCTGGACGTTGGAGTGCCCCCGGATCGGGAAGAGCCCGGCGCCGGGCTTGCCGATGTCGCCGCGCGCGAAGGCCAGGTTGCAGACCTCCTTGATCGTCGCGACGGCGTTGCGGTGCTGCGTCAGTCCCATCGCCCAGCAGTAGATGGTCTTGCTGGACGCGCGGATCATCTCCGCGGCCTCGGTGATCTGTTCGCGTGTGAGGTCGGTGGCCTGCTCGACGGTCGCCCAGTCGACGTCGGAGACGTGCTGCGCCCACTGCTCGAAGCCGGTTGTGTGGCGCGCGATGAAGTCGTGGTCGAGGGCGTCCCACCCGACGAGCAGCGAGCCGACGGCCTGGAAGAAGGCCAGGTCGCCGTTGATGCGGATCGGCAGGTGCAGGTCGGCGATGTCGGTGCCCTTGCCGACGATGCCGCGCGGCACCTGCGGGTTGCGGAAGTTGTGCAGGCCAGCCTCGCGCAGCGGGTTGACCGCGATGATCTTCGCACCGCGACGCTTGGCGATCTCGAGCGCCGACAGCATGCGGGGGTGGTTGGTGCCGGGGTTCTGGCCGGCGATGAGGATCAGGTCGGCCTGGTAGACGTCGTTCATCGAGACGCTGGCCTTGCCGATGCCGATCGACTCCGCGAGGGCGATGCTGGTCGACTCGTGGCACATGTTGGAGCAGTCGGGCATGTTGTTGGTGCCCAGTGCCCGGGCGAACAGCTGGTAGCTGAAGGCGGCCTCGTTGGACGCGCGGCCGGACGTGTAGAAGATCGCCTCGTCGGGGGACTCCAGCGCGTTGATCTCGTCGGCGATGATCGCGAAGGCGTCGTCCCACTCGATCGGCTCGTAGTGGGTGCCACCGGGGCGTTTGACCATGGGGTGCGTGATGCGTCCCTGCTGGCCGAGCCAGTACTCGTCGTGGTCGTCGAGCTCGGCGATGCCGTGGCGGGCGAAGAAGGCCGGGGTCGCGCGCTTCTTGGTGGCTTCCTCCGCGACGGCCTTGGCGCCGTTCTCGCAGAACTCTGCCGCGTGGCGGTGCTCGGGGTCGGGATCGGGCCAGGCGCAGCTCATGCAGTCGAAGCCATCGGCCTGGTTGAGCTTGAGCAGCGTCTTGGCGGTGTTCTTGACGCCCATGTGGCCGATGGCCCGCTGCATCGAGACCGCGACGGCCTTGACGCCTGCAGCCGCGTGCTTCTGGTCGTGGACCTCGAGATCGTCCTCAGTGTGCTTCGCCATGTGATGTGGCCCCCTTCGTGTTCATTGTGTGCTGCGCCGACGGCAACCGCACGTTGCCGGACGCGTCACCGGGTCAGTCGCGGGGACGTGAACCCGATCGCCGGGTCGATCGAGCCCGGCACGGCGGCTGTGCCGGTCGGCACGAGCCGTACGACGACCGACTCCGCGGCCCAGCGCGCGATCGCGTGATCCGGGTCGGCGAGGTTCAGCCGCCCTGACTTGAGTGCTGTCGTGACCGTGTCCCAGTGCTCGGAGTCGGGTGCGACGACCTCGACCGTCGCCTCGGTGCGGGCGGCGAGGGCACGGGTCGTCTTGCTGCGCAGGGAGAGCGTCACGGTCGGGTGGCTCGCGACGTCGGGCAGCGACTGCTCGCCGCCGCCGGAGACGACGCACACGGCGTCGCCCACCCACTCGTGCCAGACGGCGTGGTCGCGGCCGGCGTACGTCACCCACACGAGTCCGGACTTCTTGGCGAGGTCGGCGACGAGAGCGGAAGTGGTCACCGGCTCAGGACATCACAGGTCAGAGCTGGGCGGCGCGCGCGGTCTGCTGGACGGGCGCGCTGACGACGACCGGGGTCGTCTCGGCGACCTCGCGGCCGGCCAGGCCGCGGACGAAGGAGCCGATCTCGTCGATCGCCAGACGGGCCTCCGGCACCCACGACGCGGCGGCCTGGAAGACGTGCACCTGCTTCTCCCAGACCTGCAGCTCGCACGGGACGCCGGCGGACACGAGGCGGTTGGCCATCAGCTCGGCATCGGCCATCAGCACCTCGCGAGAGCCGACGTGGATCATCGCGGGCGGCATGTCGGCCAGCGGCATGTTGACGGGGTCGACCCGCTTGGCCTTGATGCCGCGGCGGTTGTCCATGCGCAGCGTCACGTCGGTCAGCTTGGCGACGGCGTGCATCGGGAACGTCTGGCAGCGGTGGGCGTTGCGGTGGGCCTGCTTGCCTGCCGGGTCGAAGTCGAGCAGGGGGGACAGGGCGACGACGCCCGCCGGGGTGCCCCAGCCCTTGTCGATGACCGCGCGGGCGACGCTGAACGCCAGGTAGCCGCCGGCCGAGTCGCCGGCGATCGTGATGTTCTCGGCGCGGTAGCCCTGGTCGAGCAGCCAGCCGAAGCCGTCGATGCCGTCGGCGATCGACTCGGTGATGGGCTCGTACGGCATCTGGCGGTAGCCGACGTTGAGCACGGGCTGCTCGGCCGCGAACGAGATGCGCGACACGAGCCGCCGGTGGGTGTTGAGGCCGCAGGTCAGGAACGCCCCGCCGTGGAAGTAGAGGATCGCCTTGTCGTTGCCGGCGCCGATGTCGTGGACGCCCTTGGCCTGCAACCACTCGCTGGTGCTGGAGTGCAGGTCGACGGTGCGCCACATCGTCCCCTCGTGCACGGGCAGCAGCTTGGCGGCGTGCTCGACGAGGTTGGGCGGGAAGATGTCGAACGGCAGGTGCGCCCACAGACCGAGGACGGGACGCACGGTGTGGCGGAGCCCCAGACCGAGGATCTTCGACTGGATGCTGGAGCCACGAATGAATTGCGGCTCGGCCGCCAGTGCGAGGTGCGCCATGATGTGGATCCTCCATCGGGTGATGCCGTCGTCAACGACACCGCGTTCATCGAAATTTCACATAGAGTGACCTGCGCCACATGTGGCTGTCAGCGTACGCCCGGTGCATCACTCCCGCAGAAGACTCCCCAGATTGAGGTCAGACCGAATGCCCTTCATGCCGCCCACCGACTCGATGTTCCTGCTGGCCGAGTCGCGGGAGCACCCGATGCACGTGGGTGGACTGCAGCTGTTCGTGCCGCCCGAGGGGGCCGGTCCCGAGTACGTCCGGGAGATGGTGATGGCGTTCCGCGAGTCCGGCGAGGTGTCCCCGACGTTCCGCCGCCGCCCCGCAGAGCCGGTCGGGACGTTCGGCAACACCTGGTGGAAGACCGACGACGCGGTCGACCTGGAGTACCACGTGCGGCACTCGGCGGTGCCGCAGCCTGGACGCATCCGCGAGCTGCTGCAGCTGACCTCGCGCTGGCACGGCGCGCTGCTCGACCGGCACCGGCCGCTCTGGGAGGCGCACGTCGTCGAGGGCCTCAGCGACGGCCGCATCGCCGTCTACAGCAAGATCCACCACTCGATGGTCGACGGCGTGTCGGCGCTGCGACTGATGCAGCGCAGCCTCAGCGAGGATCCGGACGCCCGCGACTGCGTGGCGCCGTGGGCGCTGCCGAGCCGTGGCGGTGGCGGTGCCAAGCGGGGCTTCGACCCGATGGCGCTCCTGCGCGCGGGCGCGGGAGCGGCAGGCGACGTCGCCGGGCTGCTGCCGGCATCGCTGCGCATCGGCAACGAGATCATCCGCGAGGGTGACGTCACGCTCCCGCGCGCGCCGAAGACGATCCTCAACGGGCCCGTCGGCGGTGCTCGCCGCTTCGCCGCGCAGTCGTGGGAGATCGAGCGCATCCAGCGGGTGGCCAAGTCCTCGGCGACGACGCTCAACGACGTCGTCCTCGCGATGGTCTCCGGCGCGATCCGCCAGTACCTGCTCGACCAGAACGCGCTGCCCGACGAGCCGATGACGGCCATGGTGCCGGTGTCCCTCGCGCTGCGCGCCGAGTCGGCCGGGTCCGACGGCGGTGGGGGCAACTCCGTCGGCGCGATCATCGTCAACCTGGCGACCGATCGCTCGAATGGCCCCACCCGCCTCGAGGAGATCGCCTACTCGTCCCGCCGCGCGAAGAAGCTCATGGGTGACCTCACACCGACCCAGATCCTGGCCTTCTCGGCCGCCCAGGTGCTCCCGCTGGCGCTGACCCCCGTGCCGGGATTCGTGAAGTACACCCGTCCGCCGTTCAACGTCGTGATCTCGAACGTGCCGGGCCCCAAGGAGCAGATGTACTTCAACGGCGCCAAGCTCGACGGGATGTACCCGGTGTCGATCGTCCTCGACGGCCAGGCGCTCAACGTCACCTTGACCAGTCGCGACAAGTACCTCGACTTCGGCCTCATCGGCTGCCGTCGCAGCATCCCGAGCCTGCAGCGGATGCTGACGCACCTCGAGACGTCGCTCACCGAGCTCGAGACCGCCTGGGGGTGATCCCGGCTCAGAGCACCAGCATGAGGATGCCGACGACTGCGATGGCGTCTGCCACGGCGATCAGCACGAACACCTGCACGAGCGGCGCTGCGACGACCGCGCTCGCCGGGTCCTTCGGGTCGTAGCGGACCTGCACCGGGCGCCCGACCCCGGCTCCGGTGCCGGTGCCCTCGGGTGACCAGACGGTGTGCTCGGTGCCGTCGCCCGAGGTGTAGCTGAACGACGCTCCGCGGTGGGGCGCCCAGGCCGGCGCGCCGCTGGCGAGGCCGAGGACCGAGCCGGTGACGCGCGCCCAGCCGGCCGGCCGGACGATGATGGACGTCGCGAAGATGCTGAGGGCGGCACCGACGACGATCAGGGCGATGGGGAAGATCATGCGGCCATCGTGGCACGGCAGACTGTGCGGGTGAACGCCTTCCTCGCCATCGTCGCGATCCTCGGCGTCTCCGCCTCCGGCCCGCTGATGGCGGGGGCATCGGCACCAGCCCTCGCGATCGGGTTCTGGCGCAACGCCCTCGGGACGCTGGCCGTCGCGCCCTTCGCCGCGCCGCGGGCCAGGGGCGAGCTGGGTGCCCTCGGTCGCGACGGGTGGCGGGCGACGTTCTTCGCCGGGATCATGCTGGCGGCCCACTTCGGCACCTGGGTCACGGCCCTCAAGATGACGTCGGTCGCCGCGGCCACCGCGATGGTCAGCATGCAGGTCGTCTTCGTCGTGATCATCGACCGTCTGCGGGGCGAGGCGGCGCCGCGGTCGGTCGTCGCGGGGATGGGGCTGGCCATCGTCGGCGTGCTGGTCATCACGGGCGTCGACTTCTCGCTGTCGGCTCGCGCCCTGACCGGCGACCTGCTGGCCCTCGTCGGAGGCCTGACGGCGGCGCTCTACCTGATCGCCGGCAGCCAGGTCCGCGAACGCGTGTCGACGAGCTCGTACACAGTCGCCTGCTATGGCATCTGCGCGGCGACACTGGCTCTGGCGTGCCTCGTCGGTCAGGTCGAGATGGTCGACTTCTCGGGTCGCACGTGGCTCGCGATCATCGGCGTGACGATCTGCGCGCAGCTGCTCGGGCACTCGGTGCTCAACCACCTGCTGGCAGTCATGAGCCCGGGCCTGATCTCTCTGCTGCTGCTCCTGGAGGTGCCCGGCGCCGCCATCCTGGCGGGGATCTTCCTCGACCAGACGCCGCCGCTCGGCGTCTACATCGGACTGGGGCTGATCCTCGCCGGACTCGTCGTGGTCGTCATCCGCCGTCCGCCGCCGGAGCCCGTCCTGGCCGACTGACCGGTGGGTGGGACATCTCACCCGACGCACAACGCGACGAGGTCGTTACTTGTCGGTACAGTCGGCTGGTCATCGCCGCAGCAACCCCAGCAACCCCTGAGGAGCCCACGATGGGTCGTCTTGTCAGCACCGAAGGTCTCACCGAGGACCAGGTCGAGATCCTGAAGCTCGTCCGTCAGTTCGTCGAGAAGGAGATCATCCCGGTCGCGACGGACCTGGAGCACAAGGACGAGTACCCGACCGACATCGTCGAGGGCCTCAAGGAGCTCGGCATCTTCGGCCTGATGATCCCCGAGGAGTACGGCGGGCTCGGGGAGTCGCTGCTGACCTACGCCCTGGTCGTCGAGGAGATCGCCCGCGGCTGGATGAGCGTGTCGGGCGTCATCAACACCCACTTCATCGTGGCCTACCTGCTGATGCACCACGGCACGGACCAGCAGAAGCAGAAGTACCTGCCCAGGATGGCCACCGGCGAGGTGCGTGGCGCGTTCAGCATGTCCGAGCCCAGCCTCGGCTCGGACGTCGCGGCGATCAGCACCAAGGCCACCAAGACCGACGACGGTGACTACGAGATCACCGGCCAGAAGATGTGGCTGACCAACGGCGGCTCGTCCACGCTGGTCGCGGTGCTCGTCAAGACCGACGAGGGTGACGACAGCGTCTACCGCAACATGACGACGTTCCTGGTCGAGAAGGAAGCCGGCTTCGGCGAGACGGCCCAGGGCGTCACGGTGCCCGGCAAGATCGACAAGATGGGCTACAAGGGCATCGACACGACCGAGATGATCTTCGAGAAGCACAAGATCTCGGCCGACCAGGTCCTCGGCGGCAAGCCGGGCCAGGGCTTCTACCAGATGATGGACGGCGTCGAGGTCGGCCGCGTCAACGTCGGCGCCCGCGCCGTCGGCATCGCCAACCGCGCCTTCGAGCTCGGCATCGCCTACGCGCAGCAGCGTGAGACGTTCGGCAAGCCGATCGCGCAGCACCAGGCGATCCTGTTCCGCCTCGCCGAGATGGCGACCAAGGTCGAGACCGCCCACGCCCTCGTCGTCAAGGCCGCCCGCCTGAAGGACGCCGGCCAGCGCAACGACGTCGAGGCTGGCATGGCCAAGTACGTCGCCAGCGAGTACTGCAACGAGGTGGTGCAGGACTCGTTCCGCATCCACGGTGGCTACGGCTACTCCAAGGAGTACGAGATCGAGCGTCTCTACCGGGAGGCGGCGTTCATGCTGATCGGCGAGGGAACGTCCGACATCCAGAAGATCATCATCGGCCGCGCCCTGCTCAAGGAGTACAAGCTCTGACCCGTGCTGACCACGAGAAGTGGTCAGCACGGGTCATGACGGTGGCGGGCTGCGGCTGGTTGACTCCGGGTGGGAGGGAGACCCGATCCCAGGAGCCTCCATGCGCGTCCCCCGAACCCTCGTAGCGGCCTGTTCGGCCGCCATCCTCGTGCTGGGCGCGTCCGCCGCGATGGCCGATGACTTCGCCAACAACCTCGACCTGACGGTCGACACGGCGCTCGAGACCATCACCGTGCCGGTGACCTCGACCGCGCCCGTCCAGATCCGCCTGATCAAGGACAAGAACTGCGACCTGGCCGGCAACGACGCCAACCGCAAGAAGGTCGTGCTGTCGGCCTCCAGCAGCGACCCGGGCGTCGCGACGGTCGCGTTCACCGGTGGCAACTCGACGATCACCGAGTGCGGCCAGTTCGTCACCGTCGACGTGACCGGCCTGGCCGTCGGCACGTCGACGGTCACCTTCACCGGTGAGGAGACCGCTCCGCCGCCGTCGACCTTCACGTACGGCGGCGCGGCCTTCATCGTCAACGTCACCGACGGCACACCGCCGGTCGCCTGCGACGCCGACCCGGCGGCCCCGGCCTGGGCCGCGGCCATCCTCAAGGCCAGCGGCGTCAAGAACGGCAACACCGCCACCAACAACTACGTCGCCATCATCGCGAAGGAGATGACGCAGGGCGCGGCCTTCGCCGGGTTCGACAAGTCCGACCACCCGCGCTACGAGAACGCGGTCCACGACCGTCTCGAGGTCCTGACGAAGAAGACGCTCGTCTCGGCGGCATCCGCGGCCCGTCCCGGATGGGAGTGCTCGCTGATCGCGGTCGTCACGCCGACGCCGTAGTCGCAGCTGACCTGCTCTGCCGCCGCGCGGCACCGTGCCCCCGTCCTGTCGGATCGTCGACGGGGCGGGGGCACCGGCACGTGCACGGATAGACTGGCGCCATGGCTGAGATCTTCTCCCTCGAGTACCCGCAGTCGCTGGGCGTGTTCGACAAGTACGCCGACGCCCAGAAGGCCGTCGACTTCCTGTCCGACCACGACTTCCCGGTGCAGAACGTGCTGATCGTGGGCACCGAGCTCAAGCAGGTCGAGCGGGTGACCGGTCGCCTGACGTGGGGCAGGGTCATCTCCGCCGGCGCGGCATCCGGAGCATGGCTGGGCCTGCTGATCGGTGCGATCCTCAGCATCTTCTCCGAGGGCAGCTCGGTCATCGTGACGATCCTCGGCGGCATCGCGTTCGGCATCGTGTTCGGCATCGTCTCCGGTGCGTTGGGCTACAGCGCCACCCGCGGGCAGCGTGACTTCAGCTCGGTGCAGAAGGTGGTCGCCACCAAGTACGAGGTGCTGGTCGAGCACAAGTTCCTGGCCGACGGCACGGCCCTGCTGGCGACGATGCCCGGCACGGCAGCCGCCAACCCGTTCGCCTGACACCACTCCCGTAGGAGCCCCGCAGCATGACCAAGACCAATCCCGGCAACTTCTTCGAGGACTTCACGGTCGGGCAGGTGATCCAGCACGCGACCCCTCGCACGGTCACCGAGGGCGATCGCGCGATGTACCAGTCGCTCTACCCGTCCAGGTTCGCCGTGCCGTCGTCGGTGGAGTTCGCCGCATCGGTGGGGCTCACCGCGTCCACCGCCGGCGCGCACCCGGTCGAGGACCTCATCGCGTTCCACATCGCGTTCGGCAAGACTGTCCCAGACGTGTCGCTCAACGCCGTCGCCAACCTCGGCTACGCCGAGTGCCGGTTCCACCGCCCGGTCGTGCCCGGTGACACGCTGCGGACGAGCTCGGAGGTCATCGGGCTCAAGGAGAACTCCAACGGGAGGACGGGCGTCGTCTACGTGCGCTCGACCGCCACCAACCAGCGGGGCGAGATCGCCCTCGACTGGGCCCGCTGGGTCATGGTGCACAAGCGGGACGCCTCCGCGGCGGCTCCGGAGACGGTCGTTCCCGACCTGGCCCCGGTCGTCGACCCGGCCGACCTGATCGTGCCGGCGGGACTCGACTTCACGGCGTACGACTTCGCGGCGGCCGGCGAGCCGCACCGGTGGAGCGACTACACGGTCGGCGAGACCATCGACCACGTCGACGGCGTGACGCTCACCGATCCGGAGCACATGCTGGCGACCCGCCTCTGGCAGAACACCGCCAAGGTGCACTTCAACACCGAGGCGCGCCCCGACGGGACACGTCTGATCTATGGCGGGCACGTCATCTCGATGGCCCGCGCGCTGTCGTTCAACGGTCTGGCGAACGCCCAGCTGGTCTCGGCCATCAACGCCGGGGCCCACGTCGCCCCCGCCTACGCGGGCACCACGATCTACGCCTGGTCGGAGGTGCTCGACACCGCGGAGACGTCGGCGCCCGGGGTGGGGGCCCTGCGTCTGCGACTCGTCGCCACCAGCGGTCGCGACGAGTCGATGACGTTGCGCGTCACGTCCGCCGATGGTGGGCAAGGCAAGTACGCCCCGGGCGTGCTGCTCGACCTCGACTACTGGGCACTCGTGCCGCGGTGACGGCGTCGGACGAGCTGTGGCTCGTGCGGCACGGTGAGACGGCCTGGAGCCGGACGGGCCAGCACACGTCGATCACCGATCTCGAGCTCACGCCCGCCGGCGAAGAGGTCGCGGAGACGTTGGCAGGACCGTTGTCGGGGCTCGACTTCGTCCAGGTGCTGACGAGCCCTCGTCGGCGGGCGCGACGTACCGCCGAGCTGGCCGGCTTCCCCGACGCGGCGCCCGACGACGACCTGGCCGAGTGGGCGTACGGCGACTACGAGGGGCTGACGACGCTGCAGATCCAGGCCGACGTGCCGGGCTGGTCGATCTGGACGCACCCGACGCCCGGTGGTGAGAGTGCCGACGCGGTCGGTGCACGACTCGACCGCGTCGTGGATCGTGCGCGATCTGCCGACGGACCGACGCTCGTCTTCGCCCACGGTCACACCCTCAGGGTGCTGGCGGCCCGCTGGCTCGGCCTGGAGGTGGCCGACGGGCGCATCTTCGACCTCGACACCGCGACGATCTCGGTCCTGGGCGACGACCGGGGGACCTCGGTCGTCCGACGCTGGAACGTGTCCACCTCGTCGTGAACCCGGGCGGTGTGTGACGCTTGGCTCTCACTTCGGGTGAAGGGTCGTCACATGCGTGGGGATCGTCTGGTGCATCTCGGTGCCACGTTCCTCCTCGTCGCCGTTGAGGCGTCATGAGCGGTGTCGCCGGGCTTGCGGCCAGTGTCGGCGCGTCCCGATAGCCTGACGCCGTGCGCATCGACCTCCACACCCACTCCCGCCGCTCGGACGGCACCGACACGCCGACCGAGCTGGTGGGGAAGGCCGCGGCGTGCGGGCTCGACGTCGTCGCGCTGACGGATCACGACTCCACGGCGGGGTGGGACGAGGCCCAGGCCGCTGCCGACCGCATCGGCATCACGCTGGTGCAGGGCATCGAGATCTCGACGATGTTCGACGGGGTCAGCATCCACCTGCTGGGCTACGGATTCGATCCGGACGATCCCGCACTGCTCACCGAGCTCGGGCGGGTGCTCGACGGGCGTGATGGTCGACTGCCAGCTCTCGTGGACCAGCTCGCCGAGCACGGCATGCCGATCACCGTCGACGACGTCACCGCCCAGTCCGGCAGCGCCGCGGCCTCAGGGCGTCCGCACGTCGCCGACGCCATGGTCGCCCGCGGCTACGTCGCCGATCGCGACGAGGCGTTCCGCGACTGGCTGTACGACGACGGGCCGGTCTACGTCGAGCGCTACGGCACCCCGCTGGTCGACGCCATCGGGCTGGTCCGGTCGGCCGGCGGTGTCACGGCGCTGGCCCACCCGTGGGCCCGCAAGGGGCGCCGGGTGCTGACGCCCGACGTCATCGCCGACCTGGCCGCCCGCGGCCTGGCGGGCATCGAGGTCGATCACCTCAACCACTCGGCCGACGTGCGCGCCGAGCTGCGCGCCCTCGCGGTCGACCTGGACCTCGCGGTGACCGGGTCGAGCGACTACCACGGCACCGGCAAGGGCCCCGAGTTCCACCTCGGCGCCCACACGACGGCCCCTGACCAGTACGAGAAGCTGCTCGCGCGGCGCTAGCCCGTCGGGCCGAACTGCTCGACCCGGACCGCGTCGCTGCGCACCCCGGCCTCGCCCAGGCAGCGTCCGACGAAGCTCACGAAGCCGACCGAGCCGCAGACGTAGGCCCGCTCGATGTCCTCGGCCAGCGGTACGAGCTCGTCGGGGTAGATGTGGGCGGCGACCCGTTCGGTGCCGTCGGGCAGCGGCTGGTTCTCCCGCGTCAGGGCGATGAACGCGCCGTACGACTCGAGCTCGTCGACGTACGGCAGCTTGTCGCGAGTCTGCGCGGACGCCACCACCCGCAGCAGCGGCTCGGTGCCGGTGCGCACCGCGTACCGGATCATCGACACGAAGGGGACGACACCGGAGCCGCCGGCCACGCACAGAGACGGCGTCGTGCCGCCCCACACGAACCAGCGTCCGATCGGGCCCCGCATCTCGAGCTCGTCACCGACCTCGGCGATCTCGTGCAGGAAGGACGACACCTCGCCGCGCGGCAGGCACTCCACCATGAGCTCGACGAGGGGGTCCGCGGGATCGGAGGCGATCGAGTATGACCGCTGGGCGGTGTAGCCGTCCTCAGCGCGCAGGCGGACGACGTAGTGCTGGCCGGGGACGTGGTCCTGTCGGTCGGCGACCTCCAGCCGGAGCTTGACGAAGCCGTCGCCGACCCGCTCGACCTCGCGGACCGTGCCGGTCGTCCAAAAGCTGGCCACAGGGACGCCTACACTCATGCATCACCCCAGATCAACGGGATACGCAATGGAGGGCGACGCATGACATGCTCTCGATTCGCTCGCTGGCGCTCACTCATGCATCACCCTGGTAGCGCTGCTCGAGCCACGGGTCGCCGCGGTCGTGGTAGCCGTTCTGCTCCCAGAAGCCCGGCTCGTCATGGTCGCGCAGCTCGATGCGGGTGATCCACTTCGCGGACTTCCAGAAGTAGAGGTGGGGCACCAGGAGGCGGACGGGGCCACCGTGCTCCGGTGTCAACGGCTTGCCGTCTGCCTCCCAGACCAGCCATGCCTTGCCGCCGGTGAGGTCGGCGAGCGGGAGGTTGGTCGTGTAGCCGGTGGTCGCCGTCGCGAACACGTGTGTCGCCTCCGGCCTGACGCCGGTGACGTCCAGGAGGGTGTCGACGCTGACGCCGGTGAACGTGGTGTCGAGCTTCGTCCACGTCGTGACGCAGTGGATGTCGCCGAAGTAGGTCGAACCGGGCAGGGCATGGACGCCTCGCCAGTCCCACGTCGTGGGGGTGTCGACCAGCCCGTCGACTGTCATCGTCCACCGGTCGACGTCGACCACCGGGGTGAGCTCGGCGGTGAGGGTCGGCCAGCCGTCGCCGGTGTCGTACTGGCCCGGCGGCAGGCGGTCGTCGCCGCCGCGGCGAGCGCGACCGGTGAATCCGCGGGTGACGGCCATCAGATTGCCTCCAGGAAGGGTTGCCAGGCTGCGAACAGAGCCGTCGGGTTCTCGACCGCGGGGGAGTGGGCGGAGTCGGGGATGACGTGGACAGCGGTGCCCAGCCGCGACGCCATCGCGTCCTGCACGGCGTGCGGCCAGGCGTCGTCGTCGGCGCCGCGGCCCACCCAGGTGGGCAGGCCCGTGGCCAGCACGTCGTCGATGATGTCGGGGGCGTCGATCAGGTGCTGGGTGATGGCCCGCAGCGAGCGGGGATCGTTGGCCGTGAACCGCCTGGCCAGGAACCGAGTGATCTGCACCGGCCGCTTGATGCCCTGCTCGCGCAGCTCGTGGATGTCCAGCAGCGGCACCTTGCCGATCGCGCTGACCAGCTTCTGCAGGGGACGGCGGTCCGTCTCGCCGAGCGCACCGGGACCGGTGCACAGCAGGCTCAGGCTCAGCCAGACGGACGGGTCGGCGACGGCAGCCTGCTGGGCCACGAGGCCGCCGAACGAGTGGCCCATCAGCACGGAGCGCTCACGGCCGGACGCGTCCCGGACGGCGAGTGCGTCGGCGGCGAAGCCCGCCAGGCTGTAGTCGGCATCGGGCTGGCCGGGAGTCTCGAACTGACCCCGCTGGTCGTACGTCGTGACGTCGAACCCGGCCTGTGCGACGAGCGGCAGCAGCGGTGTGAAGTCCTCCTTGCTACCGGTCCAGCCCGGGATCAGCAGCACGTGGCCGCGCGCCGGACCGGTCGCCTGGATCGTGTGCGCCGCGAACGCACCCCGCGCCGTCCCGACCTGCACGGCCTCCACTCCCGGTGGCAGGTCCAGCGTCCTGGGAATGCTCACGTGCCGACCTCGTCCGGTCTCAGCGACCGCGCTTGGCGGCGCGGGTCACCAACGTCTTCGGCAGGTACTGGGCCAGGGCCGCGAGCACCTTGTAGCGGAACGAGGGGATCGAGACCGGCTTGTCGCGCGCCAGGTCCTTGAGCGAGGCCGCGACGACCTTGTCGGCCTTCAGCCACATCCACTTCGGGACGCCCGACACGTCCATCTCGCCGCGTTGGTGGAACTCGGTGCGGACGAAGCCGGGGCAGAGGGCCTGCACGGAGATGTTGACGTCGTCGTAGTGGACGTCGGCCCAGCGGGACAGGTTGACCAGCCAGGCCTTGTGCGCGGAGTAGACGCCCCGGGGCGTGAACGCCGCGACGCTGGCGACGTTGATGATCTGCCCGCCGCCGCGGCCGGCCATCGTCTTGATGGCGGCGTCCATGAGGTGCATCGGTGCGCGGACCAGGAGGTCGAGCTGCCTGTCCTCGTCGGCGATGTCGGTCGTGCCGAACCAGCCAGCGAGCGAGGCGCCCGCATTGTTGACCAGCAGGTCGACGGGCCGGGTCGTGTCGGTGAGAGCGTTGGCGGCGACCTGCATGCCCGCTGACGTCGACAGGTCGGCCGTCACGACGTCGACCTCGACCCGGTACCTGCCCCGGATCTCCTCGGCCACGGCCTCGAGCCGGTCGGTCGTCCGCGCCACGATCACGAGGTGGTGACCCTGCTTCGCGAGCTCCAGGGCGAACGCGTGGCCGATGCCTGAGGTTGCTCCGGTCACCAGCGCGCGACGTGTCATGGGCCAAGCATGCCAAACGGTTGCGCGGACCGGTCGTGAGCCTGCCGCCATGGGTGACACAATGGCGTCCGTGACGACGACGATCGCAGTGGCCAACCAGAAGGGCGGGGTCGCGAAGACGACCACCGTCGTGTCCCTCGGGGCAGCGCTCGCCGAGCTCGAGCAGCGCGTCCTCCTGGTCGACATCGACCCGCAGGGCAGCCTGACGTTCTCGCTGGGCATCGATCCCGAGGACCTCGAGCTCACCGTGGCGGAGGTGCTGCTCGGCACGAAGCAGGCCGACGACGCGATCGTCATCACCGACGACGGCATGCACCTGCTGCCGGCCAACATCACACTGACCCAGGCCGAGGAGAGTCTCGTCGGCCGCACGGGGCGCGAGCAGCGCCTGCGGGTCGCGCTCGACAAGGTCGTCGACGACTACGACTGGATCCTGATCGACTGCCCGCCGACGCTCGGCGTGCTGACGGTCGGCGCGCTGTCCGCGGCGCAGCAGGTGCTGATCCCGCTGCAGGCCGAGACGCTCTCGCACCGCGGCGTCGGTCAGCTGCTCGACACGATCCACGACGTGCGGCAGTTCATCAATCCCAAGCTCGAGATCATCGGCGTCCTGCCGACCATGTACGACGGCCGCACCAAGCACGCCCAGAACGTCCTCGAGGCGATCCGCGAGACGTACGACCTGCCGGTCATCTCCCCGCCGATCCCCAAGACGATCCGTTTCGCCGAGGCACCCGCGATCGGCCGCTCGGTGCTGTCGACGGCCAAGAACCACAAGGGCGCTGACGCCTACCGTGAGGTGGCCAGGGGCCTGCTCGCCAAGTCGCGGACGTCGACCCGCAAGAAGTAGCGACACCCGACCGGCAGCCCATCAGTAGGATGGGGCCGTGTCCAAGCACCGCGCCACCCCACGAGTCGTCCGCCGTCGCGGACGCGCGGGTGCGTTCGCGGCGGCGATGGGCGTGACCCTCGTCGTCGGAGCTGCCGCCCTCGGGGTGCTCCCGCAGCTGGCGGGTGATCCGGCCGCGGCCGATGCGGCCACCTCGCTCGAGACCGCCGCGATCCCGCAGGTCGACCAGCCGATCGCCGACGCGCCCGACGCCGGGGTCGAGGTCGACGACCTCGTGGCGAAGGTCGACCAGGCCATCGACCCGGGCCTTCCCGCTGACTCCGGCGACGGCCGTCGCATCGTCTTCTCGGAGTCCGCCCAGCGCGTCTGGCTGGTCGGTGACGACAACGTGGTCCAGCGCACGTACCTGGTCTCGGGCAGCCGGTTCGACAACCTCGACCCGGGTTCGTACGCGGTGCAGGCGAGGTTGCGCAACGCCACGGCGTTCGACTACAGCGGCACGATGGAGTACTTCGTGCAGTTCACCACCGGTGACAACGCACCGATCGGCTTCCACACCGTCCCGCGACACAACGACGGCGAGCTCGAGCAGACGAAGGCCCAGCTCGGCACGCCCCTGTCAGCCGGGTGCGTGCGTCAGTGGGAGCCCGACGCCGTCGCCCTGTGGGAGTTCGCTCCGGTCGGCACCCCGGTCACCGTCACCGCCTGACGCTGCCCGGCGCCTGATCCCGAGCCCCGACAGCGGATTCCCAGGAGAACCCAGGAACCTGCGACCTGACCCCGGTTGCTCCAGGGGTGAGGTGCCACGTTTCTGGGAGAACCCCGGAAGCTTCCGGGGTTCTCCTGGGAATCCGCCGCAGGGGTCAGTCGGCGGTGGGGGCTCCGCCGCGCGAGCGCGAGCGCGTGCGGGTGCGCTGGCGGATGCGGGGAGCGTCGTCGCCGGTCGGCAGGGGCGCCGGAGCATCCTGTGCGGGGGCGGCCTTGTCGCTGCTGCCGTTCTGCTGACGGGCACCACGGTCGCGTCCGCCGCCGTTGCGCTCTCCGCCCTTGCGCTCTCCGCCACGGCCACCGCCGCCGTTGCCGTTGCCGCGTCCACCGCTGCCGCTGCTTCCACGGTCGCTGCGGTCGTTGCCGCCGCGGCCGCCACGGTCGGCGTCCTTCTTGGGCTCCCGGGGAGCGGCGGGCTTGAGACGTCCCTTGACGCTGGGATCGATGCCCAGGTCGTGGAACAGGTGCTCCGAGGTGGAGTAGGTCTCCTGCGGCTCGTCGAACGGCAGGCCGAGCGCGGTGTTGATCATCTTCCAGCGCGCCAGGTCGGCCCAGTCGACGAAGGTCACGGCGATGCCGGAGGCTCCGGCGCGACCCGTGCGGCCGATGCGGTGGACGTATGTCTTGTCGTCCTCCGGGCAGTTGTAGTTGATGACGTGCGTGATGCCGGCGACGTCGATGCCGCGCGCGGCCACGTCGGTCGCGACGAGCAGGTCGATGCCACCCTCGCGGAACCGGGTCAGCGCCTTCTCGCGGGCGGGCTGCGCCATGTCGCCGTGCAACGGCGAGGCCGGGAAGCCGCGGTCGATGAGCTCGTCGGCCACCCGCTGCGCCGTGCGCTTGGTGCGGGTGAAGATGATGACGCGTCCGACGTCCTCGGCCTGCAGGATGCGGGCGACGATCTCGGCCTTGTCCATCTCGTGGGCCTGGAAGACGAACTGTGCCGTCGCCGGCACCATCTGGTTGTCGTCACCGGACTCGGCCCGGATGTTCATGGGGTGGCGCATGTGCTTGCGCGCCAGCCCGACGATCGCGCCCGGCATCGTGGCCGAGAACAGCATCGTCTGGCGGCTCTCGGGCGTGCGGGCCAGGAGCGACTCGACGTCGGGCAGGAACCCCAGGTCGAGCATCTCGTCGGCCTCGTCCAGCACGAGCGACCGGATGTGCGACAGGTCGAGCGCGCCTCGGTTGACCAGGTCGAGCAGCCGTCCGGGGGTGCCGACGACGATGTCGACACCGGCCGTGAGCGCGTCGAGCTGCGACTCGTACGGCACGCCGCCGTAGATCGTCAGGTTGCGGGTACCGCGTCCCTTGGAGGCGACGGCGACATCGCTGGCGACCTGGATCGCGAGCTCGCGGGTCGGCGCGACGATGAGGGCCTGCGGCTTGCCGGCGAGCTCCTCGTCGAAGTCGGCGTCCTGCGGCAGGGAGATGCGCTGGATGACCGGGATGCTGAACGCGAGCGTCTTGCCGGTGCCGGTGCGCGCCTGGCCGATGAGGTCGGTGCCCTGGAGCGCGACGCCGAGCGTCATCTCCTGGATCGGGAATGCTTCTTCGATGCCGACGGCACTCAGCGCGTCGGCGATCTCGGGCATGACGCCCAGATCTTTGAACGTAGTCAGGGTCTTCTCGAATTCTTCAGATTCGTGGGATTTCCGCACCCAGTCTAACGTCTGGCCGAGCGCCCCCACGCGCTACGCTGCTGAGTCATGGCCACCAAGGATGTTCCGCCTCCCTCGACCATCGACGATCCGGTCTACCGCACGGGTGTGCTGGAGCTCCTGGGGCTGCTCGCCTACGGCGAGATCAGCGCCTGCGAACGGCTCGCCGAGGACGCCAAGATGGCCCCCGACCTGCGCACCAAGGTCGAGATCGCCGCGATGGCGTCGGCAGAGTTCGGCCATTTCGAGAAGCTGCGCGACCACCTCGTCGCACTCGGTGAGGATCCTTTCGAGGTCATGACGCCGTTCGCGACGACGTTCGAGCGCTTCCACCGGCAGACCAGGCCGTCGGACTGGCTGGAGGGGCTGGTCAAGGCGTACGTCGGCGACGGCCTGGCCGCCGACTTCTACCGCGAGATCGCCGCCTTCCTGGACTCCCAGACGCGCGAGATCGTCCTCGACACGCTCAGCGGCACCGGCCACTCCGACTTCGTGATCGACGCGATCCGCGGCGCGATCGAGCAGGACCACCGGGTCGGCGGGCGTCTTGCGCTGTGGGGCCGTCGGCTGATGGGCGAGGCGCTCAGCCAGGCTCAGATGGTCGTCGCCGAACGTGATGCCCTGAGCACCGTGCTGGTCGGCGGCGTCGACCACCCCGGCATGGACCTGGCCGGCATCGGGCGGATGTTCACCCGTTTGACCGAGGCCCACGCCGAACGCATGGAGAGGCTGGGCCTGGCGGCCTGACCCGGGCATGAATGCTCGCCCGACCATGGGCCGAGCGAGCGCAGCGAGCGAAGGCAGGCGAAGCCGCGCGCCCTACTTGGCGGCGGTCACGGCTTCGCTGGCGGACAGCCCGAAGCCGACCTTGCGGCCGACGTCCGACGTGAAGTCGAGGTAGGCGACCTTCGCGGCGGGGACGGCGACGGTGCGGCCCTTGTCGTCGGTCAGGGTGAAGACCGAGTCGTTCTTGAGGGCGGCGTCGAGCGCGGCGAGCACGTCCTTGGGCGCGTCCTCGGTCGACACGGACAGCTCACGGGGGGCGTACTGGACGCCGATCTTGACCTCCACGGTCATTCACTTCCTTGCACGTTGTCATTGCGGGTGGTGTGGTCTTCGGTGTTGTCATCTTCATTGCGGGGAAATCCGCCGATGCCTCGCCAGGCCAGCCCGGCGACGAGCTGGACGGCCTCGCTGCGGGTCAGGCTGGAGTCCTGCGAGAGCCAGTTGCGGGCGCCGACGTGGCCCATGCCGACGAGGCTGACCGCCAGCAGGTGCGATGCGGCCAGGGGCAGCCCGGTGTCCTCGCGGATGACCTCGGCGACCAGCGCCGCGGACTCCTCGACGACTCGGTCGACCTGCTCGCGCACGGACGGGTCGCTCGTCAGGTCGGACTCGAACACGAGGCGGAACGCGGCGCCCTGGTCGGCGACGTAGTCGTACCAGAGCTCCATCGTGGCCTGGACGCGCTTGCGGTTGTCCTGGGTCGAGGCGAGGGCGTCCTTGACTCCGTCGATCACGGTGTCGCAGGACGTCTCGAGCAGCGCGAGGTAGAGGTCGAGCTTGCCGGGGAAGTGCTGGTAGAGCACGGGTTTGGACACGCCGGCGCGCTCGGCGATCTCGTCCATCGACGCCGAGTGGTAGCCCTGCTCGACGAACACCTCGAGGGCGACCTGCAGCAGCTGGGCCCGACGTGCGGTGCGCGGCAGACGGCTGGTGCGCGGTCGCATCGGGATGGCTTCGGTCACGCCACAACTCTACTGGGGCCGCCCACCATCCGGACGGGCGGCGCGGGTGCGTGGCGGGACCGGGAACAATAGGAGGTCGGTGAGGCGTTATGCCCACCACACCGCACGTGCCATCGAAGGAGAACCGTGGTCGCCCCACTCGTGGAACCCGCAGACGAGCTCACGATTGACGAGGTGCGTCGCTACAGCCGCCACCTCATCATCCCCGACGTCGGCATGACCGGCCAGAAGCGCCTGAAGAACGCCAAGGTGCTCGTCATCGGCGCCGGCGGCCTCGGCAGCCCCGCGCTGCTCTACCTGGCGGCAGCCGGTGTCGGCACGCTCGGCATCATCGACGACGACGTCGTCGACGAGTCCAACCTGCAGCGCCAGATCATCCACGGCCAGTCCGACATCGACAAGCCGAAGGCCGAGTCGGCCGCCGCGTCGGTCGCCGAGACCAACCCGTACGTCACGACCATCGTGCACAACGAGCGCCTCGACAACGACAACGTCCTGGAGATCTTCGCCGGCTACGACCTGATCGTCGACGGCACCGACAACTTCGCGACGCGCTACCTCGTCAACGACGCCGCCGTCATCCTCGGCAAGCCGTATGTCTGGGGGTCGATCTACCGCTTCGAGGGCCAGGTCAGCGTCTTCTGGGCCCAGGAGGGTCCGCAGTACCGCGACCTCTACCCCGAGCCGCCGCCGCCGGGCATGGTCCCGTCGTGCGCCGAGGGCGGCGTGCTGGGCGTCCTGTGCGCGTCGATCGGCTCGATCATGGTCACCGAGGCGATCAAGCTGATCACCGGCATCGGCGACCCGCTCATCGGCCGCCTGATGGTCTACGACGCGCTCGAGATGCGCTACTCGACCCTCAACATCCGCCGTGACCCGAACGGCGTCCTGCCCACCGAGCTCATGAGCGACTACGAGGCGTTCTGCGGTGCGATCAGCGAGGAGGCCGCCGACGCGGCCGCCGACTCCACGATCTCCGTCGTGACGCTCGACGGCTGGTTGAAGGAGCGGGCCGACGGCGGACGCGACTTCGTCCTGGTCGACGTGCGCGAGCCGGGCGAGTACGAGATCAACCAGATCCCCGGCTCGATCCTGATCCCCAAGGGCGAGTTCCTCAACGGCAAGGCCCTCGAGCAGCTGCCGAGCGACCAGCAGATCGTCCTGCACTGCAAGTCGGGCGTGCGCTCGGCCGAGGCGCTGGCGGTCCTCAAGGGGGCCGGCTACAAGGACTCGGTCCACGTGGGCGGCGGCGTCGTGGCGTGGGTCAACCAGATCGACCCCAGCCAGCCGACGTACTGACGGAGCACTGACATGACGGACGACGGTTTCACCGACCGCGTCCTGGACCTGGTCGAGCGGATCCCGCCCGGCCAGGTCCTGTCGTACGGGGCGATCGCGGCCATCCTGGACGAGGGAGGCCCCCGGCAGGTGGGCCGGGTCATGGCCCTCGAGGGCGGTGCGGTCGCCTGGTGGCGGGTGGTCCGGGCCGACGGCGGCCTCACGGCGGCGCACGGCATCGGTGCCCAGGAGCACTACGCCGAGGAGGGCACGCCGATGCGCGCGAACGGCGCCGCGGTCGACATCGCGCGGGCACTCTGGCAGTTCGACGACTGACTGTCCGCCCCGTCTGGTGGGATGGGGGCATGGCAGTCGAGTACGTCCTGGAGAAACCGAGCGTCGACGCGCTCCCGGCTCCTGACCTCGACCCCAGCCAGCAGGCCGTCGTCGACCACGGGTCCGGTCCGCTGCTGGTCCTGGCCGGTCCCGGCACCGGCAAGACGACGACCCTCGTCGAGGTCGTGGTCGACCGCATCGAACAGCAGGGATATCGCCCCGACGAGGTCCTCGTCCTGACGTTCAGCCGCAAGGCCGCCGACGAGCTGCGGTCGCGCATCTCGCGTCGCATGAGCCGCACCAGCGGCGCCGCGCCGGCGATGACCTTCCACTCGTTCTGCTACGGGCTGGTGCGGGAGTTCGCCGACCCCGAGTCCTACGGGCGTCCGGTTCAGCTGCTGTCCGCCCCCGAGCAGGACGCGACGATCGCCGAGCTGGTGGGTGGCACGGGGGTCGGCGAGTGGCCCGAGTCGCTGCACCCGGCGCTGCGCACCCGGGGATTCGCCCGCGAGCTGCAGCTCATGATGGGTGCCGCCCGGTCCCTTGGCATGGATCCCGTCGACCTGCACGCCGTCGCCGTCGCCGCCGACCGACCCGACTGGCTCGCCGCCGCACGCTTCTTCGACCAGTACGTCGGGGCGAGCGCCCTGGCCAACACGATCGACTACGCCGATCTGGTGTTCCAGGCGCTCGGCATCGCCCTGGATCCCGAACACCGCCAGACGCTGCGTTCCCGCTACCGGCTCGTCGTGGTCGACGAGTACCAGGACACCGACCCCCTGCAGGTGCAGCTGCTCGAGGCGTTGGCCGGCGACGGCGGCAACCTGGTCGTGGTGGGCGATCCCGACCAGTCGATCTACGCGTTCCGCGGCGCCGACGTGTCGGGCATCCTCGACTTCCCGCGGCGGTTCGCCACCGCAGCCGGCCCGGCGCCGACGCTGGCCCTGGGTGCGACCCGGCGGTTCGGCCCCGCGATCCTGGATGCCACCCGCGCGATCATCGGACGCATCGGCGTGGTCGGCAGCATCGACCAGCAGACCTTCGTGGCCTTCCGGCAGGTGCGCTCCGACGCCGCGACGCCCGGTGAGGTGGTCGTCGAGACGTACGCCACAGCGTCGGCCGAGGCCGAGCACATCGCGCTGCGGCTGCGGGAGGCGCACCTGACCGGCGATCGTCTTCCCTGGGGTGACATGGCGGTCCTGGTCCGGTCGGGTGCTGCGCTGGCGCCGCTGCAGCGCACCCTGGTGGCGTCCGGGGTGCCGGTCGAGGTGGCGGGCGACGAGATGCCGCTGGCCGAGGAGCCGGCGGTGCGTGCCCTGCTGGCGGCGCTGTGGGTCGCCGAGGGGCTCAGCTCCGGCACGCCGGTCGATGCTGAGCAGGCCGTGGCGGTCCTGACCGGTCCGCTGGGCCGGCTCGACGCCCCGGCCCTGCGCCGGCTCGGACGCGCCCTGCGGCGGCACGACGCCGAGCGGGAGGGAGGCCCCCTGCCGTCCCGCGACCTCGTCGCCGACGCACTGACGCACCCGACCGGCCTGCCGCCGACGGTCGGGCTTGACCCGGCCACGGCGGAGGCGATCGCCCGCACGGCTGCAGTCGCCGCGTTGCTGGCCGGTGCGGCCCGGCAGATCGAGGCCCGGGAGCCCCCCGAGCAGGTGTTGTGGACCCTGTGGCGGGGCACCGACTGGCCGGCCAGGCTTTGGCGCGAGTGGGAGGACGGTGGTGAGGCGGCGCCGCGGGCCGACCGCGATCTCGACGCCCTGTGTGCCCTCTTCCAGCAGGCCGCCCGCAGCGAGGAGCAGCAGGGCCACCGCACCGTCGAGGGATTCGTCCGCGACCTGCAGGCCCAGGACATCCCGGGCACCACGCTCGAGGACTCCGGCATCCGGGGCGGGGGTGTCCGCCTCATGACGGCCCACCGGTCGAAGGGTCTGGAGTGGCCGCTGGTCGTGGTGGCGGGCGTGCAGGACGGGGTGTGGCCCGACATCCGCTACCGCGGCTCGCTCCTGCAGTCCGACCGGCTCGGCCGGGACGGCGTCCGTCCCCCTTCGCCAGCAGCGAGCCTGGCTGCCGAGGAGCGTCGGTTGTTCTACGTCGCCTGCACCCGCGCCTCGCAGACTTTGGTCGTGACGGCGGTCGAGAGCGGCTCGGAGAGCGGTGACCAGCCGTCCCGCTTCGTCGTCGAGCTGGCCCCGCACGCCACCGATGAGGTCGTCCGTCGTCGCACCCGTCCGCCCCGGCCGATGTCGTTGCGAGGCGCCGTCGCCGAGCTGCGGTCGCTGGCGGAGTCCACGTCCAGTCCGCAGGTGCGCACCGCGGCGTCCCGGATGCTGGCCGACCTCGCGGCCCGTGACCTGTGGGCGACCCGCGGTGCCGATCCGTCGACGTGGTGGGGCGTCGCCGAGCTCACCGAGGCGGAGCAGCCGATCTGGGACCCCGAGGCCGCCGTGACGCTGTCGGGCAGCACCGTCAGCTCGATCGTGGACTGCCCACTGAGCTGGTTCCTTTCGCACGAGGCCAAGGGATCGACCGGCACGACGTCCGCCCAGGGCTTCGGCTCGATCGTGCACGCGCTGGCGGCCGACGTCGTGCGCGAGGGCGTCGACGCCGATCCGGTGGCCATGGCCGCACGCCTCGACGAGGTCTGGCGGCGGCTGGAGTTCCCCGCGCGATGGGTCGGCGAGCGCGAGCGGCAGGAGGCGCACCGCGCGCTTGTCCGGTTCGCGCGGTGGCACGAGACCCACGGGCGCGAGGCGCTCGCCGCTGAGCACGACTTCGTCGTCGAGCTCGTGCTCGACGGGGTGCAGACGGTGCTGCGGGGATCGATGGACCGCGTCGAGCTCGACGTCGACGGGCTGGTGCACGTCGTCGACCTCAAGACCAGCAAGACACCGCCGTCGTCGGCCTCGATCGCCGAGCACGCCCAGCTGGGCTTCTACCAGGTGGCCGTGGAGCACGGCGCGACCGAGGCTCTGGCCCCCGGCGCCGGTCCTGGTGGTGCCGAGCTGGTGCAGCTGCGCAACGCCGCCGGGGCCCGCAACCCCGACGATCCCAAGGTGCAGGCCCAGGGTGCCCCGCTCCCGGACGTCCCGTTCTTCGCCGTCGACCAGATCCGTCGCTCGATCGGGGTCATCCGCGGCGAGACGTTCCCCGCCACGCCCAGTACCTCGGTCTGCGCGTTCTGCGAGTTCCAGCAGGTGTGCCCCGCCAAGCCGTCGGGTGCCACCGTGGTCGGGGGAGGTGCTCCGTGACACGCCTCATCCGTGACGCGGCCCACCTGTGCGAGGTGCTGCGCATCCCGTTCAGCACCGACCAGCTGCGAGCGGTGACCGCGCCGCTGGATGCTCCGCAGTCGATCATCGCCGGTGCCGGATCGGGCAAGACCACCGTCATGGCCGCCCGCGTCGTGTGGCTCGCGGGCCACGAGGGGGTCGACCCCGCGACGATCCTCGGACTGACGTTCACCAACAAGGCGGCCGCCGAGCTGGGGCAGCGGGTGCGCGCCTCGCTGGCGACGATCGGCGACTGGTCCGAGCACGGCGAGCCGACGGTGTCGACCTATCACGCGTTCGCCGGATCCCTCATCGCCGAGCACGGGCTGCGACTCGGCGTCGAGCCTGATCTGCGGGTGCTGTCCGACGCGACCCGGTTCCAGATGGTCGCGCGCGTGATCGGTGCCTACGACCAGCCGCTCGTCGAGGTCAGCACACACGTCCCCACGCTGGTCAAGGACGTCATGGCGCTCGACGGCCAGCTGGCCGAACACCTCGTCACGACCGAGGCCCTGCGTGCGTTCGACCGCGATCACGTGGCGGAGCTGGAGGCGTCACCCAGGATCCTCAAGCTCCACCTCGACGCGATGGCGACGGCCCGCAAGCGCACCGAGCTCAGTCGCCTCGTCGACCGCTACCGCGCCGCCAAGATCGACGCGGGGGTCATGGACTTCTCCGACCAGATGCAGTGGGGCGCGCGCATCGCCGAGCTCCCCGAGGTCGGGGCGGCCCTGCGCGAACGGTTCCACGTGGTGCTGCTCGACGAGTACCAGGACACCTCCGTCGCCCAGCGCGACCTGCTGGTCAACCTGTTCTCGGGTCCGACGACCGACACCGGTCTCGGTCACAGCGTCACGGCGGTCGGCGACCCCGCCCAGGGCATCTACGGCTGGCGCGGAGCGGCGGCCAACAACCTGTCGGAGTTCCTCTATGACTTCCCGGCGGCGTCCGGGCGCACCGGCAACCCCCACTCGCTCGACGTCAGCCGGCGGTGCGGGGTCGAGGTCATCGACGTCGCCAACGAGGTGGCTGCCGACTTCTATGCGTCCGCCACGATCGTCAGCCCGCTCAAGGCGGCGCCCGAGAACGGTCCGGGGCACGTCAGCGCCGCGCTGCACCTGACGGTCAGCGACGAGATCGCCGCGATCGTCGACGGAGTCGTCGCCGCGCACGGGGCCGGCACGCCGTGGGCCGACATCGCGATCCTCGTGCGGGTCGGCGCCGAGAACGGTGCGATCGTCGCAGCGCTGCGGGCCGCTGACGTGCCGGTCGAGGTCGTCGGTCTCAACGGGCTGCTCGACCAGCCCGAGGTCCGCGACCTGCTGGCCCTGCTCGACGTCGTCGAGGACGTCACGGCCAACCCGTCCCTGCTGCGGCTCCTGACGGGACCGCGCTGGCGCATCGGCCCGCGCGACCTGGCGCTGCTCGGCCGCCGGGCCCAGCACCTCAGCGGCCGGTCCCGCACGTCCGGTGCCGACGTGACGCTGGAGGCCGAGCTCGAACGGGCCGTCGCCGGCACCGACCCCACCGAGATCGTGTCACTGGCCGACGCACTCGACGACCCGGGATCACTGGCCTACTCGCCTGACGCCCGTCGGCGCTTCGGCGAGCTGTCGTCGATCCTCACCTCCGTCCGTCGCCACGTCGGCGAGCCCCTGCACGACGTCGCTCGTCGGGCCATGACGGCGCTCGACCTCGATCTGGAGCTGCAGTCCGGTTCGTCGGCCAACGGCATGGACAACCTCGGTCTGCTCTTCGAGGCGATCGCCGGCTACGCCCAGAACGACCGGTACGCCTCGTTGTCGGGCCTGCTCGCCTACCTGGGCGCCGAGGAGCAGTACAACCGCGGCATGGAGGTGTCGGCGCCGTCGGAGGCCGACTCGGTCAAGCTGCTGACGGCCCACAAGGCCAAGGGGTTGGAGTACGACGTCGTGTTCGTGCCGTTCGTGTCGCACGGGGTGTTCCCCGATGCCAAGGGGCGGGCCCGGTGGGTCACCGTCGCGTCGGCCCTCCCGGTGGCGCTGCGCGGCGACCGCGCCAGCATCCCCGACGTCGACGACTGGACCACGGCGGGCCTGAACGCCTACAAGGACGCGACCGCGGCCGAGGCGTTGATGGAGGAGCGCCGGCTCGCCTACGTCGCGTTCACCCGGGCCCGCCACCGCCTGCACGTCAGCGGCCACCGGTGGGGACGCACCCAGAAGAAGGCCCGCGACGTGTCGGAGTTCCTGACGACCGTGCGCACCTGGCTGGAGGAGCAGGGCAGGGAGCCCCTGGTGTGGGCACCCGCGCCGCTCGACGACACCAACCCCTACGCCGACCAGCTCGACCACGTCGCGTGGCCGGCCCCCATGGTCGGCCTCGAGCGCCGGCGTGAGGTGGCGGCGCTCGTGCGGGCCCTGCGCTTCGGAGCTGATCCGGCGGTGCCGGTCGTCCCGCAGGACGATGCCGAGCTCGCCGACGAACGGGCCGGGCTGGAGCGTCTGGCCGCCATCTCCGGTGAGATCGACGACCTCCTCGCCGAGGCGGCCGAGCTCGACGACGACGTCCGGGTCGTCCGTCTGCCAGGAGCGCTGTCGGCGACCAGTGCCATGTCACTGGCCGACGATCGCGACGCATTCATCCGGCAGCTCGCCCGTCCGGAGCCGCGCCGCCCGTCGGGTGCGGCACGCTTCGGCACCCGTTTCCACGCCTGGGTCGAGGACCACTTCGGACAGCGGGGCCTGTTCGATCCCACCGACCTGCCGGGCTCGGGTGATCGCGACGTCGTCGGCATCGAGTCCGACCCCGAGCTGGAGGCGCTCAAGCAGAGCTTCATCGACGGGCCGTACGGCGACAGCTCACCGCACGCGATCGAGGCGCCGTTCACGATCATGCTCGGCGGCCAGCAGGTCATCGGACGCATCGATGCGGTCTACCGCACCACGACCGGGTTCGAGGTCGTCGACTGGAAGACCAACCAGCAGGCGACCGCGGACCCGCTGCAGCTGGCGATCTACCGGCTCGCGTGGGCCGAGCTCAACGACCTCGACCCGTCGACCGTGACGGGTGCGTTCTACTACGTGCGTCTGGGGCAGGTGAAGCGGTACGGGCAGCTGCCCGACCGTGCCGAGCTGGAGCAGCGGCTCGGGCTAACGTGAGTGCTGTGGACTTTGCCTTCGATCACGCCCAGCACGACCGCGCCGCACATCTTCGCAAGGACGACGCCTGGCGCAGGTCCGACGTCCGGGTCCTCGTCATCGGTGGCGAGCACGTTCCGACCGTCGGCGGCCAGGGGCTGCGCTGGCTGACGCTCGACGAGGCGCCCGAGGGGGAGTGGATCTTCCTCGGCACCAAGGGCGATGACCGCTTCGCCGCCGTGATGGTCGACCGGTTGCCGATGGAGCTCGAACCGGCCAGCCTGCGCATGATCGGCCCGACCGTGGCGCCCGACGAGGCGTCTCTCGCGGTGCACGCCGTCGGCATCGCGCGCTGGCACCAGACGCACCGGTTCTGCGCACGGTGCGGGCAGCCGACCGACGTGGCCCAGGCCGGTCACGTCCGCATCTGCCCGGCGTGCGGAGCGCACCACTTCCCGCGCACCGATCCGGCCGTCATCATGCTGATCACCGACGACCAGGACCGTGCCCTGCTCGGCCGGCAGCCGGTCTGGCCGGAGGGTCGCTTCTCGACGCTCGCCGGGTTCGTCGAGCCGGGGGAGACCCTGGGCGACGCCGTCCGCCGTGAGGTCATGGAAGAGGTCGGCATCGCTGTCGGCGACGTGACCTACGCGGCCAGCCAGCCGTGGCCGTTCCCGTCGAGCCTGATGCTGGGATTCTTCGGCACGGCCCTCTCGACCGACATCCGGGTCGACGAGGACGAGATCGCCGAGGCGAGGTGGTTCAGCCGGGACGAGGTGACCGAGATGACGTCGTCCAGCGAGCTGCTCCTGCCGCCCAACGTCTCGATCTCGAGATGGTTGCTGCAGCAGTGGCACGGCGGGACCATCCACGGCAAGTGGGCCTGACCCCACAACAGTTTCCCAGGTGATCCCCGAAAGCTTCAGAGGAGAACCTGGGAATCGGTCAGATCACCCTCGTCGCAACAGGGGTGACGTGCAGGATCTCTGTCGCAGCTGTCATCCCGTCCCGGTGGCCGTGAGCAGATCTCTGGGTTCTCCTGGGAATCAGTCAGGTGGAGGCCAGCTGCGCCTTGATCTGGGCGAGGCTGGGGTTCGTCAGGGCGGTGCCGTCGGCGAAGATCAGCGTCGGCACGGTCTGGTTGCCGTTGTTGGCCTTCTCGACGAGAAGCGCGGCCTCGGGCTGCTGCTCGATGTCGACCTCGTCGAACGTGATGCCCTCGCGCTTGAGCTGACCCTTCAGACGGTGGCAGTAGCCACACCACGGGGTCGAGTACATCGTGAACGTGCTGGACATCGAAGCTCCTCTGGGTCGCGAGACGATCTCGCTGCGGACATCTCTACCAGAGTGAACGCACGAGAAGTCCAGGGGATTCCGCCGCGCCGCCGCGGGTCCACAGGGGCCGCCGGCCGGCCGTTGCGTGTCGGCGACGGCGACTAGGCTTGGCGGTGTCCGGGCAGCACCCTGTTGGGACGATCGTGGAGGAGTGCGTGTGCCGTCAGCCGACGACCTGTTGACCGGGCTCGACCCCGAGCAGCGGGAGGTCGCGGTCGCCCTGCGGGGTCCCGTCAGCGTCGTCGCGGGAGCGGGCACTGGCAAGACCCGGGCCATCACCCACCGCATGGCCTACGGCGTCGCGACCGGCGTCTACAAGCCGACAGAGGTCCTTGCGGTCACGTTCACGACCAAGGCCGCCAACGAGATGCGGGTCCGCCTGCGCGATCTCGGCGCCGACGGCGTCCAGGCGCGGACGTTCCACTCCGCGGCGCTGCGCCAGGCCCGGTTCTTCTGGCCGCACGTCTACGGCGGCGAGTTCCCCGAGGTCACCCAGTCGAAGTTCTCGCTCGTGGCCGAGGCGATGCGCCGGCTCGGCAAGCGCGCCGATACCCCGCTGCTGCGCGACCTGTCGTCGGAGATCGAGTGGGCCAAGGTCTCCAACATCGTCCCGACGGCCTACGCGGCCGCCGCCGGCCCGGCGCGCCGGGAGGTGGCCGAGCTGACGCCCGGCGACGTCGCGAACGTGCTGGCCGCCTACGAGGAGGTCAAGCGCGAGCGGGGCCGCATCGACATGGAGGACATCCTGCTGGTCACCGCGGCGATCCTCGCCGACGACGAGCGCATCGCCGCCCGGGTGCGCCAGCAGTACCGCTGGTTCGTGGTCGACGAGTTCCAGGACGTCAACCCGCTGCAGTCCACGCTTCTCGACCTGTGGCTGGGCGGTCGCGACGACATCTGCGTCGTCGGCGACCCACGGCAGACGATCTACTCCTTCGCCGGCGCCTCGCCCAAGATCCTGACGTCGTTCGCCCGCAAGCACGAGGGCGCGCAGCGGATCGAGCTGGTCCGCAACTACCGTTCGACCCCGCAGATCGTCGCGGCCGCCAACGCCGTCTTCGCCCGCACGGCCACGTCCGACGACATCCGCCTGCAGTCGCAGTCGGAGCCGGGAGACCCGGTCAGCTACATCGGCTACTCCGACGAGCTCGCCGAGGCCAACGCGGTCGCCAGCGAGATCGCCCTGCTGCACCGCCGAGGGGTGGCCTACCGCGAGATGGCGATCCTGTTCCGGATCAACGCCCAGTCCGAGGCCTTCGAGGAGGCGCTCGGTGAGCACGGCATCCCCTACGTGATGCGTGGCGCAACAGGCTTCTTCAACCGCGCCGAGGTGCGCCAGGCGGTCACGCTGCTGCGCGGCTCGGCCCGCGGCAACGAGGTCGAGGGTCAGCACCTCGTCGACGACGTCCGCGCCATCTTCTCCGCGATGGGTCACACCGATGAGCCGCCCAGCGGTGCCGGCGCGGTGCGCGATCGCTGGGAGTCGCTGCACGCGATCGTGTCGATGGCGACCGATCTGGCCGAGAGCCGCCCCGACGCCGACATGACGGCGCTGGTCGCCGACCTCGACCGGCGCATCGAGCAGGCCCACGCGCCCGCGGCCAACGGCGTCACCCTGGCGACGCTGCACTCGGCCAAGGGCCTGGAGTGGGACGCCGTGTTCTGCGTGGGCATGCACGAGGGGATGATGCCGAGCATCCACGCCGACACTCCCGAGATGGTCGAGGAGGAGCGGCGACTGTTCTACGTGGGCGTCACCCGAGCCCGCCACGACCTGATGATCTCGTGGGCGGCCACCCGCAAGGCCGGTGGGCGCGGCAACCGCCAGCCGACCCGCTTCCTCGACTCCCTGCTCCCGGCCAACCACTCGGCCCGGCAGGTGTCGTCGCAGGCCAGGCAGCGCAAGGTCGCCAAGTGCCGGGTCTGCAACACGGTCCTGGCCGTCGCCGACCGCAAGCTCGGACGCTGCGCCGAGTGCCCCGCCACCTACGACGAGACCCTCTACGAGACGCTCCGCACGTGGCGCAAGGAGCAGTCGACCGAGCAGGGCAAGCCGGCCTACGTGATCTTCACCGACGCCACGCTGCAGTCGATCGCGGAGTCAAAGCCGACTGACGTCACGGCGCTGGCCAAGGTTCCCGGAGTGGGGCCGGCCAAGCTCGAGGCGTACGCGGACGCGGTGCTGGAGCTGGTGCAGCAGGCCTGAAGCCGGGCTCAGTCTCCGGCGAACCCCGGCAGGGACTCCTCGAGGATGGCCCTGAAGGGCGCGGTGGCGCCGAGCTGGCTGAGCACCCCGATGCCGCCGAGCCACACGCGGTGGATCAGCAGGTAGTGCGGCGGCAGGTTGATCTTCATCGCCGTGCCCATGCCCTGGGCATTGGGTGCGCTGACCCGCAACGTCTGTGCGCGGATCCACTCGCGGCTGAAGGTGAAGCGCTCGACCTGGGCCGGCTCGACGAACGGCCCGATGTAGCGGGCGATCGTGTCGGCATCGAGATCGGTCTTGGCCTTCAGGAATCCTTCGTCGCGGAGTCCCTCGAGCACCCCGTCGTAGTCGTTGTCGACGGCGTTGCGGAGCAGCCGGCCCATCGAGACCGGAAGACCCTCGGGCAGTCGGGCGACGGCGCCGAAGTCGACCACGCCGAGACGGCCGTCGGGCATGATCCGGAAGTTGCCGGGGTGCGGGTCGGCGTGCAGCATGCCGGCGCGCCTGGGACCGGCGAACAGGAACCGCACGTACGCCTCGCCGTAGCGGTCACGCTCCTCCTGGGTGCCGCTGGTGATGATGTGGGCCAGCGACGAGTCGCTCTCGAGCCACGTCGACACGAGGGCCCGCTCGGTGTGGGCGAGTGGTTCGGGGACGACGATGTCGGCGTCACCGTTGAACTCAGCCGCGAAGACGGCTTGGGCGCTCGCCTCGAGGCTGTAGTCGAGCTCCTCAGCGACCCGGTCCTGCAGCTCCTTGACGAGGGGCTTGACGTCCAGGCCAGGTGCGATGACTCCGAAGAGCCGCGCCAGCCGTGAGATCTGCTTGAGATCGGAGAGCAGCGCCTTGGCCGCGCCCGGGTACTGCAGCTTGACCGCGACGGCGCGTCCGTCGTGCCACGTGGCCCGGTGCACCTGGCCGATCGAGGCCGACGCGGCCGGCTTGTCCTCGAACGTCGGGAACGAGTCACGCCAGGAGGGCCCGAACTCGGTCGCCATGACGCGGTGCACGGTGCCCGGCGGCATCGGGGGTGCGGAGTCCTGGAGCTTGACGAGGGTCTCGCGGTAGGGCCCGATGAACTCCTCCGGGAGGGCGGCCTCGAAGATACTCATGGCCTGGCCGAACTTCATCGCGCCGCCCTTGAGCTGGCCGAGGACGCTGAAGATCTGGTCGGCGGTGCGTCGTTGCACCTCGTCGAGGACGAGGTTGGCGGGGGTGCCGACCATGCGCTTCCCGAGGCCGAGGGTGGTCCGGCCGGCGAAGCCCACCGGCAGCGACGCCAGTCGGGCCGTTCGCGCGAAGGTGCTGCCACTGATCGGGCGGCTCTTGACGGGGTCCTTCTTGGGGGTGTCGGACACGTGGTCAGAATAGTCCCCCACCAGCGGTTACGCCCCCGCTGGCGCGAGGCCGCCAGCTGGCGGGGGACCCCCACTCTCTCTCGACTATGCCGCGTTGAGCAGATCGCAGGCGCACCGGTGGTGGAAGGCCACGGGCCACATGGCCCGTTCGTCGTGCCCCGGGCCGACGACGAGGCAGCGACCGGTGGTGCGTGGAGCTCGCCCGTCGATGTGGGCCAGCACGTCGACGGCCAGCTCGATCGCGGCGGCGCGCAGCGTGAGGGGGTCGATCGCGGTGGGCCGGCTGGCAGGAGGACGTCGGCCGAGCTGGTGCAGGAGAGCAGGCCAGGCGGGGTCCCAGTCGGCTCGGTGCAGGTCGTGGCAGCCGACGCAGGGAGTCCGCCCCGGACGGACGAACGGGCCGATGCGCACACGGTCCTCGTCGATCACGACCGGCAGGTGGTCGACGCCCCACAGTGACGATCGTTCGTAGACGGAGCGGGCGGCCTCGCCGAACGAGGCGATGATCAGCAGATCGGGTTCGGTGGCGTCCAGACGGGTGACGCCCGCCGACGAGAGAGCGGACCGCGTCGCACCGACGAGGTCGGACGTGCCCGGTCCGACGTCGAGGCCGATCGCGGCCGCGGCCCGGCGGCGCCCCGTGTCACTGACCACGGATGCATCCACGACGGCGCCGACGGCGAGCAGCTCGGTCAGCACGGTGACCACGGAGCCGTCGAGCTCGGGGATGTCCGTCGCGACCATCTCCTGGAGGCGATCGACGTCGCGGACGCCGTCGAGCAGGCGCAGCATCGCGACCAGCCCGGGGCGGTCGGCGATGACGATGCCGGGCGAGGTGCCGACCTGCAGGTGGGTCGCGCTGCGCCGCAGCAACGTGGCGCCGGGACGCAGCGCGGGACGGAACGTCATGACCCCAGACTGACCCGGCCGTGCGATCTGCACGGCCGGTCATCCACAGGTCTGCTATCGGGCTGACGCGTTGCCGGCGGTGGGCCACCACGGGAACGGTGGCAGCAGGGGAGGCGTCGGGGTGGGCGACGGCGTCGGCGTCGGAGTGGGGGACGGCGTCGGCGTCGGGGTGGGGGTCGGCGTCGGCGTCGGCGTCGGCGTCGGCGTCGGGGTGGGG
>JBKJIW010000011.1:0-11339 GCA_046598255.1 Aeromicrobium sp. | reverse complement strand
GTCGCGGACAGGGTTTTCCCGCATCGCGTCGTACCGGACCGCCAGTCCGAACGCGAGGCTGAGGACCGTCCGGGCCTGCTTCGCGGTGCTGTAGCTCTTGGTCCCTGCCAACGTCTTGGTGAACTGGTCGACCTTGCGGACCGATATCTCACGCAGTATGTAGTTCTCGAAAGCGGGCATCACCAGTCGACGCATGTTTCGTTCGTAGAGGGCGCGGGTGCTCTCAGCGATCTTGTTCTCCAAGTCGAGGTCGGCGAGCCAGACGTCGACCAGCTTGCTGAACGACATGTCCGCGGAGATCTCACCGAAGCCAGCCGCGTAGCTCTCGCGAAGGCTGAGCTTCGCCTTGAGGGCTCGCTCGGCCGCTTTGCGGGACTCCCCTGTCGCCTGCACCAGCCGCAGTTGACCATCGTCGTCGCGAAATCGGACTCGCGCCTTCACCTTCCCGTTCGGCGCATCGACACACGTGAACTCGCCGAATGTACCGATCGCGGTGCGAGGCCGGCCCGACATCTCAGATCACCGTCCGGAGCTGGACTGCCCGGGTCGGGATTCGCGTATCGAGTCGAGCCATGCGATCACGTCGGCCTGCGTGAACTTCACATGGCGTCCCACACGGAGCCCGCATGGACCCTTCCCGTCGACGCGCCAGTCGTAGATGGTCGTGACAGGGACACCGAGGTACGCGGCAAGGTCCCTCACACTGAGCAGTGGGTCGAGCCGCATCGCAGGCTTCATGTCGGTCTTCATGACCTGTAGGTGGGCACACCACACCAGGACGATCCACGACGACCGTCGACGATCCATGCTCACCTCCGCGAAAGGCGGAAGAACGGCTCCCCTGAGCGAATATGTGATGACTTTGTGATGATCGAGTCAAGTTGAAATGCTTTCAGGCTCGGATCCCAAGGGGATCCGAGCCTGAAATTTGTAGCGGGGACAGGATTTGAACCTGTGACCTCTGGGTTATGAGCCCAGCGAGCTACCGAGCTGCTCCACCCCGCGTCGCCTGCTCCACTTTACAGGTCGGGGTCCGCGGCACCAAATCGGGTGCCCGCGGACGTCGGACCGCGCAACGCGGGGCTACCGTGGTCCGTCGTGAGCACCGAGTCCCTCTCCCCCGTCACCGCAGCGACGATCGACGCTGCGGCCCTGCGCCTGGCCGACGTCGTCACCCGCACCCCCCTCGAGCTCAACGCCCGCCTCTCGGAGGCGACCGGTGCGCAGGTGTGGCTCAAGCGCGAGGACCTGCAGCCGGTGCGGTCCTACAAGATCCGGGGCGCCTACAACCTGATCGTCCAGCTCGACCCGCAGGCCCGTGCCCGCGGCGTCGCCTGCGCGAGCGCCGGCAACCACGCCCAGGGGGTAGCTCTCGCGTGCCAGCGTCTCGGCGTGCACGGACGCATCTTCGTCCCCGGCACCACCCCGCGGCAGAAGCGCGAGCGCATCGTCACGCTCGGCGGGGCGGGCGTCGAGGTCGTCGTCGTCGGCGACTCCTACGAGGACGCCTTCCGGGCCGCCCAGCAGGACGCCGCCTCGACCGGTGCCGTCCTCGTGCCTGCCTTCGACGATCCCCGCACGATCAGCGGGCAGGGCACCGTCGCCACCGAGATCGTCGAGCAGCTGGGGGCAGCACCGGACGTGCTCGTGCTGCCGGTCGGAGGAGGCGGTCTCATCGCCGGCATGTCGACGTGGATGGCCGAACGGCATCCGGCGACGCGCATCGTCGGCGTCGAGCCGAGCGGAGCCGCCTCGATGACCGCAGCCGTCGCCGCGGGCGAGCCCGTCCGCCTCGGGACCGTCGACCCGTTCGTCGACGGTGCCGCCGTCGGCATCGTCGGCGACCACACGTTCCCGCTCGTCCGCGACGCCGGCGCCGAGATGACGACGGTCGACGAGGGACACATCTGCACCGAGATGCTGCGCCTCTACCAGTCCGACGGCATCATCGCCGAGCCCGCCGGTGCCCTGGCGACCGCCGCCCTCGACGACGGGCTCGACATCGCTCCCGGGTCCACGGTCGTCTGCGTCGTCTCCGGCGGCAACAACGACGTCAGCCGCTACGGCGAGATCCTGGAGCGGTCACTGATCCACCGCGGTCTCAAGCACTACTTCCTGGTCACCTTCCCGCAGGAGCCCGGGGCCCTCCGCCGCTTCCTCGACGAGATCCTCGGCCCCGACGACGACATCACGCTGTTCGACTACGTCAAGCGCAACAACCGCGAGAACGGCCCCGCCCTGATCGGCATCGAGCTGGCCAGGCGCGACGACCTCCCGGGGCTGCTCGCGCGACTGGACGACAGTCAGCTCGGCGTCGAGCAGGTGTCGCCGGGCAGCCCGCTGTTCCACTACCTCGTCTGAGCGGGACGACGAAAGGCCCGGGATCCGTCAGGATCCCGGGCCTTGCAGCGAGACGGGCTACTGCGCGCCGCCGAGGCTGCTCTGCGCACCCTCGATCGCGGTGTTCATCTCGTTGATCTTGCTCTGGTAGCCGGCGAGATCGCCGCCCTCCAGGGCGTTCTGGGCCGCGTTGTAGGCCGCCGACGCCTCCGTGAGCCACTGCTGCGTGGTCTTGGTGGCCGGCGTGTCACCGCCGTCCGCAGGCGGGGTGACCGGCGTGTCGCCCTCACCGTCCACCGGCGGGGTCACCGGTGCGCCCTCGATGCCCAGCGCGACCCGCAGGGCCTCGTCGAGCGTCGTGCCGAACCCGACGTCCTTGCCGAAGGTCGCCGCCACGAACTGCAGCACCGGGAAGCTTCCCTCGGCCGCATTGCGCCGGATGTAGACCGGTTGGACGTAGAGCAGGGAACCACCGACCGGCAGCGTCAGGAGGTTGCCGCGCAGGATCTGCGCCTCCCTCGACTGCTCGAACTGCAGCAGCGCCTGCGTCACACCGCGGTCGGTCTGGAACGCGTTGGCGATCTGGCTCGGACCGGGTATCTGCGTGTCGCTCGGCAGCTGCAGGATCTGCATCTTGCCGAAGTTCTCGGCGTCCGTGGCCTCGGAGTTGACCGAGACGAAGGCCGCCAGGTTCTGCCGGCTGTTGGGCAGGTAGACGCTCGTGACGGAGAACTTCGGATCGGTCTCGCCCGGCCGAGCCGTCGACAGGTAGTACGGCGGCTGCAGAGCACCCGAGCTGGCCGGAGCCGTCGGGTCCTCGGGGACCTTCCAGCGCTCGCCGTCCTCGTAGAACGTCTGGGCGTCGGTCACGTGGTAGCGCTGCAGCACGTCGCGCTGCACCTTGAACAGGTCGACCGGGTAGCGCAGGTGCTCCAGGAGCGCCTGGCTGATGGTGCTCTTGTCCTCGACGATGCCGGGGAAGACCTTCTTCCAGGTCTTGAGGACCGGGTCCTTGGTGTCCCACTCGTAGAGCTTGACCGAGCCGTCGTACGCATCGACGACGGCCTTGACCGAGTTGCGCATGTAGTTGACCTGGTCGGTCGGCAGCGCAGCCTGCGAGGTGCCGTTCGTGAGCGTGTCAGCCGTGGCCTCGCGCAGTGAGCGGTGCTCGGAGTACGGGTACGAGTTGCTGGTCGTGTAGCCGTCGACGATCCAGACGACGCGACCGTCGACGACGGCCGGGTAGGTGTCGCCGTCGACGGTCAACCACGGGGCGACCTTCTCGACGCGGTCGCGCGGCTGACGGTCGTAGAGGATCTTCGAGTCGGAGTTGACCCGGCTCGACAGCACGATGTTGGGCTCGGCGAACTTGAAGGCGTACAGCACCTTGTTGAAGATGTTGCCGACCGGCACGCCACCCTTGCCGTCGTACGTGTTCTGGGTGACGTTCTCGGAGTCGCTGTCGCTGGAGGCAGAGCCACCGCGCGGGATGTCGACCTCGATCGGAGCGGCACCCTCCGGGCGTCCGACGATCGAGTAGGACGGGGACTGCTCGCCGAAGTAGATCCGCGGCGGGGTGGTGGTCTCGATCTCGCCGGTGAGCGGGATGTCCTTGGCCGTGAAGACCGGCTCGCCGTTGGGGCCGCGCTCGTTGCCGCGGGCCGCGATGATGCCGTAGCCATGGGTGTAGACCGTGTGGTCGTTCGCCCAGTTGCGCTGGCTGGCCTGCAGGCCGTCGAGGTTGAGCTCACGCGCCGCGATGATCGTGTCCTGCGGCTGGGCCTCGCCCGGCAGCGTGTAGCGGTCGACGTCGAGGGTCGTGGGCACCGAGTAGTAGCCACGCACCTGCTGCAGCTGCTCGAACGCGTCCGAGATCAGCGTCGGGTCGAGCAGTCGGGTGCTGACGCGCGACTCCGCGGACGAAGCCAGCGCCTCGGGGGTCAGGTCGGTCGTCGCCGTGTAGGACTCGACCTCGGTGTCCGCGACGTCGTAGGCCTGCCTCGTCGCCTCGATGTTCTTGGCAATGTACGGCCCCTCCTTGTCCGGCTCGGAGGGCTTGACCTGGAATCCCTGCATCACGGCCGGCCAGATGGCGCCGAGCAGGATCGAGGTGACGGCCAGCAGACCGAGGCCGATCGCGGGCAGCGCCCACGAGCGGATGAAGATCGCGGCGAAGAACAGCAGCGCGCAGGCGATCGCGACCCAGATCAGGATGTTCTTGGCCGGGATGCGCGCATTCGCGTCGGTGAACCCGATGCCGTCGAACAACGCCGAGTTGCCGATCGCCAGACCGAAGCGGTCGAGGTAGTACGACACGGCGCGGGTCAGGACGGCGAGGCCGACGAGCACCGAGAGGTGCACCTGGGCGGCCCGGGTCAGCTTGGGCCCGCGGCCGGCGATACGGATGCCGCCGTAGACGTAGTTGACGAACACGACCGCGAGCACCGTCACGATGATCATCGCGAACGAGAACGACGTGATGAAGCGCCACCACGGGTAGTCGAAGACGTAGAAACCGACGTCCTTGCCGAACTGCGGGTCCTTGACCCCGAACGGCGTGCCGTTGCGCCACATCTTGAACGTGTCCCAGTGGCTCGCGCCGACCGATCCGGCGAACGCCGTCAGGATCACGAAGACGCCGATCGAGATCGGCCTGATGATCGGTGTCAGGGCCAGGCGGTAGCGGTAGGCGGGGTCGTCACGCCGGACCGGCACCGTCTCGGGCCGGCTGCGGAACGCGAGGAACAGGTTGACCATCACGAACAGGCCGAACAGCAGACCCATCACCACGAACAGCGAGATGCGGGTGAACAGCACGCTGCGGAACACGTCGCTGTAGCCGACGGACTTGAACCACAGCCGATCGGTCCAGACGCTCGTGAAGATCGACCCGAGGAACAGCAGCACGGCGAGCGTGATGAGGGTCGGGACCAGCACCTTCTGGCGGCGGCCGGCCGTGGGGCGCGGCTGTCGGGGTCGGGGTGTTCCGAAGATGTCGCTCACGGGGCTCCTGGGTAGGGGTGGAACAAGACTCTATGTCAGTGTGTCGCGCAGGTGCTCGACCAGACCGGGGACGAGATCGGGGCCTTCGAGCAGCTCCGCCTCGGCCGGCTGTCTCGCCCGGACGGTGCTGTGGGCCCGGCCGGCGCGCGTCACCGCGGCCACGAGCCGCACCTCGCTGCGATCGGGGTGGGTGCTCGCGACGATGAGCAACGCCTCGGGATCGTCGGGCAGCCCCAGCTCAGCCTCAGGGGGGAGCATGATGCGTTCGATGACGGCGGCGCAGCCGATCACGGCGTCCGGCCACTCGATCTCGGTGAGCAGGTCCTCGAGCTCGCGGGAGGCGTCGAGCTCCTGCTCGACCGGCGTGATGCTGTCGGGGTCGCTGGACAGCTGGTCGGCGAGCGCCGGCTCGCGGGCGATGAGGTCGGCCGTCCGGACCAGCGCGAACAGCCGCGGCCCCTGGTCCCAGCCCTCGGTGGCCACGTGCGCCTCGACCTCGAGCGCCACCCGCCGCAGCGGGGAGTCAGGCATCAGCTGCATACGGGGACCGTGGCCTTCGGATCCTTCGCGAGCGCCTCGAGCGAGGAGATCGCATCGTCCAGCGTGGTGATCTTGACCAGCTTGAGACCGTCGTCGTCGCCGTCGGTCGCCTCGGAGCAGTTCGCGGCGGGCACCAGGAAGATCGACGCGTCCGCGTTGGCGGCGCCCCGCATCTTCTGCCGGATGCCACCGATGGGCCCCACGACGCCGTCGGCGGTGATCTCGCCGGTGCCGGCGATCTTCTTGCCGCCCGTCAGCTCGCCGGGGGTCAGCTTGTCGTAGATCGCGAGGGCGAACATCGTGCCGGCGCTCGGGCCGCCGATCTCACGGCCGACGTTGTTGTTGATCTGGATCGGGTACGTGTACTTGGTGCCGAGCGACACGCCGATGCGTGGCAGCTTCGGGTCGTCTACGTCGGGGCGCGTGGTGATGTCGAAGGTCTGGGGCTTGCCGTCGCGCTCGACCGTCACAGCGACCGTCTCGCCGGGCGTCTTGGCCCCGATCGCGGCGACCGCCTCGGCGGACGTGGCGACCGTGGCGCCGTCGATCTGGGCGACGACGTCGCCGACCTTGAGCGTCTCGGCAGCGGCACCGCCGGTGACCAGACCAGCGACCTGCGGCTGGCCTGTCACGGTGTAGCCGGCTGCCCGCAGCGCGGCGACGCGCGAGGAGTCCTTTGACCCGTCGAGCTGAGCGGCAGACTCTGCCGTCGACTGCTTCGCGCTCTGGTTGTCGGGGTAGATCAGCGACTTCGGGACGACTGCGACGTCGGGATCGAAGTAGGCACGCACCCCGTTCGCGAGCGACAGGCGCGTGTCGGCGCGGGTCACGGACACCGTGGTGAAGTCGAGCGACCCGGTCGTCGGGTACGTCGTGACCCCGTCACCGAAGGTGAACATCTGCTGGCTGTCGAACTCGCCGAGGGTGTCGAACGCCGGGCCGGGTCGCATCGTCACGTAGGGCATCGGCACCAGGTAGGCGACGCACGTCAGCACGATCAGCGAGATCGTCGCCACGACCATCGTCGAGTAGCGACGGCTGAGCCGCGTGGGGTCGGACACAGGAGAATCCTAGTGACCGTCGACAACCCGGTCGGGATGGACCCACTCGGCGTCACCCGAGAGGAAGGTCTGGTGCTTCCACACCGGCACGTCCGTCTTGAGCTCGTCGATGAGCCTGCGGCACGCCTCGAAGGCCTGCGCGCGGTGCGCGGCCGATGCCGCGACGACCACGGCCAGGTCGCCGATCGTCAGGTCTCCGACGCGGTGCACCCCGGCCAGGCCGATGACGTCGCACTCGGACGCGATGCGCTCAGCGACCTCGCGCAGGCGGTCGACCGCCGTCGGGTGTGACGAGTAGCCCAGTGCAGAGACGTCCTGGCCTCCGTCGTGGTCGCGCACCGTGCCGACGAACACGCAAATCCCGCCGGCCGCCGCGTCCGTGACGGCGCCGTAGACCTCGTCGAGGCTCAGCGGGGTCTCGCGGATGTCGAGCAGCCGGACGGAGGAGGTCATGGTGATTCATCGTAGGGCGAACACGAAGGACGCGGGATCGGTGGCATCACTCGCTAGGGTTGGTCCATGGCCGATGACGACAAGGAAGAGCCCACGAACCCGTTCGCGGGCACCCCGATGGAGCAGATGTTCGGTGCCTTCACGAACGGTCAGCTCGACATGAACCAGATCATGGGCCAGATGCAGAAGATGTTCGCGCCCCACGAGGGCAGCGTCAACTTCGACCTGGCCAAGGACGTCGCCCGCCACACGCTGGCCGCGGCCGGTCCCGACCCGTCCCCCAACTCCGCCCAGCAGGGTGCCGTCGACGACGCCGCTCGACTGGCCGAGTCGTGGCTCGACACCGCCACCTCCTTCCCGGCGGGCGCCGTCACGGCGACCGCGTGGAGCAAGGCCGAGTGGATCGAGGCGACGTCCGCCACGTGGCAGCAGCTCGTCGAGCCCATCGCCGCGCACGTCGTCAAGGCCATGAGCGAGGCCCTGCCCGAGGAGGCCAAGGCAATGGCCGGTCCGCTGATGGGCATGCTGTCGCAGGCGGGCGGAGCGATGTTCGGCCAGCAGGTGGGCCAGGCCCTGGGCGGTCTCGCCGGCGAGGTCATGTCGTCGACCGACATCGGCCTGCCGCTCGGCACCGACCGCGTCGCGGCCGTGCTGCCGTCCGGCGTCGAGGCCTTCGGCGAGGGGCTCGAGCACCCCGCCTCCGACGTGCTGCTCTACGTCGTCCTGCGCGAGTGCGCGCACCACCGCCTGTTCCAGCACTCTCCTTGGCTGCGGTCCGCGCTGGTCGGAGCCATCGAGGAGTACGGCCGCGGCACCCGGATCGACGTCGCGGCGATCGAGTCGCAGATGCAGGGTCTCGACCCGTCGCGTCCCGAGGACATCCAGGCCGCCCTCGCCGGCGGGCTGTTCGAGCCCACGCGCACCCCCGAGCAGCAGCGGGCCGTCGACCGCCTCGAGACGCTCCTCGCGTTCATCGAGGGCTGGGTCGACGAGGTCGTCGCGCAGGCCACTGTCGGCCGCATGCCCGCCGCGGCCCCGCTCGCCGAGGCGATGCGTCGCCGACGTGCGACCGGTGGCCCCGCCGAGCAGACGTTCGCCGCACTGGTCGGACTCGAGCTGCGTCCGCGCAAGCTCCGCGAGGCCACCACCCTGTGGGCGGCGCTGCGCGACCGTCAGGGCGCCGACGCCCGCGACGCGGTGTGGAGCCACCCCGACCTGATGCCGGTCGCCGCCGATCTCGACGACCCGCTCGGATTCGCCCAGGGCGAGAAGCGGTCGCCCGGAGACGACGACTTCGACGTCGAGCTCGGCAAGCTGCTCGATGGCGAGGAGCCCGGCGCACAGGACCCGACCGAGTGACGCTGCGCGACGACGCGCATGACGTCCTCACCCGCTGGACGGCTCCCGACGTCGAGCAGCAGCGGCTCCGCCAGGTCTACCTCGACCACCTGGCCGAGCATGCCGATGCGCTGAGCCGCGAGTGCCACCCCGATCACCTGACCGCTAGCGTGCTGGTCGTGTCGGCCGACCACACCCGGGTGCTGCTGACCCTGCACCACCGGCTCAAGCGATGGCTCCAGACCGGCGGGCACTGCGACCCCGACGACGAGTCCATCGCCGGCGCGGCCCTGCGCGAGGGACGCGAGGAGAGCGGCATCCACGACATCACGGTCGACCCCTCCCCCGTGCTGCTGTCGTTGCACGAGGTGCCGGCGTGCGGGCCGGTCCGCCCCTCGCACCACCTCGACGTCCAGTTCGTCGGCGTGGTCCCCGCCGATGCCGTCGCCGTCATCAGCGACGAGTCGGACGACCTGGCCTGGTTCGGCGTCGACGACCTGCCGGACGAGGCCGATCAGTCGGTGCGCGACCTCATTGCTGCTGCCATGACACGCCTTCGAGGAACCCCTTAGCCTTCTCGGCCTCCGGGTAGCCCGCGACCAGCGCCCAGAACGCGCTGCTGTGGTTGGGCTCGATCAGGTGCGCGAGCTCGTGGACGAGCACGTAGTCGACCACGTATTCCGGCATGCCCTTGAGCCGGTCGGACAGCCGGATGCTGCTGTCGCCGCTCGAGCAGGACCCCCAGCGCTTGTCCATCGTGGAGACCCAGCGCACCGATGACGGGACAGCCCGGCCGTCGAACCAGCTGCGCGACAACGTGGAGGCACGCGTCATGAGCTCGTCGTCGCTGGGGCGGACCCGCTTCTCACGGCGGTCCAGGCGTGCCACCAGGCTGCGGACGTGCTCGTCCTCGGCTGCCTGGGAGAGGTGCGCCGGCATCAGCACGATCGTCTTGTTGCCCTCGCGGTAGGCACGCACCGTGCGGGTGCGACGCGCGCTCCGGCGGATCTCGATCTCGGCCACACGCACAATCTACCGGCGGTCTCGGACTCATTTGTTTCCACAGGCCCGGACGCATGAAACTGCTGGTCAGACAGGACGCTCCGTCTGCACGGCGCCGGGCGCCCACAGGTTGTGCACGGGACCGTCCACATGGCCGCTCGGCGTTCCCCACAACTTGTCCCCATGCTTATCCACAGGCGTGGACAACAGTTCGGTGAAGGTGTTGACGCGGACCCTCCACAGGCCCTAAGAGCACCCGAACCGGCCGGACACAGCGGCGGAGGGCCCGAACAGGTCGGACCCTCCGCGAAGCTGGGGGAAGTACGGGACCCAGGGGCCCCGCAGGTGGATTCAGGCCTTGCCCAGAATCCGGTTCAGCTTGGTGCTGCACACCGGGCAGATGCCCTTGGCCATGCGCGTGCCCTTGTCACTGACGTGGACCTCTCCGGACGTCTCGCGCTTTTCCTTGCACTTGACGCAGTAGAACTCACCACTCCATGTTTCTGACATTGCGGCCTCCTTGACGATGTGGTGCTGATCACGCTCAGCGTACGCGTGAGAAGTCGGTTTCACGCTCAGACCCGCTCAACCGTCCCCGGCGAGTCGTCCGGTCCGATACCGGCGTTCCAGCCCCATCCGGATCATGGGCGGGTAGGTGATGCCGACGAACTGGGTTACCTTTCCCCTGAGTGGGACAAGCGGCCATCCACCGGGGCTTCCACCAGGCGCGACGAATGCTCGGACTGGGGAACGCGTCATGATCAGGTTCACGTCGACACGCACGGCCACCTTCATCACCACGACCGCGGTGGCAGCCATCGTCCTGGTCGCCGCACTGCTGGCGACCAGCCCCCGCGCCTACGCGGCCGAGGCGCCCGTCGACCTCGGCGCCGCTGCGTCGTACTCGGTGCTGGGCGGGGAGACCGTCACCAACACCGGCGGCACCGTCCTGAGCGGCGACCTCGGGGTCAGTCCCGGCTCAGCGATCACCGGCTTCCCTCCCGGGATCGCGCACGGGCAGACACATGCCGCTGACGTCGGTTCGGCAGCCGCCAGGTCAGCGCTGACGGCCGCATACGTGGACGCAGCCGGACGGGCGGCGACGTCGATACCGGGGCAGCTCGCCGGGACGACCTTGGCTCCCGGCAGCTACCGAGGCGCCTCCGCTCTGCAGATCGACGGGAGCGTGACCTTGGACGGCCAGGACGATCCCGATGCGGTCTTCATCCTGCAGAGCCCGTCATCGCTCATCACCTCGACCGGCAGCACCGTGGTGCTCGCCAACAAGGCACAGGCGTGCAACGTCTTCTGGCAGGTCACGAGCTCGGCGACGATCGAGGTCGGATCGACGTTCAAGGGCACGATCCTCGCGCTGACATCGATCACGGTGAACACCGGCGCGACGATCGAGGGCCGGGCGCTGGCCCGCAACGGCCAGGTGTCGCTGCAGGGCAACACGTTCACCTCGCCCGCATGCGCTCCGGAGGAGCCGGAGCCGACACCGACCGAACCGACACCGACCGAGCCGACACCGACCGACTCCCCCACGGCCACGCCGACACCTACCCCCACCCCGACGCCGACGCCGACGCCGACGCCGAC
>JBKJIW010000009.1:0-23019 GCA_046598255.1 Aeromicrobium sp. | reverse complement strand
GGGGTGCCGGCTGCTCTCTTCTCATGAGACCCATGAAGGCGAGGCATCCGATGTCCGAGGCGCGACCCACGTTCGACGTGGGCTACTCCAGCGGTGTGTTCGACATGTTCCATGTCGGCCACCTGAACCTGCTGCGGCGCTCCCGCACCTACTGCCGGCACCTGGTCGTGGGAGTCGCGAGCGATGAGTACGTCGAGCACCTGAAGGGGCGGCTGCCGGTCGTCCCGTGCGACGAGCGGATCGACATCATCTCGGCCCTCGGCATCGTCGACGAGGTCGTCATCGACCGGTCCGAGGACAAGCTGGCCATCTGGCAGCAGCGGCCGTTCGACGTCATCTTCAAGGGCAGCGACTGGCAGGGCACGCCGAAGGGCTACCGGCTCGAGCGCACGATGGGGGAGGTCGACGTCGAGGTCGTCTACTTCCCGTACACGCAGCACACGTCCAGCTCGATGCTGAGGTCGTTCCTGGCTGGCAACGGCGGCGTGGAATGACGGTGTCGCAGGAGGAGGAGCCAGCGACGACGGTCGCGCCCGTCGAGCTCCCGGCGGTCACCGCAGTCGTGCCCACCCACCACCGGCCCGAGCTCATGCGACGAGCCGTCCAGAGCATCCTCGACCAGACCTATGCGGGCGACATCGAGATCGTGGTCGTGTTCGACAACTGTCCGATCGAGCTGCCCCCGGTCTCCGAGACACCCGGCCGGTCGGTCCGGGCCATCGCCAACCAGCGCATCTCCGGGCTCGCCGGCGCCCGCAACAGCGGCATCCTCGCCGCCCAGCACGCCTTCGTCGCCTTCCTCGACGACGACGACCACTGGATGCCGACCAAGCTGGCCGAGCAGATGCGGGTGTTCGAAGAGCATCCGTCCGTCGGGCTCGTGGGCACAGGGATGCTCGTCGAGGACGGCCGGACGACCCACGAACGGCTCGCCCCACGGTCCGTCATCAGCCACGACGACCTCATCCGTGACCGCATCGCGGGACTGCACTCGAGCAGCTTCGTCTTTCGCCGCGACGTGCTGGTCGACCACGTCGGCATGATCGACGAAGACCTCCCCGGAGCCCAGGGCGAGGACTACGACGTGCTCCTGACCGCCTCCGAGCTCGCACCGGTCCGCGTCGTCAACCGGCCCCTCGTCTCGGTCAGGTGGTCGGGCGGCTCCTACTTCTACGCACGGTGGGGTTCGTACGCCGAGGGGCACATGTACCTGCTCGACAAGCACCCCGGGCTGCGCTCGCACCCGGAGGCCCTGGCGCGGCTCAGCTCCCAGATCGGGTTCGCGCTGGCGGCCGACGGCCGCCGCCGTCAGTCGCGTCGGTGGCTCCGGCAGTCCCTGCGCCATCGCCCGCTCAACCTGCGCGCGTGGCTCGGCCTGCTGATCTCGTTCCGGCTGGCCTCGGCCTCGGCCATCGCCCGCCTGGCCCATCTCGCGGGCAAGGGCATCTGAGCATGGTCGTCCTCGACGTCGATTCGCCGCTGCGCGGTCTGCGCACCGATCGGGCGCGCACCGATCGGGCGCGCACCGCCTCCGGGTCACGGAACCGGCGACGGGGGCGGATTTCCGGTGCCGTCCGTCGCCAGGGCGTGATCGGGTACGTCGCCGCGCTGGCCGTGCCCTGGTACCTCGCCGTCGAGCGGGTCGGCCTTCCGGACGCCTGGGCGTCGGGACTCGTGGCCGTGCTGGCCGGCTGGCTCGGCTACAGCTTCGCCGCGCTGCCGGCGTTCGAGCGGGCCCGGTCCTTCAAGCCGTCCATCCGCCTGGTCGAGCTCATGGGCGTCGCCTCGTTCGTCCTGCTGATCGGCGAGGCAGGGAGCTCCGACACGGTGCGCCGGGCCATGCTCGTCGCGCTGGCCGGTCCAGTCGTGCTGGCGCTGTCGGCCGTCGTGCACCGGCACGCCCTGCGGCGCACGCCGACGATCCTCGTCGGGCAGGTCGAGTCGGTGCGCTGGCTCGAGACGCGGTGGGTCGGACGCAAGGACGTCAACGTCGTGGCGAGCTGCTCGTGGCGATCGCCGCATGAGCTGGCGCCGGTTGGCGCGGTCCCCGACGACGGTCTGGAGAAGGTGGTCGGTGAGGTCCTGGCGACGGTCGCGCGGCTGCGGGCGACGTCGGTCGTGATCGCGAGCGGTCGGGCCTTCACGAGCCCGGCCCTGCGTCACCTGGCATGGGCCCTGCAGCGGGCGGAGGTCGAGTGCCTCGTGGTGGCCGACATGAGCGATCACGTCGAGTACCTCAGCCCCCGCCGAGTCGGCGACCAGATCGCCCTCTCGTTGCGAGCGCCCAACGATCACCTGATGTCGCTGGGCGTGAAGTCGTGCTTCGACCGGGCCGTGGCAGCGGCACTCCTGATCGTCCTGTCGCCGCTGCTGCTGGTCGTCGCCGTCGTGATCCGCATGGGATCGCACGGCTCTCCGATCTTCCGCCAGGTGCGCACCGGCCGCGACGGTCGTCCCTTCACGATGTACAAGTTCCGGACCATGGTCGTCGACGCCGAGACGAGGCTCGCCGACCTCAGGCGCCACAACGAGGGGGCCGGGCCGCTCTTCAAGCTGCGGGACGATCCGCGCATCACCCGCTGTGGACGGGTGCTGAGGCGGGCCTCGATCGACGAGCTGCCGCAGCTGGTCAACGTCCTCAAGGGCGACATGTCGCTCGTGGGTCCGCGACCCGCACTGCCGGCCGAGACCTCGCAGTACAGCGAGTGGGTCTGGCGGCGCCTGCACGTCAAGCCCGGGCTGACCGGGCTGTGGCAGGTCAGTGGTCGGTCGGCCCTCTCGTGGGAGGACTCGGTCCGCATCGACCTGCAGTACGTCAACAACTGGAACTTGCGGCTCGACCTCGCGATCCTGGCGCGCACCGTCCGGGCCGTGGTGGCCCGCGACGGCGCGCACTAGGTCAGGTGCATCCGGTGGTGCGTGATGTCAGCCCGGGAGATCAGTCGTCGTCGCGGTCGGGCTCCTCGCCCTGGTACACGCGGTCGTTGCCGGAGCCGCCGCTCAGGCGGTCGCTTCCGCGCTCGCCCTCGATGACGTCGCGGCCGCTGCCGCCACTGATGCGGTCGTTGCCGCTGCCCCCGGCGAGATCGTCGTTGCCCGACTGACCCTCGATGCGGTCGTTGCCGGACCTGCCGTCGATGTCGTCGCGACCCGAGCTGCCCCAGATCGAGTCCTTGCCGCCTCCGCCGTCGACCTCGTCGTTGCCGGACCCGGCACAGATCAGGTCGTTGCCCCCGTTGCCGTCGATCTCGTCGTTGCCACCGAGCGCGACGATGACGTCGCGGCCGGAGGTGCCCTCGATCTCGTCGGAGCCGGTGGTGCCGACGAGGGTCGCGGCGACGCCACGGCACGAGGCGGTGGCGGCGCTGGCCGGGCTCGAGAGCCCCAGGGCGGCGATGGTGGTGAGGCCGAGGCCGGCGACGGCCAGGGCCGCGGTGGAACGGGTACGAGTGCGCATGTCGTTTCTCCAGTCGATGAGTCGGTGTGGTGAGTCCCATGTGACCGGTCGGGCATGAGGCCCGTGTGAGCGGTGGATGAGAGCGTTCTCATACGAGCGCCCACTCGCTGTCACCGATTGTTACCCTGTCGACATCGACCGGGCAGCGAACCGGGTCGTTCCACCACGCGAATCGGGAGCACCACAGGTATGAGCGATCTGACCTACACGTTGAAGGTCTTCAGGCAGATCGGGATGCTCCGGCCGCTCCTGCCGCACAAGCTTGTCGGGGCGGTGCTTCAGCTGGCCAAGTGGGGCCCCGGACTCCCGTCGGGCGTGAACGCCGCTGCCAAGCGCTTCCCGCGCCAGACCGCGATCATCGACGACGCGGGTGACCTCACCTGGGCCGAGCTGGCGGCGCAGATCAACCAGATGACGCAGGCGCTCAAGGACCGCGGCGTCGAACCAGGTGACTCGGTCGCCGTGCTCGCGCGCAACCACCGTCACATGATCGTGGCGATCGTCGCGATCATGCAGGCGGGCGGACGGGTGTTGCTGCTCAACACCATGGCCAGCCGCTCGCAGCTGGGCGACCTCGCCCAGCGCGAGGACGCCAGCCTCGTCATCGTCGACCAGGAGTTCCTCGACGTCGCGCAGGACGTCGATCGGTCCCTCATCGTGCTGGGCTGGGCCGACCCGGACGCGCCGGACGACCTGCCGACCGTCGCGAGCCTGTCGAAGGGACAGCCGACGACGGCGCACGCCAAGCCAGAGCGGAACGGCCAGATCATCATCTTCACGTCGGGCACGACCGGTCTGCCGAAGGGTGCTCGCCGCGAGGAGCCCAAGGACCTGAAGCCGCTCATCGCCTTCTTCGGCGCGATGCCGTATCGCGGCAACTCCACGATCGTGATCGCGGCGCCGCTGTTCCACTCGTGGGGGCTCATCAACTTCGCGTTCAACCTGTCGACGGTGCCGACGTACGTGCTGCGGCGCAAGTTCACCCCCGAGAAGGTGCTCGAGGACATCGAGACCCATCGGGCCGAGGCGCTGGTGGTGGTGCCGCTCATGATGCAGCGCATGGTCGACGCCGACCCCGCCGTCATCGAGAAGACGGACGTCTCGTCGTTGCGCATCACCGCGAGCAGCGGATCGGCGCTCGCCGGCGAGCTGGCGAACCACTACATGGACCTGTTCACCGACTCGGTCTACAACTTCTACGGCGCGACAGAGACCGGCTGGGTCACGATCGCCAGTCCGACCGACCTGCGGGAGGCGCCCGGCACCGCCGGCACGCCGCCGTGGCGCACGACGGTCAAGATCCTGGACCCCGACGGCAGGGAGCTGCCCCAGGGCGAGACGGGGGTCATCCATGTCGGCAACGACATGCCGTTCGGCGGCTACACGGACGGCAACACCAAGACGTTCGCCGACGGGCTGATGAACAGCGGCGACCTCGGTCACTTCGACGTGAACGGTCGGTTGTTCGTGTCGGGCCGCGACGACGACATGATCATCTCCGGCGGCGAGAACGTGTTCCCGCGGGAGCTGGAGGACGCATTGATCGACCACCCGGACATCTCGGACGTCGTGGTGACCGGCATCCCCGACGCGAAGTTCGGGCAGGTGCTCGCCGCGTACGTGGTGGTCAAGGACGGCCGCTCGATCAGCGAGGACGAGCTCAAGGCGTACGCCAAGACGCACGTGGCCCGGTTCGCGGTGCCGGGACGCACGATGTTCCTGGACGAGCTGCCACGCAACCCCACGGGCAAGGTCATGAAGCGAGATCTGCCGGCCTTCGAGTAGGGCGCGCCGCGGCGGGGGCTGTCACCAGCAGCCCCGCGGCCGTGGTGCCGAGCACCGTCGCGAGTGGCCCGGCGCCGATGGGCGCCGTGGGCGTGCGGGCCGGGTCGACGACCGAGCCCTCGACTCCGGCGCCACCGACCGTGGCGTCGACAGAACGGGCGGCCAGGTAGGCCTGCGCGACGGCATCGGCGCCGCGCACGGCGAGCCGCGGGTCGGGCGACACGAACCGCACCCGCAGGAGGCGTGAGTCCTTCACCGATGTCGCCGCCGCTGACCGCTCGACGTCGACGATGGTCAGGTCCCGCTCGCCCAGCGTGTCCAGCGCCTCGGAGGTGACGCGCCGCGAGGTCGCCAGCGCCTCCTCCGCGGCCATGTCGATGCGGTCGGGCGTTGCTGCGTCGACGAAGAGCACCGTCGTGGCCTCGTACCGGGTGGTCATGACGTGCTGCGCGACCGCCCCCACGAGTAGCCCGGCGGCCGCACCGGCGACCAGGATCCGCCAGCGGCGTGCCATCCGCACGACCAGCTCGGTGAGCGTCAAGGTCTCCATGGGCTCAGTGTCCTGCGACCGGAATCCTCGGGTCGCGAGTTGTCCACAGGCGGAGCGGCGGGCCGTGGCGGCCGGGCGTGAACTCGGCGATAACTGGTGGCATGGATGACGATGACGAGCTGGTGCAGGCCGTGCGGGACGGCGACGACGACGCGTACGGGCGGCTCTTCGTGCGCCACGGAGCGGTGGCCCGACGGGTGGCGGTCCGCCGGGGTCACTCCGGTGAGGCCGATGACGTGGTGTCGGAGGTGTTCGCGCGGGTCCTGGCGCAGATCAGGGCAGGAAGGGGGCCCAGCACGTCCTTCCGGGCCTACGTGCTGACCGCGACCCGTCACGAGGCGGTCCGGCGGGCCGTGCTCGCGCGGCGGTGCGAGCCGGTGGCCGACCTCGAGCCGTGGGTCGGACCCGTCGAGCTGCCCGACGTCGACGACCGCCTGCGGGCGGCCTACGCCGGCCTGCCCCGCCGGTGGCAGCAGGCGCTGTGGCTGCTGGAGGTCGAGGGCCGCACTCCCCAGGAGCTCGCGGCGGAGCTCGGCCTGTCGGCCAACGCGGTGTCCGCCCTCGGTTATCGGGCGCGGGTCGGACTCCGTTCGGCCTACGCGGGGCTCTCGCAAGCGGCCTGACCCGGCCCCGCCGGTCGCTGTGGCACGCTTGCTGCGTGGACATCGCGTACGCCCCCGACCCCGACGGACAGCCTGATCCGGGCGAGGTCGTCTGGACGTGGGTGCCCTACGAGGACGATCCGGCCCAGGGCAAGGATCGTCCGGTCCTGCTGATCGGTCGCGACGGCGACTCCCTGATGGGTCTGGCGCTGACGTCGAAGGACCACGACCGCGACCAGGCGCAGGAGAACCACGCCGGTCGGTACTGGCTCGACCTCGGGCCGGGGCCGTGGGATCCGGCCGGGCGACCCAGCGAGGTGCGTCTCGACAGGCTGATCGTGGTCGATCCCACCGCCGTGCGGCGTGAGGGTGCAGTGCTCGACCGGCAGCGTTTCGACGCCGTCATCGATGCAGCCAGGCCCCACCTGCCCGGCGTGAAGGACCGCGCGTGAACGACACCGCACCGCGGCCGGTGGGGCGCATCGACCGCTTCCAACGCCGCCACCCGGTGGTCGGCTTCCCGATCTCGGTCGTCTACAAGTACTTCGACGACCAGGGCGCCTACCTGTCGGCGATCGTGACGTACTACGCGTTCGTCGCGATCTTCCCGCTGCTGCTGCTCAGCACCTCGATCCTCGGATTCGTGCTGCAGGGCAACGACTCCCTGCGGGACCGGCTGCTCAACTCGGCGCTCAGCCAGTTCCCGATCATCGGTTCGGAGCTCGGCACGCCGGCCGGCCTGCAGGGATCGACCACGGCCATCGTCGTCGGATCGATCACGGCGATCTATGGCGCGATGGGCCTCGGGCAGGCCATCCAGAACGCGGCCAACATCGCCTGGTCGGTGCCGCGCAACAGTCGCGCCAATCCGTTCCTGCTGCGGTTCCGGAGCATCCTGTTCCTGTCGATCGGCGGCATCGGCATCCTGACCATCGCCGTCGTCAGCTCGGTCCTCGCCAACCCCGACGCTCTCGGCACCGAGCTCCAACCGGCCATCGGATGGGTGTCACGGATCGTCGGCTTCCTGCTGATCGTCGGCATCTTCGCCGCGGTGTTCCGACTCATCAGCCAGGGCCGCGCCGGACTGCGCTCGGTGCTGCCCGGCGCCTTCGTCACCGGTCTGCTCTGGCAGGCCCTGCAGTATGTCGGCAACACGTACGTCCGGGAGGTGATCGGCAAGGCCAACCAGGTCAACCAGACCTTCGCCCTCGTCCTCGGCCTGCTGGCGTTCATCTACGTCGCAGCGATCATGGTCGTGCTGGGGCTGGAGGTGAACGTCGTCCTGCGACGCCACCTCTACCCGCGGGCCCTGCTGACACCGTTCACCGACAACGTCATCCTCACCGAGGCTGACCAGAAGGCGTATGCGGCCTACGCGAAGTCGCAGCGGCACAAGGGCTTCCAGTCCGTCGAGGTGACGTTCGAGGACCGGACGCCCCACGCATCGGACGACGATCCGGTCGAGCACACGCAGGAGCTGTCGCACGACGGGTCGGCAGACCACCGCTGAGCGGCGCAACCGCCGAGCAGCGTACCCACTAGGCTTGGCCCGACGACACGCTGTCGTCCCGATCGAGCGACGTGAAGGTGGCGCCATGCCCACGGGCAAAGTGAAGTGGTACGACTCCGACAAGGGCTTCGGCTTCCTGAGCCGTGACGAGGGCGAGGACGTCTACGTCCGCGCCGACGCGCTTCCCGACGGGGTCACGACGCTCAAGGCCGGTGCCCGGGTCGAGTTCGGCATCGTCCAGGGCGGCCGAGGCGACCAGGCCCTGCAGGTGCGCCTGCTCGAGCCGGTCACCTCCGTGACCCGATCGCAGTCGCACGCGCGTCGCAAGGACCCCGAGGCCATGGCGGTCATCGTCGAGGACCTGATCCGCATGCTCGACGTCGTCGGTGAGGGCTACCGTCACGGGCGCCACCCAGACGCGAAGAAGGCCAAGCCGATCGCCCAGGTGCTGCGCGCCGTGGCGACCGAGCTCGAGCTCTGAGCGAGCCCGCCGGCATCAGAAGCGGCGGGTCGGCTCCACCTCGTCGTCCCCGTGATCGCTCACGGAGGGACGGTGGACCGGCACGACAGCGTCCGGTCGTCTCGCTTGAGTGACCACCAGTGCGAGCCAGGCGATCAGGAGCGCTCCGATCACGATCAGTCCGACGCGCGGTGAGGCGTCGAGGGTGAACAGTCCGATGCCCAGCAGGCCGCCGATCACCCAGCCGAGCTGCAGCAGCGTCTCGGACCGGGCAAACATGCTGGTGCGCACGCGCTCGGGAACGTCTCGCTGGATCATCGCGTCGAGGCTGAGCTTGCCGAGAGACTGACAGATGCCCACCGTCAGGCCGAGGATCACGGCAGTCCACCAGGTGAAGAACACGCCGACGGTGGCCAGCACAGCGACGTCCAGGACCAGCACGAAGATGACCACCTGCTCCGGACGTCGCGTGCTCGCGGCCGAGCCGATCAGGGTGCCGATCGTGTTGCCTGCGCCGGCTCCGCCGATCACGAGACCCAGCAGGATCGTCGCGTTGTAGTCCCATCCCATGGAGGCAGGGGGTTCGCGCAGCGTGAATGCCATGAAGATCGTCAGGAAGCCGGAGAGAAGTCGCAGGCCGGCGTTGCTGCGCAGACCGTTGACGACGGCGCGCGTGATCACGAGTCCCTTGCGGACCGTCGTCGGGCTGGGATTGACCAGGTCGACGGGCTCCTCGCCCTCGCTGGAGTCGACCTTCGCGGGCAGCAGGATCGCCAGGACCGTGCCGATGGCGAACAGCAGGGCGCCGTAGCGCAGCGCCCACTCGGAGCCGAGCAGGGCGGCGCCGCCGGCCAGGGGCGCGGAGATGGCCGCGGCGCCGGTGCCCGTCAGCGAGATGCGGGAGTTGCCCTTGACGAGCGTGAAGCTCACCGGCAGCAGGCGGGGGACGGCCGATGCGCGGGTGACGCCGTACGCCTTGGACGCCACCAGGCAGCCGAGTGCGGCGAGGTAGAAGGCCGGTGGCGGTGTCGCGTCGGTGACGGCTCCGGCGAGGACCCAGCAGCAGAAGGCCCTGATCGCGAGCGTGGCGCCGATGGCCCAGCGGCGGCCGCGGCGGAAGCGGTCGAGGAACGGACCGATCAGCGGGGCGACGACGGCGAACGGCAGCATCGTGACCGCGAGGAACAGCGCGACCTGACCGGTGGCCTCGCCCGTGGGGACGGTGAAGAACAGGGTGCCGGCGAGCGAGATGGCGACGGCCGCATCGCCGGCGGTGTTGAACGCGTGGAGCTCGAGGAGGCGGGAGAAGCCGCTCTCGCCGGCGCCGCCGGAGTGGGTGAACCGGCGGGCGCCGCTGAAGGCGGAGGTGCTGCCCTTGGCGACGGCGCGTGCGGTGCCGCGGGCCGCCCTCGAGGCGGCGCGTGCGGCGCGGGCGGGACCTGACGGGCCGGTGGGCGCGGCGGTGGTCCGATCGCCATCGGGAAGGGGATCGGACGCGTGGTCGTACGGCCAGTCGCGCTCCTCCATGAGTCTCATCCTGCCCCACCCCGACACAGCCTGCCCCGCGACATGGGCGACAATGGAGGAATGCCCCTGGATGATCAGCTGTCCGCAGCCGTCGACATCGCGCGCGCCGCGCTCGACGAGGCCGCCGACGCCGGCACGGTCGGCGATCACGTGCAGGCCGTCGACGACGGAGAGCGCCTGGTCTCGCACCATTTCACCTGCCTCAAGGCGGGCTACCGGGGCTGGTACTGGTCGGTCAGCGTCTCCCGCGCGCCCGACAGCGACCAGGTCACGATCAACGACGTCGTCCTGCTGCCCGGCGACGACTCGATCACGGCGCCTGCCTGGACCCCCTACCGCGACCGCATCCGCCCCGGCGACCTCAGCCCCGGCGACGTGCTGCCGCCCGACGAGGACGACGTCCGCCTGGTGCCGTCGTGGTCGGCGGGCGACGGCGAGGAGCAGACCGACGATCGCTTCTACGCCCGTGAGGTTGGTCTCGGTCGTGAGTGGGTGCTCTCGATCGAGGGCCGAGAGCTGGCAGCGGAACGCTGGCAGCTCGGTGAGCAGGGCCCCGACGCACCGATCGCCCAGCAGGCGGGCGGCGTCTGCCACTCGTGCGGCTTCCTGGTCAGCCTCGCCGGTCCGCTCTCCGAGCGGTTCGGCGTCTGCGCCAACGGCATGGCCAACGACGACGGCCGGGCGGTCTCGCTCGACCACGGGTGTGGCGCGCACTCGGGCGCTCGGCTGAGCCGCTCGGCGGGCATCCAGAAGCTGCCGCCGCCGATGTTCGACACCGTCACGAACGACGAGGTCGACGGCTTCTGAGGGCCCAGCTCCATCGCTCCTCGTGACCCTGGTCACGAGGAGCTTTTTTGGTTGCGCGATGCATGTATCGGACGTATGGTTGCAGCATGCAACTAGACACCGACATCACCACGACCGAGGACGCGCCGGCCCCCGCGTCTCCCGTCCAGGCCGAGCTGAGCCACCGCGAGATCATGGAGGTCCTCTTCGGCCTCCTCGCCGCACTGTTCACGGCGATCCTGAGCAGCACGATCGTGTCGAACGCGCTGCCGACGATCATCGCCGACCTCGACGGCTCCCAGACCCAGTACACGTGGGTCGTCACAGCGTCGCTGCTCGCCATGACGGTCTCGACGCCCATCTGGGGCAAGCTCTCCGACCTGATGAACAAGAAGACCCTCGTGCAGATCTCGATCGTGATCTTCGTGATCGGCTCGATGCTGGCCGGGCTGTCGCGGAACCTGCCCGAGCTCATCTCGATGCGAGTCGTGCAGGGCATCGCGATGGGTGGTCTGACCGCCAACGCGCAGTCCATCATCGGCGCGATCATCCCCCCGCGTCAGCGAGGCCGCTACAGCGGCTACATGGGCGCGACGATGGCCGTCGCGACGGTCAGCGGTCCTCTGCTGGGTGGACTCATCGTCGACACCCCCGGGCTCGGCTGGCGCTGGACGTTCTTCGTCTGCGTGCCGCTCGCGGTCGTCAGCCTCGTCGTGCTGCAGAAGTACCTCCGCATCGCCACGGTCCGCCGCAAGGTCGTCTTCGACTACGTGGGTGCCGTCCTGATCGCGATCGCCGCGAGCCTGCCGCTGCTGTGGGTGACCTTCGCGGGTGACTCCTTCGCGTGGATGTCGTGGCAGACCGCTGCCTTCCTCGGCGGCACCGTCGTGGCTGCGGTGCTGATCGTGCGGGTCGAGCTGCGACACCCGGAGCCCCTGCTCCCCATCGCTGTCGTGCGTGAGCGCACCACCGCGCTGGCCATCATCGGCAGCATCGCCGTCGGCATCGCCATGTTCGGCGGATCGGTCTTCATCGGCCAGTACTTCCAGGTCGCCGGTGGACGCACGCCGACCGAGGCCGGCCTCCTGACGATCCCCCTGATGGTCGGGTCGCTGTTCGGGACGCTGGTGGCGGGTCAGCTCATCACCCGCTACGGCCGGTGGAAGCGGTTCCTGATCATCGGCTCGGTGTCGCTGACGCTGGGCATGGGCCTGCTGTCGACCATCAGCCACACGACGCCGGAGTGGCACGCGATGGTCTTCATCGCCTTCGTGGGCATCGGCATGGGCATGCTGCTGCAGAACTACGTGCTGGCGGTGCAGAACACCGTCGACGTCTCCCAGGTCGGCGCGTCCAGCGCCACGGTCGCGTTCTTCCGCTCGCTCGGCGGTGCGGTCGGCGTCTCGGTCCTCGGCGCGATCCTGGCCTCGCAGGTCAAGAGCGACGTGACCTCGAAGCTGTCGGCCCTCGGCATCGACTCCGCCGGCGGCAGCGGCTCCCTGCTCGACGTCAAGAACCTGCCGCCGCAGGTCGCCGAGATCGTCCGCGCGGCCTACGGCGACGCGACCGGCACGATCTTCCTGGTCGGCGCGATCATCTCGGTGCTGAGCCTCGTGACGGCGCTGCTCATCAACGAGGTCCCGCTGCGGACGACAGTGCAGAAGGCCGCCGACGAGGCGGAGGTCGGTGCCGACGTCTGAGCCCCCACCGCTCGCGAGTCACGAACTCACGACCCGCGAGTCACTGAGTGACGGGTCGGGACGTCACTCGGTGACTCGCGGCAGATGACGGAGTGACTCGCGGCAGATGACGGAGTGACTCGCGAGCGTCAGTCGACCTTGCGACGCCTTCCGGGCTGCATCCGGAGGGCGTTGCGGCGTCGGCGGCAGTACTCGATGCCGATGAGGCCGAGACCGCAACCGGCCACCGCCGTCCACAGCCACCACGTGCGGCCCTGCTCCTCCAGCGTGCCGAGGAAGGGCAGCAGGGCGATCGCGATCACGCCCCACGTGATCGTGCCGACCGTCATGGTGCGGACGCCGTCGACGTCCATGGGCTCGACTTCGGCGACGCGGTGGGTCGTGCGGCCGATCTCGAGCTCGGTGACGTCGGGCCGGCCGAACTCGTGGCGACGGGCGGCTCTCTCGAGGCGAGCGATCTCGCGGTGACCCATCTTGCGCTCGATGGTCTCCGGTCCGTCGCCGTGCCGGATCTCCCACTCGTCGTTGTCGGTCACACGGTCAGACTACCTGCCGGAATCGTGCAGGTCGCTGCCTGCTGTCATGCTGGAGAGCCATGAATCCGCGCTATCGTCGTCTGCTCATCCCGGGCCTGCTCATCGCGCTGCTCGTGGTCGTCGCGGTGGCCTCGTGGAGCAATCGGGCCGACGCGTCGGCGGCGGTGGAGCCCCGACTCGTGAGCAACCTGACCGATCCGCGCATCAACGAGTCCAGCGGGCTGGTCGTGAGCCGGGAGGACGACGACCTCGTCTACACGATCAACGACTCCGGTGGGGCGCCCGTCATCTACGCGATCCGCACCTCGACCGGGGCCACCGTCGCCACGACGACGATCGACGCCGACGTCGTCGACACCGAGGCGCTGTCGATCGACGACGAGGGCACCTGGTGGGTCGCCGACGTCGGCGACAACCGCAACGATCGCAGGGATGCCGCCCTCTACGCGCTGCCGGAGTCGGGTGGCAAGGACCAGAAGGACGTGTCGGCGCGCCGCTATCCGATCACCTACCCGGGCGGCCCCCTGGACGTCGAGGCGCTGGTCGTCCAGCCCGGCACGGGCAAGAAGTACCTCATCAGCAAGGGCCTGTTCGGAGGCACCGTTTTCGAGCTGCCCGATCCGCTGGTGGAGGACGCGCCCAACGAGGCGGTCGCACTTCCCGGCGACATCCCGGGCCTGGTGACGGACGCCGCCTTCACGACCGACGGCGAGTACATCGTCGCTCGTGACTACTCCGAGGCCTACGTCCTCGACGCGAAGACGTGGCAGATCATCTCGAGGACGGACCTGCCGGAGGTCGAGCAGGGCGAGACCCTCGCGATGGAACCCTCGGGTGACTCCTACCTCGTCGGCACCGAGGGCACCCGGTCGCCGCTCTACCGCATCCCGTTCAGGACACCGGCGCCCGGGGACCAGGCGACGCCGGCTCCGACGGCATCAGACACACCCGGACTGTCCGCGGCAGCGTCACCGTCGCCGGGCGGCTTCGCGGGCGCCACGTGGTTCTGGTCGGCGCTCGTGGTCGGGCTGCTCGCGTTCGTCAGCCTCGCCATGACGCGGAAGGGTTGACACGGCGGGTTGACTCGTCGCGGGCCGCATCTGGCATGCTGCCTCCTCGGACCCGGCTCACGGCGAGCGGGTCGGTCGCGACGGGAGCCCCATGACGAGCACGTTGGAGCAGTACTTCAAGATCTCGCAGCGCGGATCGACGGTCGGCCGCGAGGTGCGCGGCGGCGTCGTCACGTTCTTGACGATGGCCTACATCATCGTGCTCAACCCCATCGTGCTGTCGACCGTCGCCGACGCAGACGGCAACTACCTCGGCGGCGGTTCCGAGGCCGGATCGGGCTTCGCCACCATCGCGGTCTGCACAGCTCTCGTCGCCGGAGTGCTGACGATCCTCATGGGCGTCGTCGCCAACTTCCCGCTCGCCCTGGCCACGGGGCTCGGGCTCAACGCGTTCGTGGCCTACTCCGTCGCGACGCAGATGACCTGGGCCGACGCCATGGGACTGGTCGTGCTCGAGGGCATCATCATCCTGCTGCTGGTGCTGACCGGGTTTCGCAAGGCCGTGTTCGACGCCGTGCCGCGTGAGCTCAAGACGGCCATCGCGGTCGGCATCGGTCTGTTCATCACGATCATCGGCTTCGTCGACGCAGGCTTCGTCCGGGCCACCGGCAACGCCGCACCGCCCATCGGGCTCGGCATCGGTGGGACCCTCTCGGGATGGCCCGTGCTGGTCTTCTGCATCGGTCTGCTGATCATGATCGCGCTGCACGCCCGCGGGGTGCCGGGCGCGATCCTGATCGGCATCGTCGCGACCACCGTCCTTGCCGGCATCGTCCAGGCGCTCGCCGACGTCCCCGGTGCGAACGGCGACCCCACCTCGAAGGGCTGGAGCCTCAACGTTCCGTCGTGGCCCGACTCGATCCTGCAGAAGCCGGACTTCTCGCTGCTCGGCGAGTTCTCGCTGTTCGGCTCGTTCGAGCGCGTGGGCTTCGTGACGGCGGCGCTCCTGGTCTTCACCCTGCTGCTGGCCGACTTCTTCGACACGATGGGCACGATGACCGCCATCGGTGCCGAGGCGGGGCTCAACGACGCCGACGGCTCGCCCGCCGGTGCGCAGCGCATCCTCGTGGTCGACTCGGTCGCTGCGATCGCCGGCGGTGCCGCGGGCGTCTCGTCCAACACGTCGTACATCGAGTCGGCCTCGGGCGTCGGCGACGGTGCCCGTACGGGCCTGGCGTCTGTCGTGACGGGCGTGCTGTTCCTGCTGTCGACGTTCTTCGCGCCGCTCGTGCAGCACATCCCCAGCGAGGCCGCGGTGCCGGCGCTCGTGCTGGTGGGCTTCCTGATGATGAGCCAGGTCAAGCACATCGACTGGGACGACGTCGAGATCGCGATCCCGGCGTTCCTGACCATTGCGGTGATGCCGTTCACCTACTCCATCACGGCCGGCATCGGTGCAGGGTTCATCGCCTACGTCGTCATCAAGGCCGTCAAGGGCAAGGCCTCAGCCGTGCACCCGCTGCTGTGGTTGATCGCGGTCCTGTTCGTGATCTACTTCGCGATCGATCCCATCTCCCGGTGGATCAGCTGAGACGGGTTGGGTAGCGTGCGGTCATGTTGATCGCACTGGGAGACAGGAAGCCGCAGGTCGCCGAGACTGCATGGATCGCGCCGACGGCGGTGCTGGCCGGGTCGGTGAGGATCGGGGAGGGTGCCAGCGTCTGGTACGGCGCGGTGCTCCGCGCCGACAACGAGCCCATCACGATCGGCGCCCGCTCCAACGTGCAGGACAACTGCGCCTTCCACGTCGACCGCGGCAAGCCCGTCGTCCTCGGTGAGGGTGTCTCGGTGGGCCACGGGGCCGTCATCCACGGTGCGACGATCGGTGATCACGTGCTGATCGGCATGAGTGCCACGGTGATGAACGGGGCCGTGATCGGTGACGAGACGCTTGTCGCCGCCTGCGCGTTGGTCACCGAGGGCATGATCGTCCCGCCCCGCTCGCTGGTTGCTGGTGTGCCGGCCAAGGTCCGGCGCGAGCTCAGCGACGCCGAGGTCGACAAGCTGCACCACAACGCCGAGATCTACGAGGAGCACCGTGATCTGCACAGGGGTGGCGTCGAGATCGACTGAGCTCTGCGAAGGAGCACCGAGGCGCGCCACCGGAGCGTGAGCGTTCGCGGCGAAGCCGCCTCGCTGCGACGCCTGGTGAGGACTTCGGATCGAGCAAGCCGAAGAGCTCACCACGCCTCGGCCGCTCGTCCCTGGCAGTCGGCCGCAGGCGGCCTCCTCGGCGCACGGCTACAGGCGCTCGACGATCCAGTCGATCGACTGGGTCAGGCGCGTGACGTCGTCGGGGTCGACCGCCGGGAACATGCCGATCCGCAGCTGGTTGCGGCCCAGGCCCCGGTAGCTGTCGACGTCGACGACACCGTTGTCGCGCAGGTGCTGTGACACGAGGCCCTGCTCGACGCCGCCCTCGAGATCGACCGTGCCGACGACGAGCGACCGCTCGGCCGGGGCGGTGACGAACGGCGACGCGAACGGCGACGCCTCGGCCCACTGGTAGAGCCTCGATGACGAGTCGGCGGTGCGGCCGACCGCCCAGTCGAGCCCGCCCTGGTCGAGCATCCAGCGGACCTGCTGCTCCATCAGGAAGACCGTCGCGAGGGCAGGGGTGTTGTAGGTCTGGTCCTTGCGGGAGTTGTCGATGGCGACCGGAAGGTCGAGGGAGGCGGGGATGTGGCGTCCACCGGCCTTGATGCGTTCGGCCCGCTCGATCGCCGCCGGCGACATGAGGGCGATCCACAGCCCGCCGTCGGAGGCGAAGCCCTTCTGTGGCGCGAAGTAATAGACGTCGGTCTCCGCGACGTCGACGGGCAGGCCGCCGGCCGCCGACGTGGCGTCGACGAGCACCAGCGCGTCGTCCTGCGTGTCGCACACCCGGGCGACGGGCACCATCACGCCGGTCGACGTCTCGTTGTGCGCCCAGGCGTAGACGTCGACTCCGTCGGAGGCGTGGGGCAGCGGATGGGTGGACGGATCGGTCTCCAGGATCTCTGGCGCGTCGAGGAACGGCGCCCGCGCGACGGCGGTCGCGAACTTGCGGGAGAACTCGCCGTGCACCAGGTGCTGGGAGCGGCGCTCGACCAGCCCGAACATGGCGGCGTCGAAGAACGCGTGGGAGCCGCCGTTGCCCAGCACGACCTCGTAGCCGTCGGGGAGGGAGAACAGGTCCGCGAGGCCCTCGCGGAGGCTGCCGACGAGCCGTCTGACCGGCTCCTTGCGGTGGGACGTGCCGAGCAGGCCGGTGCCGGTCGCGGCCAAGGCATCCAGCGCCTCGACGCGGACCTTCGACGGGCCCGACCCGAAGCGTCCGTCGTGGGGGAGCAGCGCGGGGGGAATCTTCACGTCCCCATTGTCTCAGGCGACGTGGGCCTAGGGTGGTGGGCGTGTGGACCTGGGTGGATGGTGCGGAGGACCTCGTGTCCGAGGGCGGCTTCGCGATCGGGGACGAGATCGCGTGGAGGGTGCTGACCGAGGACTTCGACGAGCTCCTGCCGCAGCTCCCCGACGGGCTTGAGGTCGAGATCCAGACGGCGGTCGATGACGACGGTGACGACGAGATCGCCGGCACCGTGGTGCGCATCGTGATGCTGACGGGCCGGCGACGCACGGCCGCCAGCGAGATCTCGGCGACGCCGGCCGAGCACGTCCAGGTGCTCGACATGGCAGGCTTCCTGGTCGAGCTCGACCCCGCCACCGCGTAATGCGTTCGTCACATTCGTCACATTGGGTGGCCGAGGTCACAAGGTGTTCGTACGATGCCCCCTATGGCATCTGACCCTTCGACCAGCTCAGGGAGCGGCGCACGCGGCGCGGCGATCGAGGTTCCTCTCTCGAAGGGCCTGGAGCACACCCGGGACGAGTGGGAGAAGGCCACCGCCGCCGTCCTGCGCAAGTCCCGCCGGCTCGCCGACGACGCCCCCGACACCGACGTCTGGGCGAAGCTCTCGACGACGACGCTCGACGGCATCACGGTGACCCCGCTCGGCACCCCGGCCCTCAGCGCCGACCTGCCCGACGGGGGCCTGCCCGGCCAGGCGCCCTTCACCCGCGGTGCGACCGCGACCCGCGAGCTCGACGGCTGGGACGTCCGCGCCTGGTTCACCGACCCCGACGCCGAGCGCACCGCCGCCGACGTCGTCACCGACCTCGAGAACGGGGTCAACTCCCTGTGGATCTCCACCGGCACCGGCGGCGTGCCGATCGATGCGCTGGCCACGATCCTCGAGCCGGTGTTCGTCGACCTCGCGGCCGTCGTCCTCGACGCCCCGTTCGAGCCGCTCGAGGCCGCCCGTGCGCTGGCCGCCGTGATCGCCGACAAGGGTGTCGTCGCGGCGCCGGGCACGAGCTTCGGCGTCGACCCCATCGGCGCGGCCTTCCGTGACCGGGGCGTCGTCGACCTCGACGTCGCGCTCGAGGCGGCGCGCCTGGCCCAGCCGCTGGGCGTCCGAGCACTCACGGTCGATGCCACGGCCGTCCACGACGCCGGAGCATCCGACGTCCAGGAGCTGGCCTACTCCCTGGCCGCCGGCGCGCAGTACCTGCGAATCCTGGTCGACGGCGGCTTGACCGTCGAGGAGGCTGCCGGTCTGATCGACTTCCGCTACGCCGCCACCGACGAGCAGTTCCCGACGATCGCCAAGTTCCGGGCGGCCCGCCGGCTCTGGAACCGGGTCGCCGAGCTCAGCGGCGTCACGACGGCCGCCGCGGGGCAGGTGCAGCACGCGGTGACCTCGCGCCCCATGATGGCGACCTACGACCCCTACGTGAACATGCTGCGGACGACGGTCGCATCGTTCGCGGCCGGTGTCGGCGGCGCGGCGGCGGTGACGGTCCTGCCGTTCGACGAGCCCCTCGGCCTGCCGGAGCCGTTCAGCCGTCGCATCGCCCGCAACACCTCGAGCCTGCTGATCAGCGAGTCGCACGTTGCCGTGGTCACCGACCCGGCGGGCGGGTCGCACGCCGTCGAGAAGCTCACCGACGACCTCGCCCGGTCGGCGTGGGAGCTGTTCGGCGAGATCGACGCGACCTCGAGCCTCGGGGCCGCCCTCGATCTCCTCCGGGGCAAGGTCGAGGCGACCGTCTCCGACCGGGCGCTGGCCGTGGCGAAGCGCAGGCGCCCCATCACGGGCGTGTCGGAGTTCCCGAACCTGCACGAGCAGCTGCCGGAGCGACGTCCCTACGACCGGCCCATCGCCGTTCACCGCTACGCCGGCGAGTTCGAGGCGCTGCGGGACGATCGCGCGGCCCACCCCGTCTTCCTGGCGTCGCTCGGCACGGTTGCCGGCTACACCGCACGGTCGACGTTCGCCGCGAACCTGTTCGCGGCCGGCGGCATCGACACCGTCGTCGGGGGCCCGAGCGAGGGCGTCGACGACGTCCTGGCCGCCTACCGCGAGGCCGGCACGCCGTCGGTCGTCTGCCTGGTGGGCAACGACACGGCCTACGAGGAGTGGGGTGCCGACCTGGTCGCCGCCCTGCGCGAGGCCGGAGCGACCCACGTCGTCCTGGCGGGCAAGCTGGAGGTGGGGGCTGACGCCACCATTGCGATGGGTGTCGACGCCCTCGCCTTCCTCCGTTCGATCCGAGAGGAGCTCCAGTCATGAATGAGCGCCAGCGAGTGAATCATGAGGCAGCAGTCATGACGGCATCTTCGTACCGTTCTTCTTCCACGGAGGTGGCGTCATGAGCTCGATTCCTGACAGCTTCGCCGGGCTCCCGCTCGACCCCGAGCAGCCCTACGAGTCGGATCCGGAGACCTACGCGCGGGCGACCGATGGCGCCGAGGCGTGGACCGCGCCGGAGGGCATCGACGTCGAGGGGCTCTACACGCCAGCCGACCTCGAGGGCCTCGACGCGCTCGACACGTTCCCGGGCCTGGCCCCGTTCCTGCGCGGCCCCTACCCCGCGATGTACACGACGCAGCCGTGGACCGTCCGCCAGTACGCGGGCTTCTCGACCGCCGAGGAGTCCAACGCGTTCTACCGCCGCAACCTCGCAGCCGGCCAGAAGGGGCTGTCGGTCGCCTTCGACCTCGCGACCCACCGCGGCTACGACTCCGACAACCCGCGCGTCGTCGGCGACGTCGGCATGGCGGGTGTCGCGATCGACTCCATCTATGACACGCGCAAGCTCTTCGAGGGCATCCCGCTCGACGAGATGAGCGTCTCGATGACGATGAACGGTGCGGTGCTGCCGGTGCTGGCGCTCTACATCGTCGCCGCGGAGGAGCAGGGCGTGCCGCCCGAGAAGCTCTCCGGGACCATCCAGAACGACATCCTCAAGGAGTTCATGGTCCGCAACACCTACATCTACCCCCCGCAGCCGAGCATGCGGATCATCTCCGACATCTTCAGCTACACCGCGGCGAAGATGCCGCGGTTCAACTCGATCTCGATCTCCGGGTACCACATCCAGGAGGCCGGGGCGACGAACGACCTGGAGCTCGCGTACACGCTGGCCGACGGTGTCGAGTACATCCGCGCCGGCCTGGACGTCGGCCTCGACATCGACGCCTTCGCGCCGCGGCTCAGCTTCTTCTGGGCGATCGGCATGAACTTCTACATGGAGGTCGCCAAGCTGCGCGCGGCCCGGGCGCTCTGGGCCCAGCTCGTCGCGGACTTCGAGCCGAAGAACCCCAAGAGCCTGAGCCTGCGGACGCACAGCCAGACCTCCGGCTGGTCGCTGACGGCCCAGGACGTCTACAACAACGTCGGCCGCACCGCGATCGAGGCGATGGCCGCCACGCAGGGCCACACCCAGTCGCTGCACACCAACGCCCTCGACGAGGCCATCGCGCTGCCGACGGACTTCAGTGCCCGCATCGCCCGCAACACCCAGCTGCTCCTGCAGCAGGAGTCGGGCACGACCGACATCATCGACCCGTGGGGCGGCTCCTACTACGTCGAGCGGCTGACGCACGACCTGGCCAACCGCGCCTGGGCCCACATCCAGGAGGTCGAGAAGGCCGGCGGCATGTCGAAGGCCATCGAGGCAGGCATCCCCAAGATGCGCATCGAGGAGGCGGCCGCCCGCACGCAGGCGCGCATCGACTCCGGCCAGCAGGCGGTCATCGGCGTCAACACGTACCGGCTGGCCGACGAGGACCCGCTCGACGTGCTCAAGGTCGACAACAAGGCCGTGTTCGCCTCGCAGATCGCCAAGCTCGAGCGGTTGCGCGCCGAGCGCGACCAGGACGAGGTCGACGCCGCGCTCGCCGCGCTGACGCGCAGCGCCGAACGCGGATCCGTCAGCGACGGGTCGCTCGACGACAACCTGCTGACGCTGGCCGTGAACGCGGCCCGCGCCAAGGCGACGGTCGGCGAGATCTCCGACGCGCTCGAGAAGGTCTATGGGCGCCACCAGGCCGTGATCCGTACGATCTCAGGTGTGTACCGCACCGAGGCCGGCCAGGCAGGCAACGTCGCCCAGGTCATCCAGGCCACCGAGGAGTTCGAGAAGGCCGAGGGCCGCCGACCCCGCATCCTGGTGGCCAAGATGGGCCAGGACGGGCACGACCGCGGTCAGAAGGTCATCGTGACGGCGTTCGCCGACATGGGCTTCGACGTCGACGTCGGCCCGCTGTTCTCGACGCCGGAGGAGGTCGCGCAGCAGGCGATCGACGCCGACGTGCACATCGTCGGCGTCTCGTCGCTCGCCGCGGGTCACCTGACCCTGCTGCCGGCGCTGCGCGAGTCGCTGGCCGAGATGGGGCGTCCCGACATCATGGTCGTGATCGGCGGGGTCATCCCGCCCGACGACGTCCAGACGCTCAAGGACATGGGTGCCGCCGCGGTCTTCCCGCCGGGCACGGTCATCGCCGACTCGGCGCTCGACCTGCTCGACAAGCTGCGCACGAGCCTCGCCACCTGATGGTCGACACCGCACGTGGTTGACGTGGCGGATCTCGCGGACGACGTCCGGGTCGGTAAGCGGGCGGCGATCTCGCGCGCGATCACCCTGGTCGAGTCGAGTCGGGCCGACCACCGGGCGCAGGCGCGTGAGCTGCTGGGTCTGCTCGTCGACTCGACCGACGGCGGCGCGATCCGGGTCGGCATCTCCGGGGTGCCGGGCGTTGGCAAGTCGACGTTCATCGAGGCGCTCGGCATGCACCTGATCGACGAGGGTCATCGCGTGGGGGTGCTGGCGGTCGACCCGTCGAGCGTCCGCACGGGCGGCTCGGTGCTCGGAGACAAGACCCGCATGTCACGGTTGGCCGTCAGTCCCGATGCGTTCATCCGGCCCTCGCCGAGCGCCGGCACCCTGGGCGGAGTCGCGCGCGCCACGAGCCAGGCCATGACGGTGCTCGAGGCGGCCGGGTTCGACGTCATCCTGGTCGAGACCGTGGGCGTCGGGCAGTCCGAGATCACGGTCGCCGGCATGGTCGACACCTTCGTGTTCCTGACCATCGCACGCACCGGCGACCAGCTGCAGGGCATCAAGAAGGGCATCCTGGAGATCTCCGACGTCATCGCGGTCAACAAGGCCGACGGCGAGCGCGTCCAGGAGGCCGAGGCGACGTCCAAGGAGCTCGCGGGTGCTCTGCGGATGGTCTATGCCGGCACCCAGGACTGGGCCCCGCCGGTCCTGACCTGCTCGGCGATCGAGGGCACCGGCATCGACACGGTGTGGAGCCGCGTGATCGGTCACCGCGAGTTCATGGGCACCCAGGGGCTGCGGTCCAAGCGCGCCCAGCAGCAGCTCGACTTCACCTGGGCGCTCGTCCGCGACGAACTCGACCAGCGGCTGCGGCACTCACCCGGTGTCAAGGCGATCCGCGAGGAGCTCCGCGAAGCCGTGCTGGCCGGGGATCTGCCGGCGACCGTTGCCGCCGACCGGATCCTCGCTGCCTACGACCAACGCAGATGACGCGGAGGAGGTGGTCCCGGAGCTCCCGGCCGTGTCATCGGTGTCGCTCAATGTCGGTGACCCAGACACTGTGAACTAGATTGCGTCTCGATGCCCGCCGACCCGCCCGCCCTCATCGGCGCCCTGATTGCCGCCGTCGTCGAGAAGTACGACGCCGAGCTG
>JBKJIW010000019.1:0-56974 GCA_046598255.1 Aeromicrobium sp. | reverse complement strand
CTCCCAAGGATACGCGGATCCAACAGGCACCCGACCACAGGCCGAGCGAGCGCAGCGAGCGAAGGCAGCCGCCCGGGCGAAGCCCGGCAGCCGTGAGGTACGAGCGGCTGGGCCGCGCAGCGGTGCGGCCTACCAGCCCAACGTCCCCGGTGCTCCCTTGAAGGGTCCCGTCACCCGGGAGGTGATCCAGCCGCCGTAGAAGTCGCCCTCCTGCGCCTGGACGGTCTCGCCGTCGATCGAGCAGGAGTCGACCTTGCCGGGGTAGATCGCGACATGGTCCACGAGGTCGCGGTAGCCGTCGTTGGGCGTGCGGTACGTCCAGGCGCCCGCGGGGATCGTCCGGTCCGGCGTCACCACGTCGAAGTAGGTCGCCGCGCCCTTCCACTCGCACCAGGTCGACCCGTCGATCGGTCGGAGCACGCCGTCGGAGAAGGCAGGGAGGGGCAGGTAGTAGCTCGGCGGGTGGCTCGTCTCGCAGATCCGGTACGACGCAGAGGTGTCGGCGATCACGACACCGCCCAGGACGACGACGATGTGTTCAGTGCTCGGCTCGATGGAGGGAGGCCGCGGGTAGTCCCAAACATTCTCAACCGGCCGCAGGGAATTCATGTCCCCACGCTACGTGGTGACCACAGGCCGAGCGAGCGCAGCGAGCGAAGGCAGGCGCCCGGGCGAAGCCTGGCAGCGGCGAGGGACGAGCCGCTGGAGCGGCGACGGAGGAGCCGCGCGCCGCTTAGCCAAAGAACACTTCCGCCTCTTCGTAGAGGTCGTCCCTCACCGTCTTCAGCTCCTTGGTGCCCTCCGACAGCGGCACCCTGACGATCTCGGTGCCGCGCAGCGCCATCATCGTGCCGTAGTCGGCCTCGTGGACGGCCGTGATGGCGTGCAGCCCGAACCGGGTGGCGAGCCACCGGTCGAACGCGGTCGGTGTGCCGCCTCGCTGGACGTGACCGAGCACGACCGCGCGGGCCTCCTTGCCGGTGCGGTGCTCGATCTCCGAGGCGAGGCGGTCCCCGATGCCACCGAGCCGCACGTGGCCGAAGGCATCCGTCTCACCGCTGACGAGGGACATGTCGCCGCCGTCGGCCGGCACCGCACCCTCGGAGACCACGATGATCGGCGAGTAGTGCGTCGCGAACCGGCTCTCGACCTGGGCGCACACCTTCTCGATGTCGAAGGGTCGCTCCGGGATCAGGATGATGTTCGCGCCGCCGGCAAGGCCGCTGTGCAGCGCGATCCAGCCAGCGTGGCGTCCCATGACCTCGACGACCAGCACACGGTGGTGCGACTCGGCCGTCGTGTGGAGGCGGTCGATGGCCTCCGTCGCGATGTTCACGGCCGTGTCGAACCCGAACGTGAAGTCGGTGCCCGACAGGTCGTTGTCGATCGTCTTGGGCACCCCCACGACGTTGACGCCCAGATCGGCCAGCCGGGTCGCCACGCCCAGCGTGTCCTCACCGCCGATCGCGATCAGGGCGTCGCACCCGTGGGCGGCGAGGTTGTCCTTGATGCGCTCGACGCCGTCGGCGATCGCGAAGGGGTTGGTGCGCGACGAGCCGAGGATCGTGCCGCCGCGCGGCAGGATGCCCCGCACCTCGGCGACACCCAGCGCCATGGTGTCGTTCTCGAGCGGTCCCCGCCAGCCGTCGCGGAAGCCGATGAGCTCGTGGCCGTACTCCTGCACGCCCTTGCGCACTGCTGCCCGGATGACCGCGTTGAGTCCGGGGCAGTCGCCTCCCCCGGTGAGCATGCCGACGCGCATCAATACCCCTCAGTGTCGTGTGATCTACGACACTAGCGCCCTCAGACAGGTTTGATCTCGTCCCAGACCTCTTCGGACTCGGCCTGCGCCGCGAGCTTGGCGGCTTCCTTCTCGCGGGCCTGCGCGCGCTTCTTGGCCTCCTGCGCGTACAGGTCGACGTACTCCTGCTCCGACAGCCGCATGATCTCGTACATGATCTCGTCGGTGATGGCCCGCAGGATGTAGCGGTCGTCCTGCATCCCGTCGTAGCGACTGAAGTCGAGCGGCTTGCCGAACCGGACGCCGGGACGGGCGAACGACCCGAAGATCTTGCCGGGCGGCGCGACGACGTCGGTGCCGATGACCGCCATGGGAATGACGGGTACCCCCGCCTCGAGCGCGAGCCGCGCGACGCCCGTACGACCCCGGTAGAGCTTGCCGTCGTGCGACCGGGTGCCCTCGGGGTAGATGCCGCAGACGTCACCCTCCGACAGCAGACGGAGCTGGGTCTTGATCGCGCCGGCAGCGGCCGAACCGCTCGTGCGGTCGATCGGCACCTGGCCCGCACCGGAGAAGAACGTCTTCTGGAGCCAGCCCTTGATGCCGGCTCCCTCGAAGTACTCGGCCTTGGCCACGAAGGTCACGCGTCGCGGCACCACCAGGGGTGTGAAGAGCCAGTCGCTGTACGACAGGTGGTTGCTGGCGAGGATCACGGCGCCCTCGCGTGGCACGTTATCGGTGCCTTCGGCCCACGGTCTGAAGATCAGCTTGAGCAAGGGACCCAGCGCGAGGAACTTCAGGAACCAATAGAACACGGACAGGAGACTACTCCGAACAGCCCGCCGATGGTCAGAAGAATCGCAGTGGCCTGGCGTCGTGCCTCCGGAACCCTCGATCGGTCCCCATGATGGATGATGAAGTCATGACCACCACGCTGCTGCCCGGAGCCGAGCCCTTCGCCGCCGACGGCGGACGCACCGGGGTGCTGCTGAGCCACGGTTTCACCGGCTCCCCCGCATCGATGACGCCGTGGGCCCAGCACCTCGCCGGGCTCGGGCACACCGTGCGCGTTCCCCGCCTGCCGGGCCACGGCACGACCTGGCAGGACATGAACCGCACCCGCTGGACCGACTGGTACGGCGAGCTCGACCGCGCCCTCACCGAGCTGCGCGACACGTGCGACCACGTCGTCGTCGCGGGTCTCTCGATGGGCGGATGCCTCGCGCTGCGCCTGGCCGAGCAACGGCCGACCGACGTCGACGCGATCGTGCTCGTCAACCCGGCCGTCCACGTCGAGCGGTTCGACATCAAGCTCGTCCCGCTCCTGCAGTGGATCGTCCCGGCCATGCCGGGCATTGGCAACGACATCAAGAAGCCCGGCCAGGACGAGGTGGGCTACGACAAGACACCGCTCAAGGCGCTCGCCTCGCAGCTGACGATGTGGAAGGACGTGCGGGCCGGCCTGCCGCAGGTGACGCAGCCGCTGCTGTTCTTCCGCTCGGCCGACGACCACGTCGTCGACGACAGCTCGACGTCGATCATCCTCGACGGCATCTCGTCGGCCGTGAAGGAGCTCGTCCCGCTGAGCGACAGCTATCACGTCGCGACACTCGACAACGACGCGCCGCTCATCTTCGACCGCACGGCGTCCTTCATCTCCGAGCACGTGGGGCAGTGAGCTGACATGACCGAACGCGACGACTTCGACAAGATCGTCGAGGGGCTCAACCTGGACTTCACCTTCCCGGACGAGCCGGGCGACCCCGTCGTCGAGCCGGCGCCGACGGCATGGTCCCCGGCGAGCGACGAGCAGCCCGAGACCGAGGAGCCGTTCTACCGCCGGGTCGATGCCACCCCGATCGTCCCCCGCCGCCGCGGCATCCTGCTGGCGTGGTGCGGCGTGCTCGGCGCCCCGGTGGCGCTGGTCCTCGCCACCGTGTCCCACGTCATCCTCGACCGCCCGATCATCGCGGGCGCGACACTCATCTTCGTGGCTTCGGCGATCTACCTGTTCTTGCAGCTGCCCGAACACGGGCCCTCGCGCCGGGACTGGCCGGACGACGGCGCCGTGCTGTGATCCGAGCCATGTCTGCGGCGCCGATCAGGCCGGCCTCGGGTCCCAGATGCGCCCGGACGATGCGGGCCTCCGCCCGGTAGCCGCGCCCGGTCAGCGTGCGGGAGAACGCTGCCCTCGCCGGACCGATCAGCAGGTCGCCTGCGTCACTGACGCCACCACCGATCACGAACATGCCCGGGTCGAGGGCCGCCGCCAGGTTGGCGATCCCCACGCCGAGCCAGTCGCCCACGTCGACGATCCAGGAGACGGCCTCGTCGTTGCCGGCCTGCGCGTGCTGGGTGACCAGGTGCCCCTCGATGCGGTCGACCGTGCCGGCCTCGGCGAGCAGCACCTTGCCGAAGTCGGTGCCGTCGGTGGCTGCGGCCCGCGCGCGACGCGTCAGCACCCGGCCGCTGGCGTACTGCTCCCAGCACCCGGCGTTGCCGCACTCGCACCGGTTGCCGTCGGGCACGACCTGCATGTGGCCGAACTCGCCGGCGATGCCGAACTGGCCGCGGTAGGGCTGACCGTCGATCACGATCGCACCCCCGATGCCGGTGCCGAGGGTGATAAGGACGAGATCTGCCTCGTTCTGGGCCGCGCCGAAGCGCCACTCCGCCCAACCAGCCGCGTTGGCGTCGTTGTCGACCAGCACCGGCAGGCCGGTGCGCCGGGCGACCGAGTCACGCAGCGGCTCGTGGCGCCACGCGAGGTGTGGCGCGAAGAGCACCGTCGACTGGGTCGCGTCCACGAACCCGGCGGCACCGACACCGATCGCGCGGATGTGGTGCTCCCGGCGGAACTCCTCGGTGATGCTCGCGATGGCGTCGATGACCTCCAGCGGTTCGGTGGTCGGCGTCTCCCGCTTGAGACGCGCCAGGACGTGCCCGTCCTCGTCCACGACTCCGGCGGCGATCTTCGTGCCGCCGATGTCGATGCCCACTGCCAGCTTGTCCGCCATCAGACGGGCTCCATCCGTGCGAGATCGGCCGCGCCGATGATGCCCGCCTCGTTGCCGAGCGCCGCCAGGCGGAGAGCCGCCTGGGGACGGTGGGAGCGAGCCGGCAGGTGCGTCTCGAAGGCGTCGACGACGCTGGTCAGCAGCAGGTCACCCGCCGCCGCGACGCCGCCGCCGATCGCGATGACGCTGGGGTCGAGGATCGTGGCGAGCACCGCAGCGCCTTCGCCGATCCACCGACCGAGCTCGGTCAGCAGCTCGACGGCGAGAGCGTCACCGTCCTGTGCGAGCTTCGTGACGGCCGGGCCGGTGATGCGCTGGAGGTCGCCGCCCGCGAGTGCCGCGAGCGCCTCCGCCCCCGGATCGCCGTTGCTGACGCTCTGGCGGGCGTCCCGCACCAGGGCGCTGCCGCTGCCGTACTGCTCGTAACAGCCGTGCTGGCCGCACCCGCAGAGGATGCCGTCCGGCACCAGGCGCATGTGACCGATCTCGGCCGCGACGCCGAACCCACCGCGGAACAGCTGCCCCTGGTGCACGATGCCGCCGCCGATCCCGGTGCCGATCGTGATGAGCAGGAGGTCGTCGGTGTCCTCTCCCGCGCCGAAGCGGAACTCGCCCCAGGCAGCGGCATTGGCGTCGTTCTCGACGACCACCGGCAGGTCGACCAGTGCGCGGACGTGCTGCCCGAGGGGCTCCTCCCGCCAGTCGATGTTGGGCGCGAACCGGACCGTCGACCGGTCCTCCCCGACGAAGCCCGCAGCGCCGATGCCGATGCCGGCGGCCTTCTCGTCACCGCTGAGTCGATCGACGAGGTCGGCGACGACGGCCGGGATCTTGGTGGCGTCGCTCGGCGTCGGCTCCGAGACGGCGTCGAGGATGTCACCGGACTCGGACACCAGGCCGGCGGCGATCTTGGTGCCGCCGATGTCGACACCGATGGACAGGGTCACTGCTCCTCCTGAGGAGCCAGGGCTGTGTCGACGAGGTCTCGCAGCGAACGGGCAAGTGCGACGGCCGACTGCGTGACCGACGAGATGACTTCGGGGTTGTCGCGGACGAAGCCGACGACCTGGCAGACGGGGCACCAGGCGGTGCTGCAGACGTGGTCGGCGGACGCGTCCGTGGCAGGGGCGGCAGCCATGGCGCGGAAGAGCTTGAAGGCCTCCTCGGCCACGGAGCCGACCGCCGGGTCGGATTCGGTCACAAGGCCTCGACCTGTTTCTTCAACCCCTTGAGGGCGGTGTCGATGATGACCTTCTCGGCCTTGCGCTTCAGCATCCCCAGCAACGGGACGGACACGTCGACCGCCAGCTGATAGGTCACCCGGGTCCGGTCGTCGCCGATCGGCTCGAGGACGTAGGCGCCGTCCATCGAGGTCAGCATGGAGCCCGGCTCGGCCAGGCTCCAGGACACGGTCCGGACCCCGTCCCAGACGTAGCCGAGGTCGTACTCGTCGCGGATGGGCGCGGCCTCGAGCACGAAGTGCACCTGCTGTGCACGACCGGCGTCGGTCGTGGAGACGACGTCCGCGGTCTTGACGCCCGTTGCCCAGGTCGGATAGGCCGCAAAGTCGCCGATGACGTCCATGATGCGCTCGGCCGGGGCATCGATGACGATGTCGCTCGTGGTCCGCGCCATCACCCCTCCTCGTCAGACTGTCTGCGTGAGTCTCCATGCTAGTGGCTGCGCCGGGTGTCACCTGCGTCGGGCAGCCGGGCGCGTGAGAGTAGCGTTCCGTACGTGACATCGCACCCGACGCCCGATCCGGGCAATCTCAGCCAGGACGTCCTCGACCGTCTCCCCGCCCACGCCGACGACGTCGCGCTGGCCCGGATGGACGGTGACACGTGGACCGACGTGACCCTCGCGCAGTTCCACCGCGACGTCGTCGACGTGGCCAAGGGGCTCCTCGGCGCCGGCATCGCCTCGGGCGACCGCGTCGCCCTGCTGTCGAAGACGCGCTACGAGTGGACCGTCGCCGACTACGCCATCTGGTGGGTCGGTGCGGCCACCGTGCCGATCTACGAGACCTCCTCCCCCGCGCAGATCGCCTGGATCCTGGCGGACTCCGGTGCCGCCGCCGCAATCGTCGAGAACCAGGGCCACCTCGACAAGGTCGACCAGGCGAGGACGGACGCCCCGGACCTCCGGCACGTCTGGACGATCGACGCCGGTGGGCTCGACGAGCTGCGCGCCGCCGGCACGGACGTGTCCGACGACGACCTCGAGCAACGCCGCCTGGGCCTGACCAGCGACACCCTCGCGACGCTGATCTACACGTCGGGCACGACCGGTCGGCCCAAGGGGTGCCAGCTGACGCACGGCAACTTCCGCTACGAGCTGGAAGCGGCCACCGAGCAGCTCGACGAGCTCTTCGCGACGCAGGACGCATCGACGCTGCTGTTCCTGCCCCTGGCCCACGTCTTCGCCCGCATCATCCAGGTCGGCGCGATCCGCTCGGGTGCCAAGCTCGGGCACACCGCTGACGTCAAGGACCTCGTCACCCACCTGGGGACGTTCCACCCGACCTTCGTGCTCGCGGTCCCCCGCGTCTTCGAGAAGGTGTTCAACTCCGCCAGCGGCAAGGCGTACGCCGACGGCAAGGGCAAGATCTTCGATCGCGCCGTCCAGACCGCGATCGCCTACAGCCGGGCACTCGATGCTGGCAACGGCCGGCCGGGCATCGTCCTGCGCGCCCGGCACGCCGCCTTCGACAAGCTGGTGTTCGGCAAGCTGCGCGACGCTCTCGGCGGCGAGGCCGCGTGGGCCATCTCCGGGGGCGCACCGCTCGGCGACCGCCTGGCGCACTTCTACCGCGGCATCGGCGTCACCGTCCTCGAGGGCTACGGCCTCACCGAGACGACCGCCGCCCTCTGCGTCAACACCCCGGACGACCAGCGCATCGGCACCGTCGGTCGCCCCCTCCCGGGGACCGAGGTGCGCGTCGGTGACGACGGCGAGCTGAGCTTCCGGGGTCCGCAGGTGTTCCGCGGTTACTGGCACAACGACGAGGCCACCGCCGAGGCCGTTGACGCCGACGGGTGGTTCGCGACCGGCGATCTCGGTGAGGTCGACGACGACGGGTTCGTCCGGATCACCGGCCGCAAGAAGGAGATCATCGTGACGGCGGGCGGCAAGAACGTCGCCCCGGCCGTGCTCGAGGACCGCGTCCGCGCCCATCCAATGGTCAGCCAGTGCCTCGTGGTCGGTGATGGCAAGCCGTTCGTGGCCGCGCTCGTCACGATCGACGACGAGGCCTGGACCGGCAAGCTCGACGATCCCGAGCTGGTCGCCGAGGTGCAGAAGGCCGTCGACGACGCCAACTCACAGGTCTCGCAGGCCGAGTCGATCCGCAAGTTCCGCATCCTGTCGGAGGACTGGACCGAGGAGAACGGCTACCTGACCCCGTCGTTCAAGGTCAAGCGCAATGCCGTCCTGCGCGACTTTCACGACACCGTCGAGGCGCTCTTCGTCAGGTAGTCCTGCCACTGCTTGGTCAGCTCGGCGACCGTCAGCCCGAACTCGGTGTCGAGTGCCGTCTCGACCGGCTCGCCGCCGACGACCCGCTGGTAGAAGTCGTTGATCTGGGCGTCGCTGAAGCGCTCGCCCAGCATCCGGAACACCATCCAGGTCGATTCGTAGACCGCGCCGAGACCGTGCTGCGTCGCGCCGAAGTCGGCGTCCGCCGGCAGCTGGTCGGGCACGTCGCCGGCCGCCACGCGGGTCAGGACCTGTCCCGCGCTGACCGTCAGCGGCGCCGCGTCCGCGCGCAGGGCGACGTAGTCGGCGAACCCCTCGACGACCCAGTTGGGTGCCCCCGTGCCGACCGCGGAGGTGAGCGCGTGCGTCGCCTCGTGGCTCAGGACCACCTGCGCCGCGCGGCGGTCCATGGTCGCGAAGACCTTCGGGTTCAGCACCACCACGATGCCCGGGTCGTCGGAGCCGGCGTCGAGTCGTGTCGTGACGGCGGCGATCTGGGCCACCGCATCCTGCGACTGTCCGAGGATCGTCGCCATCTCGGCCTGCGTTCGGGCAGAGATGATCACGAGGTCGCCGGTCGCCGCCGGCACCACGGCTCCCACGGCGGCCCGGGCCGCCGTCGCCATCTCGTCGACCGGCAGCTCGTCGTCACCGCCGTCGACGCGCAGCACGACCCTGTCGTCGGCGCGATCGACCTCCACCCGGCCGACCAACCAGATCGGGAGGGCGCCGGCGCCGGCCTCGGCGTCGCGCTCGGCCGCCACGATCGAGAACGTCCCGTCCCGTTCGGGCGCGACCCGCAGGCTCACGGTCGAACGACGTGTGACGGAGGGGTCGAGCCCCGAGGCGCTGGACGCCCGCCACGAGACCTCGACCTCTGCCGTGGCCGAGCCGTCGGTGCGGTCGGCGATCTCTCCACCGCTGACGTAGCGGAACGTCGTGCCGGGTGCGGCGACGACCCGCAGCGACCGCCAGGTGCGCCGCGCGAACGTCCGGGCGTCCGGAGACCGGCCAGCCACGACGACGAAGTCCTTCTCCGTCTCGGCCGCACCGAGGTCACGGAGCTGCTCGGTCAAGCGGCTCGACGCGTCCACGGGCAGGGGCGGGACCGTCCCGTCGCTGTCGGTGCCGGCGCCGGACTCCCACGGACGTTGCCAGGCCAGCAGCACACCGGCCAGCAGGGCGAGCACGAGGACCGCCGCCACGTTGGGCGACGGCCGGCGGCGTGGCTCAGCCAACCCGCGCCGCGCGGGTGAACCCGCTCAAGCCCGTGATCTCGACGCTCTTGCCGGGACGGGGCGCGTGCACGACGCGACCGTTGCCGAGGTAGAGCCCGTCGTGCGACATGTCGCCGTAGGCGACGATGTCACCCGGCTGGAGCTGGTCCATCGGGACGGCCTTGCCGGCTGCGATCTGGGGGCTGACCACGCGCGGGATGGAGACGCCGGCCGCGGCCCACGACTTCATGACCAGGCCGGAGCAGTCCCAGCTGTTCGGGCCGGTGCCGCCGTAGACGTACGGGTCGCCGATCTGCGACATGGCGAAGGCCAGCGCAGCCTGCGCACGGCCCGAGGCCTTGACCTCGAAGTCGACGTCGAGGTTGCTCTGGTTGAACGTCGCCTGCTCCGCGGCCGTGAGGCGCTCGACCTCGGCCTTGGCTGCCTCGTACTTCGTCCGGATGTCCGCGCGTCGGGCGTCGGCGTCCTTCGTGGCCTCGGTGAGGGCCTTCTTGCGGTCCTTCAGCTGGGCGCGACGGTTCTCGAGCTCCCTGCTGGTCTGACCAAATCGCTCGAGGGCGTCGGCGCGGGTGTTGTTGAGCGCGCGGACCGCACCCAGACCGGCCAGGAACTGATCGGGGTCGTCGCTGCTCAGCAGGTTGGCGGTCGGCCCGAGGGGGGCGTCGAGCTGCTGCTGCACGATGGCGCCGCTGAGCTCTTCCTTCTGGGCGGTGTAGGCGACCATGTCGCTGTCGATGTCGGCGGTGATGTCGTCGATCTCGGCCTGGGTCTGCTTGACCTGGACACCGAGCTGGTTGACCTGCTCGTTCATCGCCTCGACCTGGTGGAACGCCGCCTCGACGTCCTTGACGGTCACCCGGGGGGCTGCCTGGGCCGACGGCAGGGCGAACATCCCTCCGGCAACGACAATCGCCGCGAAGAGCGCAGTCTTGGATCGACTCATCAGTGGTGCCTTCGGCACAGACTTCTCCTACATCCTCGACGCCTACCAGGTGAGCTGACGGGTTCGGGCCTCGGATTGCCCTACGGTGTCGGGCCCGACGTGCGTCCGGCCCAGCACCGATTCACCCCACTTGCGTGGTTCCCCGGCTCGTCCCAGACATCTTCCCCATGGCTGCGACGACTCGACGGTGCGCCCGCCACCATCCTGGAGGGACGGCGTTCACCGGACGCACAAGACGCAACTGTAGGTGCAGCGGGGGGTCAATTCAAACTTCGCCACACAGTGTGACGCAGTCGTCAGACGGCCTGGGTCTCGGGACCGGCGACGGGCGTGACGAGGCGCAGCGGCGGGGTCAGGCCGGCGAGCGCCAGGACGTCGAGCGCAGCCATCTCGTCGGCGTCGATCTGGATTCCGGCGGGCGGCGCGCCCAGCAGGAAGGTGACGACGCAGTCGCCGCACGCGCTGGGGCTGCGGACGAGGCAGCGGTCGCAGTCGACGACCACGGAGTCGGGGGTGTGGGACTCGTGCATTTCGGCACCTCCTGATGGGGAAGACCCCGTATCCCGGGGACATCCACGACGTTAGGAGCCGCTCCGGACAAAAAGCCGCCGACCATGCGCCCGCCCTGCCCGGCACTGTCGGTGGCCGCGCCTACCGTGGGCGGCATGGAAGCGGTGCAGGGGTCGTTCGACGAGCTCGGCCGTCATCTGGCCGGCGTCACGTTCTGTGTCGTCGACCTCGAGACGACCGGAGGCTCCGCGGCCAAGGGCTCCAAGATCACCGAGTTCGGCGCGGTCAAGGTCCGCGGCGGCGAGGTGCTCGGCGAGTTCCGGTCGCTCGTCAACCCCGACGAGCTCATCCCCGCCTACATCACGGTGCTGACGGGCATCACCAACCAGATGGTCATCCACGCCCCGCGCATCGCCGAGGTGCTGCCCAGCTTCCTGGAGTTCGCGCGCGGCACGGTGCTCGTGGCCCACAACGCGCCGTTCGACATCGGGTTCCTCAAGCACTTCGCGGGCGAGCTCCAGATCCCGTGGCCGGGGTTCGAGACGCTCGACACCGCGGTCCTGGCACGCCGGGTGCTGAGCCGCGACGAGGTGCCCAACTGCAAGCTCTCGACCCTCGCCGCGACGTTCTCGGCCACGACGACGCCCAACCACCGCGCCCTGTCCGACGCGCGGGCCACGGTCGACGTGCTGCACGCCCTGTTCGAGCGGCTCGGGCCCCTGGGCGTCACGACGCTCGAGGAGGTGTCGACCTACACGTCCAAGGTCAAGCCCGAGCAGCGCAGGAAGCGACACCTCGCCGAGCACCTGCCCGAGGCGCCTGGGGTCTACCTCTTCCGCGGGGTCCGCGACGACATCCTCTACGTCGGCACCTCCCGCAACCTGCGGGCCCGCACCCGGTCGTACTTCACCAAGGCCGAGACGCGCACCCGCATGGGCGAGATGGTGATGCTGGCCCAGCGCATCGAGGGCATCGTCTGCGCGACCGCCCTCGAGGCACAGGTGCGTGAGCTGCGGCTGATCGGCCGGCACCGTCCGCCCTACAACCGGCGGTCGAAGTTCCCCGACCGTCTCACCTGGCTCAAGCTCACCCGCGAGCACTGGCCCCGCCTGTCGATCGTCCGCACGATCCTCGACGACGACGCCGACTACATCGGCCCGTTCCGCGGACGAGCGGCGGCCGAGGGCGCCGTGGCGACGCTGCACGACTCGTTCCGCATCCGCCAGTGCACGCCCCGCCTCGCCAAGGCGTCTCGCACCTCCCCGTGCGCCCTGGCCGAGATGGGCCACTGCCTGTCGCCGTGCGACGGCTCGGCGGACGCTGCCGAGTACGCCGCCGAGGTCGACCGCGTCCGTCAGGCCATGACCGGCGATCCCGCGCCGCTGGTCGCCGCGGTCCGCCAGCACATGCTCGAGCTGGCCCGCACCGAACGGTTCGAGGACGCCGCCGTGTGGCGCGACCGGCTCACCGCCCTGCTGCGGGCCGTGGCGCGCACCCAACGCCTGCGCGAGCTGACGGCCGTCGACGAGCTGGTCGCGGCAGCACCCCATGCCGGCGGCTGGGAGGTCCACGTCATCCGGTTCGGCCGGCTCGCCGCCGCAGGCATCCTGCCCCACGGGGTCCACCCGACCGGCTGGGTCGACGCCCTGCTGGCCACCGCCGAGACCGTCATCGGCGGGTTCGGGCCCATCCCCGCCGCGACCGCCGAGGAGACCGAGACCCTCCTGCGCTGGCTCGACTCCCCCGGGCTGCGGATGGTGCGGGGGTCGTGGCAGGCCCCGCTCGAGAGCGCCGCGCGGCACCTGACGGTCTTCGACCAGGCCCAGTCGTCGTGGAACGACCTGCAGCGACCGGGCTAGGCTCGCCGCATGATCACCGCCATCGTCTTCATCCAGGCCGAGGTCTCGAAGCTGTCCGAGATCGCGGAGCAGATCGCCGCCATCGAGGGCGTCAGCGAGGTCTACTCCGTGACCGGCGAGCTGGATCTGGTCGCCATGGTCCGGGTCAGCCAGATCGACGACGTGTCCACCGTCGTCGCCGACCAGCTCAACAAGGTCGCCGGTGTCGTCTCGACCCAGACGCAGATCGCGTACCGCGCCTACAGCCAGCACGACCTCGAGGACGCGTTCAGCATCGGACTCTGATCCCGGCCAGCTAGCCGGCGAGGTCCTGGGTGGCGGCCGCCCACCGGGTCAGGCTCTCCTGGGCCGCACCGGAGTCGATCGAGTCGGTCGCCCGCGCGACGCCCGCCGCCAGCCGCTCGAGCAACGGTCCACCGGCCGCCTCGTGCGCCGCGATCGCCGCGCCCGCGTTGAGCAGCACGGCATCCCGGACGGGTGAGACCTCACCGGCCACGATCCGCCGGAAGACGTCGGCGTTGAACGCCGGATCGGCACCCACGAGGCTCTCTGGCGGCGACAGCTCGATGCCGAGGTCGCGCGGGTCGAGGACGTGCGCGACGACCTCGCCGCCGGTGACCTCCCACACATGGGTCGTCGTGGTGATGGTGATCTCGTCGAGGCCGTCGTCGCCGCAGAACACGAATGCATCGTGGCCACGTCGCGCCAGGACACCCGCCATCAGCGGCGCCGTCCGCACGTCGGCGCACCCGATCGCCGACGCCGCCGGCTGCGCCGGGTTGGTCAGCGGCCCCAGGAAGTTGAACGACGTCGCGATGCCGAGCTCGCGACGCGGCACGGCCGTGTGGCGGAACGATGGATGGAACACCGGCGCGAAGCAGAACGTGATGCCGGCGCGGGCGAAGACAGCCGGGATGCGGTCGGCGGGCACGTCCAGGCGGATGCCGAGCACCTCGAAGACGTCGGCGGTGCCGCTGGAGCTCGACGCCGCCCGGTTGCCGTGCTTCACGACGCCCACCCCGGCGCCGGCTGCGACGACCGCCGACATCGACGAGATGTTGACCGTCATCGAACGATCTCCGCCGGTGCCGACGATGTCCACGAAACGGCCCGGGATGTCGAGCCGGGTCGCGCGGGCGAGCATGGCGTCGGCGAGGCCCTGGAGCTCGTCGATGGTCTCGCCCTTGGCGCGCAGCGCCACCGCGAAGCCAGCGATCTGGGAGTCGGTCACCTCGCCGGCGAGGATCCGGTCCATGGCCCACACCGTCGTCGGCGCATCGAGGTCCTGCCCGGCCACGAGCGCCGTCAGGACGTCCGGCCACGAGTGCGGCATGTCGGCGCCCTAGCCGGGCTGCAGGACGCCGCGAGCGAGCTCGATGACGGCCTCGGCGAGCCGGATGGGCTCGATCGGGTGCGAGACGGCTGCCTCGGCGCGCGACCACGTGGCGAGCCAGGCGTCCTGGGGACGTCCGGTGAGCACCAGCACGGGCGGGGCCTGGAAGATCTCGTCCTTGATCTGCCGGGCGATGCCGAGGCCACCGGCCGGGACGGCCTCGCCGTCGAGGATCACCAGGTCGACGCCGCCAGCGTCGAGGTGCTGGAAGACCACGGGCTCGGTCGCGCACTCGACGTAGTCGAAGACGGGAAGATCGGGGTGGGGACGATCTCCGAGCGCTGACAGCACAGCGGATCGGACCTCGCGATCGTCACTGTAGACAAGGACACATAGGGGCTTGTGAGCGCTCACGGGATGATCGTACATAATGGTCTTGTGGCGACTACCTCTGTGATTCCTGCTTCCCGACTGCACGGCCAAGAAGGCCGTCCCTCCATGGTGACGGTGGGCACCATCGTCTGGCTGTCCAGCGAGCTCATGTTCTTTGCCGGGCTCTTCGCGGCGTACTTCACGATCCGCAACATCTCCCCCGAGCTGTGGGCCCAGGAGACGGAGATCCTCAACGTCCCCTTCGCGACCGCCAACACGCTGATCCTCGTGCTGTCGTCGGTCACCTGCCAGTTCGGCGTCTTCGCCGCCGAGCGGGGCAAGCCCGGTCGCAGCGGCACACTGACCCAGATCAGCCTCTGGGGCATGCGTGAGTGGTTCGTCCTCACCTACCTGATGGGCGCGGTCTTCATCGGCGGCCAGGCCACCGAGTACGCCGAGCTCGTCCGCGAGGGCATCACGATCCCCAGCTCGCCCTACGGCAGCCTCTTCTACCTTGCCACCGGCTTCCACGGCATCCACGTCATCGGTGGACTGCTCGCCTTCCTGCTCGTGATCGGGCGCACGTTCGCCGCCCGCAAGTTCACCCACGAGCAGGCGATCTCCGCGATCGTCGTGTCGTACTACTGGCACTTCGTGGACATCGTGTGGGTCGGGCTGTTCGCCACGATCTACCTCATCAAATAAGGCATGCCTGAGGGCCGGTCCATGCCGGTCCCGCAGGTACGCTCAGACTCGACTTTCCAGGAATGAGGTTCTCGGTGCGGAAACTGTCCACCAAGCGCCGGCATCCACTTGCCGGCCTCGTCGTGCTCCTGTTGGCTCTCGTGACGGTCGGCGGTGTCTACACGGCCGTCAAGCCGCAGCCGGCCACCGCCCAGGAGGTCACCACGAACGACGTCGAAGCCGGTCGTGCGCTGTTCCTGATCGGCTGCGCCAGCTGCCACGGCAAGAACGCCGTCGGCATCGAGACGCAGCGCGGCAACAACTACGGTCCCTCCCTGATCGGCGTCGGTGCTGCCTCGGTCGACTTCCAGGTCGGAACGGGTCGCATGCCGATGGCGAAGGCCGCTCCGCAGGCTCCTCGCAAGACCCCCGAGTACTCGGCTGAGGAGACCCGCCAGCTGGCGGCCTACATCGCCTCCTTGGCACCCGGACCGGCCGTCCCCGACGGTGAGTACACCGACATCAACAAGGCCAGCGTCGAGGACATCCGCGAGGGCGGCGAGCTGTTCCGCGCCAACTGCACCGCCTGCCACAACTCGGTCGGCGCCGGCGGCGCCCTGCCGGGCGGCAAGTACGCGCCCACCCTCAAGGGCGTCAGCGCCAAGCACATCGCCGAGGCCATGATCACCGGCCCGCAGCAGATGCCGGTCTTCTCCGACGACGTCATCACGCCCGAGGACAAGCGCAACATCACCGCCTACATCAAGCAGATCCAGGGCCAGCCCAACTACGGCGGTCTCGGCGGCGGTGGCCTCGGTCCGGTGGTCGACGGCATGTTCACCTGGATCATCGGCATCGGCGGTCTGGTCATCGCATCGATCTGGATCGGTGCGCACGGAGCGAGAGTGAAGAAGAAGTCATGAGCGACGAGCTGCAGACCACGTCAGGCGCCGGCCAGGTCCAGAGCACCGAGCCGATCCAGGACCCGGGCCTGCCCGAGCACCAGCTGCGACCGCAGGACGTCGACGAGGCCCAGGCCAAGCGCACCGAGCGTCAGATCGCGTGGATGTTCCGGGTGGCAGCGCTGCTGTTCGTCGGCTTCTTCGTGGCCTACTTCGCGATCGACATCGATGCCGAGTTCCTCGGCTGGTCGGCGCTCAACTTCGCGTTCGGCATGACGCTGGGCGGCGGGCTGCTGCTGGTCGGCGTCGGCATCATCCAGTGGGCTAAGAAGCTCATGAACGACCACGAGATGGTCGAGATGCGCCACCCGTCCGCCTCCTCCGAGGAGGACCGTGTCGCGGTGATGCAGGACATCAACGCCGGCATCGAGGAGTCCGGCATCGGGCGCCGACCGATGATCCGCAACAGCCTGCTGGGATCCATGGCGATGCTCGGCCTGCCGGCCATCGTGCTCCTGCGTGACCTCGGCCCGCTGCCGCACGACCAGCGCAAGACGGTCTGGACCAAGGGCATGCGCCTGGTCAACGACGTCACCGGCACGCCGATCAAGCCGTCCGACCTGCAGGTCGGCCAGCTCGTCAACGGCCAGCCCGCCATCGTCTACGAGACGGACGCCGACGGCGAGCGGGTGCTGCACGGCACCGAGCTGCTGCAGGTCAAGTCGAAGGCGTCGATCATCGTCGTCCGGATGCGTCCCGAGGACGTCACGCCCGACGCCGGCAAGGAGAACTGGGGCATCGACGGCATCCTGTGCTACTCCAAGATCTGCACGCACGTCGGTTGCCCGATCAGTCTGTGGGAGCAGCAGACTCACCACCTGCTGTGCCCCTGCCACCAGTCGACGTTCGATCTCGCCGACAACGGCAAGGTCATCTTCGGCCCGGCTCACCGGTCGCTCCCCCAGCTTCCGCTGGGCATCGATGACGAGGGCTACCTCATCGCCATGAGTGACTTCCCCGACATCATCGCGCCGAGCTACCCAGAACTCGCGCGTGACCAGAAGAAGTTGGATAATAAGGCATGAGCACGACACAGGAGTACACGCCGATCCAAGACACCGGCGTTGGCAAGAAGGCTGCCGGACCCGTCGAGTGGCTGGATGACCGCCTCGGTCTCGCCGGAGTGGCCAAGAAGAACCTGCGCAAGGTGTTCCCCGAGCACTGGTCCTTCATGCTGGGCGAGATCGCCCTCTGGAGCTTCGTCGTCCTGCTGCTGACCGGCGTCTTCCTGACGTTCTGGTACCAGCCGAGCATGACCGAGGTCGAGTACACCGGCTCCTACATGCCGTTCAACGGCCTGGAAATGTCGCAGGCGTACAAGTCGACCCTGGACATCTCGTTCGACATCCGTGGCGGCCTCCTGATCCGCCAGATCCACCACTGGGCCGCCGCGCTGTTCGTCGCGGCGATGATGGTCCACATGCTCCGGGTGTTCTTCACCGGTGCGTACCGCAAGCCGCGTGAGATCAACTGGCTCATCGGTGTCGGACTGTTCTCGCTGGGCTTGATCGAGGGCTTCGCCGGATACTCCCTGCCCGATGACCTCCTGTCGGGCACGGGCCTGCGATTCGTCGACGGCCTCGTCAGGTCGATCCCGCTGGTCGGGTCCTACCTGGAGTTCTTCATCTTCGGTGGAGAGTTCCCGGGCGACGAGATCATCCCTCGCCTCTACATGGCGCACATCCTGCTGATCCCGGCAATCCTGCTCGGACTCATCGGCGCCCACATGCTCCTGCTCATCTACCACAAGCACACGCAGTGGCCTGGGCCCGGACGCACGGAGCAGAACGTCGTCGGCTACCCGATGCTGCCCGTCTATGCGGCCAAGGCCGGCGGATTCTTCTTCGTCGTCTTCGGCTTCACGGCTCTGATGGGCGCCCTGCTCCAGATCAACCCGATCTGGGTCTACGGCCCCTACAACCCGTCCGAGGTCACCGCCGGATCGCAGCCCGACTGGTACATGGGCTTCTCCGAGGGCCTCGTCCGCATGATGCCGGGCTGGGAGTCCACGTTCCTCAACTACACGTGGAGCTGGAACGTCTTCATCCCGGCCGTCGGTGGCCTGACGGGCATGTTCGTCATCATCGGTGCCTGGCCGTTCATCGAGCAGTGGATCACCGGCGACAAGCGTGACCACCACCTGCTCGAGCGTCCCCGCAACGCGCCGGTGCGCACCTCGATCGGCGTCGCCGCCATGACGGCGTACGGCGTCGCCTGGGCAGCCGGTGGCAACGACATCATCGCCACCAAGTTCGGCATGGACATCTACACGTTGACGAGCATCTTCCGGGTCGGCTTCTTCGTCTTCCCGATCATCGCGTTCATGATCACCAAGCGGATCTGCATCGGTCTGCAGCGCGCGGATGCCAACCGCATCCTGCACGGCTACGAGACTGGCGTCATCGAGCGCTCGCCCGACGGCGGGTTCTCGGAGCGTCACGCGGCCCTGCCGGTCGCCGACCAGTACACGCTCACGACGCACGATCGGGTGCCGATGCTGGAGGCTCCGGCCGAGGTCGACGCCAACGGGGTGGCTGCACCGCACAGCCGCAAGGAGAAGGTCCGCGCCCGGCTGCGCGCCTTCTACTACGCCGACCAGCTCGACAAGCCGACCGTCGAGGACGTCCGCCACGCCGAGGAGCACCTCGGTGAGCACGACGGACACCCCGTCGAGCTCGGTGACGAGTTCCAGGGCGTGTCGGAGACGGGTATCCCCCGCGTCCACTGATCGACCGCACCACCCCAGAAGCCCCCGCCAGCGTCCGCGCCGGCGGGGGCTTCGTCGTCCTACGACGACGTGGTGGAGCCCTTCGTCCGTCCCGACATCGACCTGACGGTGTTCCGCGACACCGACGGTGCCGTCATTGACCACGGACGCCGCTGGTGGCCGACCGGCGACGAGGGACCCGACCACACGTACAGCGTCACCCTCCACCCTGGACGGTTCGCCCGGCTGGTGACGCCAGCGCGGGCGCTGATCGCACATCTGGAGCTCACGTCGTTCGCGCTCGTGCGGTGCGCCGCGGGCATCGACTCCGACATCGCCTGGTTCTGTCCCTGCGACCACTGCGACGAGGACGTCGTGGTGGCCGCGTGGTCGACGGCGTCTGCGGGAGTGGCTCGAGGACGCCGACGAAGGGCTCCACGCGCACCACAGCCTGGCAGGGCCGGGAGGTGAGCCGCACGGCTCCGGCGGCTCCCACGTCAGGGACGGACGAGCAGAGGCTGCGCGGCTGACCTACGCGGCCGTCCCAGGGCGGTGGGCGCCCTGGGCACCGCGGATCAACGTTGCGTCCTAGTCGACGACGACGTCGCTGGGCGACACGCTGGGCGTGGACGTGGCTCCAGGGACCGCAGCCGCCTGCTGGAGCGCTGAGCCGGCAGTCCAGGACGTCCACGGGACGTTCCAGTCGGTCCACCCGTTGCGGTCCTCGAGGGGACGCGGGCTGTTGGTGTACTCCACGACGTCGCCGCGCTGCGACCGCTCGTAGAGCCACTTGGCGTCTGAGGTGCTCATGCCCGTGCAGCCGTGGCTGACGTTGTCATTGCCTTGCGACGAGACCGACCAGGGAGCCGCGTGCAGGAACTCCCCCGAGTTGGTCAGGCGCATCGCCCAGCGCACGTCGGAGATGTTGTAGTAGCCCGGATCCTCGGAGTCGACACCGGTGGTCGCTGCATCCATGTCGATCGACGAGAACTTCTCCATGATGACTTTGATGCCCTCGCGGGTGCGGTGATCGTCATCGCCGGTCGTGACCGGGATCGTGCGCACCGGCTGGTCGTCGACCGTGTAGGTCAGCTGGTACTTGGCGACGTCGACGACGCTGACGACCTTCTTGCCCACCTCGAAGCTGATGTCCTGGTCCTGCTGTCCGTAGACCCCGTTGCCCGCCGGGAGGCTGTTGAGGGTCAGCTTCACGGTGACCTTCGTGTTGGCCGGCCAGTACTGCTCGGGCCGGAAGTGCGCTTCCCTGTCGTCGAACCAGGTCCACGACCCGGTGACGTCCTTGTCTGTCGTCACCTTCATGTACCGCTCGTACAGCTCTCGGTTCTTGACCGGCAGGTCGAACTTCACGATGACCGGCATGCCCACACCGACGGTCTCACCGTCCAGCGGAGCGACCGACGGATAGGTCTGCTGGTCGAGAGACAGTGCCTGGGTGGTGAAGGCGCGGGTGACGGTCTTGGTCTTGCCGTCGCCGCCGGTACCGGTGACGGAGAGTCGGTAGGCCGTGCCGGGCTCGAGACGTTGGCTCGCACGCCAGCCGTTGTCGTTGATCTCCCCGGGCACCTGCACGGAATCGTCAGCCGTGCTGAGCTTGGCGGACGAAACCTTGCCCTCCTCGGCGAGGACCTTGACGATCGTGCTGACCTTGACGTTCGAGGCACCCTCCGCGACGTTCGGCGTCAGGGCGACCGAGGTGTCGGTCAGGGCCGGAGACACCGAGTCGTTCGAGCCACCGGACGTGCAGGACGCCAGGACGATCGTCGACGCGCAAGCCAAGGCCACCGAGGCACGAAGATGTTTCACCCCAGAAGTTTACGTCGTGATCCCCCGCGGACCAGTCAGGGCGGAACGCGTTCGCAGGTGAAATGCGACGAGCGACGCCACCGGTGGGTGACGCCGCTCGCGGCTCGGACGGATCCTGCCCGTCAGTGGGCGTGAATACCGCGGTAGTACTCGAAGATCCAGCCCGACACCATGACGGCGCCGATGCCGCAGCCGATGATGAACAGCCACCAGCCGATGACGACACCGAGCACGCACACGCCCAAGGCCAGCGCGCAGAACAGCGGCCACCAGCTGTAGGGCGGGAAGAATCCCTGCTCGCCAGCGCCGTCGGCGATCTCACCGTCGCTGCGGTCCTCGGGACGCTCGTTGATCTGCTTGGCGACGACGGCCAGGTAGAAGCCCAGCAGGACGCACAGCAGGGTCGTCATGACCAGCGCGGTCGTGCCAGTCGGGTCCTGCGTCAGGATCCAGTAGACGGGAGCGATCAGTGCGAAGAAGATGCCGCACGACAGCACGGTCCAGGTTTCGGCCTTCATGGGTCAGTGTCCGCCTTCTTCTTCGTACGACTCGGCTTGGACGCGACCACTGGCCTGCCCGTTCTTACCGCTGACGTCCGGCGCGTCGGCGAACTTCGAGTTCTCACCGGGGTTGTGTGCGAGCTCGAGGGCGGCGATCTCCGGGTGGTGCAGATCGAACGCGGGGCTCTCCGAGCGGATGCGCGGCAGCGAGGTGAAGTTGTGGCGCGGCGGGGGTGACGAGGTCGCCCACTCGAGCGAGCGTCCCCAGCCCCACGGGTCGTCGAGACCGACGAGCGGCGCCTTGCGGGACTTCCACACGTTGTAGAAGAACGGCAGGGTCGAGGCGCCCAGCAGGAACGCGCCGATCGACGAGATCTCGTTGAGCGTCGTGAAGCCGTCTCCTGGGCCGTAGTCGGCGTAACGCCGCGGGAAGCCCTCGACGCCGAGCCAGTGCTGCACCAGGAAGGTGAGGTGGAAGCCGATGAACAGCAGCCAGAAGTGGATCTTGCCCAGCTTCTCGTCGAGCATCCGGCCGGTGAGCTTGGGCCACCAGAAGTAGAAGCCGGCGAACATCGCGAACACCACGGTGCCGAAGACGACGTAGTGGAAGTGCGCCACCACGAAGTAGCTGTCGGACAGCTGGAAGTCGAGCGTCGGCGACGCCAGGATGACGCCCGTCAGACCGCCGAAGAGGAAGGTCGTCAGGAAGCCGAGGGCGAAGATCAGCGGCGTGTCGAAGGACAGGGACCCGCCCCACAACGTGCCGATCCAGTTGAAGAACTTCACCCCGGTGGGCACCGCGATCAGGAACGTCATGAACGAGAAGAAAGCGAGGTCGACCGAACCGGTGACGAACATGTGGTGGGCCCACACCGCGACCGACAGCGCCGCGATCATCAGCGTGGCCGCGACGAGGCCGACGTAGCCGAAGATCGGCTTGCGGCTGAACACCGGCAGGATCTCGGTGATGATGCCGAAGAACGGCAGCGCGATGATGTAGACCTCGGGGTGACCGAAGAACCAGAACAGGTGCTGCCACAGGATCGGTCCGCCGTTGGCGGCGTCGAAGACGTGGGCGCCGAGGCGACGGTCCGCCTCGAGCGACAGCAGCGCTGCGGCGAAGATCGGGAACGCGATCAGCACGAGCATGCTGGTCACCAGCGTGTTCCAGACGAAGATCGGCATGCGGAACATCGTCATACCGGGTGCACGCATCGTGAAGATCGTGGTGATGAAGTTGACGCCACCGAGGATCGTGCCGAGACCGGACATCCACAGGCCCATGACCCAGAGGTCACCGCCGATGCCCGGCGAGTTGACCGCATCACTCAACGGCGCGTACGCGAACCAGCCGAAGCTCGCTGCGCCACCGGGCACGAAGAAGCCCGAGACGACGATCGTGCTGCCGAACAGGTACAGCCAGTAGCTGAACATGTTCAGGCGCGGGAAGGCGACGTCCGGGGCGCCGATCTGCAGCGGCATGATCGCATTGCCGAAGCCGAAGAACAGCGGTGTCGCGAACATCAGCAGCATGATCGTGCCGTGCATCGTGAAGAGCTGGTTGTACGTCTCGTCGTCGACCAGCTGCGTGCCGGGCTGGGCCAGCTCGGCGCGGATCAGCAGCGCGAGGATGCCGCCGATGATGAAGAAGGCGAACGACGTGACGAGGTACATGTTGCCGATGACCTTGTGGTCGGTCGTCGTGAGCACGACGACGACCTTCTGGCCGAGCGTGCGCTCCTTGACCCCGGCGCGCAGGGTCTCCGAACCGTCGTCGAATGTAGCTGTTGCGTACGTAGTAGCCATCAGGACCCTGACCCGTCTCCCTGAACGCCAGCGACGTTCCCACTCTTGTCTTCGCCCCTGAGACCGGCGATCTCATTGGCTTCCTTGGCGCCCTGGGGCGCTCCGACCTGGTCAGCAGCCTTCAGCTCGGCCAGGTGTGCGTCGTACTCGTCACGTGAGACCACGTGCACCTTGAAGATCATGCGGGAGTGGTACAGGCCGCACAGCTCTGCGCAGCGGCCCGTGAACACGCCTTCGCGCGTCGGCGACAGGTCGAAGCTGTTGACCTTGCCGGGGACGACGTCCATCTTGAAGTAGAACGCGGGGATCCAGAACGAGTGGATGACGTCGGGCGACTTCAGGTCGAACCGGACCGACTCGTCAACCGGCAGCCACAGCTCGGCCGGATCGGCCGGCGTGCCGACGTCGAAGACGTCCTCGCCCTGCGTCGCGTCCTCGTCGAGGTAGTTGAAGGCCCACTGCCACTTGCTGCCAATGACCTCGACCGTGTGGTCGGGGTTGTCGACACGCTCGAGGACGTTGTTCTGCGACGTCACCGTGTGGAAGAAGAAGACCGCCACGATGATGACCGGCGCGAACGTGTAGAGCGCCTCGATCGGGAGGTTGTACCGGATCTGGACCGGGATCTCGTCGTCGCTGCGCCGGCGGTAGCGAACCATCGCGTAGATGATCAGACCGAAGACGAGCAGGAAGATCACCAGGACGGCGATCCATGCACCCAACCACAGCTCCCAGATGTCCTGGGTGCGATCGGTGCTGCCGACCGGCAGCGCGAGGCGCTGCAGATCAGAATCTGCGTCTGGCGAGCAGCCGCTCAACACGACGGCGGCAAGAAGAAGCACCGCCCATTTCATCCGACCCACGGGGCGCCTTTCTGAAGCATGACTGTCACGTGATGGCACACCATCACCTTACTTGAGAACAGCGTTCGGCGAACGCTGAGGGCTGCCTGACCTGCTGACGTGACCGACGCCTCACCGTCAGGCGAGGGCCGATGCGCTCAGAGACAGAGCGGCACCGATCTCGGCGCTGGCCTCGTCGCCGTAGGCCTCGCCGATGCGCGCGAGGAAGGACTCACGCTCCAGGACGTACTCCTGGGTGCCCTTGGTCTCGACGACGCTGGCGGCGATCGTGCAGCCGATCTGCGCCGAGCGCTCGAAGCCCAGGTCAGCGGCGATGCCGGCCAGGAATCCAGCGCGGAAGCTGTCACCGACGCCGGTCGGGTCGACGGCGACGACACCCGAGATGGCCTTGACCTCGACGGGCTCGCCGTCGGCCGGGTAGATCGAGACGCCGTCCTTGCCGCGGGTGACGATGCGGGTGCCGACGTGCGACTGGACCTCGTCCTCGCTCCAGCCGGTCTTCTGTTGGATCAGGGCGGCCTCGTAGTCGTTGCTGAACAGGTAGGCGGCGCCGTCGATCAGGTTGCGGATGACCTCGCCGTCGGCCCAGGCCAGCTGCTGCGAGACGTCGGCCGCGAACGGGACGTCCTGGTCGCGGCACGCCTGGGTGTGGCGCAGCATGCCCTCCGGGTCGTCCGGACCGACGAGGACCAGGTCGAAGTCGCTGCCGAGCGAGAACAGGTCGATCTCCCGCGACTCGGACATGGCGCCGGCGTAGAAGGCGGCGAACTGGGCCATGTCACTGTCGGTGGTGCACACGAAACGAGCGGTGTGGCGCGTCTTCGAGACGAGCACGCCACTGGTGTCGACGCCGGCAGCGTCGAGCCAGCCGCGGTAGTCGGACTCGAAGTCCTGACCCACCGCGCCCACCAGCAGGGCGCGGTGCCCCAGCTTCGCCAGGGCGAAGGCGATGTTGGCCCCGCAGCCGCCGCGACGGACGTCGAGGTCCTCCACGAGGAACGACAACGAGATCTTGTCGAGCTGCTCGGGGACCAACGAGTCGGCGAACTTGCCCGGGAAGGTCATCAGGTGGTCGGTGGCGATGGAACCGGTGATGGCGAGGTGCACCCACACACCATAGACAACGCCCTCCCGCATGTGCGGGAGGGCGTCGTGTGATCAATCTCTGGACGAGACGGCGTGACCTAGTGGAACGAGTCTCCGCAGGCGCAGGACCCGGTGGCGGCGGGGTTGTCGATCGTGAATCCCTGCTTCTCGATCGTGTCCACGAAGTCGATCGTGGCGCCGCCGAGGTACGGCAGGCTCATCCGGTCGACGACCACGTTGACGCCGCCGAAGTCGAAGATCTGGTCGCCGTCGAGCGATCGCTCGTCGAAGAACAGCTGGTAGCGAAGGCCGGAGCAACCGCCCGGCTGCACGGCGATGCGCAGCGCGAGGTCGTCTCGACCTTCCTGCGCCAGCAGGCTGGCGACCTTGGTGGCCGCGACGTCGCTCAGGCTCACGCCGGTCGTCGCCTCTGTGGTCGGCTCCGCGGCGGTGGTCTGGTCGGTCTCGACTGTCATGTGAACTCCCGAAGGTCTGGTGGGGCGGACTCGTCGCGGTGGACGCTCGTCAGGCTTCAACGAACGCGGCGGCGATTCCATTCCATCGTACGCGCTCAACCCACCGGGCGCGGCGACCACGTCCGTGCGACGCGCTCGGCCAGATCGGCCAGGTGACGCGCCGGATCGTCCATCGACTGTTGGACACCGACGAGGTCGGCCACCCCGTAGGCCGACTCGACGCCCATCGCCCGCATCTCCCGCGCACCGACGAGGACCTGACCGGCCAGGACGATGCAGGGGCGCGCCGCCGACGCCGCCACCGCGGCCACGCCGTAGACCACCTTGCCGGCCCGCGACGAGAAGTCGTAGGTGCCCTCTCCGGTCACGATCAGGTCGTGGTCTGCTGCCTGGGCCGTCAGCCCGACGGCGTCCGCGACCAGCTCGATACCGGAGACGACAGTGCCGCCGAGGAGCATCAGCGCGAACCCGAGACCGCCGGCCGCTCCGGCCCCCTTGGCGTCGGCGACGCGCCGCTCGGCCGGGGACGATCCGCAGGCGGCGGCGACGAACCGGTCGAGGATGCCGTCGACCTCGATGATCTCCACGTCCGTCAGTCCCTTCTGCGGCCCGAACGTCTTGGTCGCCCCGAACATCCCGAGCAGCGGCAGGTCGACGTCCGCCGCGATCACGAGCTCGACCCCCGCGAGCCGGGCGATCGCCGTGGTCAGGCCGACGTCCTGCACACCGGCGAGGCCTGCGGGGCCGACGTCCAGAGGCACGTCGGCGGTCGCGCCCAGGGCGGCAAGCATCCCCGCTCCCCCGTCGTTGGTGGCACTGCCGCCCAGCCCGACGACGATGCGCCGTGCGCCCGCCCCGACCGCGGTGGCGATGGCCTGCCCCACCCCGAACGTCGAGGCGTGCAGCGGGTCGCGGGGGTCCACGAGGTGCAGCCCGCAGGCCTGGGCGCTCTCGATCCAGGTCGTGGTCCCGTCGTGCAGCACCGTGATCGGCACGTCGGCGCCGACCGGGCCGCGCACGGTCACGACGGCCAGCTCGCCGCCCCTTGCGGCGTGCAGGACGTCGACGAAGCCCGGTCCTCCGTCGGCCATCGCCGCCGGGGTCAGGACGTCGTCGGGGGCGTGTCGCCGCCAGCCCTCCGCGATCGCGCGGGCGGCCTCCGGCGCCGTCAGTGTGCCGCCGAACGCGTCCGGCGCCACCAGCACGCGCACGCTACTCGGCGAGCGCGTGCTCGGCCGCGGCGATCAGCGTGCTCGTGGCCAGCACGTCGATCGCGACGGCGAGCTCGTCGGGCGACGGGTACGACGGCGCGATACGGATGTTGCGGTCGCGTGGGTCGTCTCCGTACGGGAACGCAGCACCGGCGGGGGTCATCGCGACGCCGGCCTCGCGGGTCAGCTCGACGACGCGGGACGCGGTGCCGTCGACGACGTCGAGGCTCACGAAGTAGCCGCCCTTGGGCTCGGTCCAGCTGGCGATGCCGAACGGGCCGAGCCGGTCGCGCAGGATCGAGACGACGGCCTCGAACTTGGGCGCCAGCAGGGCTCGGTGGCCGTCCATGAGCGCGTGGACGCCGTCGACGTCCTTCAGGTAGCGGGCGTGACGCAGCTGGTTGACCTTGTCGGGTCCGATGGTCCGCTTGCCCAGGTGCCGCAGGTACCACTCGATGTTGTCGGCCGAGCTGCCGAGGAAGCTGACCCCAGCGCCGGCGAAGGTGATCTTGGACGTCGAGGCGAAGATGACCGGCCGGTCGGGGTGGCCGGAGGCGACGCACAGCCCGAGGATGTCGGCGGTCTTGGTCTGCTCGTCGGTGAGGTGGTGCACCGCGTAGGCGTTGTCCCAGAAGATGCGGAAGTCCGGCGCCGCCGTGTCGAGGGCCGCGAGCTCAGCCGCGATGGCCTCGCTGACGACCGATCCGGTGGGGTTGGCGTAGGTCGGGACGAGCCACATCCCCTTGACCTGCGGATCCTTGACGGCCTCCCGCACGGCGTCCATGTCGGGGCCGTCGTCGTTGAGGGTCACCGTGACCATCTCGATGCCGTACTCCTCGAGCAGGGCGAAGTGACGGTCGTAGCCCGGTGAGGGGCAGATGAACTTGACGGACTCCTCGACGCCCCACGGCTGCTCCGAGCCCGGCACGCCGTGGAAGAGGGCGAAGACCAGGTTGTCGTGCATCATCGCGAGGCTCGCGTTGTCGCCGGCGACGACCTGGTCGACCGGCACCTGCATGATCGGGGCGAAGATCTCCCGCAGCTGCAGCAGACCGCTCAGGCCGCCGTAGTTTCGGGTGTCGGTGCCGGACGCGTCCTTGAAGTCCGTCCCGGGTAGGCCCAGCAGCTCGTTGGACAGGTCCAGCTGCTCGGGCGACGGCTTGCCGCGGGTCAGATCGAGCTTCAGACCACGGTCCTGCAGCGCCCGGTAGGCGACGGTCTGCTCGTCGAGGAGGGTCTGGATCTGGTCACGGGACAGGTCGTCGAAGCTCACGCGTCCAACCTATCCCCCACCGCGAGAAGGGCGCCCTCAGGTCAGGCCCGGCGCGCCCCAGATCGCGAGCCACTTCGAGAGGTCGGGCTCGACGGGCACGTCACTGCCGACGACTCCGCGCACCTGCAGCTCGAGGGAGTTGTCGCGCCTCTCGCCGCCGCCGGGGGTGGAAGGGCTGGTCGGCGCGAACGGGTAGAAGGTGCCGCGTTTGTAGAGGTAGACGAGGCCGAGCGACGATCCCGTGGGCGTCGCGAAGACGATCGTCGAGCACAGCAGCGCCGATCCGAAGCCGGCGTCGGCCAGCGAGCTGTTGACGGCGTGCAGGTCGGTCACGAGCCCCGAGACGTCGAGGTCGGTGCGCGTGACGGTCAGCCAGTGGAAACCGAAGCGGTCGTCGCTGCGGGTGACGGTCGAGCCGGGCGATGAGGTGATGATCTTCTCGGCGTCGGCCATCACCGCGTCGTCGGCCTGACCCTCCATGTCGCGGAAGCACACCGAGCCCGATCCGGTCGGCACGAAGCCCTCGGCCTGCATCGAGATGACCGCCTGCGGGACGGCGAAAAGGACGTCGAGGTCGGCCTGCGGCGGTTTCGTTCGCCCGAGCAGCGAGTCGAAGAGTCCCACCGGGGTCAGCCCTGTTCCGACAGCTCGGCGCTGACCTTGGCGAGCTGGTCCAGACGCTGCTGCAGTGGCGGGTGCGTCGAGAACAGCGCGCCGATCGACTCACGGTTGATGGCCGGGGCGAAGAAGAAGGCACTCATGGCCTGGCTCTCGCGCAGGTCGCTGTTGGGGATGCGCGCCATGTCGCCGGAGATCTTGACGAGCGCCGAGGACAGCTTGGACGGCCGTCCGGTCATGTAGGCGCCGCTGCGGTCGGCGCTGAGCTCGCGGTAGCGGGACAGGCCGCGGATCAGGACGAAGCTGACGGCGTAGACCAACAGGCTGACCAGGAACACGACGATGAAGGCCGGGCCACCTCCGTTGTTGTTGTCGCGACTGCGTCCGCCGCTGAACATCCCACCGAAGTACATGCCGTACCGCGTGATGAAGCCGGCGAGCAGGCCGATCGACGACGCGACGGTCATGACGGTGACGTCCCTGTTGGCGACGTGGGACAGCTCGTGGGCGAGCACACCCTCGAGCTCGTCGGCGTCGAGGCGCTGCATGATGCCGGTCGTGACACAGACCGCCGAGTGGTTCGGCGTGCGGCCCGTGGCGAACGCGTTGGGCATGTCGGTGACGGCGATGGCGACCCGCGGCTTGGGCATGTCGGCCAGGGCGCACAGCCGGTCGATCATGGCGTGCAGCTCGGGCGCCTGCTCGGGCTCGACGACCTGCGCGTTCATCGACTTCAGCGCGAGGGAGTCGGAGAAGTACCACTGTCCCCAGGCCAGCCCGAGCACGATGACGATGCCGAAGGCACCGACCGGCGTCTGGTAGAGGATCGCGGCGAACGCCAGGTAGAGCACACCCAGGCCCAGGCCGACCCCACCCATCCGCAGGGTCAGGCCCTTGTCACTTCTGAATCTGCTGCGTGCCATCGTCGTCCCCCTCTGCCGGTGCGGAATCTGCGAGTGCTGCGTCGAACCGGCGCGCGAGCGCCTCGTCGGCGCTCTCCCCCGAGGTGCTGATGACGCCCTCCGTGACGAGCTCGTCGACGGCGTCGGCCTGGGCCTCCATCTCACGGGTGCGTCGTTCGGCCGACTCCATCGCCTGGCCGACCTCGCTAACCGTGGAGTTGATGCCGGTCGTCGCGCTGTTGATCTCGGCTCGCGCCGAGGCCGCGGAGTGGCGGGCCGACAGGGTGTCCTTGCGGACCCGGAAGCTCTCGACGTCCTGCTCGATCCGCGTGGCGGACGCCTGGAGCTTCTGCTCCTCGGCCAGGAGGTCGTCGCGTCGACCGGCCAGGTCGGCCGCCGTCTGGTCGAGCGTCACCTTGCGGGTCAGTGCTGCCCGCGCACCGTCGTCGTCGCCGGCGGCGACGGCCGCGGCCGCCTCCTCGTCGAGCCGGGCGGCCTGCTGCGTGAGGGTCGCGAGCTGGATGTCCACCCGCTTGCGGCTCGTCGCGACGTCCGCGACCCCCCGGCGCACCTGCTGCAGCAGGGCCGTCTGGGTGCGGTAGGTCTCGTCGAGACGGTCCTTCAGCGCAGCCGTGTCGTCGCCTCCGGAACCCCGCGAACCCCACCACTTGGTGAGGCGATCACCGATGCTCATGTCAATGAGCGTACGGGTAGGGTGTGCGCGTGGCAGACGAGACTGAAGCAGGCAAGGGACGCCCGACGCCGAGTCGCAAGGAGGCCGAGGCTGCCCGCAAGAAGCAGATGAAGGTCCCGATGACGCGCAAGGAGCAGGCCAAGCGCGAGCGCGTGGCCCGCGAGGAGATCCGCGTCAAGCAGCGCGATGCGCTCAAGAGCGGCGACGAGCGCTACCTGCCGCAGCGCGAGCAGGGTCCGGTCCGCCGCTTCTGCCGCGACTACGTCGACCGGCGCCGCAACTTCGCCGAGTACCTGCTGCCCTTCCTGCTCGTCCTCCTGGTGCTGTTCGCGGTCGCCGGCAGCATCAGCTCGAACGCGTCGACCCTGCTGACCGCGGTCGTCTATCCGTTCGTGCTGATCGGCACGGTGCTCGACGAGATCATCCTGGTGCGCGGCCTCAAGCGCGAGCTGCAGGCCCGCTTCGGAGCCGACGGCGCGAAGGGCCAGACGATGTACGCCGTCCTGCGCAGCACGCAGCTGCGTCGCTTCCGGCTGCCGAAGGTCCAGGTCAAGCGCGGCGAGAAGCTCGGCGACACCTACCGCTGAGCGACGGCGCCTCCGAGGTGGCTCAGGCCGGGTGCAGGGACATCGGACCGTAGACCTCGGACTCGCCGTCGAAGAGGCGGACCTGATCGATACCCCGTTCGACGAGATCGCCGAACTCCTCGCCGACCCACGACTCAGCGTCTCCGCGACTCTCGAACACCTCGGAGCGTCCGATCACCTCGCCCGTCGAGCTCTCGAATGCCCAGGTCCAGGTCATGGTCACGACTCCTTGGTCGACGGTTGGACGAACGGCGGCCGGGTGACGGTGAACGCCTCCGAACGACCTCGGACGTCGACGACGACCGTGGCGCCATCCTCGACGGACTGGTCGAGGAGCGCAAGCGCAATGCCCTGACGCAGCGTCGGGGAGAACGTGCCGGACGTGACCTCACCGAGGTCGACCTCACCGCCGTCGACGGCGCGCACCGTCATCCCGGGACGCGGGATGCCGCGGCCCTGGGCGAGCAGCCCGCGCAGCGTGCGGACCGTCTTCTCGGCCCGCTGCTGCTCCAGCACGTCCTTGCCCCAGAACGCGGGCTTCTCCCAGCCGACGGCCCAGCCGGCGCGCGCCATGACGGGGCTGATCTCGGCCGACAGCTCGTGACCGTGCAGCGGATAGCCCATCTCGGTGCGCAGCGTGTCGCGCGCGCCGAGACCGCAGGCCCGGATGCCGAAGGACTCGCCCGCGGCGATGACGGCGTCCCAGACGTCGACCGCGGCCGCCGCCGGGACAACCAGCTCGTAGCCCCGCTCACCGGTGTAGCCGGTGCGGCACACCGTGATCTCGGCGCCCGCGATCGTGGCGTCCGCGAAGGACATGTACTCGTGGTCGACCGGCAGGTCGAGCGCCTGCAGGACCTCGTCGCTGAGCGGGCCCTGGATCGCGAGCACGGCGAAGTCGCGGTGCTGGTCGGTGACCTCGATGCCCGCGGGCGCCGAGGCCTGCAGCCGCGCGACGACCGCGGCGGTGTTGGCGGCATTCGGGATCAGGAAGACCTCGAAGTCGCTGCGCAGGTAGGCGATGAGGTCGTCGACCGTCCCGCCGTCCTCGTCGCAGCACAGTGTGTACTGCGCCTTGCCGACGTCGATCCGGTCGAGGTCGTTGGTGAAGCACGCGTTGACGAACGAAGCCGCCCCGGTCCCACGGACCAGGGCCTTGCCGAGGTGGCTCACGTCGAAGAGGCCGACGGCCTCGCGGACGGCCTTGTGCTCAGCCAGCACCCCGCCCCCGGCGTACTCCAGCGGCATGTCCCAGCCGCCGAACTCGGCGAGCTTGGCGCCCAGCGCCACGTGACGGTCGTGCAGCGGCGAATGAAGCAGATCCATGGCCTCAACCTAGGGGACGCTCGCGCGGGTCGGACGGGCAACCTTAGAGTGGCGGTCATGCTGTCCGTCACCTTGAGCACCTCGAAGCCCATGACCGCCCGCGCCGACGTCCTGATCCTGGGGATCCGAGGTGACGAGGACAAGGGTGAGCTCGCCGGCACGCTCGATCTGCTCGGTTTCACCGGCGAGAAGGGACAGGTCACGCGCTTCCCGTCGGCCGGCGTCACGAACGCGCCGGTCGTCATCGCGATCGCCCTGCCGGAGGAGCCGACCGCGGAGGATCTGCGACGGGCCGCGGCCAAGGGTGTGCGGGCCGCCAAGAACGCGAGCAGCGTGGCGCTGGCCCTGCACCCTGCCGGGGTCGACGAGGTCGAGGCGATCGCCGAGGGCGTCACGCTCGGCACGTACCGCTTCGAGGCCTACAAGACGACCAAGAAGGGTGACAAGAAGGCGACCACGCTGACCAGCGCTGTCATCCTGAGCCCCTTCGCCCGCCAGACGACCGCCACGAAGGCCGTCGAGCGCGCCGCGATCGTCGCAGCGGCCGTCAACACCGCCCGCGACTGGGTCAACACCCCTCCCGGCGACAAGCGGCCCGCCGACTTCGCCGAGTCCATCACCGCCCACGTCGGCTCGTCGGCCTCGTCCGACGTCAAGGTCTCCGTCTGGGACGAGAAGCGGCTCGCGAAGGAGAGGTGCGGCGGCATCCTCGGGGTCGGCCAGGGTTCCGACAGCCCCCCGCGCCTGGTCACGCTGAGCTACGAGCCCGCCAACGCGGTGACCCACCTCGCGCTGGTCGGCAAGGGCATCACGTTCGACTCGGGCGGACTGTCGATCAAGTCGGGACCCGGCATGTCGACGATGAAGATCGACATGGCCGGTGCGGCCGCCGTCGTCGCAGCCACGACCGCCATCGCTCAGCTGGGCCTGCCGATCCGGGTCACGGCATACGTGTGCATCGCTGAGAACATGCCGAGCGGCGGCGCGACCCGTCCCGGCGACGTGCTGCACATGCGCAACGGCAGCACCGTCGAGGTCCTCAACACCGACGCCGAGGGTCGTCTGGTCCTGGCCGACGGGCTTGCCCTGGCGGTCGAGGCCAAGGCCGACCGCATCGTCGACGTCGCGACGCTCACCGGCGCCTGCGTCGTCGCACTGGGTGAGCGCACGAGCGGCATCCTCGGCAACGACGAGCCGTTCGGCGAGACGGTCCTCGCGGCGTCGCGGGCGGCCGGCGAGTCGATGTGGCCCCTGCCCATCGTCGAGGAGATGAAGGCGACCGTCCGCTCGTCCCACGTCGCCGACCTGCGCCAGCACAACCCCAAGCCCTACGGCGGGACGCTCTACGCGGCCGCCTTCCTGCGCGAGTTCGTCGCCGACGTCCCGTGGGCGCACCTCGACATCGCCGGCCCGTCGTTCAACGACGGATCGGCCTACGACTACACGCCGAACGGCGGCACCGGCGTCAGTGTCCGCACCCTCGTCCGGCTCGCCTCGGAGCTCGCCGGATCCCGATGACGCTCGACCCGTCGACGTCGCGCGCGCTCGACCACCGGCTCGCCGTCGAGCAGTCGGAGCAACGGCTGCCGTCGGTCGTGTCCGGCATCGTCCGCGACGGCGCCCTGGTGTGGGCGGGAGCTGCCGGAACCGTGGACGGTCGGCAGTCGGGGCCGGCACCGACCGACGACACCCAGTACCGCATCGGGTCGATCTCCAAGACCTTCGTGGCCGTCGAGGTCATGCGGCTGCGCGACGAGGGGCTGCTCGACCTCGCCGACACGATCGGCGCGCACCTGCCCGAGGTGCCGTTCGGGCACGTCACGATCGCCCAGCTGCTGACCCACACGGCAGGGCTGCAGGCCGAGACGGACGGCGACTGGTGGGAGCGCACCGGCGGTGGGTCGTGGGAGTCGCTGCTCGCGTCGGGAGTGCGGCTGAGGTTCACCCCGGGCACGACGTTCCACTACTCCAACGTCGGCTACGGGGTGCTCGGCGAGCTCATCGCCCGGCTGCGCGGCGAGCCGTGGCACGACGCCGTGCAGCACGGCATCCTGACGCCGCTCGGCATGACCCGCACCACGACCCGGCCGGTCGCACCGTCGGCGCCAGGTCTGGCCGTCCACCCGCTGGCCGACATGCTGCACGTCGAGCCCGAGCACGACCACGTGTCGATGGCGCCGGCCGGACAGCTCTGGTCGACGGTCACCGACCTGTCGCGCTGGGCGGCGTTCCTCGCCGGGCACACCAAGGACGTCCTGAGCACCGACACCCTGGCCGAGATGGTGCGACCGGTGGCCGTCAACGACGTGCCCGGCTCCGCCTGGGGCGGCGCCCACGGCCTCGGCTGGCAGATCTGGAACGTCGCCGGGCGACGCCTGGCCGGGCACGGCGGCTCCATGCCCGGCTTCCTCGCCGGACTGCGCGTCGACGTCGCCAGCGGTGACGGGATCGTGCTGATGACCAACGCGACGAGCGGCCTCGGCACGGCGACGGCCGAGCTGCTCGACCTGTTCCGCGACCGCACGCCGGTCGCCCCGCCACCGTGGCACGCCGTCGCCGCCCAGGCCGCCGACCTCGACCTGATCGGCCCGTGGTTCTGGGGGACGTACTCGTTCACCGTGGCCCTCGAGCCCGACGGTGGGCTCCGCCTCGGCGAGCCGGGGCTGGGACGGGGCTCCCGCTTCGTCCGCGACGGCGACCGATGGGTCGGTCTCGACGGCTACTACCGCGGCGAGCCGTTGGCGGTCGAACGCGATGCGGGCGGCGCGCCACGGCGGCTGGTGCTGGCGTCCTTCGTCTTCACCAGGACGCCCTACGCACTCGACGCCGACGTCCCCGGTGGCACGCACCCCCACGGCTGGCACTGAGGCCCGTCGAGCTCGGTCAGTCGGGCAGGCCCAGGGCCCTCGCGGCGTCCTCGACGGTGTCCCACCTCTCCCTGGCACCACCGAGGCGGTCGGGGTGGGCCTGCTTGCGGGCCTTGCGGTACACCCGCATCAGGTCGTCGAACGACGGCTCGTCCGGCAGCGGATCGGTGCCGGCGATCGACTCGAGCGTCATGATCGCCCGCATCTCGCCGGGGGTCTTCTTCTTCGGCGCGTCAGGCGCCTTCACGCCCGTCGACGACGACGACGAGGACGACGACGACGAGGCCTTGGCCTTGCGCAGGTCGAAGTCGCGCTTGCGGGTCGGGATGGGGACGAGGTTGGAGTCATACACCGGGATCTTCAGCTTCTTGCGCGCGAAGTCGTGACCGGCCTGCGCCGACTGGACGCGTCGCCGGATGGACTCGCCGTCGTGGGCCACCAGCAGCAGCGTCGTCTGCGTGACGGACGTCTTGGGCTCGATCCAGGCCTCGACCCCGCGCCGTGACTCGGCGAACGCCCTCAGCGCGTCGAGGTCGGCACGGCTCGAGTTGCGGTCGGACACGACAGCTCCACCATCGGTCCTGGCCTTCCGGCCCCGGAAAATTCCCATGGGACAAGTGTGCCCGATCGCCGTCAGGAGCCTGATGAACCCCGGTGGCAGGGTGGTGGGCGTGAGTGACAAGATGACATTGCACATCTTCTCTGGGAGGACACCGTGGCGGACGGCGCCGGCAACAACTTCGACATCGTGATTCTCGGCGGCGGCAGCGGAGGCTACGCCTGCGCGCTCCGCGCCGTACAGCTCGGCAAGACGGTCGCGCTGATCGAGAAGTCCAAGCTCGGAGGCACCTGCCTCCACTGGGGCTGCATCCCGACCAAGGCGCTGCTGCACTCCGCCGAGGTCGCCGACCTGGCCCGTGAGGGCGAGAACTTCGGCATCAGGTCGACGTTCGACGGCATCGACATGGCCAAGGTGAACTCCTACAAGGACGGCGTCATCGACCGTCTCTACAAGGGGCTCCAGGGACTCATCAAGTCCGGCGGCATCACCGTCGTCGAGGGTGAGGGCAAGCTCGTCGACGCCAAGACCGTGGAGGTGGGCGGCGAGCGCTACACCGGCACCAACGTGGTGTTGGCCACCGGCTCGGTGTCCCGCACGCTCGGCCTCGAGATCGGCGGACGGGTCGTCACCAGCACCGAGGCGCTGACGATGACCGAGGTCCCCGAGAAGGTCGTCATCATCGGCGGCAGCGTCATCGGCGTCGAGTTCGCGTCCGTCTGGAAGTCCTTCGGAGCCGACGTCACGATCATCGAGGGCCTGCCGACGCTCGTCCCGCTGGAGGACCCCGCGCTCAGCAAGGGCCTCGAGCGCGCCTTCCGCAAGCGCAAGATCAACTTCAAGACCGGCGTGAAGTTCGACTCCGTCAAGCAGACCGACAGCGGCGTGACGGTAACGCTCGAGAACGGCGACACGATCGAGACCGACCTGGTCCTCGTCGCGGTCGGTCGCGGACCCAACTCCGCCGGCATGGGCTACGAGGAGGCCGGCATCACGGTCGATCGTGGCTGGGTGCCCACCAACGAGCGTCTGGCCACCAACGTCGAGGGCGTCTTCGCCGTCGGCGACCTGGTCCCCGGGCTCCAGCTCGCACACCGCGGCTTCGCCCACGGCATCTTCGTGGCCGAGGAGATCGCCGGTCTCGACCCGCAGGTCATCGTCGACTCGGGCATCCCCCGCGTCACGTACTGCGAGCCCGAGATCGCCTCCGTCGGCATCACCGAGCCCCAGGCCAGGGAGAAGTTCGGCGACGACAACGTCGAGATCGTCGAGTATAACCTGGGCGGCAACGGCAAGTCGCAGATCCTCGGCACGGCCGGCATCGTCAAGCTCGTGCGCGAGAAGGACGGACCGATCGTCGGCGTCCACATGATCGGCTCCCGCTTCGGCGAGCAGGTCGGCGAGGCCTCGTTGATCGTCAACTGGGAGGCGTACCCCGACGACGTCGCCCAGTTCATCCACGCGCACCCCACCCAGAACGAAGCACTCGGTGAAGCCGCCCTGGCCCTCGCCGGCAAGCCCCTTCACTCGCACGCCTGACCCGGAGATCATCATGGCCACGTCTGTCACCCTGCCCGCGCTCGGCGAAAGCGTCACCGAGGGCACAGTCACCCAATGGCTCAAGGCCGTCGGCGACACCGTCGCCGTCGACGAGCCGCTGCTGGAGATCTCGACCGACAAGGTCGACACCGAGATCCCCTCCCCCGTGGCCGGCGTGCTGCTGGAGATCAAGGCCGAGGAGGACGAGACGGTCGAGGTCGGTGCCGTGCTCGCGATCATCGGCGAGGAGGGCGAGGGGGCCGGCGGCGACGCGGCTCCCGCTGCTGAGGCACCTGCCGCCGAGGAGCCCGCTCCCACCGCGGAGCCCGAGCCGGAGGCCGTCGCCGAGGAGCGCACCCCCGAGCCCGAGCAGAGCGCCGAGGCTGCACACGACGCCGCCGAGACCGCCCCGGCCCCGCAGGCCGAGACCGCACCCGCCTCCGGTGGCGGCACCGAGGTGACCCTGCCCGCCCTGGGCGAGAGCGTCACCGAGGGCACCGTGACCCAGTGGCTCAAGGCCGTCGGCGACGACGTCGCCGTCGACGAGCCCCTGCTGGAGATCTCGACCGACAAGGTCGACACCGAGATCCCGTCACCTGTCGCCGGCAAGCTGCTCGAGATCCGCGCGGCCGAGGACGAGACCATCGAGGTCGGCGCCGTCCTGGCCGTCATCGGAGCCGAGGGTGCTGTCCCCGCCGAGGCAGCACCGGCACCCACGCCGGAGCCCGAAGCCGCGCCGGAACCCGCACCGGAACCCGCGCCGGAACCCGCGCCGGAACCCGCGCCCGAGGCCGCACCCGAGCCGGAGGCCGAGAAGGCCCCCGCCGTTCCCGAGAGCCAGGCGACCCCGGCGGCCGCGCCGACGACAGCCGCCCCGGCCGAGGCCGGCGACACCTACGTGACGCCGATCGTGCGCAAGCTCGCCAAGCAGCACGGCGTCGACCTGGCTGCAGTCGCCGGCACCGGTGTCGGTGGCCGCATCCGCAAGCAGGACGTGCTCGACGCCGCCGAGGCGCAGGCCAAGCCCGCCGCGGCGGCACCCGCGGCGGCCTCCTCCGCCCCCGCGGCAACGGCACCTGCGGCAGCACCGTCGGCCCTGCGCGGCAAGACCGAGAAGGTCTCGCGACTGCGCAAGGTCATCGCGAGCCGCATGGTCGAGTCGCTGCAGATCTCGGCCCAGCTGACCCAGGTCCACGAGGTCGACGTCACCGAGGTCGCCCGTCTGCGGGCCCGTCACAAGGACGCGTTCCTGGAGCGCGAGGGCGTCAAGCTGACGTTCCTGCCCTTCTTCGCAAAGGCCGCCGTCGAGGCGCTCAAGTCGTACCCGCAGCTGAACTCGGCGCTCGACCTCGAGGCGGGCACCATCACGTACCCGGCAGGCGAGCACCTCGGCATCGCCGTCGACACCGAGCGCGGTCTGCTCGTTCCGACGATCAAGGACGCCGGCGACCTGTCGATCGCTGGCATCGCCCGCAAGATCGCCGACGCCGCCGAGCGCACCCGCACCAACAAGATCACCCCGGACGAGCTGTCCGGTGCGACCTTCACGATCACCAACCTCGGCAGCAACGGCGCCCTGTTCGACACGCCGATCATCAACCAGCCGCAGGTCGCGATCCTCGGTGTCGGCGCGGTCGTCAAGCGTCCCGTCGTCGTGACGGACGCCCACGGCAGCGACAGCATCTCGGTGCGCAGCATGGCCTACCTGGCACTGACCTACGACCACCGCATCGTGGACGGCGCCGACGCGGGCCGCTTCCTGTCGGCGGTCAAGCAGCGCCTCGAGGCCGGCTCGTTCGAGGCAGAGCTCGGGTCCTGACGATGCACGTCGTCGTGGGTGGAGCGTCCGGCCTCCTCGGTTCCGCGCTGACCGCGCACCTGCGTGAGCGCGGGCACCAGGTCACCCGTCTCGTCCGCTCGGACGAGACGGCCGACGACGCGTCGACGTGGGATCCGCACGCGGGTCGCGTCGACCAGGCCCTGATCGACCGGGCCGACGCGGTCGTCAACCTGTCGGGATCGCCCATCTCCAAGTGGCCCCGCACCAAGAAGCGCGCGCAGGAGATCCGCACCTCCCGCCTCACCGCGACCAGCACGCTCGCGAAGGCAGTGGCGGCTTCGTCGACACCGACGGTGTTCATCTCCGGCTCCGGCATGTCCTGGTACGGCGTCGACCGCGGCGACGAGGTGCTCACCGAGGCTGGTTCGCCGGGCACGGGGTTCCTCGCGGACGTGTCCCAGGAGTGGGAGGCCGCGGCAGCCCCCGCCGTCGACGCCGGCGCCCGCACCTGCTTCGTCCGGACGTCCCTCGTGCTGAGCAAGGACGGCGGCGTGCTCGCGCTGATGCTCCCGGCCTGGAAGCTCGGCGGAGGCGCCAAGCTCGGCTCCGGGCGCCAGCACATGTCGCTGATCTCGCGCGACGACTGGGTGCGCGGCGTCGAGTTCCTGCTCGACCACGACACCGCCAGCGGCCCGTTCAACTTCGCGATGCCGCAGGCGGTCACCAACGCCGAGTACACCGACGCGCTCGGCAAGGCCGTGCACCGTCCGACGTTCCTTGCCGTGCCGAGATTCGCGATCAAGGGTGTCCTCGGTGGCCTCTCGGACGACCTGCTCGGCTCGCTGCGGGTCGCGCCCGCAGCGCTGCTCGAGGCCGGGTTCACCTTCGACGACCCCGACCTCGAGTCGGCGTTGGCCTCAGCCCTGGCCTGAGAGCCGCGTCTCGGAGATCCGCCATCCGTCGCCGGTCCGGACCACCGTGACCAGGCGGCGCGACGGTCGGTCGTCCGGCAGCAGGGTCGTGGAACCGTCGCCCCACACCACGTGGGACGGCGCGAGCTGGTCGATGACGTCCAGACTCACCCGGTCCTCGGCGCTCCGCACGACGTGGCAGCTCAGCACGCGCAGCTCGGCACCGACGACCCGTCCGTCGCGGTTGGCGTACGCCTCGATCGTCGCGGCGTCGTCGCGCAGGCCACGGCTGCTCGGGAGGTAGACGGCGTCCAGGCGGCCCGGATCGGCCGACGCAAAGGCGACCGCCCTGGTCTGGTCGAGCTCCGTGAGCCGGGTGGCCCACTGGTCACCCGGCTCCGGCGACACGCTGCGGATCGCGACGACGAGCACCCACCACCAGTCCATGGGGCCACTCTGGCCGCCGGCACCGGACGCTGCCCCGCTGCGTCCACAGGCCTGCGGCGCCACGGCAGGGGTAGCCTGACGAGGTGACGACGCTCGACATCCTCGATGACTGGTTCGGCCCTGCCGCGATCGACTTCACCGACGCGTGGGAGCTGCAGCGCAGCCTCCACGCGCAGCGGGTCGCTGACGAGATCGGTGACACCGCGATGTTCCTGGAGCATCCCGCGGTCTACACCGCGGGGCGACGCACCGAGCCGCACGAGCGTCCCTTCGACGGCACCCCCGTCGTCGACGTCGACCGGGGCGGCAAGATCACGTTCCACGGGCCCGGCCAGCTGGTCGGCTACCCCATCGCGAAGTTGCCGCACCACGTGCTCGTGGTCGACTACGTCCGACGGGTCGAGGAGGCCATGATCCGGGCCGCCGCCGACCTCGGCGTGACCACCGGTCGCGTTCCCGGACGGTCCGGCGTCTGGATCGCCGCGTCGGGCGTCAGGGCCGAGCGCAAGCTCGGCGCGATCGGCATCCGCGTCTCACGGGGAGTCACGATGCACGGCTTCAGCCTCAACGCCGATGTCGACCTGTCGTTCTACGAGCGGTTCGTGCCCTGCGGCATCGCCGACGCCGGCGTCACGTCGCTGTCGGCCGAGGTCGGGCGCGACGTGACGGTCCGCGCGGCCGCCGACGCCATCGCACCACACCTGCGCGAGATGCTGACGTGGCAGCCGTACACGCCGGCGCCCGACCTCGCGCCGCAGCACGAGACCGGGCCGCTCGTCCCGGTGACGACGGCCGTCATTCGCTGAGGCGCAGGGCCTCCCGGAGGCCGATCTTGCGCTCGGCATGGTGGTCGACTGCAGGTCCTCGTTGCGCTGGGCCGACGAGCCCGCGACGGCCCAGAGGCCCGCCAGGGCGACGAATGCCAGGACGAAGAACACGACGTACATCGCCCGGATCGGGACACCGCGGCCGCGAGGATCTCGACGACGCGGCTCTCATTCCCCTGGTCGTCGGCCACCAGCACCCGTGTCGCGTCGCCACCGGGATGCGGACGCGCACGCGGAAGCCAGGCGAACAGGATCATGAAGACGCCCGACAGGCCGGGAACCCGCTCGCCGACCGCGATGACGATCGTCGACTCGACCAGCAGGGTCGACAGCGGAAGTCGTCGACGCCCTGCCAGCCCAGCGACACCGGCGACGTGCTGCTCCACACCTCGACTGAGGCGACCGACACGATCGCCAAGACCAGGGACCAGATCACGTCCCAGTGGACCTGCGCAGGAGTCGGTCCGGGACGCACCCACCGACGGTCCAGATCCAGCACGAGACCGAGCCTTGAGGACCTTTCAGGCAGGCGTACGCTGGGAACCGTGACCATCGCACCTGAGGGACGCAAGATGTTGCGCCTGGAAGTCCGCAACGCGGAGACCCCCATCGAGAAGAAGCCGGCCTGGATCAAGACCCGGGCCAAGATGGGGCCGGAGTACACCGAGCTGATGAAGCTCGTGAAGGGCGAGGGCCTGCACACGGTGTGCCAGGAGGCCGGCTGCCCCAACATCTTCGAGTGCTGGGAGGACCGCGAGGCGACCTTCCTCATCGGCGGCGAGCAGTGCACCCGTCGCTGCGACTTCTGCCAGATCGACACCGGCAAGCCCGACCCGATCGACCGCGACGAGCCCCGTCGCGTCGCCGAGAGCGTCCAGAAGATGGAGCTCCGCTACGCGACGATCACGGGCGTCGCCCGCGACGACGTCCCCGATGGCGGCGCGTGGCTCTATGCCGAGACGGTCCGCAAGATCCACGAGCTCAACCCCGGAACGGGCGTCGAGAACCTAATCCCTGACTTCAATGGCATCCCCGAGTTGCTCGAGCAGGTCTTCGACTCGCGCCCCGAGGTGCTGGCCCACAACGTCGAGACGGTGCCGCGCATCTTCAAGCGCATCCGGCCCGCGTTCCGCTACGAGCGGTCGCTCGACGTCATCACGCAGGCCCGCGACTTCGGGCTCGTGACCAAGTCCAACCTGATCCTCGGCATGGGCGAGACCCGCGAGGAGGTCTCCCAGGCGCTGGTCGACCTGCACGAGGCGGGCTGCGACCTGATCACGATCACGCAGTACCTGCGTCCGTCGGTGCGTCATCACCCCGTCGAGCGCTGGGTCAAGCCCGAGGAGTTCGTCGAGCTCAAGGCCGAGGCCGACGAGATCGGCTTCGCCGGCGTCATGTCCGGCCCCCTCGTCCGCTCGTCGTACCGTGCCGGCAGCCTGTATCAGCAAGCACGCGAGTCCGGACGCGGCATGGGCGCGGCACCCAGCGCGCCGTAGACTGCACGGCATGTCCACCTCAGTTCCCGCACCCGCCAAGGGCCGCCTGGGCCAGATGCGCCAGGCGTACCAGATCACCAAGCGCAGCGACCGCAACATCGGTCTGATCCTGCTGCTGACGTTCCTCGTGGTCGGTGGGGCGTTCGCGACCCTCGGATACTTCCTGTTCGGGACGGGTGTCATCGGCCTGATCATCACGGTCGTCTTCGGTCTGCTGACCGGTTTCCTCGGTGTGCTGATCGTGTTCGGCCGTCGCGCCGAGAAGGCCGCCTACGCGCAGGTCGAGGGTCAGAAGGGCGCCGCCGCCGGAGCCCTGCAGATGCTGCGCCGCGGCTGGGAGGTCAAGCCGGCCGTCTCGTTCAACAAGAACCAGGACGTCGTGCACCGGGTCGTCGGTCGTCCCGGCATCGTTCTGGTCGGCGAGGGCAGCCCCAACGCGGTCCGCGGCCTGATCGCGGCCGAGGTCAAGAAGCACGCCCGGGTCGGCGGCGAGTCCGTCCCCGTCACCGGCATCATCGTCGGTAAGGGCGACGGGCAGGTGCCGCTGACCAAGCTGGTCAAGCACGTCCAGAAGCTTCCCAAGAAGATCAAGCCCGCCCAGATGTCCGAGCTGATCTACAAGCTCAAGGCGCTCGACGCGATGCGTCCTGCCGCCCCCATGCCACGTGGCCCCGTGCCCACCAGCATGAAGGGCAACCGCAAGGCGATGCGCGGCTGATCCGGCGTCTGCCGTCAGCCGCGAATGACCCGCGAACCCGCGGCGAGGTCGTGCAGGCCGCGCTTGTCGTCGGTGAGGACGATCGCCGGCAGCACCAGCGACAGAAGTGCCGTCCGCACCAGTGCCCGCGGCACGCCGATGGGGCGTCCGGCGGGGTTCTCGACCCGCATCCCCAGCAGCCGCTTGCCGATCGAGCGACCGACCAGGCCGGTCAGCAGGCCGACCTCGAGGATGAAGAAGCCGAGGATGATGAAGCTCTGGCTCGGGTCCTCGTCGAGCGGGGCCGGCGGATAGTTCACGCCGGCGAGGGTGACGGCGCTGAGCGCCGCCACGATCCAGTCGATCAGCAGCGCGCCGAGGCGTCGGATCAGCGAGGGGGTCTCCACCCCACGAGCCTATCGACCAGCCACCGGATCCGCGTCCCAGGTCACATGTAACACGTCCGAAACAATTCGGACTCGAATGGGAAACGGCATGCTTTTAGCGTCGGACGATACGGTGCAGTGACGCACTTCCCTGCCGGTTCGACAACGAAGGCCGCTAGCCGCGGCCTAGGAGGCCACATGTTCGGCAACGCCGACGAGCTGTTCAAGTTCATCAAGGACGAGGGGGTCGAGTTCCTCGACGTCCGTTTCACCGACCTGCCGGGCATCCAGCAGCAGGTCACCTTGCCGGCGTGGACGTTCGACGCCGACATGGTCGAGAGTGGCGTCGCGTTCGACGGCTCCTCGATCCGTGGATTCCAGACGATCGACCAGTCCGACATGGTGCTGTACCCGGACATCAAGACGGCGTACGTCGACCCGTTCAAGGCACGCAAGACCATTGCGATGGACTTCTTCGTCCACGACCCGATCACCGGCGAGGCCTACTCGCGCGATCCGCGCAACATCGCCCGCAAGGCAGAGGCGTACCTCGCCACCACCGGCATCGGCGACACCGCCTTCTTCGCGCCCGAGGCCGAGTTCTACATCTTCGACCGCGTCAACTACGGCACCAGCGCCAACAAGTCGTTCTACGAGATCCAGTCGTCCGAAGCCGCCTGGTCGACCGGCGACGACATCGACGACAACCGCGGCTACCAGGTCCGTTACAAGGGTGGCTACTTCCCGGTCGCTCCTACCGACAAGACGGCCGACCTGCGCAACGACATGATGACGAACCTGGCCAACGCCGGTCTCATCCTCGAGCGCGGTCACCACGAGGTCGGCACGGGCGGCCAGGCCGAGATCAACTACAAGTTCGACACGCTGCTCAAAGCTGCCGACGACGTCATGAAGTTCAAGTACATCGTGCGCAACACGGCGTGGGCCAACGACAAGACCGTCACGTTCATGCCGAAGCCGATCTTCGGCGACAACGGCTCCGGCATGCACGTCCACCAGTCGATCTGGAACGACGGCAAGCCGCTGTTCTACGACGAGTCGGGCTACGGCGGGCTGTCGGACCTCGCGCGCCACTACATCGGCGGCATCCTGAAGCACGCGCCGTCGCTGCTGGCGTTCACCAACCCGTCGGTCAACTCGTACCGCCGCCTGGTGCCGGGCTTCGAGGCCCCCATCGCGCTGGTCTACTCGGCCCGCAACCGCTCGGCGTGCGTCCGCATCCCGATCACCGGCTCGAACCCGAAGGCCAAGCGCATCGAGTTCCGTTGCCCCGACCCGTCGGCGAACCCGTACCTCGCGTTCTCGGCGCTGCTGATGGCCGGTCTCGACGGCATCAAGAACAAGATCGAGCCCGCCGCCCCGATCGACAAGAACATCTACGAGCTGCCGCCGGAGGAGTACGACGCCATCGACATGGTGCCGACCTCGCTCAACGCGGTGCTCGACTCGCTCGAGGCCGACCACGAGTTCCTCACCGCCGGTGACGTGTTCACGCCCGACCTCATCGAGACGTGGATCGACTACAAGCGCCAGGAAGAGATCCTCCCCGTGCAGCTGCGCCCGCACCCGCACGAGTTCGAGCTCTATTACGACATCTAGGTCGGAACGCACCAGGACGCCCCTGATCCCCCGTGGGATCAGGGGTGTCCTGCGTACCGGTGGCCGTGGGAGCTCACCATCAGCCACGCCCCTCGCCGACGAAGTCGATGATGAGGGCGGCCACCTCGTCCGGCCGCTCGACCTGCAGGAAGTGCCCAGCACCGGTCACCGTCTCGGCGCGGACGTCGCCCGGCAGCGCGAGACGTGAGGCGTCGGTCCAGTCCGACAGGACGCACCCGTCGTCCTGGCCGTGCAGGTAGAGCATCGGCACCGTCGACGTGCGCATGACTCCTGCCTGCAACGCCCGATATTGAGGCGGCACCGTCCACCATCGCGCCGCGTGGCGGTAGTACCGAAGCACCTCGGTGCGCCGCGGAGCGATCGCTTCCCACGCGGCGGCCAGCTCGGCGTCGGCCGCGTGCCCGGGCGACCAGCGCCCCCACAGCCGTGGGACGAGCCGCTCGAGCGATCGCTCCGACAGGACGGGGACCTGCTGGAACGCGATGTACCAGCTCAGTCGCACCTGGCGCGCAGCGCGCCCGAGCCACCTCCACAGGCCGTCGTCACGCGCGAGGAACGCCGAGACCGAGGGAACCGCCATCGTCACGACACGTCGGAAGGGCTGTCCGGCCGTCCCGGCGACGGCGTGCGCGGCCACGGCGCCCCAGTCGTGTCCGACCAGGACCGCCCGCTCGTCGCCTCCGAGCAGACGGTGCAGCTCGCAGGCGTCATGGGCGAGAGCACCGATGTGGAACGAGCCGTCCGAGGGCACCCCGCTCGGCGCGTAGCCGCGCGTCCACGGTGCGACCGCTCGGTACCCGGCGGCGGCCAGCGTCTCGGCCACGGCCTGCCACGAGTGGGGGGAGTCGGGGTAGCCGTGGAGCAGCAACGCCAACGGCGCCGACGGCTGGCCCCAGGACAGCACCGCGAAGTCCAGGGTGTCGCCGTGCACGGTGGACCGGTCGGGCAGGAGCATGCAGAGAAGACTAGACGCGCCACCCCTGGACGCCGCGTCGAGCGTGTGATGTGGTGACGAGGTCGGTATCAGCGCCGCTCATCCGCGGCCGCCGGCAGTTCCTAGGGGGGACACACGTGAACACAGGCATGTCTCGAGCCCGACACGGGCTCACCATCGGGGTCGCCACACTGACCCTCATCATCGTCGCGGGAACGCTCACCAGCGCCAACGCGGCGAAAGAACCGAAGTCCACACCCGTGCCGATCTCGACGCCCGAGGGCCAGGTCAGCAGCTACGTGGTCAACGCGAAGAAGACCACCCTGAAGGGCACCGCCGACGCGCGGGCCGTGGTCAAGAAGGCCGGTGGCACCGTCGTGCAGCAGTGGCCCGAGATCGGTGTCATCGTGGTGCACTCGACCCATGCGGATTTCCGCTCCGACGTCTACCGCCTCGGCCGCAAGTCCGTGGCGTCGGTCGGCGCCACCCGGACCGTCGCGGTGAGCGAGCGGACCGTCGCACCGGCGACGCAGCGCAGGGCCCAGGGAGTCGTGAAGCAGGAGTTCGCCAACACCGCCGACGAGTTCGTGAAGCCAGACCCCCGCGAGGGCGAGCAGTGGGACATGGCCCACATCAAGGCTGACCACGCCCACGAGACCACTGACGGCTCACGCAGTGTGGTCGTCGGCGTCCTCGACAGCGGTATCGACCCGGACCACCCCGACCTGGCCGCCAACATCGACGTCACGAACTCGGTCAACTGCACCGACGCCGGGACCGTCGACCGGTCACCCACCGGATGGTTCCCGACCACCAGTGACCACGGCACCCACGTCGCCGGCACGATCGGCGCTGACCGCAACGGCATCGGCATCACCGGCGTCGCCCCGAACGTGCGCATGGCCTCGGTCAAGGTCGTCAACGACGACGGTTTCATCTACCCCGAGTACGCGGTCTGCGGGTTCATGTGGGCCGGCCAGCGCGGCATAGACGTCACCAACAACAGCTACTACATCGACCCGTTCGAGTACTGGTGCGAGGACCAGCCCGACCAGGCTGCCGCGATGGAGTCGGTCCGTCGGGCCGTGGAGTGGTCGACCAAGCAGGGCACCTTCCACGTGGCGGCCGCGGGCAACTCGGCGACCGACCTGTCGAACAACACGACCAACGACTCCAGCCCCAACGACAGCACGCCCATCGAGCGCACCATCAACGCCGGGTGCAAGAACATCCCGACGGAGATCGAGGGCGTCGCGACGGTGTCGTCGTACGCGCGCATCGACACCAGCAACGAGACCCAGCTGTCGTACTTCTCGAACCGTGGGCTGAACGTCATCGACGTGGCTGCCCCGGGCTCGGCGATCTTGTCGACGATCGTGGCCGGTAACGGCTACGGCCTCAAGAGCGGCACGTCCATGGCCTCGCCGCACGTCGCCGGTGTCGCAGCGCTGATGAAGTCGCAGCACCCCACCTGGGGCCCCGCCAAGCTGCTGGCGAAGCTCAAGGCGCAGGCCGACGACCGGCCATGCGCAGCCGAGCAGCCGATCGGTGCGGGCGGGGCGCTCTGCACAGGCTCGGCACGCAACAACAGCTACGCCGGTGAGGGCATGGTCGATGCGCTCGACGCCGTGAAGTAGTCCCACACCGCATCACGGGCCGGTCCCGGGGCTTCGGCCCCGGGGCGCGGTTCGCGCCTTCACCCCGTCGCTCGAGATGTCCCTTGGCCGATCCGCTGGCAGGCTGAGCAGGTGCCCGTACTCGCCCCGCTGCCACCCGTCGACGACACCGAGGCTGTCGTGGCGTGGGTCGCGTCCCAGCTGGGTCACCTGACCCTGGAGGGCGCCGACGGCGTCCGGCCGGGTGGGCACCGTGGCGGACAGACCGCGGCGGACACTGCCCTGGCGACCCTCGACATCACGGGATATGCCCGTAGCCGTTCGACCGTCCTGCCGCCGGAACGCCAGGGGGCCACCCGGATGTCGCCCTACATCTGCCACGGCCTCCTCGATCTGCCGCAGGTGTGGGAGGCCGTCGTCGACGCTCCGGCGGGCGACCGTCGCCGCTACCGGGACGAGCTGCTGTGGCAGGAGTACGCCCGTCACCTGTACGCACGGCTGGGCCCCGCCCTGGCCGAGCCGCTGCGCCACGAGCAGCCCGGGCCCACGACCGCGGACCCGCAGTGGGACGACCAGATGGCCTGCATGTCGTGGGTGCGCAGCGAGCTGGAGGACAACGGCTGGCTGGTCAACCAGACACGGATGTGGTGGGCCTCCCACTGGACGGTCCGGCACGGCGGTGACTGGCGCGCGGGCGAGGACTACTTCTTCCAGCACCTGCTCGACGGCTCGCGCGCCGCCAACCGGCTGGGCTGGCAGTGGACGGTCGGCACCGGCTCCGGCAAGCCCTACGGCTTCAGCCGCTGGCAGGTGGAGAAGCGCTCGCCGGAGCTGTGCCGCTCCTGCGCGCTGCGCGACGCCTGCCCCATCCAGGACTGGCCGGAGGCGAGCACCGGCCCGCGAGTGGCCGACAGTCCCGTCCAGACCGGGTGGGCCCAGGGCGCGTCGGGCCCTGGCCCCGACAGCACCGTCGTCGACGGTGAGCCGTCCGCGATCTGGCTCACCGCGGAGTCGCTCGGCGACGGCGACCCGGCACTGGCTGCCCACCCCGACCTGCCCGTGGTCTTCGTGTTTGACGAGCCCGGGCTGCGCTCGCTGCGACTGTCCGGCAAGCGACTGGTGTTCGTCACCGAGTGCCTTGCCGACCTGTCCCAGCGTCGGGACGTGGAGGTACGCCTCGGCGACGTGTCCGAGGAGCTGGGCGGCACGCCGCTCGCGGTCACCTTCGCGCCGGTGCCGGTCTTCGCCCGTCGGGCCACCGATCTGACCATCTCGGCGCTGCACCCGTGGCCGTGGCTGGAGCGTCCGACGACGCAGCGGCTCACCTCGTACAGCGCGTGGCGCAAGGGCGTGTCGCGCTGACCGGTCGGTCGATCAGGCGGGCGTGAGCCGGAGCAGCCGGCCGGCGCCCGCGTCCTCGAGCACCCAGATCGCCCCGTCAGGTGCCTGCTCGACGGCGCGGATGCGCTCCCCCATCTCGAAGATTTGGTCATCACCGGCGGTCGTTCCGTCGAGGTCCACGCGGACGAGAGCCTCGCCCGAGAGCGCGCCCAGGAAGGCATCACCCCTCCAGTCGGGGAACAGGTCACCGGAGTAGATCAGGAGGCTGCCCGGGGAGATCGACGGCGTCCACGATGCCGTGGGATCGACGAAGCCGTCGCCATCGGTGTGGTCCGGGATCTCACCTCCGCCGTAGTCGCTGCCGTTGGACGCCTCGGGCCAGCCGTAGTTGCCGCCGGCCTGGACGAGGTTGAGCTCGTCCCCGCCCTCGGGTCCCATCTCGCTCGACCACAGGAGGCCGTCGTCGGCGAACTCGAGCCCGAGCGGGTTGCGGTGGCCCCAGCTCCAGATCTCGGCTGACGCCCCGCCCTCGTCGGCCAGGGGGTTGCCGGGAGCGGGGTCTCCGTCGAGCGTCAGCCGCACGATGGTGCCGAGCGTGTTGGTCGTGTCCTGCGCCGGTTCCTTCTTCTGCCGGTCCCCCGACGAGATGAAGAGGTGCTGGCCGTCGGGGGCCACTGCGATGCGGTGGCTGAAGTGACCGTCGCCGGAGACCTTCGGCGTCTGGCGCCAGATGACCTCGAGGCCCTCCAGCGACGCGGCGGACCCCGACGCCTCCAGCCGGGCACGACCCACCGCGGCGCCCGAGACGTCGCCGTCACGCTCCACCCAGCTCAGGTAGACGGTCCGGTCGTCCGCGAAGGTCGGGCCGACCACGACGTCGCCGAGCCCGCCCTGACCCGCCACCGCCACGTCGGGGACACCGCTGACCTCGACGCGCTGCCCGGTCTCGGCGTCGCGCAGGTGCAGCGCGCCGGTGCGCTCGGTGATCAGGAGGTCGCCGCTGCCGGGCAGGAACGTCATCGCCCACGGGTCGTCGAAGCGGTCCACCTCCTCGACCGCGAAGGGCCTCTCGCCCTCACCGACCAGGGCGGGCGCCATCCCCGTCGAGCAGCCTGACACGATCAGCGCCGCCAGTCCCAGTCCCACACCGATGAGCCTCATCCGTCGAGTCTGACCGGTCCGGCCAAGGAGCCGGACAGGACGGTCGGCGATAGCCTTGACCCATGGACGCGGACGGCTGGATCCGGTGTGCCCTGGGCCACCGCCACTGGGGCCTGGTCGGCGCGGCGGGCCTGCTGGTCGTCCACGACGAGGGCACTGAGGGCGCCGACGAGCGCAGGTTCCTGATGCAGCACCGCTCCGCAGAGGTCCATCACGGCGACACGTGGGCGATACCCGGTGGGGCGCTCGCCCACGACGAGTCGGCCGAGGACGGGGCGCTGCGTGAGGCAGAGGAGGAGCTCGAGGACCTGCCCGGCGGCCTCGTGCACCTGTCGACCTACGCCGACGACCACGGCGGCTGGTCCTACAGCACCGTGATCGTCCGCTCACCCACGAGGTTCGCGGCGCTCGACCACGGGTGGGAGACCGGGCCCGAGGGATTCGCCTGGCTCACGGCGGACGAGATCGCGGCGGTCCCGCTGCACACCGGATTCGCGACGACCTGGCCGGAGATCCACCGGTCGATCCGATAGCCATCAGCCCGTACGCTGGCGCTGATCATGCCTGCTCCAGACGACCGTCCCCGCCGGCTGCTGCTCGTGGTCGACGCCCCGTCGCTGCTGCACCGCAACCACCACGCCCGGGCCCACACCGCGATCACCGACCGCTCGGGTCGTCCGGCCTGGGCCCTGCACGGGATGCTGCGCCAGATCCTCGAGGCGATCGACGGATTCGCGCCGGACGCGGTGATCTTCGGGCTCGACGACCGGACCGCGTCCGTCCGACGCGACGCCTACCCCGACTACAAGGCCGGACGCGCGGAGAAGGACGAGGCGCTCGTCGGCCAGCTCGATCGCGCCGGATCGCTGCTCGACGCCCTGGGCCTGGCGACCCTGACGCCCCCGGGGCTCGAGGCCGACGACGTCAGCGCCTCCGGAGCCACCTGGGCCCGCGACCACGGCTGGGACTGCGTCATCATCACGTCCGACCGCGACGCGTTCGCGCACATCAGCGACCACACCCGCGTGCTGCGACTCATCAACGGCGGCATCCAGGGATCGCCGCTGCTCACCCCCGCCCGGCTCGTCACGATGTACGGCGTCGCGGCCGAGCACTACCTCGACTTCGCGGCCCTGCGCGGCGACGCCAGCGACAACCTGCCGGGCGTCGACGGCATCGGTGAGAAGACCGCCGCCACGCTGCTCACCCAGGTCGGGCCCATGCGCACCGTCTGGGCCGACATCGACCAGAACGAGGGACGCGTCGTCGCCGCCACGCTCGACTCCTGGGCCGCCGAGACCGGGGCGCGGCGCATGGGCGCCACCGTCGTCCGTCGCCTCACCACCGAGGGCGCCCGCGGACGCTACGACTTCAACGTGCGGATCATGTCCGGTCGCGACGACCTGGACCTCGGCCTCACCCCGGACGTCCCCGGAACACCGGGACTGCTCCCCCTGGATCCCGAACGCGTCAACCGGGTCGTGGGCTTCCTCGACGTCGAGGCGACGACGTCCCTGGCGATCCGGGTCCTCAGCACCGACCCGGCGTCCGCCGCGTCACGCTGAGACCGGTAAATTCGACAGGTGTCCGACAAACGCCCCCGCCGCACGTTCGCCGTCATCAGCCATCCCGATGCCGGCAAGTCGACGCTGACCGAGGCGCTCGCGCTGCACGCCCGGGTCATCACCGAGGCCGGCGCCGTGCACGGCAAGGGCGACCGGCGCGCCACGGTGTCCGACTGGATGGCGATGGAGAAGGCTCGCGGCATCTCGATCACGTCGGCCGCGCTGCAGTTCGTCTACCGCGACCACGTGGTCAACCTGGTCGACACCCCCGGTCACAGCGACTTCTCGGAGGACACCTACCGCGTGCTCTCGGCGGTCGACTCGGCCGTGATGCTGGTCGACGCCGGCAAGGGGCTCGAGCCGCAGACCCTCAAGCTGTTCCGGGTGTGCGCACTGCGCGGCATCCCCGTCATCACCGTCATCAACAAGTGGGACCGCCCGGGGCTGTCGCCGCTCGGCCTGATGGACGAGATCGAGAGGCAGATCAAGCTGCGTCCGACCCCGCTGACGTGGCCGGTCGGCGAGGCGGGCGACTTCCGTGGCGTCCTCGACCGCCGCACGGGTGAGTTCGTCAAGTACACCCGCACGGCCGGCGGGGCGACCCGGGCGCCCGAGCGCCGCATGTCCGCCGACGAGGTCGAGGAGAGCGACGCACTGGCCTGGTCGAACGCCGTCGACGAGCACGAGCTGCTCGGTCTCGACGACGCCGACCACGACCAGGAGCGGTTCCTCGCGGGCGAGACCACGCCGGTCATGTTCGCCTCGGCCCTGCAGAACTTCGGCGTGGCCCAGCTCCTCGACCTGCTGCTCGACCTCGCACCGGCCCCCAGCGCGACCGCCGGGGTCGACGGGTCGATCCGCCAGGTCGACGACGACTTCAGCGCCTTCGTCTTCAAGGTCCAGTCCGGCATGAACAGCTCCCACCGCGACCGCATGGCGTACGCCCGCGTCGTGTCCGGGACGTTCGAGCGCGGCATGATCGTCACCCATGCTTCGACGGGTCGCCCCTTCGCGACCAAGTACGCCCAATCCCTGTTCGGCCGCGAGACCACGTCGGTCGAGAACGCCTCGCCGGGCGACATCATCGGCTTCGTCAACGCCCAGGCACTGCGCGTCGGCGACACGGTCTATGACGGCCCGCCGATCGACTACCCGCCGGTGCCGAGCTTCGCGCCCGAGCACTTCATGGCGGTCTCGGCCCGCGACATCGGCCGCTACAAGCAGTTCCGTCGTGGCATCGAGCAGCTCGACCAGGAGGGCGTCGTCCAGGTGCTCCGCTCCGACCTGCGCGGCGACCAGAGTCCCGTGCTCGCCGCCGTCGGCCCGCTGCAGTTCGAGGTCGTCGAGGAGCGGATGACCAACGAGTTCACCTCGCCGATCCGCCTGACGCGCCTCGACTACACGGTGGCCCGGATCACCGACGCCGACGGCGCGCGCGAGCTCAGCGGCATCCGTGGCGTCGAGGTGCTGCAGCGCACCGACGGCACCCACCTGGCGCTGTTCCTCGACAAGTGGCGGGCCAACAACGTCGTCCGCGACCACCCCGACGTACGACTGGACGAGCTGCCCGCCGGAGGCAATTGAGTCTGCCGGTCGTGTCCCGGACCCCGACCGGCAGACTGACACCCATGACGGATCTGTTCTGGCCCGGTGACGAACGAGCCGGCTCGCTGATGTCCGACGGCTCGCTGCTCGATGCGATGGTGCGGGTCGAGGTGGCCTGGCTCGAAGCCCTCGTCGACACCAACCTCGCGCCCGAGTCGGCCGAGAGCGACATCCTCGCGCTGGTCACCGCCGACGACGTCGTGACGATCGCCCGCGGGGCGGAGGCAGCCGGCGATCCGGTCGTCCCGCTGCTGCAGCTGCTCCGGTCGCGGGTCAGCGACGACACCGCGACCTGGCTGCATCGCGGGCTCACCAGCCAGGACGTGCTCGACACCGCACTGGTCCTGACGCTGCGCGACGTGCTCGACCGGCTGCTCGACGAGCTGCGGTCGCAGGTCATCGCCCTGTCGATCGTGGCCGAACGTCACGTGTCGACCCCCATGGTCGGGCGCACACAGACGCAGCACGCCGTGCCGACGACCTTCGGTGCCGTCGCGGCGTCGTGGCTCGACGGCATCGTCGACGCGGCCGAGCTGGTCGTCGACGCCCGCACCCTGCTGCCGGTCCAGCTCGGCGGCGCCGTCGGCACCCTCGCCGCGACCGCCGAGCTCGCAGCACTGCGCGGCATGGCCGACCCGGCGGCAGTCGCTCAGGAGGCCGCCACGATCGCCGGCGAGACCCTGGGGCTGCGCGTGCACCGGCCCTGGCACACCGCCCGCGTCCCGTTGACCCGCTCGGCCGACGCCCTCGTGACCTGCACAGACGCGTGGGGTCACGTCGCCACCGACGTCGCCACGCTGTCGCGCACCGAGATCGGGGAGGTGAGCGGGCCCCACCAGCCGAACCCGGTGCTGGCGGTGCTCGTCCGGCGCGCCGCACTGACCGCTCCGGCCCTCGCCTCGACGATGCACGCTGCGTCCGCGACCACGGGCGACCAGCGTCCTGACGGCGCCTGGCACAGCGAGTGGGCGACCCTGCGGACGCTCGGGCGTCGCACCGTGGTGGCCGCCTCCCAGACGACCGAGCTGCTGCAGGGGCTCCACGTCAACGTCGAACGGATGCGCGTGACCCTCGACGAGTCGGCGGATGACGTGCTCGTGGAGCGTCGAGGCGTCGCCGAGCTCGCTGGCGCGGCCTTCGACCCCGATCCCACCAGCTACCTCGGCATCACCGCACAGCTGGTCGCGGGCACCGTCGAGCGCGCCCGTGGCTTCCTCGAGGAGAACCCATGACCGTCCCCCAGATCACCGCCGTGCGGCTCGGCGGCTCCCCCGCCCTTCCCCTGCTGGTCCTGGGCCCTTCGCTCGGGACCTCGGCCCGGACCCTCTGGTCACGTGCGGCGGCACATCTGGCGGACAGCTTCGAGGTCATCGCCTGGGACCTGCCGGGACACGGCAGCAACTCGCTCGTGGGCCAGCCGTTCACCCTCGGCGAGCTGGCTGCCGGTGTGCTGACGATGGTCGACGACATGCTGTCGGAGCGCGGCGCGATCGACACCTCGTTCGTCTACGCCGGTGACTCCGTCGGCGGGGCGGTCGGCCTGCACCTGCTGCTGGACGCACCCCACCGCGTCAGCTCGGCGGTGCTGTTGTGCACCGGCGCGAAGATCGGCGAGGCGGACGCCTGGCGCGATCGCGCAGCGACCGTGCGGGCGTCCGGCACCGCCGCCGTGGTGGAGGGCTCGACCAACCGGTGGTTCGGCGCCGGCTTCCTCGATCGCGAGCCCGCGGCCGGGGATGCGCTGCTGGCGGCACTGCGTAGCGCGGACGCCGAAGGATATGCCCAGGTCTGCGAGGCACTCGCCCAGCACGACGTCCGTCACCGGCTGGCAGGCATCCGCACCCCCGTGCTCGCCGTCGCTGGCCGCGAGGACGTGCCGACGCCCCCGGAGACGCTGCGCGAGATCGCGGACGGGGTCCGCAACGGTCGCCTCGTCGTCCTCGACGACGTCGCTCACCTCGCACCCGCCGAGGCGCCGCTCGACGTCGCCCGCCTGATCCGCGCCCACGCGGCCGGCGAGGTGCCGGCCGGGCCTTCGCCGACGGTGGCTGCGGTCCGCGACGCCGGCACGGCCGTGCGCCGGCAGGTGCTGGGCGACGCGCACGTCGACCGCGCCACCGCTGCCACGACCGACTTCACCGCCGACTTCCAGGACCTCGTCACGCAGTACAGCTGGGGATCGATCTGGACACGCCCCGGCCTCGACCGGCGCAGCCGTTCGCTCATCACCCTCACCGCCCTGGTCGCCCGAGGACACCACGAGGAGCTCGCGCTGCACGTCCGGGCGGCGCGCACCAACGGGCTCACGAACGACGAGATCAAGGAGCTGCTCCTGCAGACCGCGATCTACTGCGGCGTCCCCGACGCCAGCGCGGCGTTCCGCATCGCGCAGGGCGTCCTGGCCGACATCGACCGCGAGCAGGCCTGACGCGTACCCCTCGGTGAGCGAGTGGGATCGAGACCCCCATCCACACTGTCATCGCGGTCAGAAGGTCGTGTCGGTGGTGGCGTCTAGGTTGGATGTATGGCCACTTGCACCGACCCGGGGATGCGCGTCCTGACCGACGCCTCGATGTGGCGGGCGCGAAGTGAAGCTCACGAGATCGCGATGATGCTGGACTACCGAGACGCTGAGATGTGCCGCACCGCTCACGTCGAGCCGGCGATGCGGCGTCAGGTCGAGCGGTCCGCGATCGCGATGAGCATCGGTGAGGCGACCGGGCTGTCCGAGGGTCAGGTGCAGGGCAAGCTATCGGCGGCCGACACCGTGCGTGACCAGTCCCCGACCACATGGGAAGCGTTCGCGGCCGGCCGGATCGATTTCAGCCGCGTCCGCGACATCGCCGCGACGATCGACAAGCTGCAGCGGGCCGACTCGATCCACCGCCTCGACCAGCGAGTCATCGACTACGCGGTCGGTCACACGGCCGCTGAGCTGCGGCAGTGGCTGCGCCGGTTCGTGATCCGGGTCGAGGCCGACCTGGCCGTCGAGCGCGCCGATCACGAGCGGCAGAACCGGCACGTGTCGATCGCGCACGGTGACGACTCGATGGCGTGGTTGCGGGCCTACCTGCCCTCCCACGAGGCCGCCGCGATCCAGGACCGCCTGCGCCGCCAAGCCCGCCGCGACGTCACCGACGACGATGACCGCACCATCGCCCAACACGAGGCCGACCTGCTGGTCGAATGGTGCCTCCACTCACAGGGCGAGGTCACCCGATCCGCGATCGACGCGAACATAGCGGTCACCATCGACGCTGACGTCCTCGCCAGTGCTGTGGCCGGGTTCGCCGAGTCCACCGACGGCCGCTGGGCCGTCCCGGCCCGGTGGCTGACCAACGTCATCGCCACCGGCACCACCTTCTGGCACAGGATCGTCACCGAACCGGTCACCGGTGACGTCCTCAGCCACGAGTACCTCGGCCGGTTCGCCCCCGACACCCTCGACGTCGCCCTCCAGTTCCTGCACGGGGTGTGTCAGGCACCAGGCTGCATGGTCCCCGCCGGCCGGTGCGACCAAGATCATCGGATCCCTCACCCCGAAGGCCCCACCACCGCAGCCAACATGGGACCCCTCTGCCGCAGACACCACC
>JBKJIW010000004.1:0-20447 GCA_046598255.1 Aeromicrobium sp. | reverse complement strand
AACAACTACGCGATCGTGCAGGGCGTCGACCACATCGTGCCCGTCGACATGTACCTGCCCGGCTGCCCGCCGCGGCCGGAGATGCTGATCGACGCGATCCTCAAGCTCCACGACCAGATCCAGCACGAGAAGCTCGGCGTCAACCGGCTCAACCAGATCAAGGAGGAGGAGAAGGTCGCCCTGCTGGCCACTCCGACCTCCGCGATGAAGGGCCTCATGCGATGAGTGAGACCCAGGACGGTTCCCACGAGACGCGCGACGAGCTCGTCCGGTCCGACACCACCCAGCTCGAGGTCGTCGAGATCCGCGAGGGTGCGTTCGGAGCCCACGGCACCGGTGACACCAGTGGCTTCGGCGGACTGACCCGGCCGGTCATCATGCCTGGTGCCAGTCAGCGCCCCTACGGCGGCTGGTTCGACGAGGTCGCCGACCGGCTCGCCGCCGGCCCCGGCCTCGGCGACGCCGTCGAGAAGGTCGTAGTCGACCGCGGTGAGATCACGTTCTACGTCCGACGTCAGCTGCTGCTCGAGACGGTCACCCACCTGCGCAACGACCCCGTCCTCCGCTTCGAGTTCTGCTCGAGCGTCAGCGGTGTCCACTTCCCGCACGAGAGCGGCCGCGAGCTGCACGTGGCCTACCACCTGCTCTCGATGACCCACAACCGTCGCATCCGCCTCGAGGTCACCACCCCCGACGACGATCGTCACCTGCCCAGCGTCGTGCCGATCTACCCGACGGCCGACTGGCAGGAGCGCGAGGCCTGGGACTTCTTCGGCATCATCTTCGACGGCCACCCGGCACTGACCCGCATCCTGATGCCGGACGACTGGCCCGGCCACCCCCAACGGAAGGACTATCCGTTGGGCGGCATCCCGGTCGAGTACAAGGGCGGCACCGTCCCGCCGCCGGATCAGCGGAGGAGCTACTCATGACTCAGACAGATCCGTACGCCGGCACGACGGACTCGCGCGAGGGTCCGGTCTTCACCGTCACAGGTCAGGACTGGGACACCATCGACTCCTCGGCGGTCGAGGGCGACCACCTGGTCATCAACATGGGCCCCCAGCACCCGTCGACGCACGGTGTGCTGCGGCTCGTCCTGGAGATCGACGGAGAGACGGTACGCGACGCCCGCGCCGGCATCGGCTACCTGCACACCGGCATCGAGAAGAACATGGAGTTCCGCACCTGGACCCAGGGCGTGACGTTCTGCACCCGCATGGACTACGTCGCACCGTTCTCCAACGAGGCCGCGTACGTCATGGCGGTCGAGAAGCTGCTCGACATCGAGGTGCCCGAGAAGGCGCAGGCGATGCGTGTCCTGCTGCTCGAGCTCAATCGCATCTCGTCGCACCTCGTGTGCCTGGCGACGGGCGGCATGGAGATCGGTGCGCTCACCGTCATGACCTGCGGCTTCCGCGACCGCGAGCTGATCCTCGACCTGTTCGAGATGATCACCGGGCTGCGCATGAACCACGCGTTCTTCCGCCCCGGCGGCGTCGCCCAGGACCTGCCCGACGGCGCGATCGAGAAGCTCCGCTCGACCGTCAAGCTGCTCAAGAAGCGTCTGCCGGAGTACGCGGCGCTCTGCAACGCCAACCCGATCTTCAAGGGACGTCTGCAGGGCGTCGGCCACCTCGAGCTGGCCGGCTGCCTGGCCCTCGGCCTCACCGGCCCGGTGCTGCGTGCGACGGGCTACGACTGGGACCTGCGCAGGAAGCAGCCCTACTGGGGCTACGAGACGTACGACTTCGACGTCATCACCCGCAACGAGCCTGATGCGTACGGACGCTTCCGGGTGCGTCTGGACGAGATGTGGGAATCGATCAAGATCGTCGAGCAGGCGATCGAGCGGCTCGCCATCATGGTCGGCCAGCCCGTCATGGTCGCGGACAAGAAGATCGCCTGGCCCGCGCAGCTCAGCGTCGGCGCCGACGGCCAGGGCAACTCCGCCGAGCACATCAAGCACATCATGGGTGAGTCCATGGAGGCGTTGATCCACCACTTCAAGATCGTCACCGAGGGGTTCCGGGTCCCGGCCGGTCAGGCCTACGGGGCCATCGAGGCGCCGCGTGGCGAGATCGGCTGCCACCTCGTCTCCGACGGCGGCACCCGTCCCTACCGCGCCCACTTCCGCGACCCGTCGTTCGTCAACCTGCAGGCCACCTCGGTCATGAGCGAGGGCGGCATGCTCTCCGACGTCATCGTCGCGATCGCCAGCATCGATCCCGTCATGGGCGGGGTTGATCGCTGATGTCGCTTTCTGATGTCACTCTGGGGGAGCTGCACGAGCTGGGGTCTCGGTATCCGCAGGCTCGCAGCGCCTTGCTGCCGATGCTGCACCTCATCCAGTCGGTCGAGGGCAACGTCACGAACGAGGGCATCGAGACCTGCGCCGAGATCCTCGGCATCAGCGCCGCCGAGGTGTCGGGTGTCGCGACGTTCTACACGATGTACAAGCGCCGGCCGATGGGCGAGCACCACGTCGGCGTCTGCACCAACACGCTGTGCGCCGTCATGGGCGGCGATCTGATCTTCGAGCGGCTCAAGGGCCACCTCGACGTCGGCAACGACGAGACGACCGATGACGGCAAGGTCACCCTCGAGCACATCGAGTGCAATGCGGCCTGCGACTTCGCACCGGTCATGACGGTCAACTGGGAGTTCTTCGACAACCAGACGCCGGAGTCGGCGATCGAGGTCGTCGACAAGCTGCGCTCCGGTGAGACTGTGCGGGCCACCCGAGGCGCGACGATCACGAGCTGGCGCGAGGCCGAGCGGGTCATCGCCGGCTTCGAGGACGGCCTCGTCGACGAGGGCCCGGGTGCGACCGGGCCGTCGCTCGCGGGTCTCCAGATCGCCGCCGAGCGCGGTTGGTCGGCGCCTTCGTCGTCGGTCACCGCCGACAGGGCCGACGTCCCGCAGACCAAGGAGTCGGCCGTCGAGCAGGCCGACACGGCACGGGCCGAGTCGGAGACGGTCCTCGAAGAATCTCCCGCGACGACCTCGAAGGAGGCCACGGATGACTGACACCCTCACCCCGGTGCTGAGCGCTGACTGGGGCAACGAACGGTCATGGACCCTCGCTGCGTACGAGCGGGCCGGCGGCTACACGGCGTTGCGAACGGCGCTGGGCATGGCCCCGGACGACGTCATCGCGCTGGTCAAGGACTCCGGCCTCCGTGGTCGCGGTGGGGCAGGATTCCCGACCGGGATGAAGTGGAGCTTCATCCCGCAGGACACTGAGTCCGTTGCAGGACGGAAGCCGAAGTACCTCGTGGTCAACGCCGACGAGTCCGAGCCGGGCACCTGCAAGGACATCCCGCTCATGATGGCGACCCCGCACACCCTGATCGAGGGCGTCATCATCGCCGCCCACGCGATCCGGGCGCGGACCGCCTTCATCTACGTCCGCGGCGAGGTGCTCCACGTCGTCCGTCGCCTGCGGGCCGCGGCTCGCGAGGCCTACGAGGCCGGGCACCTCGGGCAGGACATCCACGGCTCGGGCATCGATCTCGAGCTCGTGATCCACGCCGGTGCCGGCGCCTACATCTGCGGCGAGGAGACCGCGCTCCTCGACTCGCTCGAGGGACGTCGCGGTCAACCGCGTCTGCGCCCGCCGTTCCCCGCGGTCGAGGGCCTGTACGCCTCGCCGACCGTGGTCAACAACGTCGAGTCCATCGCCTCCGTCCCGGCGATCGTCAAGAACGGCATCGAGTGGTTCGGGTCGATGGGCACCGAGAAGTCCAAGGGCTTCACGCTCTACTCGCTGTCCGGTCACGTCAAGCGACCCGGCCAGTACGAGGCACCGCTCGGCATCACCCTGCGGCAGCTGCTCGAGCTGGGCGGCGGCATGCGCGACGGCAGCGAGCTCAAGTTCTGGACCCCCGGTGGCTCGTCGACCCCGATCCTGACCGCCGAGCACCTCGACGTCCCGCTCGACTACGAGGGCGTTGGTGGGGCGGGGTCGATGCTCGGCACCAAGGCCCTGCAGATCTTCGACCAGACGACGTCGGTCGTGCGCTGCGTGCTCCGGTGGACGGAGTTCTACAAGCACGAGTCCTGCGGCAAGTGCACCCCGTGCCGCGAGGGCACCTGGTGGCTGGTGCAGACGCTCCAGCGTCTCGACGCGGGCCAGGGCAAGGAGGGCGACATCGACCTGTTGGTCGACCTCTGCGAGAACATCCTCGGACGTTCCTTCTGCGCCCTGGGCGATGGTGCGACGAGCCCGATCACCTCGGCGATCCAGCACTTCCGTGACGAGTTCGAGGCGGGCCTGCACACGCCGTCGAGCGAGCTCTTCCCGCCGGCCGCCTCGATGCTGTTCGAGGACCGCTCCCTGAGCTTGTCGAAGGGACCGGCATGACGATCCAAGAGGCCTCGACAGGCTCCGCCGGCGGGGCACCCGTCGAGCTGGTGACGCTGACGATCGACGACGTCGAGGTCAGCGTCCCGAAGGGCACGCTCGTGATCCGCGCGGCCGAGCTCATCGGCACCGAGATCCCCCGCTTCTGCGACCACCCGCTGCTCGAGCCGGTCGGCGCCTGCCGCCAGTGCCTGGTGGACATCACCGACGCGGGCAACGGCCGCGGCTTCCCGAAGCCGCAGGCCTCGTGCACCATCGAGGTCGCGGCCGGCATGGTCGTCAAGACCCAGGTCACGTCGCCGGTGGCCGAGAAGGCCCAGCGCGGCAACCTCGAGTTCCTGCTCATCAACCACCCGCTCGACTGCCCGGTCTGCGACAAGGGCGGCGAGTGCCCCCTGCAGAACCAGTCGATGACGCACGGCGCCGGCGAGTCCCGCTTCACCGAGACGAAGAGGACCTTCCCCAAGCCCATCAAGGTCTCCGAGCAGGTGCTGCTCGACCGCGAGCGCTGCGTGCTGTGCGCCCGGTGCACCCGCTTCTCCGAGCAGATCGCCGGTGACCCGTTCATCGCGCTGATCGAACGGGGCGCCCGCCAGCAGGTCGGCATCTACGAGGAGGAGCCGTTCAGCTCCTACTTCTCCGGCAACACGATCCAGATCTGCCCCGTCGGAGCCCTCACGAGCTCCGACTACCGCTTCCGCTCGCGGCCCTTCGACCTCGTCTCGACGCCGTCGATCGCCGAGCACGACGCCAGTGGCTCGGCGATCCGCGTCGACCACCGTCGCGGCAAGGTGATGCGGCGCCTGGCCGGTGACGATCCCGAGGTCAACGAGGAGTGGATCACCGACAAGGACCGCTTCGCGTTCACCTACGCGACGCAGCCCGACCGGCTGACCACCCCGCTCGTCCGCAACCCAGAGACCGGTGACCTCGAGGCTGCCTCGTGGCCCGCCGCGCTGGCGACCGCCGCACGCGGTCTGGCCGCGGCTGGCAAGGTCGGCATCCTGACGGGTGGTCGCCTGACCGCCGAGGACTCCTTCGCCTACAGCAAGTTCGCCCGCACCGTGTTGAAGACCAACGACATCGACTTTCGCGCCCGGGCCCACTCGGCGGAGGAGGCGGCCTTCCTGGCGTCGCAGGTCGTAGCGACGCAGCTCGTCGTCAGCTTCGCCGACCTCGAGAGGGCTTCCGCGGTCGCGCTCGTCGGGTTCGAGCCGGAGGACGAGAACGGCAGCATCTTCCTGCGCCTGCGCAAGGGTGCCCGCGAGAACGGCGTCAAGGTCACCGCGATCGCGAGCCACGCCACGCGCGGGCTCCGCAAGATGTCGGGCGAGCTGGTGCAGACGACGCCCGGCGACGAGGCGGCTGCCCTGGCAGCCCTCGACCTGCCGGCCGGATCGATCATCCTGGTCGGCGAGCGGCTCGCGTCGGTCGCCGGCGGATTCTCGGCTGCCGTGGCCGCTGCCGACCGGACCCGCGCCCGCCTCGCCTGGGTGCCTCGCCGGGCCGGCGACAGAGGTGCCGTCGAGACTGGTTGCCTCCCGACGCTGCTGCCCGGTGGACGTCCGCTCGACGATGCCGAGGCGCGCGCCGACCTGGCCGCCGCCTGGGGTGTCAAGACCATCCCGGCCACCAAGGGGCGCGACACCACCGCGATCCTCGCTGCCGCTGCTGCCGGCACGCTGAAGGGCCTGCTCGTCGGCGGCGTCGAGATCGACGACCTGCCTGATCCGGCCGGAGCCCGCGCCGGTCTCGAGGCAGCGGACTTCGTCGTCAGCATCGAGGTGCGCCACAGCGACGTCACGGCGATCGCCGACGTCGTCCTGCCGGTCGCGCCGGTCGTCGAGAAGCCCGGCACGTTCGTCAACTGGGAGGGACGCGCCCGCACGTTCGAGGCGGTCCTGCACCAGCCGAGCTCGCTGACCGACATCCGCGTGCTGGCCGGCATCGCCGAGGAGATGGGGACGCCGCTGGGCTTCCGCACCGTCTCGGCCGCCCGCCAGGCCATGACCGAGATCGGACCCTGGGACGGTGAACGCGCAGCGGCCCCGACGGTGGAGGCCACGACGCGCAAGGCCAGGAAGGGCACGGTCGTGCTCGACGCGTGGCGTCTGCTCGTCGACGACGGGCGCGGACAGGACGGCCAGGACCAGTTCAAGGCCACGGCCCGACCGGCCGTCCTGCGGGCCAGCGTCGCGACGTTGAAGGCGTTCGACATCGACCCGGGCGGACCGGCGACGATCTCCACGGACGTCGGCAGTGCCAGCTTCCTGACCGAGGTCGCAGACCTGCCGGACGGCGTCGTGTGGGCGCCCGCCAACTCCGGCGTGAGCCTGCGGGCCGTCCTCGGTGCCGGCTTCGGCGACCGGGTCACGCTCTCGGCCGGAGCCACGGAGGTGGCGTCATGAGTGAGCTCTTCGGCAACGAGCCGTTCTGGGTCGTGGCCCTCAAAGCCGTCCTGATCTTCGTCTTCCTGCTGGTCTACACGCTGTTCAACATCTGGTTCGAGCGCCGCATCGTCGCCAAGATGCAGCACCGCATCGGGCCCAACGTCCACGGCCCGTTCGGCCTGCTGCAGAGCCTCGCGGACGGCGTCAAGCTCGCGCTCAAGGAAGACATCGTCGTCAAGGCGGCCGACAAGTTCGTCTACATCCTGGCGCCGATCCTCGCGACGATCCCGGCCTTCCTGGCCTGGGCGGTCATCCCGTTCGGGCCGGAGGTCACGATCCCGTTCACCGATCAGAAGACGGTCCTGCAGCTCACCGACCTGCCCGTCGCGGTGCTCTACGTGCTGGCCGTGACGTCGATCGGCGTCTACGGCATCGTGCTCGCCGGCTGGGCGTCCGGCTCGATCTACGCCCTCCTCGGCAGCCTGCGCTCGAGCGCCCAGATCATCTCGTACGAGGTCGCGATGGGCCTGTCCTTCGTTTCGGTGTTCATGTACGCCGGCTCGATGTCGACCTCGGAGATCGTCGCCGCCCAGAGCGACATGTGGTACTTCATCCCCCTCTTCCCGTCGTTCGTCATCTACTGCATTGCGATGGTCGGCGAGACCAACCGCGCGCCGTTCGACCTCCCCGAGGCCGAGGGCGAGCTCGTGGGCGGCTTCCACACCGAGTACTCCTCGCTGAAGTTCGCACTGTTCTTCCTGGCCGAGTACGTCAACATGGTCACCGTCTCCGCGCTCGCGACGACGCTGTTCCTCGGCGGTTGGCGCGCTCCGTTCGGCATCGGCCAGATCAACGACGGCTACTTCAACACGGGCTACTGGCCGGTGCTGTGGTTCTTCGGCAAGACACTGTTCTTCATCTTCCTGTTCGTCTGGCTCCGCGGGACGCTCCCGCGCATGCGCTACGACCAGTTCATGACCTTCGGCTGGAAGATCCTCATCCCGGTGTCGCTGGCCTGGATCATCGCGGTGGCGTTCATCCGCAAGCTCAAGAGCGAGGACATGCTCGACCAGCAGACGCTGATGTGGGTCGCGATCGTGGCGGGCGTCCTCGTCGTCGCGACGTTCCTCCTGCCCGAGAAGAAACTCGAACCCGAGCCGGAGCCGGAGGAGTTCGACGCCTTCGCCGGCGGCTACCCCGTCCCACCGATGCCCGGTCAGGTCGTCACCGTGACGCCCGAGATCACCGAGACCACAGAGACCCAATCCGAGAGGACCACCTCGTCATGAGCAGTCCCATCAAGGAGACGCTCTGGGACCCGATCGCCGGTTTCGGCGTGACGTTCCGGACGATGTTCCGCAAGCCCGTGACCGAGCAGTACCCGTTCGAGAAGCTGCCGACGGCCCCGCGGTTCCACGGACGTCACCAGCTCAACCGCTGGCCCGACGGCCTCGAGAAGTGCATCGGCTGCGAGCTGTGCGCCTGGGCGTGCCCCGCCGACGCGATCTACGTCGAGGGTGCCACCAACGCCGATGGCGACCGGCACAGCCCGGGTGAGCGCTACGGCCGCGTCTACCAGATCAACTACCTGCGTTGCATCCTGTGCGGCCTGTGCATCGAGGCGTGCCCGACGCGCGCCTTGACCATGACGAACGAGTACGAGCTCGCCGACAACAACCGGGCTGACCTCATCTACGAGAAGAGCGACCTCCTGGCACCGCTGCTGCCGGGCATGGTCGAGCCGCCGCACGAGATGATGATCAGCGACGACCACCGCGACTACTACCGCGGCAAGCAGCTGCCGATCGTGACCGTGACGAGCGGGGACGACGAGTGACCACGTTCTGGATCCTGGCGCCGATCATGGTGATCGCCGCCCTCGGACTGATCTTTGCCAAGAAGGCCGTCCACGCCGCGCTCGCACTGGCGGTCGTGATGATCAGCCTCGCGATCCTCTACGCCGCGCAGGGCGCTCCGTTCCTGTTCGCGGTGCAGATCATCGTCTACACCGGCGCGATCATGATGCTGTTCCTCTTCGTGCTGATGCTGGTGGGCGTCGACTCGTCCGACGCGGTCAAGGAGACCATCGCCGGGCAGCGTCTCCTCGCCGGTGTGATCGGCCTGGTCTTCGGCATCACAGCCGTGCTGGCCATCGGCCAGACGGTGTCCGGTGCGGTGGTCGGGCTCCGCCAGGCCAACGGCAACGGCAACCCCTACGGCCTCGCCGAGCTCCTGTTCGGCAAGTACGTCCTCGCGTTCGAGTTCACGAGCGCGCTGCTGATCACCGCGGCGCTCGGCGCGATGGTGCTGGCCCACTCCGAGCGTCTCACGCCCCGCCAGTCGCAGGCGTCCATCGCCGCACGCCGCATGCGCGAGTACGCCGAGACCGGCCGCCACCCCGGCCCGCAGCCGACCCCCGGCGTCTTCGCCCGGCACAACGCCGTCGACACCCCGGCCCTCCTGCCGGACGGCACGCCCCTGGAGGCGTCCGTGTCGCAGAGCATCATCGACCGAGGTCAGGTGCGCGACGGCTTCGACGATGACATCGACAAGGTCGTCCAGCAGCTGGAGCCCGACGAGGGCCGCGACGGGATCGGTGGCGAGAAGTGAACGAGTACATCACCCTGTCGCTGATCCTGTTCACGATCGGCGCCGTCGGCGTCCTCGTGCGGCGCAACGCGATCATCGTCTTCATGTGCATCGAGCTGATGCTCAATGCGACCAATCTCGCGTTCGTCAGCTTCTCCCGCCAGCACGGCAACCTCGACGGGCAGGTTGCCGCGTTCTTCGTGATGGTCGTCGCCGCGGCCGAGGTCGTCGTCGGGCTGTCCATCATCGTGTCCATCTATCGCGCGCGTCGGACGACCTCGGTCGACGACGCGAGCCTGCTGAAGTCGTAAGGGGACACGCATGTTCGACCTTCAGTGGCTGCTCATCGCCATCCCACTGGCCAGCGGCGCCCTGCTCCTTATCTGGGGCAAGGAGTCCGACCGCTTCGGCCACCTCATCGGCACCGCCGCGTCCGCCGCGTCGTTCGTGCTCGGCGTCGTCCTGTTCGCGAGCCTGCTCGGGCAGGACGCCGAGGAGCGGTCGCACGCCGTCTCGCTGTTCACCTGGATCGATGCCGGGACGTTCCACGTCGAGATGAGCTTCGTCTACGACCAGCTCTCGGCACTGTTCGTCCTGCTCATCACGGGTGTCGGCACGCTGATCCACGTCTACTCGATCGGCTACATGGAGCACGACGAGCGGCGCCGGCGTTTCTTCGCCTTCCTCAACCTGTTCATCGCCGCGATGCTGACACTGGTGCTCGCGGGCGACTACCTCGTGCTGTTCCTCGGCTGGGAGGGCGTCGGCCTGGCGTCGTACCTGCTGATCGGCTTCTGGCAGCACAAGCCCACTGCCGCGGCGGCCGCCAAGAAGGCGTTCGTGGTCAACCGTGTCGGCGACATCGGCATGGCGCTCGCGATCATGCTGATGTTCGCCCAGTTCGGCACCTCGGCGATCGCCGCGGTCAACGCCGCCGCTCCGGGGGCGACCGACGCCGTCACGACGTCGCTGGGCCTGCTCCTGCTGCTCGGCGCGTGCGGCAAGTCCGCCCAGGTGCCGCTGCAGAGCTGGCTGCTCGACGCGATGGAGGGCCCGACCCCCGTGTCGGCCCTCATCCACGCCGCGACGATGGTCACCGCCGGCGTCTACCTCGTGGTGCGCAGCAACGCGATCTTCGACGCGTCCGAGCCCGCCCGCACCGCCGTCATCGTCGTCGGCCTCGTGACGCTGCTCGCCGGTGCCTGGATCGGCTGCGCCAAGGACGACATCAAGAAGGCCCTGGCCGGCTCCACGATGAGCCAGATCGGCTACATGATGCTGGCCGCGGGCCTCGGCCCGGCCGGCTACGCGTTCGCGATCTTCCACCTCATCACGCACGGCTTCTTCAAGGCCAACATGTTCCTCGGCGCCGGATCGGTCATGCACGGCATGAACGACGACGTCGACATGCGTCACTACGGTGGCCTGCGCACCATGATGCCGGTGACTTTCGCGACGTTCGGTCTCGGCTACCTGGCGATCATCGGCGTCCCTCCGTTCGCCGGCTTCTGGTCCAAGGACAAGATCATCGAGGCCGCCTTCGGCGAGAACCTCTGGGTCGGTCTCGCTGCACTGCTCGGCGCCGGCGTCACGGCGTTCTACATGACCCGCCTGATGATCATGACCTTCCTGTCGGAGAAGCGCTGGCGCGAGGACGTGCACCCGCACGAGTCGCCCCGCGTCATGACCTGGCCCCTGATCGCCCTCGCGGCGCTCTCGGCCGTCGGCGGCATCCTGCTGCTGGGCGACTGGATCGTCGACTGGCTCGAGCCCGTCGTCGGTCACGCCGAGCACCACGAGCTGGCGGTGCCGGCCATCGTGCTGACGATCATCATCACGCTCGTCGTGGCCCTCGGCGTCGCTGCCGCGGTGGCCTTCTACCGGCGTGAGCCGATCGCCGCGGAGACGCCGGACGACAGCTCGGTGTCGTTCTTCGCCCGCGCCGGTCGTCACGAGCTCTACGGCAACGAGCTCAACGACGCCGTCATCGTCCGGCCGACCACCCACCTGACCCGCTTCCTGGTCTGGTTCGACGGCAAGGGCATCGACGGGTTCGTCACGGGCCTGGCCGACCGCCTCGGTGACACGTCGCAGTTCCTCCGCAAGCCGCAGACCGGCTACGTCCGTTCCTATGCCCTCACGATGTTCGGTGGCGTCGTCATCGTCGTCCTGTGTCTCCTGGCGGTGACCCTCGCATGATCCTCTCGATCCTCGCCGCGACCCCGATCCTGGGCGCACTGATCGTCGTCCTGCTACCACGCGGCACGGCCGGCCGGCAGCAGACGGCCAAGATCGTGGCGCTCGGCGCCTCGCTCCTCACCCTGGTGCTGTCGCTCGTCGTCCTCGCACGGTACGAACCGACCTCCGGCGGCTACCAGCTGACCGAGGAGCACACCTGGATCAAGGCCTTCGGCGCCCACTACTCGGTCGGCGTCAACGGCATCGCGCTCACGCTCGTGCTGCTGACGACGATCCTCGTGCCGATCGTCATCCTCGCGTCGTTCGACGACCGGTTGCCCGACCCGAAGGGAACCCACGCCTACTTCGCCTGGATGCTCGCGGTCGAGGGACTCGCCCTCGGCGCCTTCATGGCCACGGACGTCTTCCTGTTCTACGTCCTGTTCGAGGCGACGCTGATCCCGCTGTACTTCCTGATCGGCTCGTTCGGCGGGCCCAACCGCTCCTACGCCGCGGTCAAGTTCCTGATCTACAACCTCGTCGGCGGTCTGCTGATGCTCGCCTCGATCGTCGGCCTGTACGTCGTGAGCTCCCGACAGGGCGACGCGTCGTACCTGCTGAGCGACCTGCAGAACCTCGACATGGGTCAGACCACAGAGCGGCTGCTGTTCCTCGGCTTCATGGCCGCGTTCGCGATCAAGGCCCCGCTGTGGCCGCTCCACACCTGGCTGCCAGACGCCGCCAAGGAGGCGACCCCCGGCACCTCGGTGCTGATGGTCAGCGTGGTCGACAAGATCGGCACGTTCGGCATGATCACGTGGTGCCTCAACCTGTTCCCCGAGGCGGCTGACTGGGCCAGCCCGGTCATCATCACGCTCGCGGTCATCAGCATCGTCTACGGCGCGCTGCTCGCGATCGGGCAGGACGACATCCGGCGGCTCATCGCCTTCACGTCGGTGTCGCACTTCGGCTTCATCATCCTGGGCATCTTCGCGTTCACGTCGACCTCGATGGCCGGCTCGACGCTCTACATGTTCAACCACGGCCTCTCGACCGCGGCGCTGTTCCTCGTCACCGGCATCATGGTGTCGCGGCGCGGATCGGCCAGGATCTCCGACTTCGGTGGCGTCCAGAAGATCGCCCCGATCATGTCGGGCGTCCTGCTGCTGGCCGGCCTGTCGAGCCTCTCGCTGCCCGGCCTGGCGCCGTTCGTGTCGGAGTTCCTCGTGCTCGCCGGCACGTTCACGGTGTCGATCCCCGCCGCCGCGGTCGCGACGCTCGGCATCGTGCTCGCCGCGCTCTACATCCTGATCATGTACCAGCGCACCATGACGGGGCCGCTGGCCGAGGGCGCCGAGGGCGTCACGGAGCTGCAGCCGCGGGAGATCGCGGCGCTGACCCCGGCCATCATGCTGATCATCGGCCTCGGGTTCTTCCCGCAGCCGGTCCTCAACGCGATCAACCCGGCCGTCGACACCGTCATCAGCCACATCGGCAAGAGCGACCCGACGCCGAAGACGCCCACGCCGATCGACGGCGCCGCCACCGAATCATCCAGCACCGGGGAAGGGGGCGAATGATGATCACCTCGTTCCTGTCGGCCGAGCTGCCGCCCATCGCCGCACCCGAGATCGAGTACGCGCTGCTGGCACCGCTGTTCATCATCACCGGCACCGCCGTCCTCGGCGTCATCGTCGAGGCCTTCTGGCCGCGGGGCTCCCGCTTCGTGGTGCAGTCGGTCCTCGCGGTCGTCGGCATCGTCGCCGCCCTCGTCGACACCGTCGTGGTCTACACCGGCCTCGACCGGGTCGACGCACCGCTGACCGCCCGCGGACAGATCGCCGGCGAGGGTGCGCTGTCGGTCGACGGACCCGGCGTCTTCACCTGGGGCATCCTGCTGATCTTCGGCCTGCTCAGCATGCTGCTGTTCGCCGAGCGGCGCCTCGAGGGTGGACTCAGCGCGTTCACGGGCCGGGCCGCGGACGCTCCCGGCTCCGCGTCCGAGGCCGAGGCGGTCAGGCTCCGCGTCGAGCACAGCGAGGTCTTCCCGCTCGCGCTGTTCGCGCTGGTCGGCATGATGCTGTTCGCGACGGCCAACGACCTGCTGACGATGTTCGTCGCGCTCGAGGTCCTGAGCCTGCCGCTCTACCTGCTGTGCGGCCTGGCCCGTCGTCGTCGCCTGCTCAGCCAGGAGGCCGCGCTCAAGTACTTCCTGCTCGGCGCGTTCAGCTCGGTGTTCTTCCTGTACGGCATCGCCCTGGCGTACGGCTACTCCGGCAGCTTCGAGCTCTCGGCGATCGACACGGCCGTCACCGCCCGCACCGGCAGCGAGAACATGCTGCTCGCGGCGGTCGCACTGATGGCGGTCGGTCTGCTGTTCAAGATCGGCGCGGCGCCGTTCCACACCTGGACGCCCGACGTCTACCAGGGTGCGCCGACCCCCGTGACCGCGTTCATGGCGGCCGGCACCAAGGCCGCCGCCTTCCTTGCCCTGCTGCGGGTCTTCTACGTGGCGTTCGGCGGTTCCCAGTGGGACTGGCGCCCGACGATCGTGGCCATCGCGATCATCACGATGTTCCTCGGTGCCGTCGTCTCCATCTCGCAGACGGATGTCAAGCGCATGCTCGCGTACTCCTCGATCGCCCACGCCGGCTTCCTGCTGGTGGGCTTCGTCGGTGTCTACGCCGGTGTGGCCGACTCCGACCGGGTCACCTCGGTGTCGAGCATCCTGTTCTACCTGACGGTCTACGGACTCTCGTCGATCGGTGCCTTCGCCATCGTGACGCTGGTCCGCGACTCCGGTGGCGAGACGACGCACCTGTCGAAGTGGGCGGGCCTGGGCAAGACGTCGCCCGTGCTGGCCGGCTCGTTCGCGCTGTTCATGCTGTCGTTCGCCGGCATCCCGCTGACCGGTGGCTTCATCGGCAAGTGGGGCGTCTTCAGCGCCGCCTACTCGGGCGGCTTCTGGTGGCTCGTCGTGATCGGCGTGCTGATCAGCGCCCTGGCGGCCTACTTCTACGTGCGGGTCATCGTCCTGATGTTCTTCACCGACCCGGTCGGCGACGGCCCCACGGTTGCGGTGCCGAGCTTCCTGACTACCGTGGTCATCGTCGTGGCGGTGGTGGGCACGGTCGGACTCGGTATCATTCCAGGACCGGTCCTCGATCTCGCGCAGCATGCGGGAGCCTTCGTGCGCTGACCACCGTCTGAGCATCACCGTCTAGGAGATCTGCGTGTCCACTCTGGGTGTCTCGTTCACCGACGCTGCCCTCGAGGCGCGGGTGACCGCCGGGGTCGACGAGGTCGAGCACCAGCTGGCCGCGGCGGTCGACAGCCCCGAGACGTTCGTCGCGGAGGCGGCCGCCCACCTGCTCAACGCCGGTGGCAAGCGCTTCCGGCCGCTGCTGGTGATGCTGAGCGCGGAGTTCGGCGATCCGGCCCACCCCGACGTGGCCCGTTCCGCGGTCGTCGTCGAGCTGACTCACCTCGCGACGCTCTACCACGACGACGTGATGGACGAGGCCGCGATGCGCCGCGGCGCTCCGAGTGCCAACTCCCGCTGGGACAACTCGGTAGCGATCCTGGTCGGCGACTACCTGTTCGCCCAGGCCTCCGACCTCGTCTCCGAGCTCGGGACGGACGCGGTGCGCATCCAGGCCCGGACGTTCTCGCGCCTCGTGCGCGGGCAGATCCGCGAGACGATCGGCCCGGCCGACGATGACGACGCGCTGGGGCACTACCTGGGTGTCGTGGCCGACAAGACCGGGTCGCTGATCGCCACCTCGGCCCGCTTCGGCGCCATGATGTCCGGCGCCCCGGACGACGTCCAGCACACGCTGACCGAGTTCGGCGAGCGCATCGGTACGGCCTTCCAGCTCGCCGACGACATCATCGACATCGCCAGCGAGACCGGCGACTCGGGCAAGACGCCCGGCACGGACCTGCGCGAGGGCGTGCTGACCCTGCCGACCCTGATCGCCATGCGCTCGACCGACGAGCCGAGCGCCCGGCTGCGTTCGCTGCTGTCCAAGCCGTTGACCGACGACGCCGAGCACGCCGAGGCGATGGGGCTCCTGCGCGCACACCCGGCGCTCGACGAGGCGCGTTCCTACGTGCAGGCCGAGGCCGACGCCGCGAGCGTCCTGCTGGCCAAGTTGCCTGACTCGCCGGCCCGCGAGGCCCTGCAGGCCCTCTGCGACACCGTCGCGACCCGCCTCGGCTGACCCCACGCTCCTCCAGGACGTGGCCGGGCGGGGGGACGTCATCACCGCTGCGGTGACGCACGTACTGGTGTGATGACCTCCCGGGTGGTGCGGTTGGACGTCATCACCGCTGCGGTGACGTACCTACACCTGTGATGACGTCCGGGGGACGGGGTCAGATCGCGGCGGCCTCGGCGGTTCTCCTCAGCACGCGGCGGTGGTTGGTGATGGCGTCGACCGTGAAGATCACCAGGGCGAGCCAGACCAGGACGAAGCCGGCCCAGCGGGCGTTCGTCATGTCCTCGTCGAAGATCGTGAGGCCGACGATGAACTGGATGATCGGGCCCAGGTACTGCAACAGCCCGATCGTCGTCAGGGAGAGCCGGGTCGCGGCGGCACCGAACATCAGCAGCGGGATCGCCGTGACCACTCCCGTGCCGATCAGGAGCAGGACGTTCGCCGGGCCGTCGTGCCCGAAGGTCAGCTCGCCGCGCAGCTGCAGCGCGACCAGGAAGCTCAGCGCGACGGGGAACAGGATCGCCGTCTCCATCCCCAGCCCCTCGAACGCACCGAGGTCGGCCTTCTTCTTGAGGAAGCCGTAGATCGCGAACGAGAAGGCGACCATCAGGGCGACCCACGGCAGACGTCCGTAGTCCACGGTCAGGACGACCACCGCCGAGGCGCCGATGCCGATCGCGGCCCACTGCACGGGGCGCAGGGTCTCCTTGAGCACGAAGACGCCGAGCAGCACCGTGACGAGCGGGTTGATGAAGTAGCCCAACGACGTCTCGATGACGTGGCCGTTGGTGACGCCGTAGATGAAGCCGCCCCAGTTGAGCGCAATCGTCACGGAGGCGCCGGTCAGGATCAGCATCAGCCGGCGGTCGCGGGCGATGTCGCGGAACGTCGTCCACTTGCCCATCGCGGTGATCGCGACCAGGACGAAGACCATCGACCACACGAAGCGGTGCGCCAGGATCTCGAGCGACCCGGCCGGAGCGAGCAGCGGCCAGTACAGCGGGAAGAAGCCCCAGCACAGATAGGCCGCGACGCCGAAGGTCACGCCGTTGCGGGAGTCGCTCACCCGCCGAGAGTACGCCTGCTGGACGATGGGTGGATGACCGACATTCCTCGCTGGTTCACGGACACCAAGGACGGGCACTCGCAGTGGTACGTCGACCGCTTCCGGCAGCTCGCGACTGAGGGCGCGGACCTCGCCGGGGAGGCGCGGCTGATCGACGCGCTCGTGCCGCCGGGCTCCCGCATCCTCGACGCCGGATGCGGTCCGGGCCGTCTCGGGGCGGTGCTGCACGAGCGCGGCCACACCGTGGTCGGTGTCGACGCGGACGAGGTGCTGATCGCGGCCGCGGTCGAGGATCACCCGGGTCCCACGTGGCTCGTCGGAGACCTCAGCCAGCTGGACCTCGATGAGGAACCGTTCGACCTCGCCGTCGTCGCGGGCAACGTCATGGTGTTCGTGGCCCCGGGGACGGAGCAGCAGGTGCTGGAGTCGCTGCGCCGGCACGTGCGTCCGGGTGGACGGATCGTCCTCGGCTTCGCCACGGACCGCGAGCTGGCCCTGGAGTCGTTCGACATGGCCGTCGCGGCGGCCGGGCTCGTCGTGGAGCAGCGCTTCGCGACGTGGGACCTCGTGCCGTTCTCGCCGGAGGCGGACTTCGCGGTCACCTTCCTGCGAGTTCCCCAGCCGGATCAGACCTGATTCGAGTTGCGCTGGAGTGCGCTCCAGGTCGTAGCGTCGAGGACATGACTGACACCACCTCCAAGACCTGGTTCATCACCGGCACGTCCCGCGGCTTCGGCCGCGAGTGGACCGAGGCCGCGCTCGCGCGGGGCGACCGCGTCGCCGCGACGGCTCGCAACACCGACTCCCTCGACGACCTCGTGCAGACGTACGGGGACGCGATCCTGCCGATCGCGCTCGACGTCAACGACCGGGCGGCCGACTTCGCCGCGGTCCAGCAGGCGCACGACCACTTCGGTCGTCTCGATGTCGTCGTCAACAACGCCGGCTACGGGCACTTCGGCTTCATCGAGGAGATCACCGAGGACGAGGCCCGGGCGCAGCTCGAGACCAACGTGTTCGGGGCCCTGTGGGTCACCCAGGCGGCGCTGCCGTACCTGCGGGAGCAGGGTTCGGGTCACATCATCCAGGTGTCGTCCATCGGCGGCATCTCGGCGTTCCCGCTCGTCGGCATCTACCACGCGTCCAAGTGGGCGCTCGAGGGCTTCTCGCAGTCGCTGGCCCAGGAGGTCGCCGACTTCGGCATCACGGTGACGCTCATCGAGCCCGGCGGGTTCTCGACCGACTGGAGCGGCGATTCGGCGTCCCGCTCCGAGCCGCACCCTGCCTACGACGCGTTCCGTGAGAAGACCGAGAAGCTGCGGGCGGAGCGCAACCCGACGCCGGGTGACCCGCACGCCACCGCCGCGGCGATCCTCGACATCGTCGACGCTGCCGAGCCGCCGTTGCGCGTCTTCTTCGGCACCGCGCCCCTGGGCATCGCCAAGGCCGACTACGCCAAGCGCCTCGAGACCTGGGAGACGTGGAACCACGTGGCCGAGAAGGCCCAGGGCTGACCCTTCGCCGCGGTGGGCGGTGACCTGGTCGCCCCACCCCGGCGGGGGCGGTGCGACAGTCGCCCCTCCGGGACTGGTGCGGTGCCTGGTTCGCCCTTCCCGCGCGGGAAGGGCGAACACGTCACCGCCCCCGGGCTGCACGGATCCACTAGCCTCTCGGCATGACACTGGCTGCCGGCGAACGCTTCGATTCGTACGGGGCGTCGCACCTGACGGTACTGGCGATCTTCGTCGTCGGCGTCGCGGTCGTGATCGTCGCTGGCCGGCGCCTGAGTGGGCAGCCGGCCGAGCAGACCGTGCGGCGGACGTTCGCGATCGTGCTGATGTCGATCACGATCCCGCTGCAGATCCTGCAGTTCACGCCGGACGAGTGGAACCTGCAGACGTCCCTGCCGTTCCAGCTGTGCGACCTCGCCTGGATGTTCGCTGCCCATGCGCTGTGGACCCGCCACCGGCTCACCTCGACGATCACCTACCTGTGGGGCATCACCCTCACGACGCAGGGGATGCTCACGCCCGACCTCGCCTCGGACTTCCCGGAACCGCGGTTCCTCATGTTCTGGGGCATGCACGTGCTGATCGTGTGGGCGTCGTTCTTCCTCGTCGTCGGCCTGCGGATCCTGCCGACATGGCGCACGTACCGCCAGACTGTCGCGGTGACGTTGACCTGGGCCGTCAGCGCGTACGTCTTCAACGTCGTCGCGGGCACCAACTACGGCTACCTCAACCGCCTGCCGAACAACGCCTCGCTGCTCGACCACCTCGGGCCGTGGCCCCTCTACGTCGTCCTGGAGATCGCGATCGTCGCCGCGGTGTGGGCGCTGCTGACCTGGCCCTGGACGCGGTCACCGGCAGACGTACGCGTTGGCTAGATGTCGGCACATGTGTACCCGGGAGCGGGCGACGCGACGTACACATGTGCCGACATCTTGGGGTGGGGGGCGCGGACCGCACCGCCGGGGCCGATCTTCCCTAGAGTGTGTCCATGGGCGCCTACCTGAATGATTACGCCGCCGTCGGCGTCATCATCCTCGTCGGCATCCTGCTCGCCACCGCGATGCTCGGCGTCAACCGTCTGATGCGTCCGCAGGTGCCGTCCCGCGAGAAGCTCACGACGTACGAGTCGGGTGTCGACCCGGTCGGCGGGGGCTGGGCGCAGTCGACGGTCCGCTACTACGTGTACGCGTTCCTCTACGTCATCTTCGCGGTCGACGCGGTCTTCCTGTTCCCGTGGGCCGTCGTGCTGGACGACATCGGGCGTGCGGCGGCCGTCGAGATGGGCGTCTTCATCGGCATCCTCGTGGTCGGCCTGGCCTACGCCTGGCGCAAGGGGGTGCTGTCGTGGACCCAGTGAACCTCCCGATGCCCTCGATCGGTCAGCCGACGCTGGGCGCCGGATCCGAGCACGCGCCCAAGGCAGCCCGTTACCTGCTCAACTGGGGTCGGCAGTACTCCCTGTGGGTCTTCAACTTCGGTCTCGCGTGCTGCGCCATCGAGTTCATCGCGACGTCGATGTCGCGCCACGACTTCATCCGGCTCGGCGTGATCCCGTTCGCCCCGGGACCACGCCAGGCCGACCTGATGGTCGTCTCCGGCACCGTCACCGACAAGATGGCCCCGGCGATCCGCCGGCTCTACGACCAGATGCCCGAGCCGAAGTACGTCATCTCCTTCGGAGCCTGCTCCAACTCCGGTGGCCCCTACTGGGACTCCTACTCCGTCACCAAGGGCGTGGACCAGCTGATCCCCGTCGACGTCTACGTGCCCGGCTGCCCGCCCCGGCCCGAGGCGCTGCTGCAGGGCATCATCCGGCTCCAGGAGAAGATCGCCGACGAGCGGCTGAGCGGAGCCTCCATCGCCGCCCGACAGCCCGGACGCGCGCCCGTCACGACCCAGCGGTATGCCGGTCACCGCACCGCTGCGGCGGCAGAGGTGACCCGAGACCTCGTGACCAGGCCGTGGACGCCGGTCCCACCAGGGCGCCCGGCGCCGAGCGGGTGTCGACCGGCAGCCTGCTCGCTCTGGCCATCACGGCATTCGTGGTCGAGCTCGCACTCTTCGGCGGCGTCGGAGCCATCGCGCACCAGGGCGCCGGCGGCGGGCTGCGCGGCTGGCTGGCCGCCC
>JBKJIW010000040.1:0-23725 GCA_046598255.1 Aeromicrobium sp. | reverse complement strand
GATCGCCACCCTCGCCACCCAGGCAGCGGACGACGGGTTCCAGGTACTCATCACCACCGGCGACCGCGACGCGTTCCAGCTGGTCAGCAACCTGGTCACGGTGCTCTACCCGAAGCGAGGGGTGTCGGACCTCGCGCGGATCGACCCAGCCGAGGTGATGGAGCGCTACGGCCTCACCCCGGTGCAGTACCCCGATTTCGCGGCGCTGCGCGGGGATCCCAGCGACAACCTGCCGAACGTCCCGGGCGTCGGGGAGAAGACGGCTGCCAAGTGGATCAGGGAGTTCGGCTCGCTCGCCGACCTCATCGACCGCGTCGACGAGGTCAAGGGCAAGGCGGGCGACGCGCTGCGCGCCAACCTGGCGAACGTGCAGCTCAACCGCCAGCTCACCGAGCTCGTGCGCGATGTCCCGCTCGATTCGTCCCCAGCCGATCTCGAGGTCCGCCCGTGGGACCGCGACGCCGTGCACCGGCTGTTCGACGAGCTGGAGTTCCGGGTGCTGCGCGAGCGCCTGTTCGCCACCCTGGCCAGCGCCGAGCCGGAGGCCGAGGGTGGCATCGAGGTGCAGGGCGGCGCGCTGGAACCGGGCACGATCCGCTCCTGGCTCGTCGAGCACGCCCGCGACGGCCGGCGCGTCGGGCTCGCCTTCCACGGCATCAGCGGCGGTGCCCCGTCCGGTGATCTGGCCGGGATCGGGCTGGCCGCGGGCGAGCCCACCGTCGAGGCAAGGGCCGCCGGAGCGGCGGCCGGGGTGCCGCAGGCCGCGTATCTCGACGTCACCACCCTCACCCCGGACGACGAGGCGGCGCTGGGTGAGTGGCTCGCCGATGCGGGCGTCCCGAAAGCAGCCCACGACGCCAAGGCGGCGCTGCACGCGTTGCGGGGCCGGGGGTGGACGCTCGCGGGGCTCACCAGCGATACCGCGCTCGCGGCCTACCTGTCGCGTCCGGGGCAGCGCAGCTTCGACCTCGCCGACCTCGTGCTGCGCCACCTGCGCCGCGAGATGCGGGTGCAGGGTGAGGCCGAGAGCGGGCAGCTTTCTCTGCTGGGTGGCGAGGAGGAGGCAGTTGCGGCGCGGGCCGACGCGCAGATGGTGGCCGCGTCGGCGGTCGCCGAGCTGGCCGGGGCGCTCGACGCCGAGCTGGCCGAGCGCGGCGGCACCGAACTGCTCGCCGGGCTGGAGCTACCGCTGGAGTTCGTGCTGGCGGATCTGGAGGCAGCCGGCATCGCGGTCGACGGCGATGCCCTGTCCGCATTGGAGTCCGACTTCGCCGGGCAGGTGAAGCAGGCCGCCCACGACGCGTACGCCGTGATCGGCAAGGAGATCAACCTCGGCTCGCCCAAGCAGCTCCAGGTGGTGCTGTTCGACGAGCTGAACATGCCCAAGACCAAGCGCACCAAGACCGGCTACACCACCGACGCCGACGCGCTGCAGACGCTGTTCGAGCAGACCGGCCACGAGTTCCTCTCGCACCTGTTACTGCACCGCGACGCCACCCGGCTCAAGGTCACCGTCGACGGCCTGCTCAAGTCGGTGGCCGACGACGGTCGGATCCACACCACCTACAGCCAGACGATCGCGGCCACCGGCAGGCTCTCCTCCACCGAGCCCAACCTGCAGAACGTCCCGATCCGCACGGCGGCGGGGCGTCGGATCCGCCAGACGTTCGTGGTGGGTCGGGGGTATTCCGAGCTGATGACCGCGGACTACAGCCAGATCGAGATGCGGATCATGGCGCACCTCTCGGAGGACACCGCGCTGATCGAGGCGTTCCGGTCCCAGCACGATTTCCACGCCGAGACCGCCGCGCGGGTGTTCGGGGTCGATCCCACCGAGGTCACCGCCGCGCAGCGGGCCAAGATCAAGGCGATGAACTACGGGCTCGCCTACGGGCTCTCGGCGTTCGGGCTGTCCAACCAGTTGCGGATCTCCACCGAGGAGGCCCGCGGGTTGATGGACGACTACTTCGAGGGCTTCGGTGGGGTGCGCGACTACCTGCGCAGCGTGGTCGACGTCGCCCGTAAGGACGGCTACACCGCTACGATCATGGGCCGCCGCCGCTACCTGCCCGACCTCACGAGCGACAACCGCCAGCGCCGCGAGATGGCCGAGCGGATGGCGCTCAACGCCCCCATCCAGGGCTCTGCTGCCGACATCATCAAGGTCGCGATGCTGGGCGTCGAGCGTGCGCTCGGCGAAGCGGGACTTGCGTCTCGCATGCTGCTGCAGGTCCACGACGAGCTCGTGCTCGAGGTCGCAGCGGGGGAGCGGGAGCAGGTCGAGCAGCTGGTCCGTGACCAGATGGCCTCGGCCGCCGACCTCTCGGTGTCGCTCGACGTCTCGGTCGGCGCGGGCCGCACCTGGCACGACGCCGGCCACTGACCAGCCTCAGGCGGGCGGCTCGCGCGAGGGCTGCGGTGCCAGGAAGACCAGCAGGGCGAGAGCCGCGGCGACGCAGGCCATCGTCACGACCAGGCCGGTGATGCCGACGCCGAACCCGTAGGCGCTGGCGAAGACGGCGATGACGCCGCCCCACACCATCACGACGACGCCGTGCGCGTGCCGCGCGAGTGCGTCGAACACCAGCAGGTGGACGATCGCCAATGACGACCCGGACACCGCGAACAGCCACAACCGGTCGGTGATCTCGGCGTACTGGTCGCCACCGGCCAGGACCTGCGCGACGTGCGGCAGCAGCGCCGTCGCGGCAACGGCCAGAGCCCCGAACGCGGCCACGATCGACACCGCTCGCAGCCGGGCACGGTGGTCGCCGGCCCGGGCCAGGTCGGGGAAGAGGATGACGCTGATGAACTGCGGGAAGAAGAGCGCGGCCTTGGCCAGGATCAGCCCCGAGGCGTACAGCCCGCTGTCGTGCTCGGTGAGCCGGTTGCGGGCAATCAGGGCGTCCATGTTGCTGAGGACGAAGTAGGCGAGCAGCGCGTGCGAGGCCAGAAAGGTCTCCCGCAGCATCGGTCGCCGACTGATCGCCGTCGCGGCCGACCAGTGGCCCTTCAGGAGGGACCGGCCCACGACCACCGGCAACCACGAACCCGCGGCGATGCCGATCATCGCCGCCGTGGGGGTGGGGGAGATCAGCATCGCGACCGTGCCGCCGGTGAGGCGACCGATGCCGTTGCCGACGTAGACGGCCGAGAGCATGCCCCAGCGCTCGAGGCCCTGGGCGATGCCGCACTGTCCGCCCATGATCGTGAGCGGGACGAGCGTGGCACCGCACAGGATCACCGGCCAGTGGCTGTCGAGCTTGAGGACGGGCGTCAGCACGACCGTGCCGGCCGCCACGAACGTGCCGACCACCAGGGACAGCCACAGGGTGGCCCGCGCCGTCACGTCGACGATCTCGTCGGTGCGGGCGGAGTCGACGGCCAGGCGCCGTGCCGTGACGGCCTGCAGCCCGAGGGCCGCGACGGTGCCGACCAGCAGGATGCCGAAGAGTGCCGTGAGGGCGCCGAGCTCGCGGGGGATGAGCAGGCGGGCGGCCACGATGTTGAAGCCGTAGATGGCAAGGTTGGTGACCATCATCCCGGCCGCAACGAGGGAACCGCCGGTCAGCGTCACACGGGCGGATCTCACTCCGGCACCTTACCCGTGCAGGGATCAGGAGGCTCACCGCTCCGGTCACCACGTGACCTCGTCCCGTCTGCTCGACGTCGCCGACCGACCACCCCGGCCTGGCACGCTTCGACGCGGCGGCACAATGGCCTTGACCGGATGGCACGAGGGCGCAGGACGACTCTGCGCGGGACGGGGACGACATGCAGCCATGGCGACGCTGGCTCGTCCCGGCGTGGTCGGCCGCGCTGGCCCTGGCCGTGCTCGCCCCGTTGGTGCGACGCGGCTACGTCCTGACCTACGACATGGTCTGGGTGCCGCGGCTCGACCTGGATCGCCCCGAGGTCTGGGGGCTCGGCACCGGGCTGCCGCGCGCCGTGCCCTCGGACGCGGTCGCGGCCCTGCTCGGCAAGGTGCTGCCCGCCGAGGTCGTGCAACGGCTGGTGCTCTTCCTCGCGCTGTTCCTGCTCGGGGCGGGGGTGGCTCGGCTGCTGCGCGAACGGGCGCTCGCGGCCCAGCTGGCCGGGGCGACGTTCGCAGTCTGGAACCCGTACGTCGTCGAACGGCTCGTGCTTGGCCAGTGGCCCCTGCTGCTGGCCCTTGCTGCCATGCCGTGGCTGATCGGAGCCTTGCGGCACCGAGACGGCCCGCGGTGGTCGATCGCGGTGATCGCCCTGGCCGGCACGGCGCTGACCCCGGCCTCGGGGATCATGGGTGTGCTCCTGGCCGTCGTGGCCGCGTGGCGCATCGCAGCGGTGCGCGTGGTGGTCGTGGGCGCCCTCGTGAACGCGCCGTGGATCGTCGCGGGCCTGCGGGACGTGGCCCAGGCCCGCACGGACCCGGCCGCCGTCGGACTGTTCGAGCTGCAGCCCGAGGGTCTCCTCGGCCGGCTCGGGTCGGCTCTGACGCTGGGCGGGATCTGGAACACGGAGGTCGTCCCCACCTCCCGCACGCTCGTCACCGCGGTGGTGGTCGCCGCCGTCATCGGTGCCGTCATGGTCGCGGGGATCGTGGCGATGTGGCGCAGTGACGGCAGCCTGTTGGCCGTCACCGCCGTCGCCGGTGGCGTCGGGCTGGCCGTCGCACTGGCGGGGTGGTTGGCCCCCGAGCTGGTCGCCCGGGTGGTCGCCGACGTGCCCGCGGGGGGGCTCGTCCGCGACGGGACCAGGTGGCTGGCCCTGCTCGTGCCGCTGGAGGCGGTGGCCTTCGGTGTCGGCGTCGGTGTGCTGGCCGATCGCGCCCGCGAGCTGGCGTCCCGGCGGACGGTCGCGGTCGTCGGTCTCCTGCTGCCGATCGTGGCCCTGCCCGACGCGGCATGGGGCGTGGGAGGCCGGCTGGAGCCGGTCGACTACCCGACGTCCTGGGCGAGTGCCCGCACGGCGGTCGAGGGCAGCCGTGTGTCCGGCGACATCCTGGTCCTTCCGTTCTCCGCCTACCGCCGTCCGGCCTGGAACGACGACACCACGGTCCTCGACCCGGCGGGCCGGTACTTCGACCGTGCGACGGTGACCAACGACGAGCTGGAGGTGTCCGGCCGCACCATCCGGGGTGAGGATCGGCGGGCCGCCGCGATCGGCAGGACGCTCGCGGGCGACGACGTCCTCGCCGGCCTGGCGCGGCGCGGCATCGGCATCGTCGTGCTCGAGACCGATGCTCCCGGTGCGCTCGAGGCGCAGCGACTCGTCGACGGGGCGACCGAGCTGCCGGTCGCGGGGCCGGGGATGAGGGTCTTCACGATCGACGGCGCACAGCCCCGGGCGATCGACCCGGACGACCGACGGTCCATGGTCGTGGCCTGGGGGGCCGCGGGACTGTGCGTCCTGCTGGCCCTGCTGGGTCTGGCCTCGCGCGGCGCGAGGGGGCTACACCGGAAGCCGGCGGAACACCGACCGGGGCAGGTGCCGCAGGCCTGACATGACCGCACGCATCGTGCCGGGCACCCAGATCTGCTCCTTGTGGTCGCGGACCGCGTCCACGACGGCGGCGGCCACGGCCTCGGGGGTCGTGGCGAGCGGCGCCGGCTCGAGCCCCTCGGTCATCGTGGAGTGCACGAAGCCCGGGCGCACCACCAGGACCCGGCCGCCCAGCTCCCGCAGGGCCTCGCCGAGACCCGTGTAGAAGGCGTCCATCCCGGCCTTGGTCGACCCGTAGACGAAGTTGGACCGTCGGGGTCGCTCGCCGGCGACGCTGGACAGCGCCACAATGACGCCGTGGCCCTGCTGGCGGACGCGGGCGCCCAGTGCGACCCCGGTGGTGACGGCGCCGACGTAGTTGACCATGGCGAGGTCGCGCGCCGTCTCGACGTCGGTCCATGCCTGCTCGGGATCCCCCAGGAGCCCGAAGGCGACCACGGCGATGTCGATGTCACCCTCCACGTGGTCGACGACGGCCTGATGGGTGTCGACGGCGACGGCGTCGAAATCGACCGCCGTGACGATGCACCCGCCGGACTCGAGTCGGCGCACGGCGGCGTCGCGGCGCACGCCGGGACGGGCGGCGAGCGTCACGTGCAGGCCCGGTGCCGGTCCTGCGTAGGCCTCGGCGATCGCGAGGGCGATGTCGGACGTGCCGCCGAGCAGGAGCAGCCGCTGGGGGCGGCCGAGGGCGTCGATCATGGGTGGTTCCTCACAGCTGGAGTCGTCGGGACAGGTCGGATCGGAAGACGTGGTCGGGATCCACGTCGCGGCGGACGGCGCAGAACTCGTCGACCCGTGGATACATCCGGCGCAGGGTGGCGGCGGTCGTGCGCGAGTCCTTCGCCAGGTAGACGCGACCACCGGAGCCGACCACCAGCTCGTCGAGTCCCGTCAGCAGGTCGTCCAGCCCCGGGCGGACCGGCAGGTCGACGGCCAGGGTCCAGCCGTGGATCGGGAAGGACATCGGCGACCGGTTGCCCGGACCGAAGCGCTTGAGCACCGTCAGTGCGGACACGTGACCGGAGGCGGCGATCGTCTCGACGGCTGAGGTGAGCGCGGTCTCCTGACCCACCGGCATCGCGAACTGGTACTGGCAGAAGCCGCGCGGCCCGTAGACACGGTTCCAGTCGCCGACGACGTCGAGCGGGTGGAAGAACTGCGTGATGTCCTGGATCTCGGCGAGCCGCTGCTGTGGCGCCTTGGCGTACCAGAGCGCGTTGAAGGCCCTGGCCGTCCACCGGTTGACGAGGCTGATGGGCGGTGTCACGGGCACCCGGCCCCGTTGGGGGGCGGCGAACTCGAGCGCGGTGGACCGCCGGTCCGGCGACAGGTCGGCCAGGCGGGCCGAGCTGCCGCGGGTGATGACCGCCCGTCCGAGCGAGGCCCCGGTCGTTGCCGTGTCGAACCACGCGACCGAGTACGGGTAGGCGTCGTCCCCGTGGGTCAGCCGGTCCAGCAGTGTGGCCAGGTCCGGGGTGCGCTCGGTGTCGACGACGAACGACGACGTCTCGACCCGCTTGAGCGCGATGGTCGCCTCCACGACGATCCCGGTCAGACCCATGCCGCCGACCGTGGCCCAGAACAGGTCTGCCCGCGGGCCGTCGGGCGTCAGGGTCACGATGTCGCCGGAGGCCAGGAGGACGTCGATGGCCTGGACGTGGTTGCCGAAGCTGCCGTCGACGTGGTGGTTCTTGCCGTGCACGTCAGCGGCGATGGCTCCGCCGACCGTGACCTGACGTGTCCCGGGCACGACCGGGAGCCACAGCCCGAGGGGGAGCATGGCGCGCAGCAGACGATCGAGACTGATGCCGGCCTGCACCCGCACGGCGGGTGACCGGGTGTCGACGTCGAGGATCGCGTTCCAGCCGGTCAGGTCGGCGACGGCGCCGCCGGCGTTCTGCGCAGGATCGCCGTAGCTGCGTCCGAGACCGCGGACGATCACGCCGCGTGGCCCGGCACCGACGACGGCCGCCCGCAGCGCGTCGACGTCCACCGGACGAGTGAGGTGGGCGAGGGTGGGACTGGTGCCGCCCCATCCGCTCAGGGTCGCGTCGCTCATGCGGTGTAGACCCCGATGGCGAAGATGACGAGCCAGCTGGCGGCGATGACAAGGAGCACCGGGTCGCGCAGGACGGCCTCCTCCGGCTCGCCGGCCAGGCCGCGGTCGACGTCGACGGCGTAGCGCAGCAGGCCCATGACGAACGGTGCGATGGAGATGGCCTGCCAGTTGACGCCCGCGTCGGAGGTGATCTCGAACGCCCACAGGCTGTAGGCGGTGATCGTGACGGCCGCGGCCAGGCTCCACACGAAACGCAGGTAGGACTCGGAGTAGAACTCCAGCGACCGGCGCGTCGCCCCGTCGCCGCCGAGGCTGTGGAGCTCGGAGTAGCGCTTGCCGGCGACCATGAACAACGAGCCGAAGGACGCCACGAGCAGGAACCACTGCGACAGCGGTACGTCGACGGCCACGCCACCGGCGATCGCCCGCAGGAGGAATCCCGCGGACACGATGGCCATGTCGACGACGGGCTGCTCCTTGAGCCACAGCGCGTACGCCACCTGGATCACGAGGTACACGATGAGGGTCGCGCCGAGGTCTCGGTCGACGGCGAGCCCGAGGCTGATCGATCCCGCTGCGGCGACCGCCGCGGCGATCAGGGCCGTGCGTGCCGACAGCTCGCCGGCGGCGATCGGGCGCCGGCACTTGGTGGGGTGGCGCCGGTCGTCCTCGACGTCGACGACGTCGTTGAGCAGGTAGACCGCTGACGCGGCGAGCGTGAAGGCGACGAAGGCCCCGGCGACGGCGCGCAGCGCGGCCGGATCCTCGATCACGCCGGCGGCGAGGGGCGCGGCGATGACCAGGAGGTTCTTGGCCCACTGCCGCGGTCGGGCGGCCCGGACCAGCGCGCGCGGACCGCGGGGGAAGGAAGACATAGGGTCCCACCCTAGGCCTTCAGGGGGGCGCGTCTTCGTGGACGCGTGACCCCCCGAGCCTGTTAGGCTGGGAACGTCTTGAGGGAGGCTCCACTGTGGGAACAATCATCGGCGGCACCGTCGCTTTCATCGCTGGTATCGGTCTGGCCGCGGCCACCGTCGTCGGCGTCGTCCAGTCGCAGGAGAACACCGGCGAGAAGCCGATCGACGCCACGTCGGTCAGCTACGGCTCCAACGGCTGAGCAACGGCCCAGCAGCACGACGAAGAAGGAGCGGGTCCCGACGGGGCCCGCTCCTTCTGCTGTGTGCTCGTGTCAGGTGGCGACCTGTGGCGGGTGGCTACCCGGCGTCGCCGACCCGGTCCAGGATGGCTGCGAACTGTGCCTGCGACGTGTCCCAGGAGTTGCGCCGTGACATCTCGAGCGCACCCTCGCCGAGGAACGCCCGCCACTCGTGGTCGCGCAGGATCTCTCCGGTCGCCTCGATGAGCTCCTCGCGGGAGTCGACGAGGTAGCCTGAGTCCTTGTGGCTGATCGACTCGTTGGTGCCGCCCGCCGATCGGTAGGCGACGGTCGGGGTGCCGTGCGAACCGGCCTCACCAATCACGATGCCCCAGCCCTCCTTGAGCGAGGGCAGCAGCATGACCCAGGACGCGGCGAGGATCTCGTGCTTGGCGACCTCGTCCACGAAGCCGTGGAACACGACCCGGTCGGCGACGCCTCGCTCACGGGCGTGGGCGCGAAGCTCGTCGTTCCACCAGCCGTCGCCGACGATGTCGAGGGCCAGCTCGGGAAAGATCGGCGCCAGCTCGGCCACGACGTCGATCGCGTGCTCGACCTGCTTGTGCGGGACCAGCCGTCCGAGCACGCAGAGTCGCGGCGTGGGCGACCGGGTGGCCTCGACCTGCGGAGCGGGGTCGCTGCCGTTGAGGACGACCTCGACACGGGACCGGTCGACGCCGAGCTCGTCGAGCTCGACACGCGTCGCGTCGGACACCGCGACGTACTGGCTGCGCCGGTAGAGACGGGGGGCGAAGCGGCTCTCGATCCACCAGCCGATCCGACCGGTGCGACCGGGGTAGACGACGGGCCACTGCTCGCGGTGCACGTGGTGGACCAGGACGACGACGGGCTTGCGGGTCGCCAGCCGGGTGAAGAACGGCAGCCCGTTCTGGACGTCGACGACCAGGTCGACCCGGCCGTAGCGCCCCAGGAGCAGGTTCGTGAACGTGCGGGCGTAGATGTCGAGCTTGCTGCCACGACGGACGAACCGCACTCCCGACACGACCTCGTCGTCGGGGGCGTTGTCGTGGCGGGCGCAGGCGATCGTCACCCGGTGACCGCGGTCGACCAGACCGCGCGCGATGGTCTCGACGTAGCGCTCCGACCCGCCGCCCTCGGGGTTCTGGGTGTCGCGCCAGTTGCAGAAAAGTATGTGCATGGTGACCGGCTGCTGCCGGAGCCTCCCTCGACCACCGGCATGACCGGCGGTGCTTACACCCGGGTCCCTCGACCGGGGTCGTGTCCCTCAACACGACTCCTCGATCCTACCAGCGGAGTGGTCCACGTCTCACGTATCCTTCCCGGGTGCTCGAACAGGTGTCCCATCCCGATCGGGCGCCCGCAGACCCGGCGACACCCGCCGTCGACGCAGGGGTCGCACGGCGAACGGTCTGGCGCACCCGACTGGTCGCCGCGAGCATCGTCCTGACGGCGCTCACCCTCATCTCCCAGCCGGGTCGCATCGTCGGTGACACGAAGGGCGACCTCGTGCTCGACCCGGGCGGCTTCCTGGCCCGTTCGCTGCACCTCTGGGACCCGGCCGGCTCGTTCGGACAGGTCCAGAACCAGGCGTACGGCTACCTCTTCCCGATGGGACCCTTCTTCTGGCTCGGTCACTCCGCCACCGTCCCGGCCTGGGTCGTCCAGCGGCTCTGGTGGGCCCTGCTGCTGGTCGTTGCCTTCCTCGGCTTCGTCAAGCTGTGCGGTGCGATGCGGGTCGGGTCGCCAGCCGCACGGATCATCGGTGGCTTCGCCTTCGCCCTGTCGCCCCGCATCCTGACGCTGATCGGTCCCAGCTCGATCGAGGTGTGGCCGTCGGCCATGGCGCCGTGGGTCCTGGTGCCGTTGGTTGTCGGGCTGCGTCGGGGCAACCCGCGCCACTACGCCGCCCTGAGCGCGCTCGCGGTGGCCGCGGTCGGTGGGGTCAACGCGGCCGCCACGTCGGCGGTGCTCCCGCTCGGCGTCATCCTGCTGCTGATGGCCGAGCCTGGCTCGCGGCGGCGCTCGATGATGCTGTGGTGGCCGGTCTTCGTGGCGCTGGGCACCGCCTGGTGGGTGATCTCGCTGTTCCTGCTCGGTTCGGTCAGTCCACCGTTCCTCGACTTCATCGAGAGCTCCGCGACGACGACGTTCGCGGCGACCCTGTTCGACGGGCTGCGCGGGACGACCAACTGGATCCCCTACCTCGACGGCACGCTGCGGGCCGGCAACGCATTGATCACCGGTCCGGCACTGGTCGTCAATGGCACGATCGTGCTCGCACTCGGGCTCTGGGGCATCGCCCGGTCGGACAACCCGTGGGGTCGCTACCTGGTGGTCTCGGTGGCGGTCGGCCTGTCCCTGGTCACCCTCGGTCACGTCGGACCGGTGTCCGGGGGGCTGGCCGGTGCGGGCCGCGACGTCCTCGACGGCGTCCTGGCGCCCCTGCGCAACACCCACAAGTTCGATCCGATCGTGCGCATCCCGCTGGTGCTGGGCCTGGTCCACCTGATCACGGTGCTTGGCGCCCGCCGCTCGGAGACCGCCCGTCGCGTCCCGGCCGTCGGCCCGCTCGTGCTCGCCGCGGCGGCGTTGCTGGGCTCCACGGTGCCGGCGTGGACCGCCGACCTCGCGCGGTCGGGGTCGTTCACCGCGGTGCCGGTCTACCAGACGCAGACGTACGACTGGCTCAACACGCACGCCGCCGGCCAGAACACGCTGCTGCTCCCGGCCGCCGCGTTCGGGGACTACCTGTGGGGCAATCCGCGGGACGAGGTCGCGCAGGCCTACGTCCGGACGCCGTGGTCCGTGCGCAGCGCCGTGCCGTTGGCGCCTCCGGGCGCCATCCGCACCCTCGACACGATCGACCGTGAGTTCGGTTCGGGCACCGGGTCGCCCGCGCTCCTCGCGATGCTGCAACGCTCGGGCATCCGCTACCTGGTCGTGCGCAACGACCTCACCGGGGCCGGCGTGACCGATCCGGAGACCGTCTACTCGGCCCTCGTCGGCATGCCCGAGGTCACGAGGGTCACGGCGTTCGGACCGATGGTCGGCAACCCGGCCACCCAGCAGACCGACGAGGGGGAGACGATCTTCGTCAACGGCGGCCGCCAGGTCAGGCACCGCGTCGTGGAGATCTTCCGGGTGCCGGACGCCGACGCGTCCCGGGCCAGGGCACAGCCCGTCGACCAGACCCCCGTCGTCGTGGGATCCCCCGATGCGTTGACGCTGCAGGACGGGCTCGTGCCGGGCGATGTCGACGTCCTGCTCGGTCAGGACGTGCCCGACGACCTGACGCCTCGCAGCGTCGTCCTGACGGACACCGATCGTCGACGCGAGGCGGCGTTCGGCCGGGTGGTCGACAACCGTTCGGCCTCGCTGACGGTCGACGATCCGTACGTCATCGACCGGCCGGTGCACGACTACGTGACGGCCGGGGGCGAGCGGTGGCAGAGCGTGCCCGAGCTGATCGGCGCCCGGAGCATCCGCGCGTCCTCGTCGTTGTCGGCCATCGGTGCGGCGTCCGTCGATCCGTCTCGTCAGCCGTGGTCGGCCTTCGACGGTGACGCGGCCACCCGGTGGACCGCGGCGGACCCGTCCGACGCCTGGATCGAGATCCGTTTCGACGAGCCCACCTCCGTCGTCGGCACGACGATCCGGCTCAGCGCCGGGCAGCCCGACCGGACCGTCCGGGTCCGCACGGATGCCGGTGACTCGACGACGAACGCCCGGGGCGGCTCGCTGATCACGCTGGACGGTCCGACCGGACTCACGCGGTCGTTGCGGATCGCGTCGCCGTCGACCGACCTCGAGCCGTTCTCGGTCGATGACGTCGTCGTGCCCGGCGTCCGGCTCAGTCGTCCGTTGCGTCTGCCCGCCCTGCCGGCGGACTGGGGTCCACCGACCGACATCGTGCTGTCCGCCGAGCAGGGGGCGCCGTTGTGCAGGACGATCGGGCGTGTCCCGCGATGCGCGGCGAGCGGCGACGGGCTGGGCGAGGACGGGACGACGATCGACCGCATCGTGACCCTCGGGGCCGACCAGGACTATGCCGGAGGGATGAGCGTCCTGCCGCGACAGTCATCGGCCCTGAACGACGCCTTCAGCGGAGGTGTCACGGTCCGGGCGAGCTCGACGGCCAGCGCCGGCACGGCAGCCGGCATGCTCGCCACGATCGACGGCAACGCCCGGACGGGCTGGATCTCGACGCTGCGGGACGTCACCCCCGAGATCACGATCGGCTGGGACGGCGAGCGCTCGGTCTCCCAGCTGCGACTCGCCGTCGACCCGAGCCTGGCCGCCTCGGCGCCGCGCCTGGCCCGGGTGACGTCCTCGTCCGGTCAGACCCGCCTGGTGCGCTTCGACCGTGACGGCCTGGCCCGCTTCCCGGCGGTCACCACGTCGTCGGTGCGGGTGCTCGTGACGGACGCCTACGTCCGGTCGAGCCTGTCGTTCGACGGCACCGGGACGGGGCTGCCGGTCGGGATCAGCGAGATCAGCCTGCCGGACTCCGGGGTCGTGCCGTCGAACGGCTCGGACGTGGCGGTGGCGCTGCCGTGCGGCTCCGGCCCGGACCTGACGGTCGACGGCCGCTCGGTCCCGACAGCCGTGTCGGGATCACGCAACGACGTCATCGGCGGTCGTCAGCTCCCGGCACGCGTGTGCGGCCCGACCGCGGTGACCCTCACCGCCGGGGAGAACCGGGTCACGGTGCGCGGTACCCCGGCCTTCCGGCCGGCCCTCGTACGGCTGTCGACGGGCGGCCTCGGCCTGACCGGCTCGACCGAGGTGCCGACGACCCGCGAGGGGCGTGAGGCCATCACGATCGGCACCGTCGAGGGAGCCGGTCCCCAAGTCGTCACCCTGGCCCAGAACGTCAATCCGGGGTGGCGGGCCGACGGGCTGCAGCCTGCGACCGTCAACGGCTGGATGCAGGGCTGGCTCGCTGCCCCGGGGACGACGGTGGACGCGCGCTACGGGGTGGGCCGGATCTACCAGGCAGGCCTGGCCGTCGGTGCGCTCGCCGTGCTGAGCCTTCTGGTCATCTCGTGGCGCCTGAGGCGCCGGTTGGGTCCCGATCCTGTCGTGCGCCGTCCGCGCGCGGGCCTGCGCCTCGCGGGCGGGTGCCTGACCGGGGTGCTGCTGGTGTTCCTGCTGGCTGGTGCCGGCGGACTCCTGGTGGCGCTCACGATCGGGGTCGCGGTGCTCGCCACGCGGTGGCGTCCCGGTGCGTGGATCGCTGCTGCGGGTGTCGGCGCGGCCGGTGTGGGCTACGTCCTGCGGCCGTGGAACAGCTCCGGCGGGTGGGCCGGCGCCGAGGCCTGGCCTCAGTGGTGCGTGGTCGTCGCGCTGTCGGCGACCGCGGCGCTGGCCTTCGAGGAGCCCCTGCGGACGTCCTTCAGTCGCATCGCGGGGCGTTCGACCAGCCGGTAGGCGATCTCCGCCAGCACGATGCTGATCGCGAGGGTGAGCAGGAGCACCAGCCAACCGCTGCCGGTGAACAGCGGGTAGCCGAGCGCGTGGGTCACCGCGTCGACGATCAGCAGGTGGATGCAGAAGATCCCGTAGGAGATGTGGCCGATGTGTCGCAGCGGGCGCCACGCGAGGACGTCGGCGTAGCGCGTGCCTCGGGACGGGCCGAGGATCGACGGCATCACGACGAGTCCCGCGATCGCGGCGTAGAGAAGGTTCTTGGCGACAGCCGCTCCGGCCGTCGGCGCCTCCAGGAGGATCGGTCCACCGATCGGCGTGGCGGCGATGACGAACAGGGCGCCCGCGATGATCCAGCACGTCCCGGGCTGGTGGGCCAGCACGGTGAGGCGCTCCCAGCCACGGCCGCGCACCGCGACGTCGACCGAGATGACTGCGAGCGCGAGACCCACGGCGAACCAGGAGAGGTATCCGGGGAGCCACTGGCCGGCGCCGACCCGCAGGGGGGCGATCCAGACGAGCCAGGCCACCGTCACGGCCGTGAGCGCGGCGAGCCCGATGAGGAGCCGGCCGGGGCTCCATCCCGTGCGGCACGCCGTCCGGCACAGGACGACCATCAGTCCCGGGAGCACCAGGTAGAACGCGACCTCGGTCGTGAGGCTCCACATCTGGGTCAGACCGGCGGGCAGGAGGCCGGTGACGTAGAGCTGCGTCATCGTCAGGTTGCCCACCCAGGTGCCGATGCCGGCGCCGCGGTTGTCGGGCAGGAGGAGCAGTGCGACGACAACGACGAGCAGGTAGAGCGGCACGATCCGCAGCGCCCGCTTCCAGAAGTAGCGACCCGCTCCGGGCATCGGACGGCGGTCGGCGATCGCGGCCAGGAACGGGCGACCGAGCAGGAATCCCGAGAGGACGAAGAAGAAGGCGACGCCGATGTCGAGACGGGCGGTGGCGGCCCCCCACAGCCCCTTGCCGTACTGCCCGGTCCAGAAGGAGGTGTGGGTCGCCACCACGGCGACGGCCGCGACAGCACGGAGCGTGTCGAGGCCGGGGTAGTCGGGGCGCGGCGTCGTCATCGCGGGGCCGCCGAGGTGAGGGCGCCGACCGAGATCTGGTCGATGCACAGCCCGACGCCTCCGGCGGGCTCGATCGTCACCTGGTCGTACGCGCCGGCGGTGCGGACGAACAGGACGTGCAGACCCTTCTCGACCGGCGCCTCGATCGAGGTCTGTCCCGCACGGATCGTGACGGTGCCGTCGGCCCCGGCCAGGTAGTTGACCGACATCCAGAACGGGAAGTCCAGCACCGGGATGAGCGGAATTGTCGTGGCGGCGTTCACGGGGTAGCCACAGCCCTCCACGGGTCCGATCCCGCTGCGCGCATCGCCGTCGACCGCGGCGTCGGCCAGACGGCCCCGGGCGTCGAAGACCTGCAGGTCGTTGCCGGCGCTCGTGACCTGGATCCGGTCGCCGAACGGGGCCAGGAAGCGGGACACCTGGTTGTAGGGGAACGTCACCGACCCGAGCACGTCCTCGGGCACTCCGGCGTCGGCGACGGTCACCGGCGAGCTGCCGAGCTCGCCGCGGACGGTGTCGATGTAGGCCCGCTGCGGCATGTTCGCCTCGTCGTGCCACGGGCGCGCGTACGTGATCGAGGAGGTCAACGAGCCGATCAGGAAGACGGCGGCGCCGGCCCTCAGGAGGCGCCGCGGCGGATCGACGGTGATGAGTCGTGGGGTGCGGGGCGCCACACCCTGCCACGCGCCGATCACCGGCATGGTGGCCAGGCCCAGGCAGAGCGCCACGATCCCGCCCATGTCGGCGAGGTAGCGCAGCTCCAGGCCGGCCGAGGTCGCGCCGAACGCCTCGGTGCGGCCGGCTGCGATCAGCAGCCCGCCCAGCAGGACGTAGGGCACGAGCAGGAGCAGCGGCCACCAGGCCCGCCGACGGACCAGTGCCTGGTGGGTCCAGAACGCGGCGATCACGATCCACGACAGTGCGACCAGGAACAGGGGGGTGTCGACGAACAGCCTCGGCCCGACGCCCCCGAGCAGGCCCAGCGACTGCCAGTCCCAGGGGCCGCCGAGCGTCGCGGGCGCGAAGGCCTGCGTGATCGTCAGGTCGAGGGTGTCGAGCGTGCCGCCCACCGAGGGGCGAGCGGTGCTCGGCACCTTGATGACGTAGGCGACGAGGTAGCCGATGGTCAGGGTCGCGTAGATCGCCCACGCGTGCCAGTAGCGGGTCAGCGCGGTGTGCAGGCGGGCCACGGGACGGCCCGAGGAGAAGTAGAGGACGGTCAGGACGACCAGCACGAACGGGATCAGTGCGGCCTTCGCGTACGACGCCAGCCCGATCAGCAGGAACAGGCCCGCGAGCGCTGCCTGGCTGGGGTGCCGGGTGCGCAGGTAGCCGACATGGGCGGCAACGGCCCCGAACAGGGCGATCTGGTGCGGGAGCTGGTTGAGCGACGCGGACCACCAGACGACCGTCGGGAACGACAACGGCGAGAACAGGAAGAAGCCGAGCGCGATCAGCACGCCGGGCCGGTCGCCGAACAACCGCCGCAGCATCCACCAGCAGGCGAGGCTCGCGAGCGCCTGCATCACGATGATCTGCGATGCCGCGAGCCACCAGCTGAATGCTCCCGCGTGACCGACCAGGGTCGACAGGAACAGCCCCAGCGGCATCAGGTGGACGTTGTGGGGGTGGAACAGCCATGCGGTGTCGGCGTCTCCGTGGGCGGTCGCGCCGATGAAGATCAGGTCGTCGGAGTAGAACCAGCTGCCGCTGGCGGCCCAGGTGCGCAGGGCCAGCTGCGCGAGGATCATGGCGAGCGCGATGAGTACGTAGCGCTCGCCGGCGGTCATCGCGCCGCGCGTCCGGGTCGTCGTGCTCATGGAGTTTCGTCCTGTCCTCGGATGGTGCCGATGTGCACATTGTCCACGCACACCGAGATGGCACCGCGCGCCCGCAGCCGGACGTCGTCGTAACCGCCCGTGGTCTGCACGAACGCCGTGTGGAGGCCCCGTTCGACGGGGACGACAGAGGTCGCATCACCGGCCTGCACCTCGAGCTCGCCGTCACCGCCGGCGAGGTAGTCGATCCGCATCCACCAGACGGCGTCCACGACGGGCGTCATGGCGATGGTGACCCGCTCCTGCTGGACGAGGTAGCCGCACCCGTCGACCGGTCCCGGGGCCGCACGTGGACCGTCCGGGACGGCTGCGGGCAGGATGCGACCGGCGTCGTCGAGCACCGAGATGTCCGTGCCTGCCGTCACGACCTGGATCCGGTCGGACCACGGCGCGAGCTGCCGGGAGGGCAGGTTGTACGGGTAGATCGTCGGGAGGGCGACCCGGTAGGGGAGCGGCACGTCGGCGATGACGACCGGTCCGTCCGACGCGGCGCGCTCGTCGAGCTGGCGGTCGATCGTCTGCATGAAGGCCCGGCTCGGGAACGTTCGTCCGTCCTCGGTGTGCCAGGGGGCGACGTAGCGGATCGTCGACACGAGCGAGGCCAGCAGACCCAGTGCCGCGAGCACGGCGAATCCTCGACGCGGCACCGACGTGCGCAGGATCGGCACGTCGCGGGGGCGACGCTGCTGCAGCGCCCCGCGGATCGGCATGATCGCGGTGCCGATCGCGAGCGCCATGACGGCCGGCACGTCGGCGAAGTACCGGATCTCGTGGGCACTGACCGCGGAGCCGAAGGTGCCGGCCCGTCCGAGGTGCACGAGCGCGGCGGAGACCAGCACGTAGGGGACGAGCCACCACAGCGACGAGATCGCATGGCGATGCCGGCCCCAGACGTAGAGGACGAGACCGGTGATGAGCACCCAGGCCAGCACCACGAGGGTCAGCGAGGGGGACACCAAGGACTGCGGCGGCCCGCCGATGAGCAGCGACTGGTCACCCCGGTAGGCCAGCGGAGCGCAGTCGGACGCGGCGAGAACAGGATCCACGCCGCCGGTCCACAGCTGCCACGTCAGCGGCCCGCCCACGACGCCGGTGCCGACGGAGTCGAGGACCGACCGCGACAGGACCCCCGGCAGCTCGCACGTCTGGCGGGGGAGCTGACCGGTCTGGCTGTCGGCCCAGACCACGACGTAGCTCGCGAGCGTGCCGAGATACATCAGCCATGCGGGCCAGGACCGCAGCAGCGAGCGGAGTCGGGCCCGCGGGCCGCCCGCCGTGAACCAGCACGCCGAGACGCCCAGCAGCACGAGCACGATCAAGGGGGCCTTCACGTAGCTGCCGAGCCCCAGGACGAGGAACGCCGTGGCGATGACGGCCTGGCTCACGCGACGGGTCCGCGCGTACCGCACGTGGAACGCGACGGCGCCGAAGATCGCGATGTGGTGGGGCAGCTGGTTGATCGCCACCGACCACCAGACGGCGGAGGAGACCGTCATCGGGCTGAACAGGTAGAACGCCAGCGGGACGAGGATGCGCAGGCGGTCGCCGAAGACGGTGCGCAGCATCCACCAGCACGAGAGGCCGGCCAGTGCCTGCAGGACCAGCATCTGGGTGGCGATCGCGGCCCAGCTGAGGCCCGCGCCACCGACCAGGCCGACCAGGGCGAACGAGACGGGCATGAACAGGCCGAAGTGGCTGTGCAGGAGCCACGCGGCATCGGCGTTCCCGAGCGCGACGTCGGACAGGAAGATGTAGTCGTCCCACATGAACCAGCTGCCGGACGTGATCCAGACGTGCAGCACCAGCTGCGCGCCGATCAGGGCGAGCGCGGCGACGGTGACCCGGCCCGAACGCGTGAGGCGCCCGGCGAGGCGGCGGGCCAGCAGGACGACCGGATCGGGCCCGGGGTCGACGTCGCGGTCGATGGCGGTGGTCACGACGACTCCTCGGCGACGAGGGGTCCGACGCGCACGGCGGACACGCACACCACCTGGCCGGCGAGCGGGCGCAGTGCGATGCTCGCGTAGGCGTTCCTCGTCGCGACGAACAGGGTGTGCGATCCCGCCTCGACCGGCACCTGCCTCGTCTGCGTGCCGATGCGCAGGGGAAGCTCCGCCTCGACGTCCGAGGTGTAGTCGATGGCCATCCAGAACGGGAAGCGCAGCACCGGCGTCAGGGGGATGGTCCGCTCCCGCCCCGCGATGCGGATCGGGCACGGCCTCGCGGGGTCGATGTCGGCGCGGTCGGTCGCGTCGACCTCGGCGGGGACCGTGGATCCGTCGACGGCCAGCACCCGCAGGTCGTTGCCGGCCCGGGTGACCCGGACCGCGTCGCCCAGGGGGGCGAAGTAGTTGCGGATGAGGGCACGCTCGCCCGACAGTGCGCTGAGGGCCTCGGGCGGGACGGCCGCGTCGGCGAGCAGCGGATCCTCGCGCTCGATCGTCTCGCGGGCCGACGTCGTGAAGTTGCGCTCGAGGTAGTTCGACGTCCACGGCTGGGCGTACCGGACGGAGGTGACCACGCTGCTGGTGACCAGGCCGGTCACCAGGGCTCCGAGCAGGACCGGCGCCACGCGGCGACGCAGCCGCAGGTCGATCAGGTCCACCGCTCGCGGCCGGACCGGATCGGGTGCGCCGACGATCGGCGCGATCATGCAGACCAGTGACAGGGCCACGACGGGAGCGACGTCGGAGAAGTACTGGACCTGCCGGCCGACCTGGGCCGATCCGAGCAGAACCAGGTAGAACGCACGACCCACGAACACCAGGACGATGGACGCGGCGACGTAGAACGCCGGCGCCCACAGCACGCGCAGCGTCCGCTCGCTGCGCGCCCAGGCCCACACCACGAATCCCGCGATCACGATCCATGCGAGCACGACCCCCAGCTCGGGCGCCGCGCCGTAGCTGATCGGGCCCGCACCGAACGGGGTCCACCGCCACGGACCGCCCACGACGGCCGAGCCGAACGACTCGAGCACCGACGTCTCCGCGAGCTCGGCCAGCGACGTCCGGGGTCGCGCCGCCGTGGCGGGTGCCGCCCGCAGGTAGACCACGACGAACGCCGCGGTGAGCACGCCGTACGACACCCAGGCCCGCCGGTAGTCGCGCAGGGCGTTCCACGTGCGGCGCGGGAGCGACCCGGTGGCCCAGTAGGCGACCGTGACGATGACCAGGACCACCGGCAGCAGCAAGGTCTTCGTGTATGTGCCGTAGCCGAGCGCCAGGAAGGCGGTGGCGCCCAGCGCCGGGACCCATCGGCGTGAACGGAGGAACCGGACGTGCATCGCGACGGCCCCGAAGCAGGCGATCTGGTGCGGCAGCTGGTTGATCGCGACCGCCCACCACATGACCGACGGGATCGTCAGGGGCGAGAACAGGAAGAAGCCCAGCCCGACCAGGATCGCCGGCCGGTTGCCGAACAGCGTCCGCAGCATCAACCAGCAGGCGACGTTGGCCAGGGCCTGCAGGATCACGATCTGCGTCGCGGCGGCAGCCCAGCTCCAGGGGCCGAAGAGCGACCCGATCTTGACCAGGCCGAATGACAGCGGCATGAAGTGGCCCTGGTGGATGCGGGTGTACCAGGAGAAGTCGTCCACGTGTCGCGCGATGTCCGACAGGAAGACGAAGTCGTCGACGAGGAACCAGCTGCGGGACACGAGCACGGTGCGGATCGTGAGCTGCACGAGGATCATCAGCACCGCCGCGATCGTGACCACCCGGGTCACCGGAAGACCACGGATCCGGCCCCGCGGACGGGTCACTGCAGGGGAAGCGCCGGCGGGAGTCACGGGGCGACATCCTGCCACAGGAGAGGGTCGCCGAGCCGGTCCCGGAGCGGCGGCCAATGTCGTCAAACGTGCGGGTGTGACGTGCGACGCGGTGACCCCCTCCGGGTGCTACGGTCAGGTGTTCATTACGTGGAGGGAGCCCACAGTGGGAAAAAAGTTGGGGACAGTTGCGCTATTTCTGGGCGCGTTCGTCCTGGCACTCTCGGTGCTGTCGAAGTTCTACATGTACGACCGGCTGGCGGTCGTACCGCTCAACACGGTGTCGACCAGCACCTCCCAGACGGCTCAGGGAGCTGACGCCGAGTACCTCAATGCCGCTGCGGGCCTGGTGATCACCAACGGGCCTCTGAAGAACACCAAGCTCGTGACCGGTGACGTCGAGGCGAGCAAGGCTGCGAGCAAGGAGCTGGGCCGCGACATCGCGGTCTGGACGATCTACGACTGCACGGCCGCCCCCTCGTTCGACTGTGGCAGCGGCGAGACCGCGCTCAGCGCGACCAACGACACCGTCGCCTTCGACCGCAACACCGGCGAGACCGTCGAGTGGTCGGGCAACGAGATCCAGACCGAGGGCAAGACGACCAAGCCGGCATCGTTCGAGGGCCTGTACTTCAAGTTCCCGTTCGACGCGCAGAAGAAGACGTACCAGTTTTGGGACGGAACGCTGCGCAAGGCCACCCCGGCCGTCTACGTCGGCGAGGGCACCGTCAAGGGCATGAAGGTCTACAAGTACCGCCAGACCATCGAGCCCACCGTGACCGGTCCGATCGACGTCCCGGGTTCGCTCGTCGGCTCCGACCAGCCGACGGTCACGGCCGACCAGGTGTACTCCGCCGTCACCGACTTCAGCATCGATCCCGTCACCGGCGTCGTGCTGCGCGGCCAGTCGTCCCAGGACAACTACCTCGAGGTCGGCGGCGAGCGCAAGCTCACGACGACCAAGGCCACGTTGGCGTACACCGACGCCAACATCGCGAAGACCGTCGACGAGTACTCGTCGAAGGCCCAGCTGCTGACGATCGTCAAGACCTACCTGCCGATCGGCGGCACCATCCTCGGTGTCGTGCTGATCGGCCTCGGTCTGATGCTCCGCCGCGACCGTGCGTCCACGAGTGCCCGCACTGCGGACCAGGGCGAGCTCGTCGGCTCACGCTGATCCACCTGCCCCACCACCGATGCCGCGTCCGTTCCGGACGCGGCATCGGTGCGTCCCGTCCCGGCTAGGCTGACGACATGGCTTCCGCTTCCGACCTGTGCGCGTTCGTCGACGCATCGCCGACACCGTTCCACGTCTGCGCGACGGTGTCCCGCGAGCTCGAGGCCGCCGGCTACCGGCGGCTCGACGAGCGTGACCTGTGGCCCGCCGGGCCGGGCCGTCACTTCGTCGTGCGCGGCGGCTCGCTCGTGGCGTGGTCGACCGAGTCGAGCACCTCTGCGACCGACGCGTTCCGGGTCGTGGGCGGACACACCGACAGCCCCAACCTGCGGCTGAAGCAGCACCACGACCTGTCTCCCGAGGGTCTCGGTGTCGTGGCTCTCGAGCCCTACGGCGGACCGATCCTCCAGACGTGGCTCGACCGTGACCTCGGCATCGCCGGCCGCCTCGCGCTCCGCGACGGCACCGACGTCCTCGTACGGATCGACGACGCGGTCCTGCGGGTGCCGCAGCTCGCGATCCACCTGTCCGACCGCAAGCCCGTCGATCTCGACCCGCAGCGCCATCTCAACGGGCTCTGGTCGACGTCGTCGGGCTCCTTCCTGGACGTCGTCGCCGACCGTGCTGGCGTGGCTGCCGCTGACGTCCTCGGCTTCGAGCTCATGACCCACGACACCCAGCCGAGCGCGCTGACCGGCGTCCGCCGCGAGCTGGTCAGCGCACCGCGCCTCGACAACCAGGTGACGTGCTTCGCCGGCACGCAGGCCCTGGTCGCTGCCACACCGACACCGGGGGTGCGGCCCGTCCTGGCACTGTTCGACCACGAGGAGGTGGGCAGCACGTCCGAGCGCGGCGCCCAGTCCGACCTGCTCGCCACCGTGCTGGAGCGCATCGTGATCACGGCGGGCGGCTCGCGCGAGGACTTCCACCGGGCGATCGCGTCATCGGTGTGCGCTTCCGGCGACATGGCCCACGCGACGCACCCCAACCACGCCGAGCGGCACGAGCCGCTGCACCACATCGCGATCGGCGGCGGGCCGGTGCTCAAGCTGCACCCCAACCTGCGCTACGCGACGGACGCGCCGGGAACGGCCCACTTCGCCCGCGCCTGCGAGCAGGCGGGCGTCCCGCTGCAGCGCTACGAGCACCGCGCCGACCTCCCGTGCGGATCGACGATCGGACCGCTCAGCGCCGCGCGTACCGGCATGCTGACGGTCGACGTCGGAGCGCCGCAGCTGGCCATGCACTCGGCTCGCGAGCTCATGGGCGCGGCCGATGTCGACCTCTACGCACGGGCCCTCACCGCCTTCCTGTCGCCCGCCTGACCCGGCTGCCCCGCCGGACCGGGTGTCGCGTACGCTTGGACCTGCGCTGACGGCCTGTACGGGCCTCGGACCAAGCAGGCTCGTGCTCGTGCCTCGCCGGGCGAATCTCACCGGCATTCCACGATCCAAGGGCTGTCAGACGTGCCCGACAATTCCACCCATCCATCGGAGCAACTCCTTTATGACAAGCAGCATCGCCCACGTGGCACCCCAGGTAGCGGTCAATGACATCGGCTCTGAGGCAGACTTCCTCGCCGCCATCGACCTCACCATCAAGTACTTCAACGACGGAGACATCGTCGAAGGCATCATCGTCAAGGTCGATCGTGACGAGGTCCTCCTCGACATCGGCTACAAGACCGAAGGTGTCATCCCCTCGCGCGAGCTGTCGATCAAGCACGACGTCGACCCCAACGAGGTCGTTTCCGT
>JBKJIW010000005.1:0-46695 GCA_046598255.1 Aeromicrobium sp. | reverse complement strand
CTGGTACCCCCAACGGGATGCGAACCCGTGCTGCCGCCCATGTGCCCAGGGCGGCGTCTTGCTCGGAAGCTGGTACCCCCAACGGGATTCGAACCCGTGCTACCGCCGTGAAAGGGCGGCGTCCTAGGCCGCTAGACGATGGGGGCCTGAAACCGCACCAGCATAGAGGGTGAGGCAGTCGGGCGCGAACCCGCATCGGGCAGGATGGAGCCATGATCGAAGTGAGCGAGGACCGGTTCGCGGAACTGGTCGAGGCCGCGTTCGCCGCGGTGCCCGCCGAGCTCGCGCGGTTGCTGGACAACGTGGTGCTGTTCATCGAGGACGACGCTCCGGCCGACGACCCGACGCTGCTCGGCCTCTACGACGGCATCCCTCTGACCGAGCGCGACAGCACCTACGCCGGGGTCATGCCCGACCGCATCTTCGTCTACCGCAACCCGACGCTCGCGATCTGCGACACCGAGGAGCACGTCATCGAGGAGGTCGGCATCACGGTGGTGCACGAGATCGCTCATCACTTCGGCATCGAGGACGACCGGCTGCACGAGCTCGGCTATGCGTGAGGTCCGACGGGCCGAGCAGCGGTTCCGCACCGTCGGCGACGGGGTCCAGACGTGGCACAGCTTCTCGTACGGGGCCCACTACGACCCTGATCAGATCAGCTTCGGGCCGATCATGGCGATCAACACCGAGCATGTGGCAGCTGGACGTGGGTATGACGAGCACGACCATGCCGACGTCGAGATCGTCACGTGGGTGCTGGACGGGGTGCTGCGGCACGAGGACTCCACGGGCCAGTCCGGTGACATCCATCCGGGTACGGCGCAGCGGCTGAGCGCCGGCGACGGCGTCCGTCACGCCGAGCGAAACGGCTCCGCCCATGCGCCGCTGACCTTCGTCCAGATGATGCTGCGGTCCGACCACGAGGGTGCTCCTGGCTATGCGCAGGTCGACGTGCCGGCGACGTCCGGGATGCTCGTGCCGACCGTGTCGGTCCACGCTGGGGCCGAGCTGTTCGCGGTGCGGCTGGAGGCCGGACAGAGCCTCGAGGTGCCGACCGCGCCCAGCAGCCTGGTCATCGTCACGTCGGGCCGCACCCGGTGCGCCGGCCTCGAGGTCGGGTCCTTCGACGAGCTGCGGTCGAGCGGCGAGGGGCCTTACGTCCTCGAGGCGGTCGAGCCCGCGCAGGCCCTGGTCTGGATCGTCGGAGCCTGAGAAACCGGCCAATCTCGTTGCAACACGCAACTGCCCCTGAATCATTCCCGGCACCTGGGGTCCTAGTCTGGACGGGTGAAGGGCTGGCACGCGCACGCCGACGCAGTCGATCGGCTACTGACGTCCTACGAGTCCATCCCGCGAGGCGCCCGGGTGCGTCTGGCGAAGAAGACGTCCAACCTGTTCCGGCCGCGTGATGCCCACGACGCGCCGGGACTCGACGTCAGCGGGCTCGACGGCGTGATCTCGATCGACGCCATCGCCCGGACGGCCGACGTGCAGGGGGTCTGCACCTACGAGGACCTCGTCGAGGCGACGCTGTCGCTGGGCCTGATCCCCTACGTCATCCCGCAGCTGCGCACCATCACCCTCGGCGGCGCCGTGACGGGTCTCGGCATCGAGTCGACGTCCTTCCGCAACGGCCTTCCCCACGAGTCGGTCCTGGAGATGGACATCCTCACCGGCTCTGGTGAGCTCGTGACGGCGACGCCCGACAACGATCACGCCGACCTGTTCGACGCGTTCCCCAACTCGTACGGGAGCCTCGGGTACGCCACCCGCCTGCGCATCAAGCTGGAGAAGGTCCCGCCCTTCGTCCGCCTGCGGCACGTGCGGATGGCCGACGCGGCCCAGGCGGTCAAGGCCATCGAGTCGATCACTGAGTCGGGCGAGTGGCACGGTGAGCGGGTCGACGGCCTCGACGGCACGGCCTTCAGCCCCGACGAGATCTACCTGACGCTGGCGACGTTCACCGACGACGTCGTGCAGGTCAGCGACTACACCGGGCAGCAGGTGTTCTACCGGTCGATCCAGGCCCGCGAGGTCGACGCCCTGACGATGAACGACTACATCTGGCGCTGGGACACCGACTGGTTCTGGTGCTCAGGCGCCTTCGGTGCGCAGAACCCGTGGATCCGCCGCCTCTGGCCGGCCAGGTACCGGCGCAGCGACGTCTTCCACACGATCGTCGGCCTGGACGAGAAGCTCGGCATCATCAAGACGCTCGACCGCATCAAGAAGGTCCCCGGCCGCGAGCGCGTCATCCAGGACGTCGAGGTGCCACTCGACCGGGTGCCCGAGTTCCTGGAGTGGTTCGACGCCGAGGTCGGCATGCGTCCAGTGTGGCTCTGCCCGCTGCAGACGAGCAGGCCGTGGCCGGTCTATCCGCTCGAGCCCGGCGCGATCTACGTCAACATCGGCTTCTGGGGCACGGTCGAGGTCGCTGCCGACGCGCCTCCCGGCCTCGTGAACCGTGCGATCGAGGACACCGTGCACGCCATGGGCGGGCACAAGTCGCTCTACTCCGAGGCGTTCTACGACCGTTCGACGTTCGACCAGATGTACGGCGGAGAGGTGCTTGCGACCGTACGCCAGCGATACGACCCCGACCACCGGCTGAGCACCCTGTACGAGAAGGCAGTGAGGAACTCATGACCACAGAAGTGACGGTTCGCCTGAGCATCGCCGATGCGCTGGGACGACTGATGAAGGAGGGCCTGCCGTTCCGGTTCGAGGCCTTCGACGGCAGCTCTGCCGGCCTGGTCGACGCTCCGTTCACGATGCGGCTGCTCAACGAGCGCGGCCTGTCGTACCTGATGACCGCTCCGGGAGACCTGGGCTTCGCCCGCGCCTACGTCGCCGGTGACCTCGAGCTCGAGGGCGTCCACCCGGGCGACCCGTACGACGCCATGGTGCTGATCATGAGCCAGCTGCGGTTCAAGGTGCCGTCCGCTCCCGAGATGGTGCAGGTCGTGCGCAGCCTCGGCTTCGGCAACCTGAAGCCGCCACCGCCGCCTGCCGAGGAGCACCTGCCCAAGTGGCGGCGTGCGCTGGAGGGGCTGCGGCACAACAGGAAGCGGGACGCCGAGGCGATCCATCACCACTACGACGTCTCCAACCGCTTCTACGAGCTCGTGCTCGGCGAGTCGATGACCTACACCTGCGCGGTCTACCCGACGCTCGACTCGACACTGGAGGAGGCGCAGTTCGAGAAGTACGACCTCATCGCCCGCAAGCTCGACCTCAAGCCCGGCGACCGGCTGCTCGACATCGGCTGCGGCTGGGGCGGCATGGTGCGTCACGCCGCGAAGCACTACGGCGTCTCGGTGCTGGGCGTCACGCTCTCGCGCGAGCAGGCGACCTGGGCCCAGGACGAGATCAAGCGCCAGGGGCTCGACCACCTGGCAGAGGTGCGGTTCTGCGACTACCGAGACATCGCGGAGTCCGGCTTCGACGCCATCAGCTCGATCGGCCTGACCGAGCACATCGGCGTCAAGCAGCTCGGTGACTACTTCGGCTTCCTGCAGGGCAGGCTCAAGCCTGGTGGACGCATGCTCAACCACTGCATCACCCGTCCCGACAACAGGGCCACCATCACCGGCGCGTTCATCGACCGCTACGTGTTCCCCGACGGGGAGCTGACCGGGGTCGGACGCATCACGGTCGCTGCGCAGGACGCGGGGCTCGAGGTGCGGCACGTGGAGAACCTGCGCGAGCACTACGCCATGACTCTCAAGGGATGGTGCGACAACCTGGTCGAGCACTGGGACGAGGCCCTCCGGGAGGTCTCGATCGGGCGGGCCAAGGTGTGGGGCATCTACATGGCCGGATCCCGGCTGGCCTTCGAGCGCAACGAGATCGAGCTGCACCACGTGCTGGCCGTCAAGGTCGACGAGCACGGTGGTGCGAGCTGGCCGCTGCGGCCGACCTGGGGTAGCTGATTCCCAGGAGAACCCAGGTTTCTGCGGGGCTGCACCCTCCTTCCTGACACGTGACCCTCGTTGCCACAGGGGTCATGTGTCGGCAAAGCGGGATCTCCTGGGAATCAGCACCTCGGGGAGGCGCCACCATGCGCCGATAGGCTCCAGGCGTGACCGAGCACCTCGACGTCCTGCGCGAGCAGGCGACCTACATCGACGTCGATCCCTACGCGGTGGCCGCGCACGCACTGCGGCTCGGCACGCCGTCGGCGCTCGATCTGCTCGCGCTCATGGTGACGGACGGGCGGGACGACTTCGCCACGGTGCTCGCGGCGTGCGACCGGTTCGCGACGACCGGAACCGTGCCGGACGGTTACGCCCCGCGGGCCGTGGGTGCCCTCGCCCAGGCGCTGGTCGGCACGCCCCACCGCGGCGGTGACTACGCGATGGCCGCTCGGATGCATCGCTTCGCGCACGCCATCGGCATCCTGGACGACCAGCCGACGGGATTCGCGAAGCTGCTCGTGCAGACCAACGAGGCGGCCGGCGAGCACGCCTGGGTCGACGGACTCCTGGGGGCAGAGCCCGGGGTGGTCGACGAGCACCTGCAGTGGATCATCCGCACCGACCGGCTGGGGCCTGCCGTGCTCGGCGATCACTTCGACGCCGACCGGTGGAGCGCCTCGTTCACCGAGATCTTCGCGGCCTCGGGTGTCTCGCCGGTGCGGTTGGGCGACAATGCCGGACGTCCCTTCGACCGGCTGCAGGGAGCTGCCGCGCCCCGCCCGGTCGACGGGAGTCCTCTGGTCAGCGTGGTCATGTCGGTGTTCTCCCCGGACGCGAGCCTCGAGACGGCCGTCCGGTCCGTGCTGGCCCAGACGTGGACGAACCTCGAACTGCTGGTCGTCGACGACTGCTCGCCGCAGGCGTTCACGCCCGCGATCGATGCCGTGGCCGACTGGGACCCGCGCATCACGGTGGTGCGGCTGCCCGAGAATGGCGGCACCTACCGGGTCCGCAACCACGCGCTCACCCACGCCCGCGGCGACCTCGTGACCTTCCAGGACTCCGACGACTGGTCGCACCCCGAGCGGATCGAGCGGCAGGTCGCCGCCCTCGCCGATCGCCCCGATGCCATCGCCTCGCTCAGCTCGTGGGTCCGGGTGACACCCGATCTCACGCTCAACCGGGTCGGCTACGCCGCGACGCGGGTCAACGCCTCGTCGATGATGTTCCGCCGCGAGCCGGTCATCGACCGACTGGGCGGCTTCGACACCGTCCGCAAGGACGCCGACTCGGAGTTCCGCGACCGTCTGACCGCGACCTACGGCGAGGATGCCGTCGTCGTGCTCGACGACGTGCTGGCGGTCGCCCAGCTGACGTCCGACTCCCTGTCGCGAGACGACTTCTCCTTCGGGTGGTGGGCGCCGACCCGGGAGGCGTACGGCGCTGCGTACGGCCTGTGGCACGAACGGATCACCGCCGGAACGGCCTCGCCGATGCTCGACCCGGCCGGGCCGCGGATGTTCCCCGCGCCGGCGAGCTTCATCGACCGGGAGCCGGCCCACCTGACGTACGACGTGGCGTACGTGTCCGACTGGCGGGCCGGCATCAACCGGTACGACGCGGCCCCCCGCCGCGTGCAGGCACTGCTCGACGCGGGGCTGACCGTGTGCGCGGGGCAGGCGACCTCGTTGCGGCACGCCTACCGCAACCGGCGTCCATCGGTGACGGCACTGCGCGAGATGCGTGCCGACCGGGGCCTGGGCTGGCTCGTCTGGACCGAGCCCGTGCACACGTCCGTCACGATCATCGACTCGCCCGAGCTGCTGATGTCGCCGCGCAGCAACGAGGGCGTCCGCGTGACGACGGGCCGCCTCGTGGTGGTGGCGGGCAGCTCACCCCGACAGGCCGAGCAGGGCTGGTCCCTGTACGACCCGCAGACCGTGGAGCGGCACGGACGGGACCTCTTCGGGGTCGACGTCGAGTGGCTGCCGGCCACGCCCCGGCTGGCCGACGAGCTGACGGCCGCCGGCGCGACGGGCGTGATCCTGCCGCCGCAGGGCATCGGTGTGGCCGACGGCCCGTCCGAGCGGCCCGCGGCTCTCGGACGTCCGCCGGTGATCGGCGCCGCCCGTCTCGAGAAGATCGGCAAGAACCGTCTGCCGGGAGCCAAGCTGCTGCAGTACCTGCCGGCCGATCCCGCCTACGCCGTCCGGGTGCTCGATGACGACGGGGTGGTCGAGAAGCTGTTCCGCAAGAACCCCATGCCGGCCTCCTGGACCGTCGTAGACGGGGTCGTCCCCGAGGCCTTCTTCGCCACCGTCGACCTCGCTGCGGCGTTCGCCCCCGATGCGTGGGGCGACGGCGTCACCTGGCCGATGCTGACCGCCCTCGCGGCCGGAGCGGTGCTCGTCGTCGACCCCCGCCACCGGTCGGTGCTGGGTGACGCCGCCGTCTACGCGGTGCCCGACCGGGCGCGAGCGGTGATCGACTCGCTCGCCGCTGACCCGGCCGCATTCGCCGCCCAGCGCGAGCGCGGCGACGCCTTCGTGCGCACCGCGCTGTCGCCGGCAGCATTCGTCGACCTCGTGGTGGGCCTCCGCGTCTGAGGGGCGAGCCCCTTCTCCCGATCGGATAACCTGTCCGAGGCCCTCGGGCCGCCTGACCAGCACTCCGAGCACAGACGGGATCGACGCGCATGTCCACCGCACAGCATCGATCCGGCGCGTCGACGCTCACCAGACCCGATCACGGCCGGACGATCCGCCTCGACATCGAGGGCATGCGTACCATCGCCGTCGGATCGGTGCTCGTCGCCCACGCGGGGGTGCCGTTCCTGGCCGGCGGCTTCGTCGGCGTCGATGTCTTCTTCGTCCTGTCGGGGTTCCTGATCACCGGCCTGCTGGCGCGCGAGGTGTCGCGGTCGGGCCGGGTCAGCCTGACCAACTTCTGGGCGCGGCGCATGAAGCGGCTGCTGCCGGCGAGCGCCACGGTCCTCGTCTTCTCGGCGCTCGTCGCCTACCTCTACCTGCCGATCACGCAGCGCAAGGACTTCGGCGGGGACATCGTCTCGGCGGCTCTGTACGTCGTCAACTGGCGTCTGGCCGACCGCGGTGTCGACTACCTCGCGGAGGACATCGGCCAGTCGCCCGTCCAGCACTACTGGTCGCTGGCGGTCGAGGAGCAGTTCTACCTGGTCTGGCCCATCCTGATGCTGGTCATCGGCATTGTCGCGGCCCGGCGCTGGAAGCAGGGGGCCTTCGCGGTGCTCGGCGTCGCGACGCTCGTCTCGTTCGCGTACTCCGTGCAGCAGACGGCCGACAGCCCGGCGACGGCCTACTTCGTCTCGACGACCCGCGTGTGGGAGCTCGGCCTCGGCGCACTGCTGGCGCTGGCGGCGACACAGGTCGAGCGGCTGCCGGACGTCCTGCGGGCGGTCGGCGGGTGGGTCGGCATCGCCATGATCGCCTACGCCGTGCTGGTCTTCGACGAGTCCACGACCTGGCCCGGCGCCCACGCCCTGGTGCCGACGGTCGGCGCCGTGCTGATGATCGCGAGTGGTCTGCGGCCGACCCCCGGCTCTCCGCAACGGCTGCTGAGCACCGCCCCGATGGTCTGGATCGGTGGGCTCTCCTACTCGATCTACCTGTGGCACTGGCCGATCCTCGTCGCGGCACAGGCCGAGCGCCCCGACATGCGGCTGCGCTTCGTCGTGGCGCTGATGATCCTGTCGATCGTGCCGGCCTACCTGTCCAACCGGTTCATCGAGAACCCGATCCGGTTCGGGGCGTACTTCAAGCCGACCGGCCGTGCGCTCGGCCTCGGCCTGGCGCTCACCGCGATCGGCGTGGGTGCAGGCTTCGCCCTCAACGCCTCCGTCGGTATCGGATCGACCGTCGACAAGGCGGATGCCGCGAGCAGCGAGGGCGCAGCCGCCCTGCTCGAACCGGCCAACGCCGACGTCGTCTGGAGCGCGATCCGATCGGTCGAGAAGATGCGTCCGCTGGCGACCGAGGCAGTCGACGACCGGCCAGCGTTCTACACCGACGGCTCGGGCTGCCAGGTCGAGGACGGCGACGCGACGCCGAAGCTGTGCGAGTCGGGTGACACGTCGGCCGACCGGACCGTTGTCATCATCGGTGACTCCAAGATGGCCCAGTGGCAGACCGCCTTCGACGCGCTCGGCAAGGACGAGGGCTTCAAGGTCGTCCAGATCACGAAGTCGGCGTGCGCGTTCACCGATGCCGACATCGACCGCGACAACCTGGTCGACTGCCGCAAGTGGGGTCAGACCGCGCTGCAGGACATCCTCGACCTCCGGCCGGACCTCGTCATCGCCTCGCACCGCATCCGGACCGCGCTGCCCGCCGGTGCCGCCCCCGGTGACGAGTCGACCCAGGACGCGATGGCGGCCGGGATGGCGTCGTACTGGAGGACGCTCACCGATGCCGGCATTCCTGTGACCGCGCTGCTCGACAACCCCGCTCCGGCCGACGTGCCGGTGTACGAGTGCGTCGCCCAGAACCCGAAGAACCTGCCGGCGTGCGCCTTCGACCGGGCGCGCGGTATCGCGGAGTCCGGCGCTCCGGCAGCCCGGCAGGCCGCGGCGGAGGTGCCGGGTGTCACGGTCATGGACCTGTCCGACACGATCTGCCCCGACGGCGAGCGGTGCTCGGCCGTCATCGGCAACGTCCTGGTCTACCGCCAGGGCACGCACCTGACGACGTCGTTCATCGACAGTGCCGAGCCCCAGGTCGCGGCGGCACTGTTCACCGCTACCAACGGCAGCTTCGGCGCCACGCTGCCCTGACCCCGACCGCCCGGGAGGTGGATCCGCAACCTCATTCGGCGACATGGGGTTGCGGATCCACCTCCCATCCCGGGAGGTGAGCTCTCAACCGACGGTGAGGTTGAGAATCCACCTCCTCCGGGGGCGGCGGCGGTGACGGGTCAGCTGATGCCGCGGGTGCGGACGAGGTGCTCGATCGCCTCGACGGCTCGCCGGGAGTTGTCGCGGTCGTGGAAGGTGAAGGCCTGCTGCGCCCGGGCGTCGTACTGCGGCTCCCGTCGGTGGTCGCCGACGAGGTAGCGCTCGATCGCGTCGATCGTGGTCTCGACGTCGACCACGACGGGGCCGAACCCGTCACGCTCGTGATCGAACCACGACGGCTCGGCGTGACCGGCCGCGAACTCCTCGCGGTCGAAGTGTGTGTAGACCAGCGGCGTGCCGAGGTAGGCCAGGTCGAAGTGCACGGACGAGTAGTCGGTCAGGAACAGGTCGCAGCGCCGCATGACGTCCTGGATGTCGGAGGCCGCGCCGTCGAGCACGGTGACGCGGTCGCCGCCGAGCGACGGGTCGGCGTACTCGGCGCGCAGGTTGTAGTGCGGCATGAACTCGAACCGGTGGTCGTGCTCCTCGAGCAGCGCGTGCAGGCGCGGGCTCGTCAGCAGCCCGTCGACGAAGCGCTGGTAGGTGGACCCCTCGAACGGCTGCTCGCCGGTCGCGCCGTCACTGAAGAGCTCGGGCGCGAGGTAGCGCCGCCAGGTCGGCATGAACAGGATCGTGCGGCTGGGCGGTGTCGGCACCAGGGCGTCGAACCGCGGCAGCCCGGTCTCCACGACGTGGCGGTCGTAGCCGGACGTCTCGCGCACGGCCCGGGTCTCGGCGGGGTTGGCGGTCAGGTAGAGGTCGTAGCCGCCGGTCCGGCGCCGGACGTCCTTCGTCTTGTCGTTGACGCCGTGCTTGAGGTACACGCGGTAGGCGCCGACCCGCCAGTTGAGCTGGCGCATGTAGTGCTGCTTCTTCCAGCGGCTCGGCACCATGTGCTTGACCGAGTAGGCGTTCGCGAGCACCGTCGCGTTGACCATCAGGATGCGGTGGCGCCACGAGGAGTGCCGCACGACGCGGCCGAGCCGGGACAGCTCCTCGAAGCGGTCGCTCGACGGGTCGAGCACGTAGTACGCCCGCACGTCGGGTCGCTCGCGGCGCAGGTACGTGAACAGGTGGTAGCCGTTGTCGCGGGCGGTGTCGGGACGTTCGCCGACGAGCCAGATTTCGTGCCGGGCCACGAAGGGTCGGGTGATGGCCCGCAGCGGCAGGACGAACGCGAACGGTCGACGGCGCAGGACGTCCATGGCCGTGCGCGCGGCGAGTCCGGCCCGCCACCGTAGGCCCGCCATCGCGGAGGGGTAGGCCTGCGCGACGAACTCGGCGTGCTCGGTCGGTGACGGGAAGAGCTGCAGTCGTCTGCCTGCCGAGACCGTGGGGCGGGACGAGGCGAGCGCGCCCGGTGCGGCCCCGACGGGGACGCGGGACGCCTCGGTGCTGCCGTCGGGCGAGAGCAAGGCGATCTCCATGCCCGTGGTGCCGATCGGCACCTGTGCGACGGGGACGTCGGCGATGAAGCCGGTCCACCGGTTGGCGCCGTCCTCGTAGCGCAGCCGTGGCTCGGTGACCGCGCTCATGGCGCTGGTGCCGTCAGGTCGCAGCCAGTGCAGGACGAGGGTCTGGTCGGCCGGCTGGTCACCGTCGGTCCCCGGCCGCCGGCACGTCCCGGTCAGGCGGAGCGTGCGGCCGCCGTCGATGACGTCGAGCCCGTGCAGGCTGGCCGCGATGATGCGGACCGGCGCGGGGGACGTCACTGCGCGCGGGGGTCGACCGGCGCTGCACCACCACGGGCCGAGTCGGTCCGGGGAGCCCCGGTCCGGGCCGCGTCGAGCTGGGCGATCGCGTCGAGGATGGTCTGCCGGGTGTGGGCGAGGTCGGCGAGGGTCCGAGCGGAGGACCGGTCGATAGCGCCCCGCGAGTCACCGCTGCCAGCGCCTGGGCCTGCACCGCGTGACTCCGGTGCGGTGAGCAGGTAGGCGGCGATCGTCGCCTGCAGCGCCAGGATGCACAGCAGCGCGAGGTCGTACCCGTTGGCGATCGTCGCGATCGCGCCGATGACGACCAGGACGCCGGTCGCGCCGGCGAGGACGAGGGTGCGTTCGGCGATGAGTCGACGTGCGACCGATCGTAGGTTGCCCTGCCAGGTGCTCATCGTGATCTCCCTGCGTTCGTTGAAGTGGTGGGTGCGGCGAGCGTCGCGACGACGGTCGCGTAGGAGGTGGGGGACAGGTCGGTGCGGCAGAACCGCAACGACCGCGACTGCTGATCTGCGAAGAGCGCCCGGTCGGCTGTCAGCCGGGTGACGGTGTGGCCGAGATCGCGGTCGAGGTAGAGCGCGGCGTCGCCGAGCAGCGGCCGGAGGGCGGGGTCGACGATCACGACGCAGCCACGGGCCATCGCCTCGATGGCCGGTCGCAGGAGGGTCGTGCCGCCGACGCCGGTGGCGGGGACGACCACGATGTCGCACTGGTCGTAGAACGCCGAGGGGTCGAGGTCGCCGGCCGCGAACGAGAGCGCACCCGGCCTCAGCGGTGGGCGCGTCTGTCCGTCGAGGACGCGGATGTCGATGCCGGTCGGCAGGAGTGCGGCCAGGCCGCGACGATCAGCGGCCTCGGCCGCGTACGAGGCACCGTCGACGATGCCGACCACCGGTGTGCCGGGCAGCAGCAGCCGCGGGAACCGGGGGACGTGGGCGACCTGCATGAGCCGCGGAGGATGGACCGCGCCCGTGGCACCCGAGGCGGTGATCGCTGCACCGATCTCGGCGGTGGCGGGGATCCACTCGGTCTCTCGGTCGAACATCGAGCGGACGACCGAGTCGAGGTGCGCCGGGTCCCACGAGATGCGCGGCGCCTCGCCGACGACGGGCAGGCGGTCGGCGATCACGACGACGCGCTCGGGGCGACTGGAGACGGCGTCGGACGCCCGGGGCAGGGCCAGCAGGTCGACGTCCGTGACGAGCAGGACCGTCGGCCTCAGCGGCGCACCCAGCAGGGCCCAGTCGGTGGTGCCGTCGGCGATGAGCTCGAGGAGGTCGGGCCGGGGGTAGTGGCGTTGCTTCGAGGAGAACCGCAGCGTGTCGGCGCGGGCGATGCCGACCCGGAGCCCGGCACCCGCGAGGGCGGAGATCTCGGCGGCACGACCACTCGTCGACAGGAGTCCGGGTCGCGGGTCGGTCAGCACGACGACGTCGGGCGCCGGATCGGGATCGGCGACACCCTCCATGTCCGGCGGCGCGGGGAACGCCCGACGACCATCGGGACGCTCGGAGCGGGGCGGGACCGTCCCGGCGGCGATCTTGGCGTGCCACGTGCGGAACGCTGCGTGATAGGTGGCCCGGGCGGGTCGGTGCCAGCTCGGCCGGAAGTCCTCGCGCGACAGCGATCCACCGGTCAGCTGGTAGAGCGACAGCGGCACCTTGAGGTTGACGATGCTCTTCAGCCCGAAGACTGTCGCGATGCGCTCGATGTACTCGGTGTCGGCGCCCTTGCGCATCAGGTCGAACGGTCCGAGGGTCTCGAAGACCTCCCGCTTCATCAGCAGCGACGGTGCGCTGTGCGCGAAGGCCAGCGAGCCGACCCGGGTGATGTACAGGTCGGTGTGGATGCGGATGGCCTTCGAGAGCGTCGCCACGACCTGCGGATTCGCGAACTTGGCCATCTGGCGCTCGAGGCGGCGCGGATGGGACCAGTCGTCGCCGTCCTGGATGCCGAGGTACTCGCCCTTGGCCAGCGACAGGCCGTGGTTGCGAGCGCGGTAGGCGCCACCGTTGACCGGCATGCGGTGGTACGAGACGCGCTCGTCGAGGGCCGTGGCCCGCGCGAAGACATCCTCGAAACCGGCGGGGCTGTGGTCGTCGACGAGGATGACCTCGAGGTTCGCCCAGGTCTGCTCGAGGATCGACCGGGTCGCCGTCAGCAGGCTCTCCGAGGGGGACCAGACCGGCATGACGATGCTGATCAACGGGCCATCCACCGACGCGGCCGGCGCATCCGTCCGCACGGTGTCGAACGGGCTGGTGCCGGCCGACGGGTCCGCCGCCTCGAACCGCATCGGGTCGAGCCCGCGCTCGACGAACGGCACGTTGAACGCCTGCTGCCACGTCTCCAGGGACGCCGGCTCCACCCCACGGAACGGGCTGACGAGGTCGAGGTTCACCGCCCAGTGGTACCAGGACTCCGGGCTGTTGGTGACGACGTCGGGCGTCGCCTGCGACGTGTGCCGGCGCACGTAGTCGGCCCGGCCCACCGCGAGGTGCGACTGGACGTCCTGACGGTCGTACTCGTGGGGACTGCCGTCGCGGTCGGCGATCGTGCGGGCGAGGGCGAAGAGGTCGGCGGCCGTGCGGAAGTCGCCGTCACTGCCGAACGCCTCACCGAGCATCAGGTAGGCGAAGCCGTACAGCGACGGCCCGTGCAGCGGCGTCAGCTGCTCGGGGCTCGGGGCCCGGCCGGCGGTGGCGTCGGCCGCCATCCGCACGAGCTCGTCGGCCGTGAGCCGGCCGCCGGATGCCTGGCGGGCGAGCATCTCGACCCCGCCGACGTACTCGTAGCGCAGCAGTGTCGCCGCGAGCGCCGCCGCCGGCACCACGCCGGAGTCGGCGAGGTCGGCGAGGTGGCGGGGCACGGCGGCGGGGCCTGGGCCTGGGTCTGGGGCGTTCATGGGCGCCGGATCACACGATCTCGATGATGACGGGCGCGTGGTCGCTCGCGCCCTTGCCCTTGCGCTCCTCGCGATCGATCCAGGCCGAGTCGACGCGGGCCGCGAGGGCCTGCGACGCGAGGATGAAGTCGATGCGCAGTCCGCGCTTCTTGGGGAACGCCAGCTGCTGGTAGTCCCAGTAGGTGTAGACGCCGGGGCCGGGGGTGTGGGGCCGGACGACGTCGGCAAAGCCCGCGTCGACCACGGCCTCGAAGGCGTCGCGCTCGGGCTGCGAGACGTGTGTCCTGCCCTCGAACGCTGCAGGGTCCCAGACGTCCTCGTCGGTGGGGATGACGTTCCAGTCGCCGGTGAGGGCGATCTGGGCGTCGGGGTTGTCGGCGAGCCAGCCGGCCGCCGACTGGCGCAGACGTTCGAGCCACTCGAGCTTGTAGGCGTAGTGGGGGTGGTCGAGCTCGCGTCCGTTGGGGACGTAGAAGCTCCAGACCCGGACGCCGCCGCAGGTCGCGCCGATCGAGCGCGCCTCGACGACCTCGGGGTCGCCGAACATGGGCTGGTCGTCGGCGAACTGGGTGGCGACGTCCTCGAGCCCGACCCGCGAGATCAGCGCGACGCCGTTCCACTGGCTCAGGCCGCGGTGGACGAACTCGTAGCCCATCGCCGACAGCTCGAGACCGGGGAACTGGTCCTCCCGGCACTTGGTCTCCTGCACCGCGAGGACATCGATGTCGTGCCGCTCGAGGAAACCGGTGACACGATCGATGCGGCTGCGGATGGAGTTGACGTTCCAGGTCGCGATACGCACGCCACGAACCTATCGCGTCGGGCCCGCGGACCCTCCATCGTCCTCGGTGTCCCAGACGCCGTCGCCGTCGAACTCGCAGGCCGTGAGCTGGTCACGGTGTGCCGCGCCGGTGCGGAACGCGGCCCGGCCGACCATGTGCGCCGACACCGGTGCGGTGAGCAGCTGGAACATCGCGATCAGGACGATCACGGTGATGTCGGAGAGGTCGCGCAGCCGCAGCGCCAGGCCGGCCAGGATCAGCAGCAGCCCGACGGTCTGGGGCTTGGTCGCGGCGTGCATCCGGCTCAGGACGTCGGGGAAGCGGACGATCCCGATGGCGGCGGTGAGCGCCAGGAACGAGCCGCTGATCAGCAGGGCTCCGGCGATGATGTCGATCATGCGTCGTCGACCGCCTGGGTGTCGTTGCCGTCGGAGGTGCCAGCAGTGCCAGCAGTGCCAGCAGGGTCGGGCGTGTCGGCAGCGTGGGGGGCGTGCGGCTCACCGTCGTCGTGCGAGCTGCGATAGGTGTCGGGTGCAGCGAATCGGGCGATGCTCACTGAGCTGAGGAACCCGACGAGCGCGAGCACGACGAGGATCGACAACGTCGTGTCGTGCCGCTCGATCGCCGCCTCGATGCCGATCGCGCCGGCGCTGGCCGCGACGAAGACGTCGGCGGCGACCGTGCGGTCGAGCATGGTGGGGCCGCGCACGATCCGCACGATGCACAGCACCCCCGTGATCGAGAGCATGACGACGCAGGTGATGCCGACGGCGGTCATGACGTTCCTCCTGCACGGCAGGCACGGTGGTCGACGTCGGAGCCGAGTGCCGCGATGACCCGGCGCTCCTGGGCGAGGGCCTTCTCCCGGGCGCGCTCGATCTTGTCGGGCGAGCTGCCGTCGAGCAGGTGCAGCCAGACGCGCCCGTGGTCGCTGTCGAGCTCGATCAGGAGCGAGCCGGGCACGAGCGAGATGAGCTCGGCCGTGATGGTCAGCAGCAGCTCCGAGCGGGTGACGAGGTCGACCCTGATGACGGCGCTGCGCGGGGGCGCGGTCGGTCGGATCGCGATCCAGGCGACCTGGACGCTCGCGAGCAGCAGCTCGCCGACGAACGTCGCCAGCAACCGGATCGCCGGGATCCGCCGGAACCGGCCGTCCCACACGACGGGCGGGAACGGGAACGCGGACGTCACGAGCAGTCCGACGAGGATGCCGCCCACCGCGAGCAGCGGCGTGAAGCCGCCCCACAGGAGCATCCAGACGGTCGTCAGGATGAGGATGACCGGCATGCGGGCCGCCAGGGTCTTCTTCATGTCGTCACTCCGATCGACGCCCCTCGCGACGGACGCTGTTCCCAGACGACTCGGCCACTGACAGCTCGGCACGTCATCAGGATCCGCCCAGCACGGCGACGATGTAGGCGCTGCGCCCCTGCAGCTCGTCGGCGGCACGGGCCGTGAAGGCCAGCATCGGGCCCGCGACGACCGTGAGCGCGACAGAGGCCACGACGATCATCAGGGTGGGGACGACCATGCTGAGCGGCAGGCCCTGCTGGTCCACGTCGGTGGCCTTCCAGGTGCTGGTGCGCTCGGTCTTGGTCGAGACGCCCGAGCGTCCGTGGAGCGAGCCGCCGTGGGCGTCGGCCCCCAGCTCCTCGGCGTCCTCGGCCGGCTGCCAGAAGGCACGGTTCCAGACCTTGGCGATCGCGTAGAGGGTCAGCAGGCTCGTCACGACGGCCGCGACGACGGCGACGTACGAGAGCCAGCGGTCGTCGGCCACGCCTGCCTGCACGAGGGCGAGCTTGCCGAGGAAGCCGGAGAAGGGCGGGATGCCGGCGAGGTTCATGGCGGGCACGAAGAACATGATCGACAGGACCGGGGCGGCGCGCGCCAGCCCGCCGAGCTTGTCGAGGCTCGTCGTGCTGCTGCGGTACTCGATCAGCCCGGCCACGAGGAACAGCGTGGTCTGCACCGTGATGTGGTGGGCGATGTAGAAGATCGCGCCGGAGAGGCCCGCAGAGCTGCCGAGCGCGACGCCGAACAGCATGTAGCCGATGTGACTGACCAGCGTGAACGACAGGATGCGCTTGATGTCGGACTGGGCGACGGCGCCGAGGATGCCGATGACCATCGTGAACGCCGCGGCCCACAGCAGCAGGGTCCGCAGGTCGTTGTCGGGGAACAGGAGGGTCTGGGTGCGGATGATCGCGTAGATGCCGACCTTCGTCAGCAGGCCTGCGAACACGGCCGTCACCGGCGCCGGCGCCGTCGGGTACGAGTCGGGGAGCCACGCCGACAGCGGGAAGACGGCCGCCTTGATGCAGAACGTGACGAGCAGCAGCAGCTGCAGGAGGTTGGCCACCTCGGGCGGCAGCTCGGCGATGCGGCCCGACAAGGCGGCGAAGTTGACGGTGCCGGTCGCCGCGTAGACGCACGCGATCGCGATGAGGAAGATGACCGACGAGATCATGCTGACGACGATGTAGATCGTGCCGGACCGTACCCGTGCACCGGTGCCGCCGAGCGTGATCAGCACGTACGACGACACCAGCAGGATCTCGAACCCGACGAACAGGTTGAACAGGTCGGCCGACAGGAAGGCGTTGGAGACGCCCGCGCTCAGCACCAGGAACGTCGGGTGGAACACCGACAGGGGTGCGTCGCGACCGAACTCGACGATGCCCTGCCCGAAGGAGTAGAGCAGCACGCACAGCGTGACGATCGTCGAGACGAGCAGCATCAAGGCGGAGAGCCGGTCGGCGACCAGGCTGATGCCGATGTCGGCGGGCCAGCCGCCAACGTTGACGGTCTGCGGTCCGTGCTGGTCGGCGCGCACCAGCAGCACGGCGGAGACGGTCACGACGAGCGCGAGGACCGCGACGCTGATGATGCGCTGTGCCTGGGCGGAGCGGCCGAAGACGAGGCACAGACCGGCGCCCAGGAGCGGCAGGATGACGGGCAGGAGCACGATCTGGTTCATGACGGTGTCTCCACCGCGTCGCTGAGCTCCTCGGTGACGGTGTGCACCGGGATCGGTGGCAGGTCGGCGCCGTCCTCGTCCGGGAGATCGGTGTCGGTCTCGTCGAACGTCGCGGAGGTCTCGTCCTTCTCGGCGCGGCGACGGATCGCATCGTCCTCGACGTCGTCCTGGACGTCGTCGTGACCGGTCAGCTGCCATGCGCGGTACGCCAGGGCCAGGCCGAACGCCGTGACGCCGAGCGTGATGACGATCGCCGTCAGCACCATGGCCTGCGGCAGCGGATCGCTCATCGGGTCGTCGGACAGGCCGACGATCGGGGCGGTTCCGGCGGGACCCGACACGACGAGGTAGAGCACGCTGATGCCGTTGCCGATCAGCACGAAGCCGATCAGGATGCGGGTCAGGCTGCGCTCGAGCACGAGCGTCACACCGGCGGCGACCATGACGCCGACCAGGATCACGAGGGGCAGGTTGGGGGTCATCGGCTCACCTCGGCCTGGTCTGCTGTCGCGTCCTCGGTGGCTTTGGCGTCGGACTCGATCTGCTCGTCGATGCCGCCGCCGAGGCTGCGGAGCACGTCGAGCGCGAGCCCGATCACGACGAGGTAGACGCCGATGTCGAAGAAGACCGACGTCACGAGGTGCAGGGTGCCGACGAGGGGGATGTGGATGTCGACGATCGCGCTCTGCAGCACGCCGCCGCCGAGGAGAGTGGGCAGCAGGCCGGACAACGCCGCGGTGGCCAGCCCGATGCCGAGCACGACCCCGGCGTCGATCGGAGCGGCCTCGTCGAGCTCGGCGCGTCCGCCGGCGAGGTAGCGGATCATCAGCGCGAGGCCCGCGACCAGCCCGCCGGCGAATCCGCCGCCGGGCTCGTTGTGGCCGACCAGCATGAGGTAGATCGAGAACACGATGACGGTGTGGAAGATCAGCCGGGTCACGATCTCGAACACGACCGAGCGGCGGGAGTCCTTCACGGCCCGGGCGGAGCGGAGCCAGCGACCGGACGTCTCGTCGGCGATGCTGTCGTCGTGGGCGAAGACGGGTCGGCGCGGACGTCCCGACCGGTCGGTGATGAGGAAGATCAGGCTCGCGATGCCGGTGGCGGCGACGACCAGCACCGACAGCTCGCCCAGGGTGTCCCAGGCGCGGATGTCGACGAGGGTCACGTTGACGATGTTGTCGCCTCCGCCGTAGTCGACCGCGGGTTCGGCGAAGCCCTCGGAGATCGGTGCGGAGGTGCGGGCGTTCGCGGCGACGAGCGCGAAGCCGGAGACCACGGTGCCCGTGGCGACGCCGATGCCGACGCGCACCCACCGGCTGAGGTTGAAGGGCCGGTCAGAGAAGAAGGGCGGGAGCCGGCGCAGCACCAGCACGAACGTCACGAGCAGGAACGTCTCGACCAGGATCTGGGTCAGGGCCAGGTCGGGGGCGCCGTGCGCCACGAAGAGCAGCGCCGTGCCGTAGCCGGTGATGCCGACGAGCAGGACGGCGCGCAGACGTCGTCGGGAGCGGACCGTGAGGATCGCCGCGACGGCCATGAGCACGGCCGCGGCGAGCTGGATGTTGCTGTCGGGACCGCGGACCGAGATGTCGCCCCACGCACGCACCAGGGCGATGCCCGGCGCCACGATCAGCACGACCAGGATGACGCCGAGGTAGATCGGCAACGATCCGCGCTGGGTCAGACCGGTCACCTCCACCGACAGGCGGTCGACGCCACGCATGACGAGGTAGTAGCTGCGCTCCGCGTCGGGCATCCGCACCCGGTCGACGACGGCGTGCTGGGCGGCCGCGACCGGGCGGCGCCACCAGAACAGCGCGAGGCCGGCGACGACGCAGACGACCGAGAGCCCGAGGGCCAGCGTGAAGCCGTGCCACAGCGTGAGCTCCGGCTCGTGGGCGGAGAGGGGGAACTCCTCGGCGTACGACATGAGACGCGGTGTCAGCCAGGGACCGGCGAGTCCGGCGACGATCGTGGAGGCGGCCAGCACGACGGGTACGGCCTGGAACCCCGGTGAGAAGTCCTTCGGCTGGCAGATCGCCTTGCCGGGCTTGATCGCGAAGATGCCCCACACGAACCGGGCCGTGTAGGCGACCGTCAGGATGCTGCCGACGACGATGCCGACCAGCGCCAGCACCAACCAGCCGTTCCATCCGAGATCGTCGCCGAGGTCGGCGAAGGCCGCGAGTCCGCTCTCCTTGGCGGTGAACCCGAAGAACGGTGGCAGGCCGGCCATCGATCCCGCGGCGACCAGCGTGACGACGAACAGCACCGGCCGCGCCTGCCGCATGCCCGAGAGCTCGCGGAGGTCGCGGGTGCCGACCGAACGGTCGACGATGCCGACCACGAGGAACAGGGTCGACTTGAACAGTCCGTGGGCGCAGACCAGCGCGATGCCGGCGAACGCGGCCGACCGGGTGCCGGCACCGACCATGGCCACGAGGAAGCCGAGCTGGCTGACCGTGCCGTACGCCAGCAGCAGCTTGACGTCGTACTGCCGCAGCGCCCGCAGCCCGCCGAGGATCATCGTCAGGATGCCGAGGACCAGCAGTGTCGGGCGCCAGCCGGGCACGTCGGCGAAGGCCGGTGCGAGCAGCGCGACCAGGAAGATGCCGGCCTTGACCATCGCCGCCGCGTGCAGGTACGCGCTCACCGGGGTGGGCGCCGCCATCGCGCCGGGCAGCCAGAAGTGGAACGGCACGAGCGCCGACTTGGAGATCGCGCCGACCAGGATCAGCAGGACGGCGATCGTCACCAGGGTGCCGGACGGCCGCACGGCAATGATCTCCTGGATCCGGGGGCTGCCAGCCTCCTGCGCGATCATCACGAGGCCCACGAGCATGGCGAGACCGCCGAAGGTCGTGACCAGCAAGGCGTTCATCGCGGCCCGGCGGTTGGCGCGACGTTCGGGGTTGTGGCCGATGAGCAGGAACGACAGGACCGTCGTGAGCTCCCAGAAGATGTAGAGCACGTAGACGTTGTCGGACAGGACGAGCCCCAGCATCGACCCGGCGAACGCCGTCAGGACGGCGGAGAACCGCCAGATCTCCGGGTCCGACGGCCGGAAGTACCAGGTGCAGTAGACCAGCACGAGCGCGCCGACCCCGGTGACCAGCAGCGACAGGACGCCGCTCAAGGGGGTGATGACCAGGTCGATGTCGAGCCCGATCGTCGGGATCCACGCGAGATGCTGCTCGTGCGTGCCTGCTGCCCCGCCGTCGGTGACGCGGGCGACGTGCGGCACGAGCCAGGCGAACGAGATCGTCGGCGCGAGGGCCAGGAGCAGGAAGGCCTTGCGGCCGATCGCCCGGACGAGGACGGGGGCCCCCGCTGCACTGATGAAGTGGAGCGTGATGAGGGCGATCATGGCGTCACGCGATTCTAACGGAGGTGGGGTGACCTCCTGTCACTTCTGCCATTGGTGGGACAGCGCGGACCCGCGGGGCGCACCATGGAGGTCGTTGTTCTTGGGAGGGAACCTCGCATGCGCAGAATCGTGATCATGCTCTGTGCGCTCGCGCTCTGTGCGGGCGTCTCGCCGGCGACCGCGGACGCGGGGGAGCCTCCGGTCGCCCTGCCGGCCCAGCCGACCGGGCTCACGGGCCCGGCCCCGCTGCCGGTCGACGTCGACCCGGTGTCGCCGTACCTGCCGCAGGTCTCGTGCAGCCCGGTCGACATGGCAGGGCCGACGATGCTCCGAGACCTGCTGCTGAGGACCTATGGCGTCGGTCGCGGCGGGATCTCCCGCGGCTGCACCGAGGGGTTGTCCGAGCACAGCGAGGGACGTGCGCTGGACTGGATGGTCAACGTCAACAGGCCCGCGGAGCAGGCGGCCGCTGCCGACTTCCTGGCCTGGGTGACGCGCGACGGCGGGGTGAACGCCCGACGTCTCGGCATCATGTACGTCATCTACAACAAGAAGATCTGGGGCGTCTACAACGCCCGATCCGGCTGGCGCGCGAGCGCCGGTCACACCGATCACGTCCACATCTCGTTCAGCTGGAACGGTGCTCGCGGAGCGACCTCGTTCTGGACCGGCGTGGTCGGCGCCATCGACTACGGGCCGTGCGTGCGGTTCAAGGGCTCGTACGCGCAGCCGACCGCCACGCCCCGTGCCGTGCCGTGCCCTGCGCCGTCGACGACTCTCGTCCGGACGACGTGGGGCAACCGGGCGCTGGGCAGCAAGGGCAGCGCGGTCAAGCGAGCCCAGAAGCTCCTGAAGATCAAGGTCACTGGTCGGTTCACCGGCTCGACCCTGAAGGCCGTCCGGAAGTACCAGCGGGCCCACGAGCTCCCGCCCACGGGCACGATCGACCAGCCGACCTGGGCGTCGCTCGACAGGTCGAGCGTCAAGAGGCGCGTCGTGACGGGCTTCAACCGGACGAGCGCCGTCCGCCACGGTGTCGCCCACTTCTCGGCGACGACGATCGCGCCCGGTGGGGTGGGCCCCGAGGTCGTGATCCTGCAGACGGCTCTCGGCATGAGGCGCGCCGACCGCAACGGCTGGTTCGGGCCGATCACGACGGCCGCGGTCGCAGCGCTCGAGCACCGTGCGGGCCTGTCACCCGACGGGGTCGTGGGCGGCGACGAGTGGCGGGCGCTGGGCGCCACGCTGGGGTGACCGGCCCGCATCCTGCCATGCTGTCTTCATGAACGAGCGCCAGCGAGTGAACGACGATCCCTTCATGCCGACGACTTCGTATCGTGGGTTCCTGACGGAGGCGGTGGCATGAACGATCAGAGCTCAGCCGCGTACAACCCCGAGAACGAGGACGACCACCTCGAGCGTCGCATCCGGGAGCAGCCCACGACCGGCCCCCACCCCATCGTCAAGCGCATCGTCCTGGCGATCGTCATCGTCGGTGTCGCGTACGTCGCCTACCTGATGTCGGCCGCCTTCTTCCCGCGGTGGTGGGCGCAGCGCGTGGCCGACCAGGTCAACGGCAGCGTCACCCGCGGCACGACCTGGGGCCTCTTCTACGGGTTCGTGTTCACGGCGGTCCCGCTGCTGCTGCTCGTGCAGGTGCGTCGCGGCTTCTTCAACTGGACGTGGCGCGGCATCGTGGCACTGGTCGCGATCGCCCTCGCCGCTCCCAACTGGCTGACGCTCTCGGTCGTGGCCGGCAACAGCAACGCCGCCCACGCCGGCGAGCGCATCTTCGACGTCGATGCCCCGGGCTTCCGTGCCGCGACCCTGATCGGTGTCGTCGTCGGCGTGTTCCTGGTCATCGTGTTCACGGTGCTCAGCGCGCGGCTCAAGGGGCGCCGCAACGAGGTCAAGCGGCTCAAGGGCGAGCGCGACGAGCTCCGCCGCGGCCGGGACGACGCCGACTCCCGCTGATCCGACCTGCCCCGCGCCCAGTCGAGCGTCGAGCATTCCGCGCGGTCGCGTCCGCTCCCTGCATGCCTGGGCCGCAGCGCCGGATCCGCCGGTTTCAACGGATCCCGCTGGGAACGACCCGCCTCGTTGCGATTTCCGTCGCGTTAACTCGTGAATCAGGAGCGAAAAGGTCTAGAGGCATTCGGTGGCGCCGCGCTAGCATGCAGCAACTTCTTCCGAGAGTGGTGCATCCCATGGCAGATCAACTCACCGACGACGAAAAGCATCTCGCCAGTCTTGGCTACAAGCAGGAGCTGAATCGATCCTGGTCGAGCTTCTCCAACTTCGCGATCTCCTTCTCCATCATCTCGATCCTGGCCGGTTGCTTCACGACGTTCGGCCAGGCCTGGAACAACGGCGGCCCTGTCGCCATCGCGTGGGGATGGCCGGTCATCTCGATCTTCATCCTCATCATCGGGTTCACGATGTCGGAGCTGGTCTCGGCCTACCCGACCTCCGGCGGCATCTACTGGTGGGCGTCCAAGATGGGCGGTCCGGCAGCGGGCTTCTTCACCGGCTGGCTCAACCTGATCGGCCTGCTCGCCGTCACGGCCTCGGTGGCGTACGGCTGTGCGACCTTCCTCGACCTGACGCTGGGCACCCTGAGCACCGGCTGGGCGGAGGACTACAGCCTGAAGCGGGTCTTCGTGATGTTCATCGTCATCGTGGCCATCGCCGCCCTGCTCAACATCTTCAGCGGCCACCTGCTGGCCGTCGTCAACAACATCTCGGTGTGGTGGCACGTCGGTGGCGTCGCGATCATCGTCCTGATCCTCGCGATCGTCCCCAAGACGCACCTCGCCATCGGCGAGGTCTTCGGCGGCAAGGTCAACAACTCCGGCTATGCCGAGGGCGCGATGAACAACGGGACCTACTGGTTCCTGGTGCTCCCGCTCGGCTTCCTGCTGACCCAGTACACCATCACGGGGTACGACGCCTCCGCCCACCTGTCGGAGGAGACCCAGGGGGCGTCGGAAGCGGCGGCCAAGGGCATCTGGCGCTCGATCGCGTATTCCGCGATCGGTGGCTGGATCCTGCTGCTGGCCTTCCTCTTCGCGGTCCAGGACAAGGACGCCGTCACCGCCGGTGGCGGCGGCGTCGACCTGATCTTCGGGCAGGCGCTGGGGCAGGGCTGGCACGTCACGGTGCTCGCCATCTCGGTCGCCGGCCAGTTCTTCTGCACGATCGCCTGCCTGACCAGTGCCTCACGGATGACGTTCGCGTTCAGCCGTGACGGAGCGATCCCCGGATCGGGCATCTGGTCGAAGGTCACGGCGGCCAAGGTCCCGGCCAACGCGGTCGTCTTCGTCGCGGTGATCGGCGCGATCATCACCCTGCCGGCGCTCATCGAGGTCGACATCAACGGCGTGCCGGTGCCGATCGCGTTCTACGCCGTCGTGTCGGTCGCGGTCATCGGGCTCTACCTGGCGTTCATGATCCCCATCTTCCTGCGCTGGAAGATGGGCGACGCCTTCGTGCCGGGCAGCTGGAACAACGGCGCGAAGTACAAGTGGATGAACCTCGTGGCGGTCGCGGAGATCGTGATCATCTCGGTCTACTTCGTCCTGCCGTTCACGCCGGCGGCCGTGCCGTGGAACGACGACTTCTCGTGGAAGTTCGTCAACTACGCGCCGATCCTGACCGGTGGCACGCTCATCGCGCTGACGCTGTGGTGGCACCTGTCGGCCAAGAAGTGGTTCACCGGTCCGAAGCACACGATCGACACGGCCGTGACGGAGGCGTTCAAGGACTGAGTGGTCCAGGACACTGACCGTCCTTCGGTACGGTCGGGCGTGTGAGGACCCTGGACGTCGAGGACGAGGCGCTGGCCGGCAAGCCGGATCTGGCGACGTCGACCGACGAGCCCTCACACGCCCGGATCGCATCGTGGCTGCTCGACCGCATCACCTCGGGTCACGTCCGTGTCGACGACAAGCTCCCGCCCGAGGAGGAGCTCGCCGCCTCGATCGGCGTCAGCCGGATGACGCTTCGGCAGGCCCTCGGCTCGCTGGAGGCACGAGGCTGGCTGGAGCGCAGGCGCGGACGATCGGGCGGCAACTTCATCCGCGAGCCCCGGGTGTCCGTCGACCTGACCGGGCTGCCCGGGTTCACCGAGCAGATGAAGCGGGCCAACGTCCGCGCCGGAGCCCGGGTCGTGCGGGCGGGCGTCGTGGACGCCTCCCCGGAGGTGGTCGACGGCCTCGAGCTGGCCCGGGGCCTGCAGGTCCTCGAGATCGTGCGGGTGCGCTCGGCGCGCCGTCAGCCGCTCGCTCTCGAGGAGACCTACCTGCCGGCGCACCTGTTCCCGGGGTTGCTCGAGCGCAACCTCGTTTCCTCGCTGTACGGGTTGATGGCCCGGTTCTACGACCTGGCCCCGCAGACGGCGCAGGAGTGGCTCGAGCCGGAGATCTCGTCGGGCGAGCACGCGAGGCTACTGGGCATCGAGCCCGGATCGGCGCTGATGCTGGTGACCCGCAAGGCCCTGGCGGCCTCGGGTCAACCCGTCGAGTTCGCCCGCGACCGCTACCGCTCCGACCGCACGCGCATCACCTTGCACACCGGTCTCGATCGGGATGGGTCTAGACCTTAAAGAGCGGTCGCGACTACGCTCTCGACATGGCGGACCTCGCGGCGCTCAATGACCTGTTCGACCTGGTCCCGTCGCTCGCGTCGCAGCCGCGCACCGTCGAGGACCTCCCGGGTGGCCTGACCAACCAGAACATCAAGGTCGCGACGCCCGGAGGCGTCCACGTCGTGCGGCTGAGCCGGGGTGACACGTCCCTGCTCGGGATCGACCGCGACGCGGAGTCGTTCAACACCCGGGCCGCCGAGGCGTCCGGTGCCGGGGCCCCGTTCGTCGACTACCGCCCCGACCTGGGTCTGCTGGTGATCGGGTTCGTCGGGGGTCACAGCTATGACAACGCGGACCTGCGGGGGCCCGGCGTGCTCGCGCGGGTCGCAGCGGCGATGCGCCTGCTGCACGCGGGCCCGCGCTTCGTCAACGACTTCGACATGTTCGTGCGGCAGCCCACCTACCTCCGGACCTGCCAGGAGCGGTCGTTCCGGATCCCCGACGACTACCTCTCGTACGCGGCGCCGTTCGATCGCATCCGCCGCGTTCTCGAGGCCCACCCGCTGCCGACGGTGCCGTGCAACAACGACCTGCTGGCCGGCAACATCGTCGACGACGGCGAACGGATCTGGCTGATCGACTACGATTACGCCGGCAACAACGACGCCTACTTCGAGCTCGGCAACACCTGGACCGAGTGCGACCTCGACGACGACCACCTCATCGAGATGGTGACGGCCTACGTGGGGCGGGAGGCTCCGGCACTCGTCGCGCGGGCGCGGTTGCAGGCCACGGTCTCCCGCTACGGCTGGGCGCTGTGGGGCTTCATCCAGGCGTCGTCGTCGACCGTCGACTTCGACTACCGCGGCTGGGGGCAGGAGCGGTTCGACAAGGCGGTCGCCGACTTCCGGTCGCCCCGCTTCGACACGTGGCTCGAGACGGCAGGAGCGGCATGACGATCCCGAGCAGGGCCAGGATCGTCATCGTCGGTGGCGGTGTCGTCGGAGCGAGCGTCGCCTACCACCTGACCAGGAACGGTGAGAGCGACGTCGTCCTGCTCGAGCAGGGTGAGCTCTCGTGCGGCACGACGTGGCACGCGGCGGGACTCGTCGGCCAGCTCCGCGCCACCCAGAGCGGCACGACACTGGTGCAGTACAGCGCCTCCCTCTACGAGCAGCTCGAGGACGAGGTCGGCCTGAGCTCGGGGTTCAAGCGGTGCGGCGGCGTCACGGTCGCCCGCACCGAGGACCGGATGGAGCAGCTTCGCCGCACGGCCGCGACCGCCGTGGCGTACGACCTGGAGTGCCAGCTGCTCACCCCCGACCAGGCGCTCGAGCGCTACCCGCTGCTCGAGACCGGCGACCTCGTCGGCGGCATCTGGCTGCCGGGCGACGGCACGGCCAACCCCACCGACCTCACCCAGGCGCTCGCGCGGGGCGCCCGCACCCGCGGTGCCACGCTCGTCGAGCACGTCCGGGTCACCGAGGTGCTCGTCACCGACGGCGCCGTCACGGGGGTGCGGACGGACCAGGGCGACATCGAGGCCGAGGTCGTCGTCAACTGCGCCGGTCAATGGGCACACCAGATCGCCGCGCAGATCGGGGTCGCGGTGCCGCTGCACTCTGCCGAGCACTTCTACGTCGTGACCGACCAGATCGAGGGCGTGCGTCCTGATCTGCCGATCCTGCGCGACCCCGATGGCTACACCTACTTCAAGGAGGAGGTCGGTGGGCTGGTCGTCGGCGGCTTCGAGCCCGAGGCCAAGCCGTGGGTGTCGCCCGACCAGATCCCGCACCCGTTCGAGTTCCAGCTCCTCGACGAGGACTGGGACCACTTCCAGGTGCTGATGGACTCCGCGATCGAACGCATCCCGGTGCTGGGCGACGTCGGCATCCGGAAGTTCTACAACGGCCCGGAGAGCTTCACGCCCGACAACCAGTTCATCCTCGGCGAGGCACCGTCCGTGCGGGGCTTCTTCGTCGGTGCAGGCTTCAACTCGGTCGGGATCGCCTCCGCCGGCGGGGCGGGTCGGGCCCTGGCGGAGTGGATCCTCGAGGGGGAGCCGACGACGGACCTGCTCGCGGTCGACATCCGCCGGTTCGCGCCGTTCCAGAACGACAAGGGCTACCTGCGCGATCGGGTCACCGAGGTGCTCGGTCTGCACTACGCCGTACCGTGGCCCAATCGCGAGTACGACACCGCACGGCCGCTCAGGACGTCGCCGTTCCATGAGCGCCTCGTGGCGGCGAACGCGGGCTTCGGCAGCAAGATGGGTTGGGAGCGTGCCAACTTCTTCGCGCCGCCCGGCGAGGACCCGTCGCTCGCCTACTCGTGGGGACGGCAGAACTGGGTGCCGTGGTCTGTGGCTGAGCAGATGTCCTGCCGTGAGGCGGTGGCGGTCTTCGACCAGACGTCGTTCTCGAAGTACGTCGTGCACGGTGCGGACGCGGAGGCGGCGCTGCAGTGGATCTGCGGCAACGACGTCGCGGTCGCGCCCGACCGGGCCGTCTACACGGCGCTGCTCAACGAGCGGGGCGGCTACGAGTCCGACCTGACGGTCACGAGGGTCGCGGACGACGAGTTCTTCCTCGTCGCGAGCTCGGCCACCACGGAGCGGGACCAGGACTGGATCCGCCGGCACGTCCCCGACGGGCTCGACGCGCAGGTCGTCGACGTTACCTCGCGGCTCTCGGTCCTCGGGGTGATGGGGCCGCGCTCGCGCGAATTGCTCTCCCGGCTGACGGACGTCGCGTCCGGCGGCGGGGTCTTCGACGAGCGCGTCTTCGCGTTCGGCGACAGCCGCGAGGTGACCCTCGCCGGCGTCCTCGTGCGGGCCACCCGCATCACGTACGTCGGCGAGCTGGGCTGGGAGCTGTACGTCCCGAACGCCCATGCGCTCGCACTGTACGACGCCCTCGCGGCGGCCGGCGCAGACCTCGGCGTGGTCGACGCGGGCTACTACGCGATCGAGGCGATGCGGCTGGAGAAGGGCTACCGCGCCTTCGGCAGGGAGCTGACGCCCGACGTCACCCCGGTCGAGGCGGGGCTGACGTTCACCTGCAAGCTCGACACCGACATCGACTTCCTGGGGCGGGCGGCGGTCGAGAAGGCGAGGGCCGCGGGTCCGACGCGGCGGCTGGTCTCGTTCGCGCTCGAGGATCCCGACGTCGTCCCGTGGGGCGGTGAGCTGTTGCTGCGCGACGGCGTGCCGGTCGGGCAGGCGACGTCGGCGGCGTGGGCGGGAACGCTCGGCTGCGGGGTAGGTCTGGCCTGGGTCGCCGCTCCGGCGGGCGACGTCGCGACGGCGGCGTTCGTCCGCGGCGGCGCGTACGAGCTCGACGTCGGTGGCCGACGGGTCGCGGTGCGGGTGTCGTTGAGGCCGTTGCACGATCCCGACGGGACGAGCGTCCGTCCGGGCTGAGGCCGTGGACAGACACCCTCCCCGGCGATAAGGTTCGGAACCAGACCATATTCGAGGAGGGTGATGGTGACCGAGCTCCTGGACTCCGCGCCCCTCGCCGACGCCGTCCTGCGACCGGTCCGCGGGCACCATGCCTTCGAGGCGTGCGTCGAGCGACTGGCCACGTCGATCCGGCTCGGCGTCCACGAGCACGGCAGCATGCTGCCTCCCGAGCGTGAGCTCGCCGAACGCATGGGGGTCTCCCGCGCGACGCTGCGCGAGGCCATCGCCGCGCTCCGCGAGGCAGGTCTCGTGGTCACCCGCCGCGGACGGGGCGGCGGCACCGTCGTCGACTTCCGACCGGGCGAGCCGGGCACGTCGTCGGTGCTCGCCCGCCCCCGTGACGAGCTGCTCGACGCGCTCGACTTCCGGCGCATCGTCGAGCCCGGCGCAGCGCTGGCCGCCGCCGGCAAGGACCTCGAGCCGGGCCAGACGGCGATGCTGCAAGCCGCCCTCGACAAGGTCAACCGCGCGTCGACCAAGGCGCTGCACCGCCAGGCCGACTCCCAGTTCCACCTCGCGATCGCCGCGCTCTCGGGATCGACGATGCTGATCGATGCCGTCACCCATGTCCAGGTCTGCCTGCACGACATGCTCGACAGCATCCCGGTGCTGGACCGCAACATCGACCACTCGCGCCGCCAGCACGAGGCCATCGCCCGCGCGATCCTCGCAGGCGACGGCTCCAAGGCGCGACGCACGATGGAGAGCCACTGTGATGACACGGCCGCGCTGCTCAGGGGCCTGATGTGAAGGGGACGACCACATGACCAGCCGCCACAAGAACCTCCTCAGCCTCGAACAGCTGCGTGTGCAGATCCTCGAGGACACCGTCGACACGGTCATCGTGGCGTTCACCGACATGCAGGGGCGGTTGCAGGGCAAGCGGCTGCACGGTCACTACTTCCTCGACGTCGTGGTCGACCAGGGCACCGAGGGCTGCAACTACCTGTTGAGCGTCGACGTCGACATGAACACGGTCGACGGCTACGCCATGAGCTCGTGGGAGAAGGGCTACGGCGACATGGAGTTCGCCCTCGACTTCGGCACGATCCGCCGCCTCGAGCACCTGCCGGCGACGGTGATGATCCAGTGCGATCTGGTGTGGCTCGACCACACACCGGTCGTCCAGTCACCCCGGACGATCCTGCAGGCGCAGGTCGACAAGGCGGCCGAGGCGGGCTACGTCGCGCTCGCCGGCACGGAGCTCGAGTTCATCCTGTTCGACACGACCTACGAGCAGGCCTGGCGCGACAACTACCAAGGGCTCCCGGCGGCCAACCAGTACAACGTCGACTACTCCATCGTCGGCACAACCCGGGTCGAGCCGCTGCTGCGCGAGATCCGCAACACGATGTACGCCGCGGGGATGAACGTCGAGGGTGCCAAGGGGGAGTGCAACTTCGGGCAGCACGAGATCGGCTTCCTCTACGACGACGTCGTCGTGACGGCGGACAACCACGCGGTCTACAAGACGGCGGCCAAGGAGATCGCGTCTCAGCATGGCAAGGCGCTGACGTTCATGGCCAAGTACGACGAGCGCGAGGGCAACTCCTGCCACATCCACCTGTCGCTCCGCGGAGCAGACGGCGGCCTGGCCTTCTGGGAGGATGGCGCGCGCTCGACCGTCTACGACCAGTTCATCGCCGGCATCCTTGCCACGATGCGTGACTTCACGCTGCTCTACGCGCCCAACATCAACTCGTACAAGCGCTTCGCCGACGGATCGTTCGCGCCGACGACGATCGCCTGGGGGCTCGACAACCGCACCTGCGCCGTCCGTCTCGTGGGTCACGGACCCAGCGCCCGCCTCGAGAACCGGGTGCCCGGCGGCGACGCCAATCCGTACCTCGCCCTGGCCGCGATGCTGGGGGGCGGCCTCTACGGCATCGAGCACCAGCTCGAGCTCGAGCCCGAGCAGACCGGCAACGCGTACGCCTCGGGCAAGCCCAAGGTCCCGACGACCCTGCGCGAGGCGCGGGACGCGTTCCACGGCTCCGCCATCGCGCGGGCGGTGCTGGGCGACGAGGTCGTCGACCACTACTCGACCATGGCCGACGTCGAGCTGAAGGCGTTCGACGCAGCCGTCACCGACTGGGAGCTGCGCCGCGGCTTCGAGAGAATGTAAGGATCTGCATGACCACGTACACCGTTGTGAACCCGGCCACCGAGCTGGCGGTTGCCGAGATCGAGATGGCCGACCTGGCGGCGACCGATGCGGCGATCGAGCGGGCTGCTGCGGCGTTCCCGTCGTGGCGCGACGTCGCACCGGGCGAGAAGGCCCGGCTGCTGCGCCGGTTCGCCACCCTCGTCGACGAGCACATCGAGGAGCTAGCCGAGCTCGAGGTCCGGAACTCCGGTCACACGTGGGGCAACGCCACGTGGGAGGCGGGCAACGTCCGCGACGTCCTCAACTACTACTCGGCCGCCCCCGAACGATTGACCGGGCACCAGATCCCGGTGGCCGGCGGCATCGACGTGACGTTCCACGAGCCGCTCGGCGTCGTGGGCATCATCGTGCCGTGGAACTTCCCGATGCCCATCGCCGGCTGGGGGTTCGCGCCGGCGCTGGCCGCCGGCAACACCGTCGTCCTCAAGCCGGCGGAGCTGACCCCGTTGACGGCCATCCGGCTCGGCGAGCTGGCCCTCGAGGCAGGCATCCCCGAGGGCGTCTTCACCGTCGTCCCCGGCCGCGGCGACGTCGTGGGTGAGCGGTTCGTGACGCACCCCGCCGTCCGCAAGGTCTGCTTCACCGGGTCGACGGCCGTCGGCAAGAAGATCATGGCGGGCTGCGCCGACCAGGTGAAGCGGGTGACCCTCGAGCTCGGCGGCAAGAGTGCCAACATCGTGTTCGCTGACTCCGACCTCGCGAGGGCAGCCGCCTCCGCGCCGTCAGCGGTCTTCGACAACGCGGGCCAGGACTGCTGTGCCCGCTCGCGCATCCTCGTCGAGCGCTCGGCCTACGACGAGTTCGTGTCGCTGCTCGAGCCGGCGGTCAAGGGCATCAGGGTGCTTGACCCGTCCGACCGGTCCAGCGAGATGGGGCCGCTGATCTCGGCGGCCCAGCACGCCACCGTCGCGGGCCACGTGGACGCCACGGAGGTCGCGTTCGCTGGATCCAAGCCGGACGGACCTGGCTACTGGTTCGCGCCGACCGTCGTCCTCGCCGATGATCCGCAGCTGCCGATCTGGCGCGAAGAGATCTTCGGCCCGGTCGTCGCCGTCATGCCGTTCGATGACGAGGCACATGCCGTCCACCTGGCCAACGACACCGAGTTCGGCCTCTCCGGATCCATCTTCACGCGCGACGTCGGGCGGGCGCTGCGGGTCTCCCGGGCCGTCGAGGCGGGCGCGCTGAGTGTCAACTCCCACTCGTCGGTGCGCTACTGGACGCCGTTCGGTGGCTTCAAGCAGTCCGGCATCGGCCGTGAGCTGGGCCCCGACGCCCCGCACTCGTTCACCGAGGTCAAGAACATCTTCATCAGCAACGACTAGATCGGGAGAACCCCATCATGGCAGGACGTATTCAGGGCAAGACAGCCGTCGTCACGGGCGGAGCATCCGGCATCGGTCTGGCGACCGTCCGGCGCTTCGCCGAAGAGGGCGCCAACGTCGTCATCGGTGACCTCGACGACGCCAAGGGCACCGAGATCGCGGCGGAGATCGGTGGCACGTACGTGCACGTCGACGTCACCGACAAGGACGCCGTCGACGCGCTGTTCAAGACCGCGAAGGACACCTACGGCTCGGTCGACATCGCCTTCAACAATGCCGGCATCAGCCCGCCGGAGGACGACTCGATCCTCGACACCGACCTCGAGGCGTGGAAGCGGGTGCAGGACGTCAACCTGACGAGCGTCTACCTGTGCTGCAAGGCGGCGCTGCCCTACATGCTCGAGCAGAAGTCCGGCTCGATCATCAACACGGCCTCGTTCGTCGCGGTCATGGGAGCCGCCACGTCGCAGATCTCCTACTCGGCCTCCAAGGGCGGTGTCCTGTCGATGTCACGGGAGCTCGGCGTGCAGTTCGCCCGCGAAGGCATCCGCGTCAACGCGCTGTGCCCCGGACCGGTCAACACACCCCTGCTGCAGGAGCTCTTCGCGAGCGACCCCGAGCGGGCCGCCCGGCGTCTGGTGCACGTCCCGGTGGGGCGCTTTGCCGAGCCGGTCGAGATGGCGAATGCCGTCCTGTTCCTGGCCTCGGACGAGTCGAGCTTCATCACGGCGTCGACCTTCCTCGTCGACGGTGGCATCTCCGGGGCCTACGTCACCCCGATGTGACGGAGCCGGATGTGAGTGACCGTGCTGTGATGCGTCCTCTCATCGGTATCTCGACGTATCGGGAGCAGAGCCGGTGGGGGGTCTGGGACGAGGTGGCCGACGTGCTGCCGGCCGGCTATTCCCGGTCGATCGAGCGGGCCGGTGGCGTGCCCGTGCTGCTCCCGCCCGGCGATCCGGACGGTGCGGCATCGGTCGTCGCGCGGCTCGACGGCTTGGTGATCTCCGGTGGGGCGGACGTCGAGCCGTCGCGATACGGTGCGGAGCCGCACGAGCGGACGGCGCACTGGCGGGACGACCGGGACGCCTGGGAGCTCGCGCTGCTGGCGACAGCGCCCGCGGCCCTCCCGGTCCTCGGCATCTGCCGCGGCATGCAGGTCATGGCCGTCCAGGCCGGCGGATCGCTCGACCAGCACGTGCCCGACCTGGTGGGCGGCGACGCCCACTCGCCGGGCGGCGCGGAGTTCGGCCTGGTCGCGGTCGACGTGCTGGCCGGGACACGGGTGGCGGCGGCGATCGGTGACCATGTGTCGGTGCGGTGCCACCACCACCAGGCCGTTCGCGACCACCCCGGGTTCGTGCCGGCCGCCCGGGCGCCCGACGGCACGTTGGAGGCGATGGAGGACCCGGCACATCCGTTCCGGCTGGCCGTCCAGTGGCATCCCGAGACGACCGACGACGACGGCCTGTTCCGAGCCCTCGCCGCCGCCTCCGCACGCCGCCCTGGGGCATAGCAGTCGAAGGTCGGGGACCTCAGTTGTCATGACGCAAGGCGGGTGTCCGCAGGGCGTCACCGCTTGACGTCGCGGACGGGCTCCTGCACCAGCTCGGCAGCCAGGTCCGGGTCGACGTCGACGCACCCGGTGCTCACGACGATCTCGTGGGCGGAGGGGTCGTCGCCGGCACCCGTCTCGCGGATCTCGGCCGTCACGTCGCCGACGTCGGCGCGGACGACGGCGTCCTTCGTGTCGATGACCGTGGTGTAGCCCTCCCGCTCGACCTCCGTGGCCACCTGCCGCAGGGACGCGACGGCGTCCATCGGCGCGTGGATCACGGTCGTGGCGACGGAGTAGGACGCACCACCGTCGCACCTCTCAGATCGCCCAGTCCCGAGAAGGGTCCCGGCCGGCAGCGTGCCGGTGAGCGCCTCGGAGACCGTGATGGCGGTGATGCGGGCTGCCGAGTCGACCTCGTCTTGCAGCCGGGTGAACTCGGAGCGGTCGGCAGCGCCGCCGCAGCCTGTGAGCGACACGGCCGTCACCAGCAGCACGAGCGCTCGACGCATGCGCAGAACGTACCGGTCAGGGGGCGACGGCGCGACCGTTGCCGGCGTTGAAGGCGGCGATGGCCTTCTGGCCGATCGCGAGGCACCCGGTGCTGACGAAGATGTTCTGGCCCGCCGATCCGCCGCCCTTCTCCTGGGAGGACAGGTCGATCGTGACATCGCCCGACCTCAGGCTTGTGCCAGCTGTCGTGCCGATGCCGCTGACCTCCAGCCCTGCTGCCGTCAGTGCGGCCGTGACCTCGGTGCTCGCCTGCTCCGGTGGACGGACGTCGTACGTGACGAACGTGTCGACGAAGTACGACGCCTCGTCCGGGTCACCGCCGTCGCAGCCCGCATACAGTCCCCGGCCGAGGCTGTCCGCCGTCGGTAGGGTCGCGCCCATGTCATCGGCGAGGGCAGCGACGACCGTGCGGGCGACGTCATCGGCGGCGGACTGCTGCCGGGACAGGTCCGCGGAGCTGATCGGGCCGGAGTCGGACGACCCGCAAGCGCTCAGCAGCAGGCACGAGACCACGACCACGAACGTTCGACGCATGCGCCGACCGTACCGGGTCTCGACGAGTGAGCCGGATCAGACCTTGTGGGACGCCTCGACGGTGCTGAGGATGCGCGTGAACTTGCGGTTGAGCCCGCGCATCGCCCGCTCGTACGCCCACGGGGCGAACCGCTGGGCGTAGTGGCCGATGCGGATGTCGCGGGAGGTGAAGACGAGGTAGGTGCCCTTCTCGACCCCGCGGATCATCGAGGCGGCGGCGCTCTCCGGGCTGACCGCGTGTGCCTCGAACTCGGCGACCGCCTTCTGCAGGGCGGGGTGCTTGCGGTCGACGCCGACGATGTTGACGGTGCCGACGAGCGGCGTCTTGACGGCGCCCGGGCACACGACGGTGACGCCGATGTCGTGCTGCTCGAGGTCGAACCGCAGCACCTCGCTGACGCCGCGGAGCCCGAACTTGGCAGCGCTGTAGGGGGCGTGGATCGGTAGGCCGAACAGCCCCGCGGCCGACGACACGTTGACGACGTGCCCGCCGGTGCCGGCCTCGATCATGGCCGGGATGAACCCCGACATGACGTGGATCGGGCCCATCAGGTCGATCTCGATGCAGTCGCGCCAGTGCTGCGAGTGCAGGTCCTGGATGCGGCCCCAGGTCGAGATGCCGGCGACGTTCATGACGATGTCGACCGGTCCCCGGTCGAGGGCCCGGTGCGCGAACGCGGCGACGGCGTCCTCGTCGGAGACGTCGAGGGCCTCGTGGTGCACGACATGGCCGACGACGGCGGCCACGGTGTCGTCGAGGCCGGCGGCGTTGACGTCGGTGAGCACGAGTCGTGCGCCCTTGGCGGCGGCCTGGAGGGCCGCAGCGCGCCCGATGCCGCTGCCGGCTCCGGTGATGACGACGGTCGCACCGTCGAACGAGGTCCTGCGCATGTCCTACCTCCCGATGAACTGGTACGACCGTACCAGTTGTGTGTCGCGCATCGAACCTGTCGGGGGTGCCGACTAGCGTGAACGCCAGGAGGCATCAGTGAGGACCAACAGATATGCAGGAGCGTGTGCCGAGTGCGGCACCGCGGTGGCGATCGAGGCCGGGCAGCTGGTCGGTGTGCCGGGCAGCTGGCGGACGATCTGCCTGTCGTGCTCGCCGATCCCGCCCCCGCGGGGCGAGCATCCCGGATGGCACCACGCTCCACTGGCGTCGCTCGACTTCGAGACCACCGGCATCGATCCGCTGACCGATCGGGTGCTCAGCTACGCCCTGCTCGGCGACCGCGGCGTCGACATGTCGGGCCTGGTCGACGCCGGTGTCGAGATCCCGCTGGCGTCCGCCGCCGTCCACGGGCTCACCGCCGAGGCGCTCGCCGGAGCACCGGGGCCGCACGAGGCCATCACGGCCGTCGTCGCCTGGGTGCAGGACCTCGTCGACCGCGGCGTCGGCCTGGTCGTCTTCAACGCCGCCTACGACCTCACGATGCTGCGCGCCGAGGCCGACCGCCATGGCGTAGCCCAGCCCGACTGGTCCCGTCTGCTGGTCGTCGACCCCTACGTCATCGACTGGGGCATCGAGCGCGGCGGACTGGGCCCCCGCCGGCTCATCGACGTCTCCGCCTACTACTCGGTCCCGCTCGACAACGCCCACGACGCCACGGCCGACGCGCGGGCCGCGCGCGAGATCGCCTGCGAGATCGGCAGGCGTCACCCGTCGGTCGCGGCCGGCACGCTGGCCGACCTGATGGAGCGACAGCGTGGATGGTTCGCCGATCGCGCCGACGACTGGAACGCTTACGCCCGCACGGCCGGTCGCAGCCTGGACGACCCACTGGGATGGCCTCTCGCACAGGTGGCGCTGCAGCGCACGGGCTGATCGTTCCCTAGGTGCCCACGCGGACGAGGATCGCCTCGGCCAGCGAGTCAGGAGCCTGCTCGGGGATCCAGTGACCGATGCCGGTCAGCTCGACGAAGCGGAAGTCGGCGTCGACGTGGTCGCCGCAGGCCTCGGCCGGCACGCGTCCGATCGCCATGTCGTGCTCGCCCCACACGAACGACGTGGGCACCCGCGTGGTGGGCGTCGTCGCGAGGTCGGCGCCCATCGCGCGGTACCAGTTGAGGGCCGCGGTCAGGGCGCCCGGCTCCGCGAGCTGGGCGACGTACCGCACGACCAGGGCGATCGGCACGGCGTCGCCGTACATCGCGGTCAGGCGGCGCGCCCCGTCGGCGAGCAGCAGGTCCTCGGCCTTGCCCGGCTGGCGGAACAGCTTGATGTACGAGCCCTTCTCGCGCTGGTCGGGGTCGTCGCGCAGAGCAGCGTTGTAGGCCGCCAGGTGCGGGACCGACACGGCGGTGAGCGAGCGGACCCGCTCCGGGTGGTGGGTCGCGACGAGCCAGGCGACGACCGCGCCCCAGTCGTGACCGACGACGTGGAACGTGTCGATTCCCAGCGCGTCGGCGACGCCGAGCACGTCCGCCGTCAGCAGGTCGGTCGTGTAGGCCTCGACACCCTCCGGACGGGCGCCGGGGGAGTAGCCGCGCTGGTCGAAGGCGATGACACGCAGGCCTTCCTCGGCCAGGCGCGGAGCGACCTGGTTCCACGACAGCGAGGTCTCGGGGAAGCCGTGCAGCAGGATGATCGGGTCGCCGTCCTCGGGCCCGGCGAACCGGACGTCGAATGTCAGGTCGCCGACGGTGACCTGGGTCGTGGAGTCGTACGTCATGGGGCCTCCCGTGGCCTGGATGGTCGTGCGTACTACTCGAACGTATCCCCGATGCGGGCAACTGCCTCGCGGTCGAGCATCGCGGCGGTCTCGGGGTCCGGTGCGCTGCCGCCGCGGTCGTGGGGCAGCCACCAGCGGTCTGCGTCGTCGCGGGGGACGTCGGGGTAGGTGTCGATCGCCTCCGCCAGCAGTCGTTCCATGCTGTGGTGCAGGCGAGTCGACAGCTCGTCGACGGTCTCGTCATCGGCGGCCTGGAGGGGTTCGCCGACGTTGATCGTGATCGGCACTCGTCGGCGGAGCGTGCGGTGGCCGTCAACCGTCAGCACGCGGTGACCGCCCCACACCACGACCGGGATCAGCGGCACGCCGTGGTGATGGGCGATGCCCGCAGCCCCGCGCCGGAACGGCTTGAGGAGCCACGACCGGCTGATCGTCGCCTCCGGGAAGACGCCGATGAGCTCGCCCTCACGGACCAGGTCCAGCCCCTGCCGTGCCGCCGACCAGCCGCTCTTGCGGTCGACCGGGATGTGTCGCATCGCCCGCATGAGCCGGCCGACGACCGGCAGCTCGAACACCGACCGCTTCGCCATGAACCGGATGCGCCGCCCACGCGGTCGGGCCGCGTAGCCGATGAACGTGAAGTCGAGGAAGCCGATGTGGTTGCCCGCGACGACTCCGGGACCCTCGGTCGGGATGTGCTGCATGCCCCGCACGTCGAAGCGATAGCCCATGAGCCGGAACACGATGCCGAAGATCGAGATGACGACGCGGTACGTACGGTCCGCCCCACCCGCTCCTCGGCCCGGCGCACCCGCTCCTCGAGCCTGTCGAGAGGACACTCAGCCGTCCGACTTCTGCGCAGGGACCCGCGGCCAGCAGTCGGTGCGCTGCGTCGGGTCGAACCCGGCTCCCGCGGCCCGGGTGCGCCCCTCCCGCTGCAGGATGCCGGATGTGAGGAAGAAGATCGCGAGGATGTAGAGCACCATGATGGCCATCCCCGTCGCGGTGGCGTCCTGGTCGATGCGACCCGCCTCCGACAGGGCGATGATGCCGTCGGAGACGAGGAAGAGCGCCCCTCCGACGCCGGCGCGGGTGTCGGAGGCCAGGGACGTCGCGGCGGTGCCGACGAGCAGAGCGGCATACACGGGGATCGCCGGCTTGAGTCCCGGCTCGAGGCCGCCCCAGCACCAGGCGACCATCCCGATCGCGGCGGCGACGTAGACGACCACGATCAGCGGCCGAGCCCTCAACCGGTCGAGCGCGCCGCGCTGCACGAAGAAGGTGATGAACGCGACGTGGCCGGCGGCGAAGGCCGCCATGCCGACGATGAACAGGTCCTCGATCTCCAGGAACAGGTCGCCGAAGAAGCAGAAGGTCAGGGCGACGACCAGCAGGCGCGGCCCCTTCTGCTCGACGACCCAGCCCAGCAGCAGGGGAGCGATGAGGCACTTGGTGATGCTGTCCCACGGCTCGGCGCCGGCGCCGAGCAGCACCAGGTGCACCGCGGAGGCGATCCCGAACGCGAGGAGCCAGGGGCTCTTGATGGCCGTCATGGAGGTCACGGTATCGGTCGAGGGTTGACAGATGCGCGGATCCAATAATACTTAAGCAAGTGATTAAGTATCAGGAACATCTGGACACGATGTTCCACGCACTCGCCGACGGGACCCGTCGCGCCATGGTCGAACGCCTGGTGCACGGCCCCGCGTCGGTGAGTGAGCTCGCCCGGCCCTTCGCGATGTCGATGCCAGCCGTCCTCCAGCACCTCGCGGTGCTCCAGGACGCTGGGATCGTCTCGTCGGAGAAGGTCGGTCGGGTGCGCACCTACCAGCTCGCCCCGGACGCGCTCGCGGTCGGCAGCGAGTGGCTCAGCGGCCAACGACTGCCCGCCGAACGACAGCTCGACCGGCTCGGAGACCTCCTCGCCGCCGACGACACCATCCAGGAGAACTGACATGGCCACCACGGAGCCCCGCACCCAGACGCACGCCACCTTCGTCCTCGAACGCGACTACGCCGCACCCGTCGACCGGGTGTGGGCCGCCTTCGCAGACGCGGACGTCAAGAAGCAGTGGTTCGGCCCCGACGAGATCGAGGACCCCGAGTTCTCGGAGGACTTCCGCGTCGGTGGCATCGCGGTCAACGACGGCACGATGGAGGGGCGGCGCAGCGAGTTCCGCGCAACGTACACCGACATCGTCGACTGCGAACGCATCGTCTACGTCTACGACATGTGGAGCGACGGGGTCCACGCTTCGACGTCGATCACCACGGTGGTGCTCGAGGCGACGCCCACCGGGACGCACCTGACCTTCACGGAGCAGGGCGTCCACCTGGACGGCGTGCACGGCCCCGGCCCCGAGGCCGCTGCCGGCCGTGAGCACGGCACCGGCTGGTTGCTCGACCGCATCACGGCAGTCGTCGAGCAGCCCTAGTCACCGACGGAGCTGACCGACCCGGCGGATGGTCTTCGCCTCGTACATGAGGCCGTCCGCGACCGTGAACGCGTCGAGGACCCCGAGGACTCCGACGTTCGTGGCGGCAAAGCCGACCGAGGCCTCGATGCCGGCCGCGTCCAGGGCCTCGGAGAACCGGCCGAAGTGACGGTCGAGGTCGGAGATCCTGACGTTGTTGGACAAGATCGCGAACTCGTCTCCGCCGTAGCGGGCCACGCGGTTGCCGGGTCCGGCCACCGCCGTCAGGACCTCGCCGGTGCGCCGCAGGAGCTCGTCGCCCGCGGGGTGTCCATGGGCGTCGTTGAGGACCTTCAGGCCGTCGAGATCGAACACCGCCACGGCCACCGGGTCGCCGTACGCCCTGACCCGCTCCTCGGCGTCGGCGACCAGCAGGTCCCAGCCGCGACGGTTGACCAGACCGGTGAGGGCGTCGGTGTGGGCCAGCGCCTCGGCGATCTCCGCCGCCCGACGCTCGCGATCGGCGAGTCGGGACATGGCGAGCTGCGACGACAGGAGGTCGCGCATGAGCTCGATGAGCTCGCCGTCGACGTCGTCGACCCCTGAGAGAGGCTCTGTGCCGGCGCCGCAGAGCGTCCCGAACATGTTGCCCTCGTCGTCGGTCAGCGCGAAGCCTGCGTAGGCCCGGATGACCTGCGCGTCAGGATGGTCCGAGTAGGCGGTGTTGGCCTGCGTGTCGGGGACGATGTGGTCCGCCCCCTTCGACATGCGGATGCAGAAGCTGTCGTCCCACGGGACGCGACGGCCGAGGGTCAACAGCTCCTCGGTGTGGACGTGGATGTGGACCTGCTCGCCCAGGGCGATGCGCGACACGGACCAGTCCGAGATGGGCGTGTGCGAGTTGAGGTAGTCGACGACGCGCTGGGCCGCGGCACTGAACATGTCAGCTCCGTTGACGATCTCCCGCGTGCGCATGGGTCCAGTGTGCACGGAAGGCGGTGGCGATCGCAGGGCGTCTACCGGTCTGGCACCGTGGGGGCATGCCGATCGACCTCCTCCTCGTCAACGGTCGCTTCTACGACGACGGCGCCTGGCTGCCGGACGTCGACGCCATCGCGGTCCGCGACGGCCGGATCGTGTCGATGGGCGCTGAACGACCGGCCGCGACGAGGGTCGTCGACCTCGACGGGCGCTGGGTGCTTCCCGGGTTCCACGACGCCCACGTGCACCCGGTGCAGGCGGGACTGGAGATGAACGCCTGCGACCTGACCTCGGGCGCCGAGGTGGACGACTACCGGTCGAGCGTCGTCGCCCATGCCGCAGCGCATCCCCAGGCCGAGTGGATCCTGGGTGGCGGATGGTCGATGGACGCCTTCCCGGGAGGGGTCCCGACCGCCGCGCAGCTCGACGACCTGGTGCCGGACCGGCCCGTCTTCCTGCCCAATCGCGACCACCACAGCGCCTGGGTGAACTCAGTGGCCCTCCAGCGCGCCGGCATCGACGGCGCGACGCCCGACCCGGCTGACGGCCGGATCGAGCGGGACGCCGACGGCCGTCCCACCGGCGCGCTCCACGAGGGCGCGATGGAGCTCGTCCGTCGCTTGATCCCGCCCGCCGGCCCGGACGAGCAGCTCGCGGCGCTGCTCACCGCCCAGTCGAGGCTGCACTCCCTTGGGATCGTCGGGTGGCAGGACGCGCTCGTCGGTGAGGGCCTCGGGATGGCCGACTCCCTCGACACCTACCTCCGCGCCGTCCGCGACGGGGTGCTGACGGCCAAGGTCGTCGCCGCCCAGTGGTGGCAGCGTGACCGCGGTGCCGAGCAGATCGTCGACCTGGTCGACCGCCGGACACGGGCCGCGGCGGTCGGTCTCGATGCGGGCAGCGTCAAGATCATGCAGGACGGGGTCTGCGAGACCTTCACCGCAGCGGTCATCGACCCCTACCTCGACCGGCACGGCCACGCGACGGACAACCACGGCCTCACCTTCGTCGAGCCTCACGACCTGGCCCGCCACGTCGAGCAGCTCGATGCGCTCGACTTCCAGGTGCACCTGCACGCGTTGGGTGACCGGGCGGTGCGCGACAGTCTCGACGCGATCGAGCACGCCCTCGAGGCCAACGGCCAGCGGGGCAACCGGCACCACCTGGCGCACGTGCAGATCGTCCATCCGGATGACGTGCCGCGCTTCGGGCAGCTCGGGGCGACCGTCAACGCGCAGGCGCTGTGGGCGTGCCTCGACGACCAGATGACGGAGCTGACGCTGCCGTTCCTCGGCGAGGTCGCCCGGTCGCAGCAGTACGTCTTCCGCTCTCTCGTCGACGGTGGCGCCGAGCTGGCGATGGGCAGCGACTGGCCGGTGTCGTCTCCCGATCCCTTCGCGGCGATCCACGTCGCGGTCAACCGTCGCTTCGCCGGTAGCGACCTCGGTCCACTGCTCGCCGACGAGGCCTTGACGCTGAGCGAGTCGATCGACGCCTACACGCGAGGCAGTGCGCGCGTCAGCCGGCTCGAGGCCACGTCGGGCCGGATCGCCGTGGGTATGGCTGCGGACCTGGCGGTGGTCGACCGGGACCTGCTCGCCCTGCCGAGCGACGAGATCGCCTCGACCCGCGTCGTGCAGACCTGGGTGGATGGACGCCTCGTCTTCGAGGCGTGAGGCGTCAGACGCAGAGCGAGTCGGCGGCCGTGCGGGACGTGGCCTTGACCGGCGGCGGCTTGACCGGATCGGTGCCGGCCTCGACGCGATCGGCACCGATGATGAGCCAGACGCCGCTGATCTTCTGCTCGACGATCTCGGCCTCGAAGCCGAAGTCCTCGTTGAGCGCGTCAGCTGTCGCCTTCGCCCCGGGCGTGCCGTCGACGAAGATGCGGGTGGTCGCGGCCGGCTTCTGGGCCGAGGTGATGGCCGACACGGTGTAGCCGAGCTCGCCGAGCGACGCCTGTGCCGCCGTGCCGATGCCCGAGGTCTCGGCGGCGTTGACGATCCGCACGGGGGTCGACCGCGGGTCGGCTGCCGCCGTGCCGGTGTCGCCCGTCGATTCACGGGTGGCCTCGTCGGACTTCTCGCCCGCGACCGGCATCTCCTGGTCCTTGGCGACCGCGTTGAAGATCGTGTCTGCGTCATCGGTCTTGACGACGCGGTTGGGATCGCTCGGGGCGGCGCCGTTGGGCATCGTGACGAACGTGATGCCGGTGTCGGGCACGGCGCGGGCCCGCTTGGCCAGCCCGGTGAGCTCGGGGATCGACGAGATGCCCTCGTCGACCGTCATCGACTTGGTGAGGGCGTTGACGAACTTGAACAGGCGGTCCGGACGGGTCAGGACGCTGTTGCTGCGGGCCTGGCTGATGATCGACGACATGACGACCTGCTGGTGACCGAGGCGGCCGATGTCACTGCCGTCTCCCACCGCATGTCGGGTGCGGGCGAGCGCCAAGGCATCCTTGCCGTCGATCTTCTGCTTGCCGGCCGGGAGGTCGAGCTTGGCGTCGACATCCACGAGAGCCTCGTCGAGGCAGACGTTGACGCCGCCCAGGGCGTTGACCATCGAGGCGAACCCGTCGAAGTCGAGCTGGACGAAGTGGTCGATGCGGACGTCGCTGAGGGCCTCGACCGCGCGGACGGAGCAGGCAGGTCCACCGTCCAACGCGGAGTTGATCATCAGGTTGCTGCCTCCGGCGAAGGCGCCGCTGCCGGTGTCCTCGCACGCGGGCAGGTCGGTGAGGGTGTCGCGGGGGATCTGCACCGCGTCGATGCGGGTGTTGCCGCGCGAGAAGTGCACCAGCATCAGGGCGTCGCTGCGCTGGGAGCCGGTGCCCTTGCCGTACTCGTCGGTGCCGAGGTCGCGGGAGTCGGAGCCGATGAACAGGATGTTCATGGCGCCCTTCGGGGTGTCGTCCTTGACGATCGACTTGCCCAGCGCGGACGAGTCGATGTTGCCCTGGAGCTTCCAGATGGCGGCCGCTGCGCCGACGCCCAGCACGAGGACGAAGACGCCGGTGCCGATCAGCACGCGTCGCACGATCGAGCGACGGCGCGAGATCTCGCGTCTACGCCGCGGTGCGGTGTCGGTGCTGGTCACTCGTCATCTCCTGGTGTTGGCAGAACTCCCAGAATACGAGGCTAACCTGAGGGCAGTATGTGAACCAGGCGTGATCTGTCCCGCACCGGTGATCTGCGAGGCTGTCCAGGTGCCCCATCAGTACGTCGACATCGAGCTCACCGTCAAGCAGGTGCGGGCCGAGACGCCCCAGCACCTGAGCGTCATCTACGAACGTCCGCGCGGCTTCGACTACGAGCCGGGCGACTGGGTCGACCTGTCGTTCGGGTCCGAGCTGCGGGGCGGCAGGACCTACTCGCTGTCTTCGTCGCCGACCGAGCCGGACCTGATGATCACGTTCAAGGAGGGGCTCAGCGAGATCAAGCAGGCCCTCGCCGGATCGACGCCGGGGGACACCGCGACGATCACGGCCTTCGGCAACGACTACGAGTTTCACCTCGACGAGCACCGCGACAGCGTCCTGATCGCCGGTGGGGTCGGGGTGGCCCCGTTCCGCAGCATGATGAAGGAGGTGGTCGACCGGCGTCGCTCAGGATCGCTGGAGATGGTCTACCTCAACCAGACCGACGACTTCCTGTTCAAGGACGAGTTCGATGCCTGGCAGCGCGAGCTCGGCGAGGCGCGCCTGCACTACGTCGTCACGAAGGGGCTCAAGCGCAAGGACAGGGAGCGGATGCTGCGCGACATCATCCCGGTGACGGCGCACCACTACTTCATCGCCGGACCCGAGGGGATGATCGATTCGACCGAGGCGCTGCTCGACACGATGGGCGTCGACCACGACGACATCCGCATCGACAGCTTCGGCGGGTACTGACGTCCGATCCGCTGCGTGCACAACGGGATGGATGGCTCGCGACCCCGGGCTCGAGACCGCCACGGACACCACACGCTGTCACCGCCGACGACCAGGAGAGACCAATTCACTACTTCACAGACTGGCGGCCGACCGTTACGAGGCGACCGAGCACACCGGTGGCGGATGGAACCCGGCCGAGCAGCACATCGCGCCGGTACTGGGCCTGATGGTCCACGCGATCGAGTGCGACGCATCTCGTCGGCAGACCGAGCCGCTGGCCATCGCTCGCCTGGCCTTCGACATCCTCGGCACGGTGCCGATCGGGGAGGTCCACACGCAGGTGGCGACGGTGCGTGCCGGTCGCACCATCGAGCTCGTCGAGGTCACTCTGTCCCACGGGGGGCGCCCGGCGGCCGTGCTCCGGGCCTGGCTGCTGAAGGAGTTCGACTCGCAGCAGCTGGCCGGGACGTCCTTTGGGACGATCGCCCCCCAGGGGGCCATGCCAGCGTTCGACCCCACCGTGATGTGGCCCGGAGGGTTCGTCGCCTCCGTGGAGGTGCGACGCTCCGAGGTGCGTCCCGGCGACGCGTCATGGTGGGCCAGGACGGACGCGGTGCTGGTCGCGGACGAACCGGTCAGCACGACCGCCCGGGCGGTGGGACTGTTCGACCTCGCCAACGGGATCACCCCGCGGGTGAGTCCGGAGGAGGCCTTCTACCCCAACACGGACCTGACAGCCCACCTGTTCCGCGAGCCGTCGGGCGAGTGGCTCGGATTCTCGACCCACGTCAGCTACGGCCCCCGGGGAGCAGGTGTCACCCACAGCGTCCTGCACGACGAGCACGGTCCCTTCGGGACGCTCGCGCAGATGCTGACCGTGCGGCCCCGTTCCTAGAGGGCGTCGTCCTTGACACCGAGGCGGGCAACCACCCGCCGGGCTTCTCGCCCCAGCTGCACGGGTGGGCCCCGTGGGACTTGAACCCACAACCCGCGGATTAAAAGTCCGCTGCTCTGCCAATTGAGCTAGAGGCCCGCTGCGCGGACGACAACCGGGGTGGTCGACGCACGTGGCATCGATTGTCGCAGAGGTCTCCCGGCCGGCGCAGCCGGTGGCCGACAGGCCGCCGCGACCCCGCCACCGGCCATCGCCAAGCCCCCCCCCGGCTCTCCGGCACCGGCAGGCGTGTCGAGGATGAACCCGCGAGCGCCCCGGGCCGCCGATCTGTGTGAAAGTCGGTGCGCCGCGATGACCGACCAGATAACCTCGAGGAGGGGGGCAGCGCGGTGCGACGTCGATGACGTCCGCCGATCACGACACCGTGTCAGTGCCCAAACGATGATCGGGAGGATCGATCCATGCCGGAGCCGTTGGACAGTCGCCTCCGCGACGACCAGGCGCTCGACGAGATCGAGATGACCAGCCGCCTCATCATTGCCGCGTCCGCCAAGGACGGTCACCTGACCCAGCGCGAGGTCGACGAGATCCTGGGCATTGCCACAGCGAGCTGAACAGCAGGCGACACCCGCGATTGACACGCGAGAACAGTGTGCCTCTAGCATGGGCGTGCCCTACTCAGCAGTGACAGGAGCTAGTCGTGCGGTTTCGCATCCGACCAGTTGAGACATCCTTCTACGACTTGTTCACCGAGCTGGCGAACCACCTCGTTGAAGGTGCCGATCTGCTGGCGCAGATGCTCGATCCCAAGACGGACAAGAAGGACCTCGGCGAGCAGATGCGCGAGGCCGAGCACCAGGCCGACGAGACGACGCACGCGATCGTGCGGCGGGCCAACTCGACGTTCATCACCCCGTTCGACCGCGAGGACATCTACCGCCTCGCCAGCAGCCTCGACGACGTCATGGACTTCATGGAGGAGACGGTCGACCTGATCGGCCTGTATGAGCTCGGCGAGCTTCCCGCTGACTTCGCACCTCAGGTCGAGGTCCTGCAGCGGGCCACCCAGCTCACCGCCGAGGCCATGCCACGACTGCGGACCATGAAGGACCTCGACG
>JBKJIW010000041.1:0-40032 GCA_046598255.1 Aeromicrobium sp. | reverse complement strand
GGTGTCCTGACGCGCGGCGTGACGCTCGCGCAGGGTCTCGTAGGCCGCGGCGGTGTCTGCCAGCAGCTGGGGGCGCTGCTCGTCCGACAGCAGCGCTGCCACGACCGGCACCGAGCGCGAGGCGTCCTTCACCCAGATGACCGGACCGTGGTACTTCTGCGCCACCTTGACGGCCGTGTGCGCCCGCGACGTCGTCGCACCACCGATCATCAGCGGGATGTCGAAGCCCTGCCGCTCCATCTCGCTCGCGACGTTGACCATCTCGTCGAGCGAAGGGGTGATCAGCCCGGAAAGGCCGATGATGTCGGCGCCGTGCTCCTTGGCAGCGTCGAGGATCTTCTGGGCCGGGACCATGACGCCGAGGTCGACGACGTCGTAGTTGTTGCACTGCAGCACGACGCCGACGATGTTCTTGCCGATGTCGTGGACGTCGCCCTTGACGGTGGCCATGATGACCTTGCCGTTGCTCCGCTCGACGTCACCCGGCTGCTTCTCGGCCTCGATGTACGGCAGCAGGTAGGCGACCGCCTTCTTCATGACGCGTGCCGACTTCACGACCTGCGGCAAGAACATCTTGCCCTCGCCGAACAGGTCACCGACGACGTTCATGCCGTCCATCAGGGGACCCTCGATGACCTCGATGGGCCGGCCGCCGCGCGCAGCGATCACGGCGCGCAGCTCCTCGGTGTCGGTCTCGGCGAACTCGTCGATGCCCTTGACCAGTGCGTGGGTGATGCGCTCGGTGACCGGCAGCGAGCGCCACTCCTCGGTGGCGACCTCCTTGACGGAGCCGTCGCCGGCGAAGTCCGCGGCGATCTCCAGCAGGCGCTCGGTGCTGTCGGGGCGACGGTTGAGGATGACGTCCTCGATGCGGTCACGGAGCAGCTCGGGCACCTCGTCGTAGACCTCGAGGGCACCGGCGTTGACGATTCCCATGTCCATGCCGGCGCTGATCGCGTGGTAGAGGAACACCGCGTGGATGGCCTCGCGGACGGGGTTGTTGCCGCGGAACGAGAAGGAGACGTTGGAGACGCCGCCGGAGATCAGCGCTCCCGGCAGGTTGGCTTTGATCCAACGCGTGGCCTCGATGAAGTCGACGCCGTAGTTGGCGTGCTCCTCGATGCCGGTCGCGACCGCGAAGACGTTGGGGTCGAAGATGATGTCCTCGGGCGGGAACCCGACGTCGTCGACCAGGATCCGGTAGGCCCGCTCACAGATCTGCTTGCGCCGCTCGAGGTTGTCTGCCTGGCCGTCCTCGTCGAACGCCATCACGACGACCGCCGCGCCGTACTTGCGGCACAGCTGGGCCTCGCGGACGAACTTCTCGACGCCCTCCTTCATGGAGATCGAGTTGACGATCGGCTTGCCCTGGACGCACTTGAGGCCGGCCTCGATGACGTCCCACTTGGAGGAGTCGATCATGGTCGGCACCCGGCAGATGTCCGGCTCGGTGGCGATCAGCTTCATGAAGCGGTCCATCGCCTCGATGCCGTCGATCATGCCCTCGTCCATGTTGACGTCGATGATCTGCGCACCGGCCTCGACCTGCTGGCGGGCGACCGCCAGCGCCGTCGTGTAGTCGCCGGCCTTGATGAGGTTGCGGAAGCGGGCGGAACCGGTGATGTTGGTGCGCTCGCCGACGTTGACGAACAGGGTGTCTTCGACGATGGTGACCGGCTCGAGACCGGACAGGCGCAGCGCCGGGGTCGTCGACGGGGGCACGCGCGGGGTCTTGCCCTCGACGTCGCGGGCGATCGACGCGATGTGGGCGGGTGTGGTGCCGCAGCATCCACCGACCATGTTGACGAAGCCCGCGTCGGCGAACTCGCTCACGATCGCGGCCGTCTGGTCGGGCTCCTCGTCGTACTCACCGAAGGCGTTGGGCAGCCCGGCGTTGGGGTAGCAGGACACGAATGTGTCGGCGACCCGCGCCATCTCGGCGATGTACGGACGCATCTCCTTGGCGCCGAGGGCGCAGTTGAGACCGACCAGCAGCGGCTTGGCGTGGCGGATCGAGTGCCAAAACGCCTCGGTGACCTGGCCGGACAGCGTGCGGCCGGACGCATCGGTGATCGTGCCCGAGATGACGACGGGCCAGCGGCGGCCGAAGTCCTCGAAGACCGACTCCACGGCGAAGATCGCCGCCTTGGCGTTGAGCGTGTCGAAGATCGTCTCGATGAAGATGACGTCGGAACCACCCTCGAGCAGTCCCCGAGTTGCTTCTCTGTATGCCTCGACGAGCTCGTCGTAGGTGACGTTGCGGGCGCCGGGGTCGTTGACGTCGGGGGAGATGGACGCCGTGCGGCTCGTGGGTCCGAGCGTGCCGGCCACGTAGCGGGGCCGACCGGTGGACTCCTCGACGGCGTCGCACTCGACGCGTGCCAGACGGGCCGACTCGAAGTTCAGCTCGTACGCGAGGTCCTCCATGCCGTAGTCGCTGAGCGAGATCGTCGTCGCGTTGAACGTGTTGGTCTCGATCATGTCGGCGCCGGCCTCGAGGTACTCGCGGTGGATGCCGGCGATGATCTCGGGCTGGGTCAGCGTGAGCAGGTCGTTGTTGCCCTGGACGTCCGACGGCCAGTCCTTGAAGCGCTCACCGCGGTAGCCGGCCTCGTCGGGCCGGTCGCGCTGGATCGCCGTTCCCATGGCGCCGTCGAGCACCATGATCCTGCTCTGCAGGAGAGCGGTGAGCTCGGCGGTGGCGTCCGGACGGAGAAGGATGTCTGACACAAGCAGTCCTCGAGGTGTGTAGCGGTAAGGAGTGCTGGGGAACACCAGCCGGCGGCGGGCTCGCCTGGGCCTTCGTGGGTTCCCGAACTACTCCGCCCATTGTCTCACGCTCGTCCGGCGACGGTGGGAGGCTGGATGTGCCGTGGACAACGCCCACTACCGTGGAGTCGTGATCTCCTACGCGGCCGTGCTCTGGGACCTCGACGGCACGATCGTCGACACCGAACCGCTGTGGATGGCGGCGGAGCACGAGCTGGCCGCCTCCCACGGCAAGAGCTGGACCGAGGAGGACGCGCTGCAGCTCGTCGGCAACTCCCTCATCGCCTCCGGTGAGTACATCCGCACGAACCTCGGGATCGACATGTCGGCCGAGGAAATCGTCGACTACCTCGTCGAACGGCTGGCCGCGTCGCTGCGGGAGCACGTCGAGTGGCGTCCCGGCGCTCGCGAGCTGATCGCTGCGCTGGACGATCTCGGTGTGCCGCAGGCCCTGGTGACGATGTCGTACACGACGATCGCCGAGCCCGTCGCGGCCGTGCTCCCGTTCGGTGCCGTGGTGACGGGGGACGCGGTGTCCCGGCCGAAGCCGTTCCCCGACCCCTACCTGCTGGCCGCCGAGAAGCTCGGCGTCGATGCCACGAAGTGCCTCGCGATCGAGGACTCGAGAACCGGCGCGGCCTCGGCCAACGCCGCCGGCTGCGACGTCCTGGTCGTGCCGCACTTCGTGACGGTCCCCGAGGCGGACCGCCGCACCCTCATCCCCACCCTCGCCGGCGTCACCCCCCAAGACCTCGAAGGCTTCTTCGCCTAGCTGGTGGGTGGGGCGAGCTGCAGGACGGGGAGCTCCGGGGGAGTGCCTCCCCAGGCGGGGCAGAGGGGCTTGTGGGCGCACCAGCCGCAGAGGCCACTCTTGCGGGGTGGGAAGTCGCGCAGCTCGATGGCGCGCTCGATGGCCTGCCAGAGCGCCAGCAGCTTCGTCTCGGTGTGGAGCAGGTCGCTCTCGGTCGGCTCGTAGCGCAGGAATTGTCCGTCCGCGAGGTACATCAGCTGCAGCAGCGTCGGGATGACGCCGCGGGTGCGCCAGATGACCAGAGCGTAGAACTTCATCTGGAAGAGGGCCCGGTCCTCGTAGCGGGGGTCGGGCGACGTGCCCGTCTTGTAGTCGACGACGCGGATGCGACCGTCCGGCGCGACGTCGACCCGGTCGATGATGCCGCCGAGCGCCGTCCCGTCGTCCGCCTCGTACGAGACGCGCGCCTCACGGGCGGACGGCTCGAGGTAGCGGGGGTCCTCCATCTGGAAGTAGGTGCCGAGCAGGTCGACGCAGGAGGCCAACCACGACGCCTCCTCGGCGGCCTGCTCTGACGAGAACAGGTCAGCGGTGCGCGGGTCCTCGCGGCGGACCCTGTCCCACTCGGACGGCAGCAGGTCGACGGCGCGCTCGAGGGTGCGGGCCGGAGCCGGCTCGCCGAAGAGGTCCTCGAGGACGGCGTGCACGAGGGTGCCCCGCACCATGGCGGGGCTGGCCGGCTCGGGCAGGCGGTCGATCGTGCGGAACCGGTAGAGCAGCGGGCAGTTCTGGAAGTCGCCCGCACGGCTCGGCGAGAGCGAACGGCGGTACGTGAGCGGCGCGGGGGCTTCGGTCATGTGCTGACCCTAGAGGGACCTGCCGACACACCCGATAGGTTGTGGCGGTGACTTCCTCCCAGCGGCCCGGCACGTGGCGCATCGGCCGGGTCGTCGGGGTCGACGTCCTGATCAAGCCGTCGCTGCTGCTCATGGGTGCGGCCCTCGTGCTGCTGTTCGCTCCCCGCTACGAGAACACGTCGACGGTCAACCCGTACCTGCTGGCCGCGGTGTTCGTCCTCGCGCTGTACGTGTCGGTGCTGGTCCACGAGATCGCCCACGTGGTCGCCGCGCGGGCCTACCGGATGAGGGTCGACTCGGTGACGCTCCACCTGCTGGGTGGCGAGACCCTCATCGAGGGGGAGAGCCGTACGCCCGGCCAGGAGATGGTGACCTCGATCGTGGGCCCGCTGGCCTCGTTCGCGATCGGCTTCGCGGCGCTCGGCGTGTCCGGCTCGATGGACGACGGGACGACGTCCGACATCATCTGGTCGATCGCCTTCGTCAACCTCATCGTCGCGGCGTTCAACATGCTCCCGGGCCTGCCGCTGGACGGCGGACGGGTCTTCCGGGCCATCATCTGGAAGCTCACGGGCCGCGAGGAGACCGGCATCCGCGTCGCCGCCTGGACGGGTCGGATCGCCGCGGTCGCAGTCCTCGCCGTCGCGCTGCTGCGGTTCAGCAACGACCGGGCGTCGACGATCGACGTCATCATCGGTGCGCTGGTCGCCTGGTTCCTCTGGGCCGGCGCCACCGACGCCCTCCAGACGTCCGGCCGCAGCGCCCGCATCAACCTGCTGGTCGCCCGCGAGATCGGCTTCGCGGGTGCCACCCCGCCCCCCGGGGCACCGCACCTGCCGATCGACCTGCGCGGTCCGGCCCTGCTCCGTGCCATGGCGGCCCAGCCCGCCGAGGCGTACGCCCTCACGGAGGCCGACGGCTCCGTGGTCGGGGTCCTCACCTCCCGTGCCGTCGACGATGCCTACCGAGCGAGCCGCCGATGACCTCCTACACCCGCAGCGGTCCCCTCGTCGAGGGCGAGTGGGTCCGCCTGACCGACCCGAAGGGCCGCCGGCACAACGTCCAGCTCGTCGCCGGCAAGGAGTTCTCGACCAAGAAGGGGCAGCTCCGCCACGACGACATCCTGGGCCAGCCCGAGGGCATCGTGATCCACTCGTCGATGGAGCATCCCTACCAGGTGTTCCGTCCGCTGTTGTTCGAGTACGTCGTCTCGATGCCCCGCGGTGCCGCGATCATCTATCCCAAGGACGCCGCACAGATCATCGTGCAGGCCGACATCTATCCCGGCGCGCGGGTCGTCGAGGCCGGCGCCGGGTCGGGCGCGCTGACGTCCTACCTCCTGCGGGCCGTCGGACCCACCGGCACGCTCGGCTCGTACGAGATGCGCGAGGAGTTCGCCGACAACGTCCTGCGCAACGTCCACGAGGTGGCCGGCGAGGACCAGCCCGGCTGGACGCTGACCGTCGGCGACGTCCGCGAGGTCATCACCGAGACCGAGATCGACCGCCTCATCCTGGACATGGTCGACCCGTGGTCGTGCATCCCGCTCGCCGCCGAACGACTGACCCCCGGCGGCATCATCTGCGCCTACGTCGCCACGACGACCCAGCTGTCCCGCTTCGTCGAGACCGTCCGCCAGCACGGCGGCTTCACCGAGCCCCGCGCGTGGGAGACGCTCGAGCGCGAGTGGCACCTCGAGGGGCTCGCGGTGCGTCCGCAGCACACGATGAACGGCCACACGGCCTTCCTCGTCACGGCACGACGCATGGCGCCCGGGCACCAGTCGATGGGCACGTCCCGTCGTCCGGCCCCCGGAGCGTACGGACCGGACTACACCGGGCCCCGCCCCTTCGGCATGGAGACCGAGTAGGCCCACCCCTCGGGGCCACGTTCTCGCAACGTCACCCAAACGACACTCGGTGCTGTGTCTGAGACAACACGCGCTACCTGGCGTCGACGGGTAGGGTCTTGACGTACGACCAGGAGGTGGCTGATGAGCGACAACGGGCCCACGGGCATGAGTGGTCACGGCAGCGATGCGGACCAGGAGATGGCCTATCTGCGCGCCGAGGTCGAGCACCTGCGGCGGCGACTCGGCACCGAGCGATCGACCGACTCGCGTCTGACCGAGCTCGAGGCGAAGCTGTCGGCGACCAACAGCCAGAACGAGCGGCTGACGTCGACCCTGCGCGAGGCACGCGACCAGATCATCACGCTCAAGGAGGAGGTCGACCGGCTGGCCCAGCCGCCGACCGGCTTCGGCACCTTCCTGCAGCTCAACGACGACGAGTCGGTCGACGTGTTCACGGGCGGGCGCAAGCTGCGCGTCAACGTCAGCCCGACAGTCGACCGCGAGGCCCTGCGCCGCGGCCAGGAGGTCATCCTCAACGAGGCGATGAACGTCGTCCTGGCGCTCGAGTTCGAGCAGACCGGCGAAGTCGTCTCCCTCAAGGAGATCCTGGCCGACGGTGAGCGCGCCCTCGTGATGGGCAACGCCGACGAGGAGCGGGTCGTCCGTCTCGCCGAGCCGCTCATCGGCCTCAAGATCCGTCCCGGTGACTCCCTGCTGCTCGACGGCCGTTCTGGCTACGTCTACGAGCGGGTCCCCAAGTCCGAGGTCGAGGAGCTCGTGCTCGAGGAGGTCCCTGACGTCGACTACGACTCGATCGGTGGCCTGCGCCAGCAGATCGAGTCGATCCGCGACGCGGTCGAGCTGCCCTACCTGCACCCCGAGATCTTCATCGAGCACGAGCTCAAGCCGCCGAAGGGCGTCCTGCTCTACGGCCCTCCCGGCTGCGGCAAGACCATGATCGCCAAGGCGGTGGCGGCCTCGCTGGCCAAGAAGGTCACCGAGCGAACCGGCGAGGAGGGCCGCTCGTTCTTCCTCAACATCAAGGGCCCCGAGCTGCTCAACAAGTACGTCGGCGAGACCGAGCGGCACATCCGCCTGGTCTTCCAGCGGGCTCGTGAGAAGGCCAACGAGGGCACGCCCGTCATCATCTTCTTCGACGAGATGGACTCGCTGTTCCGCACGCGCGGGACCGGCGTGTCCTCGGATGTCGAGAATACGATCGTTCCGCAGCTCCTGAGCGAGATCGACGGTGTCGAAGGACTCGAGAACGTGCTCGTGATCGGTGCGTCCAACCGTGAGGACATGATCGATCCCGCGATCCTGCGACCCGGCCGCCTCGACGTCAAGATCAAGATCGAGCGTCCTGATGCTGAGTCGGCGCGCGACATCTTCACCAAGTACCTCACGCCCAACCTGCCGCTTCATATTGATGACCTGGCTGAGTTCGGCGGCGATCGCGTCGCCTGCACCAACGGGATGATCCAGCGCACCGTCGAGCGGATGTACACCGAGTCCGAGGACAACCAGTTCCTCGAGGTCACGTACGCCAACGGCGACAAGGAGATCCTGTACTTCAAGGACTTCAACTCCGGTGCCATGATCCAGAACATCGTCGACCGGGCCAAGAAGATGGCCATCAAGGACCTCCTCGAGCACCAGCAGCGGGGTCTTCGGGTCCAGCACATGCTGCAGGCCTGCCTCGACGAGTTCAAGGAAAACGAGGACCTGCCCAACACGACCAACCCCGACGACTGGGCGCGGATCTCGGGCAAGAAGGGTGAGCGCATCGTGTTCATCCGCACCCTCATCTCCGGCAAGAGCGGCAACGAGCCCGGTCGCTCGATCGACACCGTCGCCAACACCGGCCAGTACCTCTGAGGACTGGTCCGCTGAGCGATCACGACCTGTGTGCGGCCGCCTACGACAGCGTCGACGCGCAGGTCCTGACGGCCGAGGTGCAGCTGGAGTACGCGCGCCGCTACGGCGGTGAGGGTGACACCGCGCCGATCGACACCCACGAGTTCGACGCGCCCCACGGGGCGTTCTTCATGGTCCATGTCGACGGCGTCGCGGCCGCCATGGGCGGATGGCGCCGCCACGGCGACGGTGGCGACGCCGAGATCAAGCGGATGTACGTGCGGCCCGCCTTCCAGCGTCGGGGGCTCGCACGGGCGGTGCTCGCCGAGCTCGAGCGCACCGCCCGGTCCGCGGGACACCAGCGGCTGATCCTCGAGACGGGCCTCAAGCAGCCCGAGGCGATCGAGATGTACCGGTCGGAGGGCTACGTCGACATCCCGGCCTTCGGGTTCTACGCAGCCGATCCGCTGAGCGTGCACCTGGGCAAGGTGCTCACGGCGACGGCGACGGCACCGGCGTAGGGGTGTGCAGCTCGATCGCGGCCCCGTAGTGGTCGACGAGCTTGGCCATCACGGCGCTCCAGCTGCGGGGGAGCACCGCTTGTCGGGCGGCAGTACCGAACGCGTCCCGCTTGGCGGGATCCCCGGCGAGGTCGCGGACACGGTCCCGCATGTCGACCAGGTCACCGGGCGCGTAGAGCCAGCCGGTGTGGCTCGAGTCGACCAGGTCCCGCGGGCCGCCGGCCGCCGGGGCGACGACCGGGACCCCACTGGCCATCGACTCCTGGACGACTTGGCAGAACGTCTCCGACTCGCCCGGCGCGACGAGGACGTCGAGGCTCGCCACGGCTCGCCCGAGCTCGTCGCCGTGCAGCATCCCGGTGAAGTGCGCTCCGGGCAGGTCACGTGCGAGCTGCTGGCGCTCCGGTCCGTCCCCGATGACGACCAGGCGCGTGCCCGGCAGGTCACGGAGGGCGATCAGGTCGCGCACCTGCTTCTCCGGCGCGACCCGGCCGACGAACCCCACGAGCCGTTCGCCGGCCGGCGCGAGGCTCCGGCGCAGGTCGTCGTCCCGGTGCCGGGGGTCGAAGCGGACGCAGTCGACACCCCGGCCCCAGCGGCGGATGGTCTCGACGCCGTGGGCCGCCAGGTCCTCCGCGGACGCCGACGACGGCGCTAGCGTGAGGGTGGCGGTGGTGTGGATGTCCCGGACGCGCTTCCAGAGCGCCCGCTCGGTCCACGCCAGGTGGTAGCCGCGGGCGAAGCCGGGCACATCGGTCTGGTAGACCGCCACGGTGGGCACGCCGGCAGCCCGCGCCGCCAACGTCCCGTGCCACCCCAGGACGAACGGCGACGCGAGGTGGACGACATCCGGTCGGTGGTCGGCGATCAGCTGCGCCAGACGGTGCCGTCCGCTGCGGTGGGCGACGCGCACCTGCGGGTAGGACGGCAGGGCCCACGACGGCACGGTCTCGATCCGCGCCCCGTGGATGCTGCTCGGCACCCCGGCCGGGTCGTCCGGCGCGATGACGAGGACATCGTCACCCCGGCTCTCGAAATGCTCCAGCGCCCTGACGACGGTGTTGACGACACCATTCGTCTGGGGGAGGAAGGACTCTGCCACGACGGTGATCCGCACGAGCACCACGCTGCTGACCGCGGGCGACGGGACGGACATCGGACGGTGTCGTGTCGGTGTCAGGTGGGTGTCATGTCGGCATCACCGTAGGCTGGCGGCATGACAGTCCGTCGCGTGCAGGGCAGCGAGGTCGAGTACGGCATCACCGTGCAGGGCAAGCCGAACGCCAATCCCATGGTCGCCTCCACGCACGTCGTCAACTCGTACGCCGCGGCGCACGGCCTCACCCGCCGCGCCCGGTGGGACTACGAGGAGGAGAGCCCGCTGCGCGACGCGCGCGGATTCGACCTGAGCCGTGAGTCCGCCGATCCGTCGCAGCTGACCGACGACGACATGGGCCTGGCCAACATCATCCTGACCAACGGCGCCCGGCTCTACGTCGACCACGCCCACCCGGAGTACTCGAGCCCGGAGGTCACCAACCCGCTCGACGTGGTCCTGTGGGAGAAGGCCGGTGAGGACGTCATGCGCCTCGGTGCCGAGCTGGCGGCGCAGATCCCGAACACGCAGCCGATCGTGCTCTACAAGAACAACATCGACAACAAGGGCGCTTCGTACGGCTCCCACGAGAACTACCTGATGCGCCGCGACGTCCCGTTCGACCGGATCGTCGACCAGCTCACGCCGTTCTTCGTGTCGCGGCAGGTCTTCACGGGTGCCGGTCGTGTCGGCCAGGAACAGGACGGCAGCGTCCACGCCTTCCAGCTCAGCCAGCGAGCCGACTACTTCGAGGTCGGGGTCGGCCTCGAGACGACCCTCAAGCGACCGATCATCAACACCCGCGACGAGCCGCACGCCGACCCCAAGAAGTACCGCCGGCTGCACGTCATCATCGGCGACGCCAACTGCTCCGAGATCGCCATCTACCTCAAGCACGGCACCACCTCGCTGGTCCTGGCGATGATCGAGGCGGGGTTCATCAGCCGCAGCCTGGTGCTCGCCTCTCCCGTGGCGGCCGTGCACGCCGTCTCGCACGATCCGTCGCTCACCCGAACCATCGAGCTCGCCGACGGGCGCAGCGTCACGGCGCTCGAGCTGCAGGGGGAGTACCTGCAGCTCGCCAAGGACTTCGTCGCGCGCGAGGGGTCGGACGAGCAGACCGACGACGTCCTGCGGCGGTGGGAGAGCGTGCTGGTGCGCCTGGCCCGCGACCCGATGGAGTGTGTCCGCGAGCTCGACTGGGTCGCCAAGCTGGCACTGCTCGAGCGCTACCGGGAGCGCGACGGCCTCGACTGGGACCACGCCAAGCTGCACCTGGTCGACGTCCAGTACCACGACATCCGGCTCCACAAGGGCCTCTACCATCAGCTCGTCCGCACCGGACGCATCGACCGGCTCTTCACCGACCAGCAGATCGCGGCCGCCGTCACCGACCCCCCGCGCGACACCCGGGCCTACTTCCGGGGCATGTGCCTGGCCCGGTTCAGCAAGGACATCGCCGCGGCGTCGTGGGACTCGGTCATCTTCGACCTGCCGGGTCACGACTCCCTGCAGCGCATCCCGACGATGGAGCCCCTGCGCGGCACCGCGGAGCACGTGGGCGGGCTCTTCGAGTCGGCCACGACCGCGTCTGAGCTATTCTCGGCGATCACTGGGCGTTAAGCGTTAGGGTTGGGTCATGTCAGAGCAGCAGCACAAGAGCACCCGCAAGCCAGCCGACACCGACGAGGCGCAGGTCGAGACGACCGAGGTCGACACCGAGGCCAAGGCGAAGCTCGATGACGACGTCGACTCGATCCTCGACGAGATCGACAACGTGCTCGAGGAGAACGCCGAGGAGTTCGTCCGCAGCTTCGTGCAGAAGGGCGGACAGTGATGCTGCCGGAGGGCACGCGCCTGACCGGATCGTCCTCGTTCGCCGACTACCTCGCCTCCGCGGCGCCTGACCTGATGCCCGGCGCCGCCTCTCGCCGCAACGCCGGAGCGCATGCCGATCTGGCGCCCCACGCGACCACGATCGTCGCCGCGACCTTCGATGGCGGTGTCATCATGGCCGGCGACCGTCGCGCCACGATGGGCAACGTCATCGCGCAGCGAGACATCGAGAAGGTCTTCCCGGCCGACGAGTACTCGTGCATTGGCATCGCCGGCAGCGCAGGCCTCGCGATCGAGATGGTGCGGCTGTTCCAGGTCGAGCTCGAGCACTACGAGAAGATCGAGGGCACCGTGCTGTCGGCCGATGGCAAGGCCAACCGCCTCGCCGCCCTGATCCGCGGCAACCTCGGTCTCGCCATGCAGGGCCTCGCCGTCGTGCCGCTGTTCGCCGGATTCGACCTCGAGACACAGCAGGGCCGCATCTTCTCCTACGACGTCACGGGCGGTCGCTACGAGGAGCACAGCGGCTTCCACTGCGTCGGCTCGGGCTCGGTGTTCGCCCGGGGCTCGCTCAAGAAGCTCTACAGCCGCGGCCTCACCGAGGGCGACTGCGTGACGGCCGCCGTCCAGGCGCTGTACGACGCGGCTGACGACGACTCCGCGACCGGAGGACCCGACCTGACCCGGCGCATCTTCCCGGTCGTCTCCGTCGTGACCAGCGACGGCTACCGGCGCCTGGCCGACGACGAGGTCGGTGCCATCGCCGACGACGTCATCGGTGGCCGCCTCGTGCGTCCCGACGGCCCGGCCGCACCCCTGAACTGAGAGAGATCCGCCATGACCCAGCAGTTCTACGTCTCGCCCGAGCAGCTCATGAAGGACCGGGCCGACTTCGCGCGCAAGGGCATCAGCCGTGGGCGCAGCGTGACGGTCGTGCACTACGACGACGGCATCGTCTTCGTCGCCGAGAACCCGTCCCAGGCGCTGCACAAGATCAGCGAGATCTACGACCGCATCGGTTTCGCCGCGGTCGGGCGATACAACGAGTTCGAGAACCTGCGCATCGCAGGCGTGCGTCTGGCCGACATGCGCGGCTACGCCTACGACCGCCGTGACGTGACCGCCCGCGGCCTGGCCAACGCGTACGCCCAGACGCTCGGCACGATCTTCTCCTCGGGCGGCGAGAAGCCCTACGAGGTCGAGATCTTCGTCGGAGAGCTCGGCGACGACGCGTCCCACGACCAGGTCTACCGCTTGATGTACGACGGCTCGGTCGCCGACGTGCAGGGCTTCGGTGTCATGGGCGGACAGAACGAGCAGGTCGAGACGTACCTCGCCGAGCACTACGTGGCGGGCCTGGACCTGTCGACCGCGATCAAGCTCGCCGTGACGGCGCTGGGACAGGACACCGACCCGGTGCGCACGGTCGAGGCATCCGCCCTGGAGATCGCCGTGCTCAGCCGCTCACGTCCACAGCCGCGCAAGTTCAAGCGGCTCAGCGACGCCGACGTGGCCGCAGCGCTCGAGGCCTGAGGTCCGGTCGTTCGCGCGCCATCCCCCGCGGTGTGGCGCGCGCGACTAGGCTGGAGCCATGGACCGACGGATCTTCGGTATCGAGAACGAGTACGGGGTCACCTGCTCGTTCAAGGGTCAGCGCCGCCTGTCGCCCGACGAGGTCGCGCGCTACCTGTTCCGGCGGGTCGTGTCGTGGGGGCGCAGCAGCAATGTGTTCCTGCGCAACGGCGCGCGGCTCTACCTCGACGTCGGCAGCCACCCCGAGTACGCGACGCCCGAGTGCGACGACCTCGTCGACCTCGTGACGCACGACCGCGCAGGCGAACGCATCCTCGAGGGCCTGATGATCGATGCCCAGAAGCGGCTGGCCGACGACGGCGTCGAGGGCGACATCTACCTGTTCAAGAACAACACCGACTCGGCCGGCAACTCCTACGGGTGCCACGAGAACTACCTGGTCAGCCGGCAGGGCGAGTTCAGCCGCCTCGCCGACGTCCTGATCCCGTTCCTGGTGACGCGCCAGATCATCTGCGGTGCCGGCAAGATCCAGCAGACGCCCCGCGGGACGATCTTCTCGGTCAGCCAGCGCGCCGAGCACATCTGGGAGGGCGTCTCCAGCGCGACGACGCGCTCACGGCCGATCATCAACACCCGCGACGAGCCGCACGCCGACGCCGAGCGCTTCCGCCGCCTGCACGTCATCGTCGGCGACTCCAACATGAGCGAGACGACCACGCTGCTCAAGGTGGCCACGACCGACCTCGTGCTGCGGATGATCGAGGCCGGGGTCTCGATGCGCGACATGACGCTCGACAACCCCATCCGCGCGATCCGCGAGATCTCGCACGACATGACCGGCCGCCGCAAGGTGCTGCTGGCCAACGGGCGCGAGCTGTCGGCCCTGGAGATCCAGGCCGAGTACTTCGGCAAGGCCGCCGAGTTCGTCGACAAGCACGGTCTGCACACCCCGACCATCAACCGGGCCCTCGACCTGTGGGAGCGGACGCTCAAGGCCGTCGAGTCAGAGGACCTGTCGCTGGTCGAGCGCGAGGTCGACTGGGTCATCAAGTACAAGCTGCTGGACCGCTACCGCAGCAAGAACGGCCTGAGCTGGGGCGACCCGCGCATCGCCCAGCTCGACCTGGCGTACCACGACATCCGGCGCGACCGCGGCATCTTCTACCTCCTGGAGAACAAGGGGGCCGTCGCGCGCGTGACCAACGACCTCGACGTGTTCACCGCCAAGTCGATCCCGCCGCAGACGACGCGCGCACGGCTCCGCGGCGACTTCATCAAGCGCGCCCAGGAGCGTCGCCGCGACTTCACGGTCGACTGGGTCCACCTCAAGCTCAACGACCAGGCGCAGCGCACCGTGCTGTGCAAGGACCCGTTCCGGTCCCAGGACGAACGTGTCCAGAGGCTCATCGACGGGATGTGACGTCGGCGTCTTTGCGACGGTCGATACGATGGGCGGCGTTCTGTGCCCTCCGACACGAAGGTCGTCCACGTGCGCCGCTTCATCCTGGCTTCCGTTGCTGCAAGCCTCTTCCTGGCAGGTTGTGGCGGGTCCGACGGGACGGTGTCGGGCAACCTCGACGACGTCAAGGTGACCTCGGGCGACAACCCCAAGGTCACCGTGGCCAAGGGGTTCGCCGTCACCAAGACCAGCTCGAAGGTGCTCAAGGACGGCACCGGTGCCGACATCGCCGTGGGCGACTCGGTGAAGGTCAACTACGTCGCGGTCAACGGGCGGACGGGCAAGCAGTTCGACAGCTCGTTCACGACCGGCGCGCCGTACAGCATCGACCTGATCCAGGACAAGATCCTCCCCGGATTCATCAAGGGGCTCGAGGGCCAGAAGATCGGCAGCAGCGTCCTGGTGGCCATCTCGCCGAAGGACGGCTTCGGCCAGGCGCAGGCGCAGCTCGACATCAAGAAGAACGACACGCTCGTCTTCCTGTTCGACGTGGTCTCGATGGTCCCGACCGAGGCGACCGGCGCGGCGGAGAAGCTGCCGTCGAACCTCCCCGAGATCACGTACGACGCCGACAACCACCCGAACGGCTTCACGAAGACCGACGACACCAAGGCCAAGCAGACCGAGCCGAGCGCCCACGTCGTGATCGAGGGCACCGGGCCGGCCATCACGGTGGGCCAGACGGTCCGGCTCGAGTACGCCGGGCAGGTCTACCCCGACGGCAACAAGTTCGACGAGTCGTGGAGCGACCCCGTCCCGACGATGTTCCCGATCGGCACCGGCAACGTCATCAAGTGCTGGGACGACCTGATCCCGGGGCAGAAGGTCGGCAGTCGCATCGTGCTGGTCTGCCCGTCCAGCGTCGCGTACGGCGACGATCCGAACGATCCGAACCGGTCTCCCGACATCGCGGCGGGCGACACGCTGCTGTTCGCCGTCGACTTGCTCGACGCTTCCTGAGATCCTCCTCCTATGGCCGAACGCAAGACCGAGAGGTTGATGAACCTCATCTTCGCGTTGCTGGTCAGTCGCCAGTACCTGACGAAGGAACAGATCCGCGAGTCGATCGCCGACTACCGCGAGTCGACGCCCCAGGCGTTCGACCGCAAGTTCGAGCGCGACAAGGAGGAGCTGCGTGAGCTCGGCATCAACGTCGAGATGGGGTCGATCGACAAGTACTTCAGCGACGAGCCGGGCTACCGCATCCGGCGTGACGAGGCCGAGCTGCCCGATCTCGAGCTGAGCCGCGAGGAGGCCGCCGTGATCGGCCTGGCCACCCAGGTCTGGGAGCACGCCGGGCTGGCGAGCGAGTCGACCACGGCACTGGTCAAGCTCAAGTCCATCGGGGTCGACGTCGACACCAGCGTGCTGCGGATGGCCGAGCCGAAGCTCTCGACGGACGAGCCGTCCTTCGATGCGATGTGGGACGCGGTGACGCGCCGCGTGCCGATCACCTTCGCGTACGCACGCCCCGGCCAGGAGCCGATGCAGCGTCATCTGCAGCCGTGGGGGATCATCTCGTGGCACGACCGGTGGTACGTCGGCGGCTTCGACCTCGACCGCTCCGAGTCGAGGATCTTCCGGCTGTCGCGCGTGATCGGCGAGGTGACCACGCAGGGACAGCCCGGCTCGTACGACATCCCCGAGGGCACCGACATGAAGGACGTCGCCCGGCAGCTGTTCCCGCCCGCTCCGGCCGAGGCGGCGGTGCTCCGCATCCGGGAGGGCCGTGGTCAGGCGCTGCGCCGCCTGGCCGAGCGGGTCACGCCCCTCGGCAACGGCGTCGACGAGGTCGAGATCCGCTACTCGTCGCGCTGGGAGCTGGCCTCCGAGGTCGCGTCCTACGGCCCGGACGTGGTGGTCGCGTCGCCCGCGGACGTGCGCGAGGCCGTCATCATCCGCCTGAGGGCGGCAGTGACCGGGACCTTGGAGGTCTCCCCATGAGCCGCAGCCGCCAGCAGGTCATCCGGATGCTCGCGCTCGTGCCCTACCTGCAGGGCAACGACGGGGTGCCGGTCAACGAGGTGGCAGCCGAGTTCGGCGTGACGCCCAAGGTGATCCGCGACGACCTGCGACTGCTGATGTACACCGGCACGGGGGAGTACGCCGGCGAGCTCATCGACTTCGACCTCACCGCCCTCGAGCGGGACGGGGTCGTGCACATCCGCGACGCCGAGTTCATGACCCGGCCCCTGCGCATCAGCACCCGCGAGGGCGTCGCCCTGATCGTGGCGCTGCGCACGCTGCGGGCGTCGGCCAGCGGCCTGGAGCTGACGGTCATCGACAGCGCCCTCGCCAAGCTCGAGAGCGCCGTGGGCGACACCGTCTCCGCGCCGGTGGACATCCTGCTCGACGAGGTCGACCCGGTGATCCACGGGACGATCGTGGAGGCGCTCACCGGGAGCAAGCGGCTCGCGCTGACCTATGCCACCTCGTCGCGCGACGAGCAGTCCGACCGCGACGTCGACCCGCGCCGGTTGTTCACCGAGCAGGGCAAGCTCTACCTCGAGGCGTGGTGCCTGAAGGCCGAGGACCTGCGGTTCTTCCGCCTCGACCGCATCATCGCCGCCTCGGTGCTCGCGATCGACGCCGAGGAGCACGACGCACCGCCCCGTGACCTCTCCGAGGGCTTCTTCACCGTGGGGGAGGGGACTCCCTACACGGTGGTCGACCTCCACCCGCGCGCCCACTGGCTGACCGAGTACTACCAGGTCGACCTGATCGACCAGGGCGACGACGGGGTGTGGCGGGCCAAGCTCTACGGGGCGGACTGGACGTGGCTGCGGCGGCTCGTCCTGCGCAACGCCGGTTCGATCACCGTGATCGAACCGGACACCTTCCGTTCACAGGTGGTTGAGGACGCTCGGCTAGCGTTGGAGGCGTACGATGAAGTCGTCGTCCCCTAAGGAGTCATGATGTTCCGTCAGATCGGTCCTACCGAGATCCTGATCGTCCTCGGAGTCGTGCTGCTCCTGTTCGGCGGCAAGAAGCTCCCCGAGCTCGCCCGCGGATCGGGCAAGGCGCTGCGCATCTTCAAGACCGAGGTCAAGGCGATGCACGACGATGACGACGAGACCACGGTCACCAAGCCCGCCTCGCTCGAGACCGTCGAGGCTGTCGAGGCCGCCGAGCTGGACAAGAAGCGCGAACAGGCCTGACGCTTGGCGCTGCGAAGCGGCAGGCCGACCCCCGCAGCACCGGGCGGCTCCATGCCGCTCATGGAACACCTGCGTGAGCTGCGCACGCGCCTGACCCGTGCGGTGCTCGCGATCCTGCTCGGGACGATCGTCGCCTGGATCGCCTACGGGCCGATCCTCGACTTCCTCACCGAGCCGTACAACGACATCCGGCCGCTGCTGGCTAGTCGCGGCATCGAGACCGACATCGTCATCACCGGCATCGGTGGGGCGTTCCAGTTCCAGCTGAAGATCTCGCTGGTGGTGGGCGTGCTGCTGTCCAGCCCGCTGTGGCTGTGGCAGCTCTGGGGCTTCGTCCTGCCGGCCCTGCACCGCAACGAGAAGAAGTGGGCCGCGCTGCTGACCGCGACGGGCGCACCGTTGTTCATCGGCGGCGCCGCCCTCGCGTACGTGGTGCTGCCGAAGGCCATGGACGTGCTGATCGGCTTCGTCCCGGAGGGCTTCGGCTCGCTGGTGACCGGAGCCGAGTACTTCGACTTCATCATCCGGATGATGCTCGTGTTCGGAGTCGCGGCCGAGATCCCGCTCATCGTGGTCATCCTCAACCGCATCGGCGCGGTCAGTGCGGCCCAGCTGGCCAACGCCAGGCCGTGGACGATCATCGGCATCTTCGTGTTCGCGGCCATCGCCACCCCCACGACCGATCCGTTGACCATGCTGTTCCTGGCCGCCCCCATGGTCGTGCTCTACCTGATCTCCGAGGTCATCGCGAAGCTCACCGACCGCAAGCGCAAGCGCCTGGTCGACGCCGATCTCAGCGACGACGAGGCCGCGTCGCTCGACGGCCCGGCCCGGCTCGAGGGTCCGTCCGACCTGGACGACTGAGTCGAGGCCCTACGCTGCGAGCATGCACCTCGCTCTCGTGGTCAACCCCACGTCCGGCAGACGGCGGGGCGTGTCCGCGGCCACGCGCGCCGCACTGCGCCTCTCACGGGCGGGCCACACGACGACCGTCCTGCAGGGACACGACGTCGCCGCGGCGCGGGAGCAGCTGGCCATGGCGATCGACCTCGGCATCGATGCGATCGTGGTGGTGGGCGGTGACGGCGCCCTGCACGCGGTGCTCGACCACCTCGCCGACTCGGAGCTGGTCCTCGGGCTGATCCCTGCTGGCACGGGCAACGACACCGCGCGTTCGCTGGGCATCCCGACGGACGACGTCGATGCCGCCGTCGACATCATCATCGCGGCCCACGTCCGGACCGTTGATCTGGCGCGTGCCGGCGACACCTGGGTGGCCACGGTGGTGGCCGCCGGCTTCGACTCCAAGGTCAACGAGCGGGCCGACGCGATGACCTGGCCGCGCGGCAACATGCGCTACACCATCGCCATCGTGAAAGAGCTCCGATCGTTCGAGCCGCTGTCGTTCCGGCTCGTGCTCGACGGCCGCACCATCGAGCGCGAGGCCATGCTCGTCGCGGTCGGCAACGGTCCGTCGTTCGGCGGCGGACTGCGGATCTGCGAAGGCGCCTCGCTGGACGACGGCCTGCTCGATGTCGTGGTGATCAACCCGCTCAGCAAGGCCACGTTCCTGCGCGTCTTCCCTCGGCTCTACCGGGGCACCCACGTCACGCTGCCGGAGTTCGAACGGCACCGCGTCCGCACGGTCACCCTGACGTCGCCGGGCATCGTCGCGTACGGCGACGGTGAGCGACTCGGCCCGCTGCCGATGACGACCACGATCCACCCGGGCGCGTTGCGCGTGTTCGCACCACCGCCCGCCACGTAGGCTGGATCCCATGACCTCGCCGGCTGAGAAGTATGCCCAGTCCCGGTCCAGCAGGCAGTATCCGCACCTGGCGGAGTTCCGCGGCCTGTACGACTTCGGCCTCGACGGCTTCCAGGTCGAGGCGTGCAAGGTCGTCGAGGACGGCCACGGCGTGCTGGTCGCCGCTCCCACCGGATCCGGCAAGACGTTGGTGGGCGAGTTCGCCGTCCACCTGGCCCTGCAGACGGGGCGCAAGTGCTTCTACACGACCCCCATCAAGGCGCTGTCCAACCAGAAGTTCTCCGACCTCGTCGACCGCTATGGCGCGGAGAACGTCGGGCTGCTGACGGGCGACAACACCATCAACGGCGAGGCACCCATCGTCGTCATGACGACCGAGGTGCTCCGCAACATGCTCTACGCGGGCTCGCGGACGCTCGACACGCTCGGGTACGTCGTGATGGACGAGGTGCACTACCTCGCCGACCGCACCCGAGGCGCCGTCTGGGAAGAGGTCATCATCCACCTGGCCGAGTCGGTGTCGGTCATCGCGCTGTCGGCGACCGTGTCCAACGCCGAGGAGTTCGGCGACTGGTTGACGGCGGTCCGCGGCGACACCGTGACGATCGTCGAGGAGCGCCGGCCCATCCCTCTGCACCAGCACGTGCTGGTCGGCCGCAAGATGTTCCCGCTGTTCGAGCCGAGCCCGGACGACCAGGGCGTCGAGGTCAACCGGTCGCTGGAACGCCTCGCCCGTGAGGACTGGCAGCTGGGCCGCATGATGAAGGGCCACAAGGGCAAGGGCGGCAAGCGTCCTCGCAGCAACCACCGCACCCCCAGCCGGGTCGACGTGGTCGAACGGCTCGACGCCGAGGGGCTGCTGCCGGCCATCACGTTCGTCTTCAGCCGCGCCGGCTGCGCCGCGGCGGTCCAGCAGTGCCTCGACGCACGGATCACGCTGACGACGCCCGCGGAGCAGGAGCAGATCCGGACGTTCGTCGACGCCGCGTGCTCGCACCTGCCCGACCAGGATCTCCACGTCCTGGGGTTCTACGAGTTCCGCGAGGGGCTCGTGCGCGGCATCGCGGCCCACCACGCCGGCATGCTCCCGACCTTCAAGGAGTGCGTCGAGGACCTGTTCAGCGACGGGTTCGTCAAGGTCATCTTCGCCACCGAGACGCTGGCGCTCGGCATCAACATGCCGGCTCGCTCGGTGGTCATCGAGAAGCTGTCGAAGTGGAACGGCGAGACCCACGCCAACATCACGCCGGGGGAGTACACGCAGCTCACCGGCCGGGCCGGACGCCGAGGCATCGACGTCGAGGGACACGGCGTCGTCCTCTGGCAGCCCGGCCTCGACCCGAAGCAGGTGGCGGGGCTCGCGAGCACCCGCACGTACCCCCTCAACTCCTCGTTCCACCCGTCGTACAACATGGCGGTCAACCTCGTCGGCCAGGTCGGACGCACCGTGGCCCGCGAGCTGCTCGAGCAGTCCTTCGCGCAGTTCCAGGCCGACCGTGCCGTGGTCGGCATGGCCCGCCAGATCCGCAAGGCCGACGACGTGCTCGACGGCTACCGGGAGAACATCGCCTGCGACCGCGGCGACTTCATGGAGTACGCCTCGCTGCGTCGCGAGCTCAGTGACATCGAGGCGTCCGGCTCGAAGGCGCGGCGTCAGGCCGAGCGCGAGGAGGTCATCGCCTCGCTGGTCAGGCTCAAGACCGGAGACGTCATCCACGTCCCGGTCGGCAAGTTCGCGGGCCTGGCCGTCGTGCTCGATCCGGGTCGCGTCACCGACAGCGAAGGGCCACGTCCCATGGTCCTGACCGCCAACCGGCACGCTCGTCGTCTCGCGATGATCGACTTCACCTCCCCGGTAGAGGCGCTGACGACGATGCGCATCCCCAAGTCGTTCAACGCCCGCAACCCGCAGTCCCGCCGCGACCTCGCCTCGGCGCTGCGCGATCGCGCGGATGCCGCGTCGTGGCGGCGGACGACGAGCCACCGGGAGCACGAGGCCCGCGAGGACCCGCGCATCGCGGCGATCCGGGAGAAGCTGCGCGACCACCCCTGTCACCAGTGCCCCGACCGCGAGAAGCATGCCCGCTGGGCCGAGCGCTACCTCAAGCTCGAGCGTGACACCGGCAACCAGCGCGGCAAGATCGAGCAGCGCACCAACACCGTGGCCCGGCAGTTCGATCGGGTCTGCCAGGTGCTGGACGTCCTCGGCTACCTCGATGGCGACGAGGTCACCGACGACGGCAAGAAGCTCAAGCGGCTCTACAGCGACCTGGACCTCCTGGTCAGCGAGTGCCTGCGACGCAAGGTGTGGGACGGCCTCGACGCGGCCGAGCTCGCGGCTGCCATCAGCGGACTGACGTTCGAGTCACGCAGCGCCGACGAGCTGCCCACGCCCCGCCTGCCGTCGCAGGCCGTGCGGGAGGTCGCCGCCACGATGGCCGGACTCTGCACCGACCTGCAGCAGCTGGAACGCCAGCACCGGGTCCGGTTCCTGCACCAGCCCGACTTCGGCTTCGCGCAGGCGGTCTGGCAGTGGTGCAACGACGCCACGCTCGACGACGTGCTGAGCGAGATGGAGCTCGCCGCCGGCGACTTCGTCCGGGCGATGAAGCAGCTCATCGACGTCGTCGCCCAGGTCGCCGACGCGGCCGGTCCGGGCTCCCTGCGCACGACGGCCCGCGAGTCGCTCGACCTCCTGCGCCACGGCGTCGTCAGCTACACCAGCATGACGGGCTAGGGCTCTCGGGCTTTCAAGGCCCTGTCCGTGACCCCGCCGAGGCCCCAGGTCTTGCCGAAGGACGTGAAGGCGTCGACGTCCGGGGTGCCGCCCAGGTCGGGCACCTCGCACACGTCGCGCCGCACCGCGACGACTTCGCGGGCCGCGGTGATGTAGTCGACGGAGTCGAGCAGCGACTGGCGGACGCGCGGCTTGATCGACGAGGTGTCGTCCTCGGCGGCGGCCACGATGCCGTCGAGGTCGCCGAACTCCGCGAGCAGCACCGCCGCCGTCTTGTCGCCGATGCCGGCCACCCCCGGCAGACCGTCGGAGGCGTCGCCGCGCATGACGGCGAAGTCGACGTAGTCCGAGGCGTCGATCGCGTACTTCGCGCGGATCCACTCCTCGTCGACCACGTCGTGCTTCGACACGCCCTTGGCGACGTACAGCACCCGGATGTCGCGCTCGTCGTCGACGAGCTGGAACAGGTCGCGGTCACCGGTCACGACGTCGACGGGTCCGTCCCACAGCTCGGCCAGCGTGCCGATCACGTCATCGGCCTCCGCGTCGGCCGCGCCCACCACGGGGATGCCGAGCAGGCCGAACGCCTCGGCGATCAGCGGTACCTGCGGTCCCAGGAGGCCGTCCGTCGTGTCGGCCTCACCACCGTCGGCGTCGAGGCGCTGCGTCTTGTAGGTGTCGATCAGGTCGACGCGCCACTGCGGCCGCCAGGCGTCGTCCCAGCAGGCCACGACCGCGTGCGGCGCGTACTGGGTGGTCAGCGACGACGTGAAGTCGAGAATGCCCCGCAGCGCGTTGACCGCGGTGCCGTCGGGCGCCGTGAGCGTCTTGGGGATGCCGAAGAACGCGCGGAAGTAGAGACTCGCGCTGTCGAGCAGCAGGAGCCGGCCGTGGGACTCGTCCTGAGGGGGCACAGGCCGAGCCTAGGTCATGCGCTGGAGTCGTCGCCGCTCTCCAGCTGCCGACGCTGGCGCTCGCGATGGATCTGGCGCTGCTCCTCAGCCCGACGACGCAGTCCGTCCTGGTAGACGGACTCGCTCACGGGGTCGGGGTGCTCTCGGTGCACGGGACGATCGTGATCCGGCACGACTGGGCCGTAGTTGCCCTTGTAGGGCAGGTCGCGCTGGGTTTGGGGCCGTCCGGCGATCAACCAGGCCAGCGAACCGACAAGCGGCAGCAGGATCACCAGCACCACCCACATGACCTTGCCGAGGTTGCGGCACAGGCTCTCATCGGTCGTGATCACGTCGATGAGACAGAAGACCCACAGCCCCAGGATCACCAGGCTCAGGAGCCCGTCCATGTACAACACCGTGCGCCTCCAAGCCTCGTCTGTCCTCTGGCACATCCTGTCAGCACGGCGGGTCATCGGCAGGAGAATCGTCACGATGGCCCCGCCGGTATCGTCGTCCCGTGAACACTTGGCGCAAAGCACAGCAACTGGCCGCAGCGCAGGGCATCGACGCCCTGCTCGTCACCCCGGGCGCGGACCTGCGCTATCTCACGGGGTACGTCGCACTGCCGTTGGAGCGACTCACCTGCCTCGTCCTTCCCGCCCACGGCGACCCGACGCTGGTCGTGCCGGCGCTCGAGCGGCAGGCTGCCGTCGCCTCCGGCGTCGACGTCGAGATCGCGACGTGGGGCGAGACGGACGACCCCTTCGCCCTGGTCGCCGATCTGGTCGGTGACGCCCGGACCGTCGGCGTCGACGACCACATGTGGGCGTCACGGGTCTTCGCCCTGGGCGCGGCGCTCCCGACCGCGGACCAGGTGCTGGCCGGTTCCCTCGTGCAGCAGCTGCGCATCCGCAAGGACGCCACCGAGGTCGACGCGCTGCGCGAGGCAGGCCTGGCCATCGACCACGTGCACGGACGCATCGGCGAGTGGCTTCGCCCGGGCCGCACCGAGCGGGAGGTCGGCGCCGACATCGCACGCGCCATCATCGACGCCGGTCACGACACGGTCGACTTCGTGATCGTCGGCTCGGGCCCCAACGGCGCGTCACCCCACCACGAGCTGTCCGACCGGGTCATCGAGGCCGGCGACCCGGTCGTCATCGACATCGGCGGCACGATGCCGTCCGGCTACTGCTCGGACTCCACCCGCAACTACCTCGCCGGCGGGACGGCCGATCCCGTCTACCTCGAGGCGTACGCCGTGCTCGAGGCCGCCCAGCAGGCGCAGCGCGAGCACGCGCGCCCCGGCGTGACGGCCGAGTCCGTCGATGCGATCGGCCGGCAGATCATCGCCGACGCCGGCTTCGGGGACCTGTTCATCCATCGCACCGGTCACGGGATCGGCCAGGAGACGCACGAGGAGCCGTACATCGTCGAGGGCAACGACCTCGTCCTCGAGCAGGGCATGGCCTTCTCGATCGAGCCGGGCATCTACTTCGACGCTCGGTTCGGGGCACGCATCGAGGACATCGCGGTGTGCACCACCGACGGCCTCGAGGTGCTCAACAACACGCCACGCGGGCTCGTCGCGTTGTGACAGCCTCCCCTCTCGGGTGGAAGGTCGCCTGGCCGGCCGCCGTGGTCTGCGGGGTCCTGTCCTCGTTCAACTTCGATCCGGTCGGTCTGCCGTTCGCGATGATCGTCGGCGTCGCCGGGCTGGTCTGGATCGCCCGGGGGCTCTCCGGTGCCCGCAAGCGCACCGTGGCCATGACGGGTCTGCTCTACGGCGCCGGATTCATGGGGCCGCTGGTCTGGTGGATGAACGCGGTCAGCCATAGCGCCTACATCGGCCTGGCCATCGGCGAGACCCTGTACTTCGTCCCGATCATGCTGGCCCTGCGGTCGGCAGCGAGGTTGCGCGCGTGGCCCCTGTGGGTCGCCGCGGTCTGGGTGACGGGGGAGTGGGCCCGCGGGAACTTCCCGGTCGGCGGGTTCCCGTGGGGCAGGCTGGCCCACACCTCGATCGACACGCCGTTCTCGTCCTACGCGCGACTCGTCGCGATGCCGGGGACGAGCGCCGTGCTGGTCGTGGTCGCGGCGCTCGTGGTCGTCGTCGTGACCGGTGCAGGCCTGCGGTCGCGCTTGAGCGCCACGGCGGGCATCGCGGCGATCGTGGGGATCGGGGCCCTGCTGCCGACCGGCATCGCCGGCGCCGACGGCACTCGGCAGGTCGCTCTCGTGCAAGGCGACGTCCCCGGGGTGTTCCTGACCTGGCCGCGGGGCGAGATCTTCGACCTGCACGTCGCCGAGACGGCCGAGCTGGTCGAGCGCATCGACGCCGGCGAGGTGCCCCGGCCCGACATGGTGCTCTGGCCCGAGAACGCGACCGACATCGATCCGTACCACGACGAGCTCGTCCGCGACCAGATCGAGACGTTGTCGGCCCGCCTGGACGCCCCGATCCTGGTCGGTGGCATCTTCGACGGTCCCACGGTCGACACCGCCTACAACGCCGGCGTGGTCTGGACCGCGGACGGTCCCGGTGAGCGCTACGTCAAGCTCAAGCCCGTGCCGTTCGGCGAGTACGTGCCCTTCCGCCGACAGGCCAGCGCCATCGTCAACCAGCTGGCCCGCGACATCCCCCGCGACTTCCTGCCCGGTGACGAGCCGGGGGCCATCACGATCGGCGACACCCTGATCGGTGACACGATCTGCTACGACATCGCCTATGACAGCGTCACGCGGCGTGCGGTCGACGGGGGAGCGCAGCTCATGGTCGTCCAGACCAGCAACGCCGCCTTCACCGGCACGTCGCAGCCGGAGCAGCAGTGGGACATCTCCCGCCTGCGGGCCATCGAGACCGGCCGCTGGGTCGTGGTCCCGTCGACCAACGGCATCTCAGGCGTGGTCGACCCGTCCGGACGCAGCGTCGAACGGGCACCCCTGCACGAGCCGGCCACCATCAGCGCCCAGGTGACCCTGGCGTCGGGCACGACACCGGCGCTCGTCATCGGGCGCTACCTGGAGTGGCTGCTCGTCGCCGCCGGGCTCAGTGCCTGGGTGCTCGGCGCGCGCGGGCGTTCTGCGCCTCGAGCTCGGCAAGCGTGAACCGCGGCGTGATGTGCTGGGGGCAGTTCCAGTCGTAGGCGTCGACCGTGACCAGCACCGCGCGTTCGACCACGCCGTCGTGGCCGGCGGGCGTCAGCCGGGCGGCCAGGTCCGGATCGTCCTCGACGCGCACCACCCGGGCGTGGCCGAAGATCTTCAGCCGGCTGCGACGCGGATAGTTGACGGCGATGAGTGCGACGCGATCGTTCGTCGTGAGATTGCCGGTGCTGACGTACTGCAGGTTGCCGCGGAAGTCGGCCCAGCCGATCGTGTGCTCGTCGACCACCTGCACGAAGCCCGGCGCACCACCGCGGAACTGGACGTACGGCCAGCCGGTCTCACCGACCGTCGCCACGTAGCAGCTGTCCTGCTCCGCGAGGAAGTCCCGCACGTCGTCGGTGAGGGGATCCCCGGGACGGCCGTCCAGGGGAGCGGTGCCGCGCGCGGCGTGCTGGGCGTAGAACGCACCGCTGCCGTAGGAGTCCTGCACGGCGCGGACCGAGTCAGTGAACGCGATGGAACCATAGCTCGTGCTCATGCCGCCACCCCGGTCGAGGTCAGCAGGTGCGGCAGGTCGTCGAGGGTCGCGAGGAACTCGTTCGGATCGTCGAGCACGCGGGCCAGGACGAGGGAGCCCTCGATGACGGCGAAGGCCCGACGTCCCCGCCGGAGAGCCTCGTCGTCGCCGAGGCCGGCGCGGACGGCCGCGTGGCTCATGGCGCCGATCCACGCGCGGGCCAGCTGGTCGGCGCGGTCCTTCACCTCGGGCGGAGCGGCGGCCAACGTCATGGTCTCGAGCACGCACGACAGACGGCCACCGGCGTAGAAGTCCGCGATGCGCCTCGCTGTCTCACGCACGGCATCGGCCGGGTCCGAGGTCCCGGCCAGGGGTGCCAAGATGTCGGCGAACTGACGCTCGACGTCGTCCAGGACGGCCAGCGCCATGGCCTGCTTGCCGCCGGCGAAGCGGTGGTAGAGGCTCGCGGAGTGAAGGCCGGAGCCGTCGGCGAGGGTGGCCAACGACGCCCCCGCGTAGCCGTCGGTGCGAAAGACGGTGGTCAGCCGCGTCAGGAGCTGGCTGTCGTCGATGCTGCGCGGTCTGCCCATGTGAGAAGATTACCAAACGTTCCACAAAATACAAGGTCCGCTCGGAGATGCGCCGAGACGCAAAAGACCCCGGCCGGAGCCGGGGTCCTCTCAGTCGCTGCGACGTCAGGCGGTCTTCTTCTTGGCTGCTGACTTCTTCGCGGGCCGGTGCAGGTGCGGCGGGCCGATCTCACCGCCACGCAGGAGCTCCAGACGCTCGGTCAGGATCTCCTCGAGCTCGTCGACTGATCGGCGCTCCAGGAGCATGTCCCAGTGCGTGCGAACCGGCTTCTCGGCCTTGCCCTCAGGCTTGACGCCGTCGGCGAGCTGACCGATGTGTCCGGTCTTGGGGTCCTCCCACTCGAACGGGATCTCGGCCTCGTCTGCCATCGTCACCGTGAAGGTGTGCCCGTCGGCGCAGACGTACTCGACCTGCTGTCGCGGGGCCATCTCCACTCCGCGCTCGTCCTCGAAGCTCTGTGTCCCGAGTCGAGCACCTCGTAGTGCACGTTCAGCCATGTGCCTCCCCTTTCGTGTGCCTTGTCCATACCAACGTAGGTGACACACATGAGATTCCCCTGAACCGACCTTTTCTTTACTGGATCAACGCACGGTCGCCGGTGAGCGGCGGGACGCGCAGCAGTGCCAGCAGCCCGATCAGGATCACCAGCATGATGCCGATGATGCCCCACCGGTCGTCGCCGAACGCGAACGCGAACAGTCCGAAGAGGGTCGGCGCCAGGAACGACGCCGCACGCCCCGTCATGGCGTACAGACCGAAGTGCTGGCCCTCCTTGCCCGGGGGAGTCAGGCGCACCAGGTACGTGCGGGACGCCGACTGCGCCGGGCCGACGAACAGGCACAGGACGAGGCCGAAGACCCAGAACCCAGCCATGCCCTGCACGAACAGCAGGACCGTCCCGGCCACCAGCATCGCCAGCAGGGACACCATGATGACCCGTCGGGGCCCGAGACGGTCGTCGAGCCGGCCGGCCACGATGGCACCGCCTGCCGCGGCGACGTTGGCGGCGATGCCGAACGGGATGACGGTGTCGTCGGTGAACCCGTAGACGCTGACCGCGATGACGGCGCCGAACGTGAACACCCCGGCGAGACCGTCACGGAACAGCGCGCTCGCGATGAGGAACTGCAGCACGTGACGGTCCTCGGCCCACATCGTGCGGATCTCGGCGAACAGGATGCGGTAGGAGTCGACGAAGCCGGCCTTCGGCAGGGGGCTTTCCCCGTCCGACTGCACAGTGGCGGGCAGCTCCGGCACCACCAGCAGCACGGGGATCGAGAACGCCAGGAACCAGACGGCCGCGACGACGGCCACCCACCGGATGTTGAGCCCGTTGGCGGTGGAGACGCCCAGCAGGCCACCGTCGCCGGAGATCAGCCCGACGTAGACGATGATCAGCAGCACGATGCCGCCGAGGTAGCCGAACGCCCACCCGAGGCCCGACACGCGGCCGACGGTGTCCGGCGTCGACACCTGGCGCAGCATCGAGAAGTACGGCACCTGGGCCAGCTCGAACAGCACCGTGCCGACCGCGATCAGCAGCAGGCCCAGCCACAGGAAGTCGTAGCTCTCCTCGACCAGGAACATCAGCGCCGTCACGACCACGACCGACAGCGTCAGCAGCGCCAGCGAGCGCTTGCGATGACCTGAGGCGTCCGACCGCTGGCCCATCACCGGCGCCAGCACCGCGATGAACAGGCTCGCTGCTCCGATCGACCAGCCGAGCCACGAGCTGGCCGAGACACGTCCCGGCAGGTCATCGCCGACGGCGTCGGTCAGGTAGACCGAGAACACGAAGGTCACGATGACGGCGTTGAACGCCGCGGACCCCCAGTCCCAGAGGCTCCAGGCGATGACGGCGCGACGGCCGGTGGCATCGGCCACGGCGGGGGAGGTGGTCATCGGACGTCCTTCCAGGAGCCTCGGGCAACGAGGACGTCCCTCAGGACGTCCGTGCGGTCGCTGACGATGCCGTCGACGCCGAGGTCGAGCAGCTCGTGCATCTGGCGGGCGTCGTCGATCGTCCAGACGTGCACCTGCAGCCCCAGTGCGTGCGCCTTGCGGACGAATCCGGCGGTGACCAGTCGGAGCCGGCCCCGAGTGGCCGGGACCTGCAGGCACACCGGCGCGAGCCGCATCCTGCGCAGCAGGGGAGTGGGGAGCAGCTTGACGGCGGCGACCTCGAGGCTCGACGCCGACGTCGCCACCGACGGCAGCCGGCGGCGGGCCCGCTGCAGTCGGCGGTGCGAGAACGAGGCGAGCAGCGTGCGCGACGTGTCGCCCCGCCGCTCGATGAGGGCGCAGCACGGCTCGACCACGTCGTCGCACTTCAGATCGATGTTGAGCCGGACGTCGGGGAACCGTTCGTAGAGCGCCTCCAGCCGGGCGAACGTCTCGCGCCGGTCCAAGCGCATCCCGTCGATGGCGTCGGACGAGAGCGCCGCCACGGCGTCGCGTGAACCGGACAGCCGCTCGAGCGTCTCGTCGTGGATCGCGTAGACCACGGCGTCGGACGAGGCGCGGACGTCGGTCTCGAAGTACCGGAAGCCCAGCTCGTAGGCGTGCGCGAAGGCAGCCACGGAGTTCTCGATGCCGACGTTGTCGGCGGTGCCCGAGCCGCCGCGGTGTGCCAGCGCCAAGGGGGGTGGATCGAGATATCCGGTCACGGACCCACGCTATGCCCTCGGAGGGGCAGGCGGGGTGCTAGATGTCCCGGAACGTCTCGATCTGGGCGCCGAGGGCGTTGAGCCGCTCCGCGAGGTCCTCGTAGCCGCGGTTGATGACATAGACGCTGCGCAGCACCGACGTGCCCTTCGCGGCCAGCATCGCGAGCAGGATCACCACGGCCGGACGCAGCGCCGGCGGACAGATCAGCTCGGCACCGCTCCAGTGCGTCGGACCCTCGATCAGCACACGGTGCGGGTCGAGCAGCTTGACCTGCGCCCCGAGCTTGTTGAGCTCGGTCAGGTAGATCGCGCGGTTCTCGTAGACCCAGTCGTGCAGCATCGTCTGACCGTCCGCCGTCGCCGCGATGACGGCGAAGAACGGCAGGTTGTCGATGTTGAGACCTGGGAAGGGCATGGGGTGGATCTTGTCGATCGGGGCGTGCAGCGTCGACTCGTGGGTGGTGATGTCGACGAGCCGCGTCTCGCCGTTCTCGGCCGGGTACTCCTCGGAGCGGTCGTACTGGAAGCCCATCTCCTCGAGCAGCGCGAGCTCGATCTCCATGAACTCGATCGGCACCCGTCGCACGGTGATGCTCGACTTCGTGACGATCGCGGCGGCGATGAGGCTCATGGCCTCGATCGGGTCCTCGCTCGGCGCGTACTCGACGTCGCAGTTGATGACCGGCTTGCCGGTGATGCGCAGCGTCGTCGTGCCGATGCCGTCGATGCCGACGCCGAGCTTGACCAGGAAGAAGCAGAGATCCTGGACCATGTAGTTGGGGCTGGCGTTGCGGATGACGGTCACGCCGTCGAAGCGGGCGGCTGCCAGCAGGGCGTTCTCGGTGACGGTGTCGCCCCGCTCGGTCAGCACGATCGGACGCTCGGGACCGACGCCCTCGGCGGCGGTCGCGTGGTAGCTGCCCTCGGTCGCGACGACCTTCAGGCCGAACGGCCGCAGGGCGGTCATGTGCGGCTCGACCGTGCGGGTGCCGAGATCGCATCCTCCCGCGTAGGGCAGCTCGAAGTCGTCGTAGCGGTGCATGAGTGGGCCGAGGAACATGATGATGCTGCGGGTGCGACGCGCTGCATCGGCGTCCATCGCCGTGAGGTCGAGCTCGGCCGGCACCACCAGCTCGAGGTCGTTCTCGGCATTGAGCCAGGTGGCCTTGACGCCGATCGAGGTCAGCACCTCCAGCAGGCGGTTGACCTCCTCGATGCGGGCGACCTTGCGCAGCACCGTGGTGCCGGCGTTGAGGAGACAGGCGCACAGCAGCGCGACGCCTGCGTTCTTGCTCGACTTGACGTCGATCGTGCCGGACAGCTTCGTGCCGCCGGCGACCCGCAGGTGGCTGGGTCCCGAGGTCCCGACGCTGACCAGCTCGGAGTCGAGGGCGCTGCCGATGCGGGCGAGCATGTCGAGCGTCAAGTTCTGCTGGCCCTTCTCGATGCGGTTGATGGCGCTCTGGCTGGTCTTCAGCTCGGCGGCGAGCTCGGCCTGCGTGAGTCCGCTGTGCTGGCGGGCATCGCGGATCAGGGCGCCGATGCGGGAGAGGTAGTCGTCACGCACAGTCATGCTCGCAACGGTATCTCAGATATGAGATAACTCAAACGACTCTCGCGGGTGCGGCTGAGCGCCGGGACCACAGCGCGATCGCGACTCCCACGAGCGTCAGGGCACCGGCCAGGACGCCCACCGGACCGACGTGAGAATCGTCACCGGCCAGGTCGAGGATCTCCGCCGTGACCACCTGCCCGGCAATCATGCAGAGTCCCAGCACCAGCACGCCGTGCAGGCGTACCGTCCAGGACGCGACCCAGATGAAGCCGATCCCGAACGTCCCACCCAGGTAGAGCCACCAGGTGTGGGGGAGGGCGTCGAGGCGTCCGTCGGCGACGAAGCTGAGCGCGAGGAACACCAGCAGCCCGGCCGAGCCGACCAGGAAGTTGTTCCACGTCGTCGCCCATGAGCCGCCGATCGCGGCGACCCGACCGTTGAGGGCCTGCTGCACGGCCTGCAGCGTGCCCGCGACGAACGCCAGCAGCGCGAACAGCAGCACCACGGCGTCGGTGTCACGGATCAGCCGTTCACCGGCCGTCAGCACGACGGCGACGACGGCCAGCAAGGCGGCGACGACACGCGCGGGGGCGATGGCGTGGCGCCCGTGCGGCGACCAGCCAAAGTGGTCCACGAGCAGCGAGCTGGCCGACTGGCCGGCCGTGAAGGCCACGATGAACAGCGCGACGCCGATCGTCCCGACGGTCAGCCCCTGCGTCGCGACGAAGAACGCACCACCCAGCCCACCGAGCACCTCGTAGGGGCGCAGGCGATGGGTCGTGAGAGCGGCCCGGATGTCTCCGATGCCGCCGCGCACGCTCGGGCGGCACATGACCAGGATCGTCAGCAGCAGCAGACCGCTGCCGAAGCTGATCGTGGCCGCGAGCGCGCCGGCGCGGGTGCCGTCCCCGAGCCGGTCGGCCAGCTCACCGTTGACGCGCGCCTGCGACGCGACGAGCGCACCGGCACCCAGCATCAGCGGCACCGAGGCAGCGCGCAGCCACCGAGGTGTCTCCGTCACCTCAGACGGCCGTCGTGTCGGTCTGGCCGAGCAGCCGGGCGTCCTCGACGCCACCGTGGCCGGACACCTGCCCCCAGTAGATGCCGTAGGCGACGTCCGAGATCGTCCGGTCGTGGATCGGGAACATCGTCGTCGCAGCGACGCGCCGGACGAAGTCGACGGTCTCGCTCGACTTCGCCCACGGAGCAGACAGGGGCACGGCCAGCACGTCCACGCCGCCGGGCGCGTGCTCGTAGGAGTCGCCCGGGTGGAACAGGCTCGCCTCGTCCGGCCCGCTGATGAGCACGCCGACGTTGGCGATGCGGGGGATCGACGGCAGGATCACGGCGTGCCGGGAGCCGACGCCGCGCACGACGGCGCTGCCGACGGCGGTCTCCAGCCCGTCGGCGTTGGGCATCCACGTGCCGAAGGGCAGGATCGCGGCGCTCTCGGGATCGCTGATCAGGACGGCGTTTGGGTTGAGATCGAGCAGGGCAGGGGCACGGTCCTGGTCGATGTGGTCGGGGTGCTGGTGGGTCACGACGATCGCGTCCAGACCGGTGAGGGCGAAGGCCTCGTCGGGGCTGAAGACGCCGGGATCGACCAGGATGCGCGATCCTGCCGTCTCGACGAGGATCGCGGCGTGACCGCATCGGGTGATCTGCATGGATCCATGGTGCACCGTGGCCCAACCATGGCGACCGCGGCTCCGAACCCGAGGCATGGCCCTGTTCGCTGACTCCTACGCGCTGCTGTCCGGAGCGCTCGCCCCGTTGACGGTCCGGTACGGCAATGACCTGCAGCTCGCCGGCAGGGATCTGCCCCGGCCCACGTCACGCCGCGTGCCCACGCGCCATGGGCGGGTGAAGGTCGACGTATACGCACCTCCGGGGGTCGACCAGCCACCCGTGCACATCCACTTCCACGGCGGCGCGTTCATGATGCGGTACCCGAAGATGGACGACTTCCTCTGCCGCTTCCTGGTCGCCGAGGCAGGCGTCGCGGTCGTCAACGTCGACTACCTGGCCGCCCCGCGCGTGCGCTACCCGGTCGCCCACGAGCAGGGCCACGACGTGCTGGCCTGGCTCACGTCGCACGCAGGGGAGTGGGACCTGGACGCCGACCGCATCTCGATCGGCGGATTCAGCGGCGGTGGCAACCTGGCGGCGTCGGCCTGCCTCCAGGGGCGCGACGCAGGTACGGCGTCGCCCCGCCTGCTGCTGCTCGGCGTGCCGTCGCTCGACGTAGCGGGAGACATCCACGGCAAGCCGTCGACCATCAGCAACCCGATGATCGGGCCGGGCCTGCTCCGCCTGGTGCGTGCGACGTACTTCAAGGACGCATCGCGGCGCAGCGAGCCCTACGCCTCGCCGCTGCTCGCCGAGTCGGTCGCAGGGCTGCCGCCGACGGTCGTCGTGACGTCCGAGTACGACTCGTTGCGAGCCGAGGGCGATGCCTTCGCGGCCCGCCTGGCCGCCGAGGGCCTGCTCGTCGAGCACCGGGTCGTGCCGCGCCGTGACCACTACTTCCTTGACGGCAAGGACCCCCGCCAGGCACGCGACCAGCTCGACAACCTCGCCGCACACGTCCGCACCGCGCTACATGGTGCGCCGCTGGCCTGACGGGGCACAGCGGCACGACCCTCGAGCTGGTCTTCGACTTCTGCCGGGGTCACGTGTCGGAGGTCCGGACCGCCGTCCTCGACGAGAAGCCGGGTTCTGTCATCAAGGCCGACTGCACGTGGCGCCACACCGACCGGTGGATCAACTTCCCGTGGTCGAGCGAGCCCCCGGTCGTCGAACGATCCGGCGTCGTCGACGCCTGAGCGTCGCTCACCGGGGCAGGGGAGCGACCTGCGGCTCATCCGGACCGAAGTGCCGCACCTGGACGGCGGCGCGGGCCTTCGCACCTCGACGGACGAGCCACCGTTCGCCCCAGCCCGTTCGGCCGATCAGGTGGTGCCGCACGAGATTGCCGGGGACGACCAGCAGCGTCGCCCACGGCGGCCGGATGGGCAGGTCGAGGTCGCGCAGGCCCTGTCGGCCGAGGAACGGCCTCAGCATGCTGAGCAGCCGGGCGCGGGCGTAGGAGCGTCTGATGCGTGCGAAGCGGGCGAAGTGCAGGGTCGACTGCGCCTGCAGGATGCCATTGGCAAGCTCTCCGCCCGCAGGCGTCACGTCGGCCTGGGCGAGGAGGAGGTGGTAGTTCAACCGGTGCTGCTCCCGTTCGGTGATGGCGAGCCAGTCCTCGTCGACCCCCATCAGCCAGCCGATGTAGCGCCAGAGGTGCATGACCGCCGCAGCGTCGTCCCTCGTGACCCGCACCCCGAGCGCTCGGACGCCGAGCAGCAGGGCGCCGTTGAAGAGGCCCAGCGTCGCCGCCTGATCGGACTGGTTGATCGGCAGTCCCCAGTGACCGGTGTCCCACCGGTCGTCCGTCTCGAAGCGGTGGTTGACCATGGCGTGCATCAGCCGTACGTGCACCGTGAGCCGGAACCCCTCACCGGACCGCCGCATGGCGTCGTGCTCGGAGATCGCGATGCCCCACTTCTGGGTCTCGCCGAGTCGCCGCATCGTCGTGCTGCCTGACAGCCCGCCCGTCATGACCAGCAGGTCGGTCGGCCCGCCGAACCGGTAGCCACCGAGCAAGGACAGCTGGAGGAGGACGTCCGCGGCACTCCGGCCGAAGCGGCGGTAGGCGCGCGCGCCGGCGTTCACGAGATCCATGTCGACCCATCCCGGAACGGTGTCGACATGGGCGAAGAAGTCCGCGAGTGCCGGGGGAGCGGCATCGACCGATTCGATGCCATGGTCGAGGGCCTGCCGGAACTGCGCCATCGTGACGTGGTCCGTCGGGGACCGCATCGCGTGCACGAGCGCCGCACCGACCTCGTCCCGCTCCATGAAGCGGCGGCCGATCTGGTCCATCAGGGCGTCGTCCACCTCGCGCACGCGTCCCACCGCCTTGAGGAGCCGACCGATCCGGGCTGCGCGCTCCTCGCCGGACCGGAAACGGGTGGGATACGTCGTGCCGATCTCGGTGGTCATGGCGCCACCATGACACGAGCATTTGCTCGCGTACCATTCGCGTATGAGTCCCCAGGGCCCCCGACCGCCAGCCGATCTGCGGCGCACCCCGCAGCAGCAGCGATCGCTGGCGATGGTCGAGCGCATCATCGACGGCGGCCAGACCGTCCTGCTGCGCGACGGATACGCCGGGTTCTCGACCAACCGGGTCGCCGAGGCGGCTGGCGTCAGTCCCGGTTCGCTCTACCAGTACTTCGCCGACAAGCAGACCATCCTCGCGGCCGTCGTCGACCGCTACTCGGACGATCTCTCGTCGCAGCTGACCGGCGTCCTGACGGCTCACCTGGACCGGCCCGGGCCTGAGCTCGTCCGTGCCACGCTCGATGCGCTCGTGGATGCCCTGGTCGACAACGTCGAGTTCCTGCGGCTGGTCGTCGAGCAGCTGCCGCGGTCCCAGCACAAGGCCAAGACTGCGGCACTGGAGCAGCGCATCGGCGACCTCGTCTCGGCCTACCTGCAGATCAATCCGCCGCGGTCACGGGTCCACGACCCCGCGACGTCCGCCTGGATCCTGGTGCGAACCGTCGAGCACCTGTCGGTCCAGTACGTCCTGGAGGCCCCGGCGATCCCGCGAGACCAATTCGTCGAGGAGCTGGCGACGCTGGTGCTGTCCTACGTCGAGCCGGGTGCCTGACGCATGAACGCGAGCCGGATGCGAGCCCTCAGTGCCGATCCTCCAGGCCGATGGCCGCACGGAGCTTCTCGGCGGCGTCGATCAGCGTCACATCGTCCTGCGCGCGCGACAGCATCAGGTGTGACAGCGCCTCGGCGATGACGTCGAGCTTGGCCTGGGCTGCCTCCTCCGACCGGCGACTGGCGTTCTCCAGCAGCACGATCAGCAGCAGCGAGACCACCGAGCCGACGGTGTGGATCGCCACCTGCCACGACTTGAGGTCCGGCCACAGCGGCACGCTGGCGAACCACAGGATGACGATGCCGGCGCACAGCGCGAAGAAGGGTGCCCGGCTGACCCGCTGGTACGACGCCTCCACGAACTTGTCGAAGGGGGACCGGTCGTCGCCCCGTGGGACATCTGCTGTCGCTGGCTGTCGCTGGCTCATGGGCCGACGCTAACGGGTCACGGGGTCGTCCGCCCGTCATCGAGATGCAGCCCGCGGTCCCCTGGCATGGCGTCGGTCCATGACTGAATCGAACACCCACTCGACCCGCCCCGATGACTCGCAGGACTGGGTCACCGGCGACGAGCCGATGAGCGTCTGAGAGCGCTCCGGCAGCGGTCGCCGTCACGTCCTTCTCGACCCTTCTGGAGTTGTCCGATAATTCACATTATGTCAACTAATGCAGACGACAGGCCCTTGTCAGTCGTCGCTCGTAGACTGGCTGCACGACCCGAGGGTGTGATCACGATGAGTGCGCGCGACCGCAAGCAGCACGAGTACCTCTCGCGGCTGGAGGCAGAGGCCGCAGCCGCCGAGGCCGGCGGCGATGCCGAGGCGCCCGACGACGCCGCCCAGCGGGCGCACCGCATCGAGCACCAGGCCGTGTGGGTCGACATGCAGGTCCAGCAGGCGATCCGCCGCGGTGAGTTCGACAACCTGCCCGGCGCCGGCAAGCCCATCGCCGACATCGATCGCCCCCACGACCCCGACTGGTGGCTGAAGCGCCTGATCGAGCGCGAACGCATCACGGGGGTCCTCCCCCCTGCCCTGGCGCTGCGCAAGGAGGATGCCGAGATGGACGCGACCCTCGACCGGATCACCACCGCCGACGGGGTGCGCGCCGCGATCGACGACTTCAACGCCCGCGTGGTCGACGCGCGGCGCCAGCTGCAGGGTGGTCCACCGGTCATCACTCCCCTGCGCGACCACGACGACGAGGTCGAGGCGTGGATCCGCCGCCGCACCGAGCGCGCTGCCGAGCAGAAGCGCCGCCTGGCCGAGATCAGGGCCGCCGAGGCGGCGGCCTCTCCCCCGCGCCGGTGGCCCTGGCGCCGCGGGTGACACCCCCGACTGAGCAGTCACTCGAGCGAGACGTCCACGTCGATCATCCTGTCAACGTGAAATTGACACTCAAGCTGTTGCGCCGCGGACCCGCCGATCCGACGTTCCGCACCGTTGGCGGACGCCTCTGGCGCACGAGCCGGATGGACACCGGACCGGTGTCCTACGCGATCGAGCAGGTGACCCCGTTCCACGTCCGGGCACAGGCCTGGGGCGCGGGCCGGGCCGAGCTGCTCGACCGGCTCCCCCGGCTGATCGGCGTTGACGACGACCCCGCGGGATTCGACCCGGTCCATCCCGTCCTCACCGACGGTGTCCGCCGCTTCCCCGGGCTGCGGGTGCCCCGCACCGGGCGCGTCCTCGAGGCCCTCATCCCTGCCGTCATCGAGCAGAAGGTCCTCGGGGCCGATGCCTTCGCGGCCTGGCGCCGGCTGCACCAGCGATTCGGGGAGCCGGCGCCGGGGCCGACACCCGACGGGATGCTCCTCAGTCCCGAGGCCGGGCAGTGGGCAGCCATCCCCTCCTGGGAGTGGCACCTCGCCGGCGTCGATCCGAGCCGCGCACGGGCCGCCCAGGCGGGAGCGCGCGTCGCGACACAGCTCGAGCGGCTGGCCGAGCAGCATCCCGACGACCATGCCGCGGTCTACCGCGGCCTGCGCAGCATCCCCGGCATCGGGGTGTGGACCGCCGCCGAGGTCGGATCGAGGGCTCTCGGTGACGCCGACGCTGTCCCCTTCGGCGACTGCCACGTCGCCAAGGACGTCGGCACCGCCCTGCTGGGACGTCGCATCGACGACGACGAGCTCGCCGAGCTCCTGACTCCTTGGCAGGGACACCGCTTCCGGGTCGTCCGCCTGGTCCAGCTCAGCCCACTGGTCCGTACGGAGCGTCGCGGGCCCCGCATGTCGCGCGTCGACCACCGCTCGATCTGACCCGAGGGAAGAATTCGCCCGCCGAACGGCTTGCACCTGTCATGACGACCACCGTGGAGACACTCGACCGCAAGGCGATCACGACCGACGTCCGGGACGATCTCGCTCGGGTCTACCTGGCGGCCTACGGCGACGCGGCGCTCCCCGAGAGCCTGCTCGACGCGGAGAACTTCGCCACGGTGACCCTGACGCGTCACTCGAAGCGGTCGGGATTCCGCCTCGTCGTGTCCCGGACGGACGGCGCCGTGTCGGGCTACGGCTACGGCTTCACCGGCAAGCGCGGCCAGTTCTGGAGCGACTGGCTCGCCACGACAGTCCCCGCCGACATCGTCGACACCTGGGTCGGCGACCACTTCGAGCTCGTCGACATGGTGGTTGACCCGGCCTTCCGGGGCAACGGCATCGCCGGCGTCCTGCACGACGCCCTGGTCGACGGCCTCCCCCACGAACGGGCACTGCTCGCCACGGTTCCCGGCGACGGCGCCGCACCCCGGTTGTACGAGGGCCGCGGCTGGCAGGTCGTCGCCACCGAGATCGACGGCTCCAAGGCGCTCTACGGGCTCGACCTGCGGCCTGCCACCGAGGCGCCGGCTGAGTGAGCGCCCGTCTCCCCGCCTGGCTCCGCGTCGCCGCCGCCATGTTCGCGGTCGGCTGGGGCGCCAACCAGTTCGCCGCGATGCTGCTGGTCTACCGCGAGGAGGACGGCGCCTCGAGCGAGGCCGTGACGGCCCTCTTCGGCGCGTACGCCCTCGGCCTCATCCCAGCACTGCTGATCGTGGCGCCGATCTCCGACCGCATCGGCCGCCGCGTCATCATGCGGCCTGTCCTGGTGCTGTCGACCATCGCGACGGTCGTGCTCATCGTGAGCGGCGACAACCTCGCGCTGCTCCTGGTGGGACGCCTGCTGGCCGGCATCGCCTCGGGAGCCGCCTTCGCGCCCGGCACGGCCTGGATCAAGGAGCTGTCCGCCGATCGCCCTGGCGGCACCGGTGCGCGCCGGGCCGCCTGGGCGCTGTCCGCCGGCTTCGGGTCCGGCCCGCTGGTCGCCGGCATCGTGGCGCAGTGGTTGCCTGCCCCGACCGTGCTGCCCTACCTGCCACACCTGGTCCTCATGGCGGCGATCTTCGTCCTGGCGTGGGACGCTCCGGACGTCACGACACCGCGCGGAGACGACGCGCCCGGTCGGACGTCCGAGGTGTGGGACGCCATCCGCACCCGACCGTTCGTGCTCGGCGTCGCCCTCACGGCCCCGTGGGTGTTCGGTGCGGCTTCGGTCAGCTTCGCGACGCTGCCGACGTTCACCAGCTTCCCCGTCGCCCCGATCGCGGTGATCGGCTCGCTGGCCGGGCTCACGCTGTGGACCGGCGTGGCCGTCCAGCCGATCGGACGCCGCCTGGGTGATCCCCGCCGGATCATCGTCGTCGGCCTGATCAGCGCGGCTGCGGGCCTGGGCGGTGGGGCGATCCTTGCCTCCACGGGAGCCGCCTGGCTGGTCGTCCCGTGCGCGATGCTGCTCGGGACCGCCT
>JBKJIW010000014.1:0-136016 GCA_046598255.1 Aeromicrobium sp. | reverse complement strand
CACCGAACATGCCAGGACGTCGCTGCCCATCAGGTAGGGCGCCGGAGGTCTGGGCAAGCCCGAGTTCAGGGTCGAAGCCTGGGCCGGTGCTCATTTGGCGAACCGCTGGCTCGACGGGATCAGCTCGACCTTCTGGCCGGCCAGCCGCTCGGCGCGCTTGGGCCCGAGTGGCTCGTTGGAGATCTTGTGATGCAGTTTGAGGATCGCGTCGATCAACATCTCCGGCCGCGGCGGGCAGCCGGGCAGGTACATGTCGACGGGCACGATGTGGTCGACGCCCTGCACGATCGCGTAGTTGTTGAACATGCCGCCCGAGCTGGCGCAGACGCCCATCGCGAGGACGTACTTGGGACCGGCCATCTGGTCGTAGATCTGGCGCAGGACCGGCGCCATCTTGTTGCTGACGCGTCCCGCGACGATCATCAGGTCGGCCTGACGCGGCGACGGCCGGAAGACCTCCATGCCGAACCGGGCGGAGTCGAATCGCGGAGCGCCGAACGTCATCATCTCGATCGCGCAGCACGCGAGGCCGAACGTCGCGGGCCAGAACGACGCCTTGCGCATGTAGCCGGCCAGCCCCTCCACGGTCGAGAGCAGCACACCACTGGGGAGTTTTTCTTCTAGTCCCATTCGAGGCCTCCACGGCGCCAGACGTACGCGTAGGCGATGAACACCGTCAGCATGAAGATGAACATCTCGATCAGTCCGAACCAGCCGAGCGAGTCGAAGGCGACCGCGAACGGGTAGAGGAAGATGATCTCGATGTCGAAGACGATGAAGAGCATCGCGATGATGAAGTAGCGGATCGACACCTTGCCGCCGCCCTCGGGCAGCGGGCTCGGCTCGATGCCCGACTCGTACCGGTCGAGCTTGGCGCGGTTGTAGCGCTTCGGTCCGGTGAACGGGGCGATCGCGATCGATCCGATGGCGAAGAGGGCCGCAAGGCCACCCAGTACGAGAATCGGCGTGTAGGCCGTCACAGCACCTCCCGGGTCTCGTCCGACGAAGCGAAAGAATCTGCCTGCTAGGAATCGCGTGATCGCGCGCTTGTGAATTACTTCACAACGTGATCACGGTCTCACCCTACGCCCGGCCCGAGCCCGCTGTAACTTAGGTCACACTAACCCGACGAGGGCCTCCCAGAACGTGCGGTGACGGCGACCCATCCATCCGGGGATGTGATCCGAATCACAGTCAGAGGGATCTGACCAGGAGGCACCATGACCACGCTGCTGCACACCACCATCGACACCGCCCACCACGGACTCGCAGATCGACGGGAGCGCGCCGCCGCGGCGATGGCCGACCGCATCGGGCACCGCGAGATCGTCCGCGACCTCGACGACTTCCTGATCGCCGCGAGCCGGCACACGGCAGCCGTGTGCGACGTGCTCCTGCCGGCGGCCCGGCGGTACCTGCCCGACGGCCGCGCCAAGGTGCACGCCTACGTCGTCCAGTGCCGCCGCACCGAGCGAGCGCTGGTCCGGGCCAAGCAGCGGATCTACGGCGAGGCCCGGATGGCCACTGCCACGTGGACCACGGTCTGGGCCGACGCGGTCTCCGAGCTCCGGGTGCTGCACGAGCTCGAGCTCGAGCTGGTGCGCGGGCTCGCCAGCCTTCCCGAGACCAGGCTCCACCTGGTCGCCACCCGGATCGCCCACGCCACGCTGCAGTCGCCGACGCGACCGCACCCCAACTCTCCGCACACCGGAAGCCTGTCCCACGTCCTGCGCGGACTGTGGGCCCGCGCCGACCGGTTCTGGGACGCCGCCGAGGGCCGCATCGCGAGCGGCAGGCGCCCCGTCCCGCCGGCTCAGGAGGAGCAGGCCGCCTGATCTCCAGACCCGATCAGGACGGGTCGGAGCAGGCCAGCGCAGGTCAGGGCTTGGTCGAGTGGTGCAGGGCGACGATGCCTGCCGACAGGTTGTGCCACTCGACGCGGCCCCATCCAGCCTCGACCATCCGCAGCGCGAGACCCTTCTGGTCGGGCCACTCCCGGATCGACTCCGCGAGGTAGACGTACGACTCGGGGTTGGACGACACCGCGCGCGCCACCGGGGGCAGCGCCCGCATCAGGTAGTTGGTGTAGATCGCGTCGAACGGGCCCCACGTCGGGGTGCTGAACTCGCAGACCACGATCCGGCCACCAGGCTTGGTCACCCGCAGCAGCTCGCGCAGACCCTCGATGGGGTCGTGGATGTTGCGCAGGCCGAAGGAGATCGTGACGGCGTCGAACGTCTCGTCGCCGAACGGCAGCCGCATCCCGTCGCCGGCGGTGAACGCCAGCTGCGGGAGGTTCCGCTTGCCGACCTCGAGCATGCCGATCGAGAAGTCGCACGGCACGACCATCGCGCCGGCGTCGGCGAACGGCTGGCTCGACGTGCCGGTGCCTGCCGCCAGGTCGAGGATGACCTCGCCTGGCCTCGGCGCCACCAGGTCGACGACCCGCTTGCGCCACCGGCGGTCCTGCCCCATCGACAGCACGTCGTTGGTGATGTCGTACTTCTCTGCCACACCGTCGAACATCTTTGCGACGTCGTGGGGCTGCTTGTCCAGACCGGCTCGGCTCACCGGTGAATCCTACGGCCACCCGGGACTCGCCGCCCCTCCAGGCTCTGCCATGGCAGCGATCTCGGCGGTGACTGCCACGTCACATCCCGAGCACGTCCATGGGCCCGCGAGTAGGCTCATGAGTTGTGAGCCATGCTGCTGTCATCCCGGAGGTCGGACCCGTCGTGGTCCGTTCGGCACCGGTGGACGATCCCGGCGAGCTGCTCGCGCTCCTGCCGCCCGACGACGCCTTCGCGTGGGTCCACGGCGGCGATGGCATCGTTGGCTGGGGCCGCGCGGCGGAGCTCCACACGTCGGGTGCGAACCGGTTCGCCGACGCCTCCGAGTGGTGGAGCGAGCTGTGCGCGCACGCTGTCGTCCGCGATGACGTCGACGTCCCCGGCTCGGGTCTCGTCGCCTTCGGTTCCTTCACCTTCACCGCCGACGCCGACGGCAGCGCCCTGGTCGTGCCCGAGGTCGTCGTGGGTCGTCGCGACGGCGTCGCCTGGGTGACCGTCATCGGCGCGGGCATCGGCACGGCCCCGGACCTCGACCGGGCCGAGCCGGCCCGCCTCCCGGTCGGCACGTCGTTCGCCGACGGCCCTGTCGACGGCAACGCCTGGCAGGGTCTGGTCGGTGAGGCTGTCCGCCGCATCCAGGACGGCGCACTCGACAAGGTGGTCCTGGCGCGCGACCTGGTGGCCACGCTCGACCAGCCGCTCGACGTCCGCGCACCCCTGGCCCGGCTGGCCGCCAGCTACCCCAGCTGCTGGACGTTCCACGTCGACGGGTTCTTCGGCTCGACCCCCGAGATGCTCGTGCGCCTCGAGCGTGGCCTGGTGACGTCGCGGGTGCTCGCCGGCACCATCCGGCGCACCGGCGACGACACCCATGACCTCGCACTCGCCGGCTCGCTGGCCCGGTCGAGCAAGGACCTCGAGGAGCACGAGTACGCCGTGCGCTCGGTGGCCGACGCCCTCGCTCCGCACTGCACCAGCATGAACGTCCCCGAGACCCCGTTCGTGCTCCACCTGCCCAACGTCATGCACCTGGCCAGCGACGTCACCGGCGTCATGAAGAACGGTGCCAGCGCCCTCACCCTGGCCGCCTCGCTCCACCCGTCGGCGGCGGTCGGCGGCACGCCCACCGAGGCGGCCGTGCGGCTGATCGCCGAGATCGAGCAGCTCGACCGCGGACGCTATGCGGGGCCGGTCGGCTGGATCGGCGCATCGGGCGACGGCGAGTGGGGCATCGGCCTGCGGTCGGCCCAGGTGGAGGGCGACGGTCGCACCGTGCGCCTGTTCGCCGGCTGCGGCATCGTCGCCGACTCGGTGCCGGCCGACGAGCTGGCCGAGTCGAACGCCAAGCTCATCCCCGTTCGCGACGCCCTCACCGCCGGCTGACGCGGGTGGCCCGGGGCGGTGCGTCAGTCGCCCTTCCCGCCTCGGAAGGGCGATTGAGCCACCGGCACGGTCGACGAAGGGCGAGCAGCTCACCGCCCACGACGTGGTCAGCGGTAGGTCGTGGCTTCCAGCTCGCGGCCCATGATGCGGGCCGCCAGCAGGCGGTGGAGCCCGTCCAGGTGCCACCAACCGTTGCCGTCCTCGACCTCGTAGATCTTGGCGGGCTTGATCGCCTCACCGGCGTCGAGCTGCGTCAGGTAGTAGTTGACCTTGGCGACGCCCACGAACTCCTGGGGCGTCATCACCACGGTGTGCGGGCTCAGCATGATCCTGTCGCCGGACGGCTTGGGCGCCTGATCGTCCTTCAGCCGCAGCGGACCGGCGAAGACGACCGCGAGCCACAGCAGGCGCCGGGTGTTGACGACCTTCTCGCCCTTGGTCATGCGGATGAACTCGCCGAGGCGCTCCATCGAGTCGTCGTCGAGGTCCGTCGGCGCGTCGGCCAGCTTGGGGCCGAGCTTCGGCAGGCGGACCACGACGACGTCAGCTCGTCGCCGCGACAGGACCCAGGTCGGGCCAGCGCGCCCCCACGAGATCGCCCGAGGACGTGCCGGTCAGCCGGCGCTTGACCCACGGCGCGGCATGCGTGCGAGCCCACTCGATGTTGGCGGCGCGACGGTCACCGGCCGAGAGCACCGGTCGCTCGTCGAGCGACAGCGGCGCAAGGTCGTGCGGGACGTCGAGCACGTCGAGCACCGCGATCGCCATCCGCTGGTGCCCGGCCGCCGACATGTGCATGCGGTCGGCGTCCCACAGACGGTCGTCGCGGTAGTCGCGCAGGCGCCAGAAGTCGACCAGCGTGGCGCCGTGCCGCTCGGCCACCTGTCGCACGAGCTCGTTGTAGATCGCGAAGCGTCCGCGCAGCGCCCCGAACACCGGAGAGCCTCCGGGGTCGTACGCGGTGAACATCACCACGCGAGCGCCGGTGGCCGCAAGCTGCCCGATGGCCACGTCGTACGCCTCGATCAGCCCGTCGATGTCGATGCGCGGGCGCAGCACGTCGTTGGCGCCCGCGTAGATGCTGACCAGGTCGGGCTTCATCGCGACGGTCGGCTCGATCTGCTCGGCCAGGATCGGCAGGAGCTTGCGTCCGCGGATCGCGAGGTTGGCGTAGCCGAAGTCGTCGTGCGCCAGCACCTCGGCGACGCGATCGGCCCAGCCACGCACCGCATTGGGACGGCTCGGGTCGTGATCGCCGACGCCTTCGGTGAACGAGTCGCCAAGCGCGACGTATCGATGGAATGCCACCTGATCAGGGTAGCGACTCAGTCGTCGAGCAGACCCTTGTGACGGGCGATCGCCGCGGCCTCGGTGCGTCCGGACGCGCCCAGCTTGGCCAGGATGTTGGACACGTGCACCGACACCGTCTTGGTGCTGATGAACAGCCGGGCGCCGATCTCGCCGTTGCTGAGGCCGGCGCTGACGTGGTGCAGCACCTCACGCTCGCGGGCCGTCAGGTCGACCGCGGAGCGGGTGGGTCGCGGGGCGAGCAGGTCGAGCTCGGCCAGCAGCGGTCGTGCGCCGAGCTGGTCGGCGACCGTCCGCACGCTGGTCGCCAGCGCCGTGCCCGCCTGCTCGTCGCCGATGGTCAGCAGCACGGCCGCGAGCCGGGCGGCCGACCGTGCCGACTCGTACGGGTCGTCGAGAGCGACGAAGGCCTCGTGCGCGCCGCGCCACAGATCTGCAAGGGTCTCCGCGGACGGCGCGTCGACCCCGCTGAGCCAGCGCAACCGGGCGATCTCCGCCGCCGCACGACGACGCCACGCCTCTCCCTCGGGACCGAACGGGCGGGTGGCCGCGACAGCGCGGTCGACGTCGGCGGCGATCGCCGGCAGCTGCGCCGCGAGCTCGACCTGGTCGGGGCGCGTGAGCGTGCGTGCAGCGGTCGCGTACTGGCCGGCGAGCAGCGCCGCCAGGCGGATGCGACCCGGGAAGTCGGGCTCTCCCCACGCGCGGGTGTGCAGGTCGACGATCTCGTCGTAGGTGCGGCGGGCGGCAACGAGATCGCCCGCCTGACCATGGAGCTCGATCAGGGCCGAGCTGCTGTGGATCGCCGACGCCTGCTCATGTCGCCACAGCGAGCGTTGCGCGAGCGTGCGCTCGATCTGGTCGACCTCGCCCCGTGCCGCAGCCACCAGCAGCGCCACGGCCGCGAGGTAGGCCTCGAACGCGGCGGGGGTGCCCGGCTGGGTCGTGCAGAGCTCGATCGTCGTGCTCCACCGCCCGCGCATGTAGGCCACCAGCGCCCCGAAGAACCGCCCGTCGAAGCCGTACGGCCCCCACGACCAACCGGTCTCGTCGGCCCGTCGCATGCCCTCGGCGAAGGCCCACTCGGCCTCGTCGAGCTCACCGGCGTTGAAGTGGATGAACGCCATCTGGTGAAGACCCCGCAGCTCGCCCAGCACGTGACCGGCCGACCGCGAGTCGTCGATCAGCTCGCGGAAGGCCCTCTTGACCTGGTCGGGATCGTCACCGGTGCGGACCATCAGCCGCGTCAGTGTCGCCTTGGCGTCGGAGATGACCCCCTGCGCCTCGATCTGCTCGCCGATCGCCAACGCCCGCTCACCCCACCGGACCGCCTCGTCGTCGAGCCGCCGGTTGGACAGCACCCGGGCCCGGAGCGCTGCCACCTCACCGCGGAGCACCGTCGGCTCGTCCGGCACGATGCGCGCCGCCTCGAGGCTCGCCTCCTCGGACTCGGCATCCAGGTTGGCGTAGTAGGTCGTGTTGCCGATCGCGACGAGCAACCTGCCGTGGCAGTCGCGACCCAGGTCGGCCGGCAGCTGCTTGACGTGATCTCGCAGCAGCTCGAGGGCTCGCATTAGCTGGCCGCTGGTGACGAGCGAGTTGGCGGCCGCGATGGCCAGATCGATCTCGTCGGTACCCGCGGGTGCGGCGTCGATCAGCCCCAGCGCCTGCTCGTAGTGGCGGGCCGCCTCGTCGTGACCGGACAGACGTCCAGCCGCCTCGGCGGCGCGGACCGTCGCGGTGAAGGCGATCTCCCGCTCCCCCGCTGCGACCGCGTGCCGCGCGACCGTTGCCGGCGGGGCGTCGTCGCCGAGGGCAGCGAGGAAGGCCGCGTGGATGCGGCGCCGCTCGCCGGGCAGGAGGTCGTCGCGCAGCGCCTCACCCAGCAGCGCATGGCGGAAGACGTAGTCCTCGCCGGAACGGCGGAGCACCTTGTGATCGACCGCCGCGCCGAGCGCCGTGTCGAGCTCGACGTCGGTGAGGCCAGCCGCCGACGCCAACGCGGCGAACCCCTCACGGCCGTCCGTGACCGACGCCGCGCGGACCAGCCGCCGAGCAGCATCGTCGAGTCGCTCGAGCCGCACCAGCAGCAGGTCGCTCAGCGTCTCCGGGAGGGCCGACCGGTGCCCGTCGAAGCCAGCGTCGAGCAGCTCCTCGACGTAGAACGCGTTGCCGGCCGCGCGCTGGACCACGGCGCGCAGGTCATCGGGCCGCAGCTCGGTGTCGGCGCGCACGGCGACCAGGTCGACGACATCGGCGTCGTCGAGCGGCTCCAGCTCGATGCGACGGACCCGTGGCAGCCGCGCCCACTCCGCCAGCGCCTGCCGCAGCGGATGCCGCCGGTGCAGGTCGTCTGCCCGGTAGCTGACCACCATGTGCACCGCCCCGTGGAACCCCTGTGCGAGGACGTACCGGATGAGGTGGCGCGTCGACGCGTCGGCCCAGTGCGCATCCTCGATGACCAGCAGGACGGGACGTTCATCGGCCAACGAGTCGAGCGCGGCGACCACCGAGGCGAACAGCTCGGACCGCTCGATGCCCGGACCCGGAGCGGGGGACGGCCACGGCAGCAGCGGACCGAGGGCGGGGAACCGCTCGGCCAGATGATCACGCTCGGCACCGGACAGGTCCGAGAACGCCTCCGCGAACGGCTGATAGGGCAGGGCGCTGTCGCCGAGGTCGAGGCAGTGACCGGCCAGGACGCGGTGCCCGGCCTCCCGAGCCCGCGCGCCCAGCTCGCGCAGCAGCCGGGTCTTGCCGATGCCCGCATCGCCGCCGAGCAGCACGACGTCGCGCGCGTCCGGCACCGTGACTCCCGCATAGCCGAGCAGCTGCCCGAGCTCACGCTGACGACCCACCAGCGGTGTCGACGGCGCACGGTTGTTGGTCATGTCATCCACTATGTCGGAACCTCCCGGCTCTCGGACCGGGCGAACGCTCACACCTGCGCCGCTCGGCCGGTCGCCCACAACGCCAGGCGCAGGACCGGCCCGCGTCGGCGACTCCCCCGGCATCGGCGGGGCACCGCCGACAGGGCTTCGGCCGTCTCGCCGTGGCGGCTCATCTCGGTGGGCACGAGCTGCTGCGGGTCGAGGATCATGGATCCAGCCTCGGCGAATGAGGTGGGCCCCCACATCAGGCGTGATGCCTAGATGTGAGGGCCAAGTACCTCAGATGGGATTCCGAGACGATCAACGGAGCCGTGCCCGACCACAGGCCGAGCGTGCGCCAGCGAGCGACGGCAGCCGCCCCGGCGAAGCCCGGCCGATGCGAGGAACGAGCAGCGGGAGGCCCGAGGTACGAGGGCCGCGGCCTACTTCAGCGTCTGCTTGCCTCCGTGGAGGAGGGTGATGAGCGTGGCCACCTTGCCGTCGGTCTTGGCGTCGCGGCTGAAGGACGTCAGGTTCATGACGGGCTTGAACTTCTGCCGCGTGATCGACTTGGCGTAGGTGAACTCCTTGAGCCCGTCGGGGCCGTGGATGCGCCCGAAGCCCGACTGTCCGACACCGCCGAACGGCAGGGTCGGCACGCCGGCGAAGGCGATCACGGAGTTGACCGAGGTCATGCCCGACCGGATCTGCCGCGCGATCTCCATGCCCTTGCCCTTGCTGAACACCGCACCGGCCAGGCCGTACGCCGTCGCGTTGGTGAGCCGGACGGCCTCGTCCATGCTCGCGACGGGGTTGACCGCGAGCGTCGGCCCGAACGTCTCCTCGGTGATCTCCGTGGAGTTCTCCGGCACGTGCGTCAGGATCGTCGGCTGGACGAACCGCTCACCGACGGCGTCCGCTCCACCGAGGGCGACGTTGGCGCCCTTGGCGATCGCGTCGTCGATGTGGCTCTTGATGATCTTGATCTGCGACGGCATCGTGATGGGGCCGATCTTGGCGCCTGCGTCGGAGCCGGCGCGCAGGTCCTTGGCCTGGTCGAGGATCTCGGCCATGAACGCGTCGAAGACCTTCTCGTGGACGTAGACCCGTTCGGTGCCGATGCAGGTCTGGCCCGCGTTGGACATGCCGCCCCACAGCGCCGCCTCGGCGGCCTTGGAGATGTCGGCGTCCTCGTCGACGATCAGCGAGTCCTTGCCGCCCGCCTCGATGATCACGGGGGTCAGGTTCTCGGCGCACGCGGCCATGACCTTCTTGCCGGTCGGGCCCGATCCGGTGAAGGCCAGCTTGTCGACGTCTGCGGTGCACAGGGCGTTGCCGGTCTCGCCGAGGCCCGTGACGACCTGCAGCACGTGGCGTCCGTGGACGACCTCAGCGAACGTGTCGGCGAGCCACTGGCCCACGCCGGGCGTGTACTCGCTGGGCTTGAACACGACGGTGTTGCCGGCGGCGAGGGCGTACGCGATGGAGCCCATCGGCGTGAAGACCGGGTAGTTCCACGGCCCGATGACGCCGACGACCCCGAGCTGGCGGTACTCGACGGTGGACGCCTGGTTGGCCATCAGCAGCCCCGACTTGACCTTCTGCGGGCCGAGCACCTTCTTGGCGTTCTTGGCGGCCCACGTGATGTGGTCGATCGCGAGGACGATCTCGAGCTGGGCGTCACCGTGCGGCTTGCCGGTCTCCAGGTGTGAGAGGTTCGCGAGCTGCGCGATGCGGCGGGTGATGACGCTGCGCCACGTGAGCAGGTGCTCGGCGCGCTCGGCGAAGCTCAGGGCGCCCCACCAGTCAGCCGCCTCGCGGGCACGGGCCACGGCCTCGTCGACCTCGGCCTTGGACGCGATGGCATAGGTGCCGACCACGTCGCCGTTGGCGGGGTTGAGCGAGTCGAAGGTCTTGACGGGGGCGTCGGCCGCGGTGGTCGGCTCGAGGGTGGCGGTCATCGGGACTCCTTAATGAGATCGGCGCACTTCTCGCCGATCATGATGGTGGGCGCGTTGGTGTTGCCGCGGGGGACGCGCGGCATGACCGAGGCATCGGCGACCCGGAGACCGTCGACACCGTGGACCTTGAGATCCGGTCCGACGACGCTGCCCTCGATCGTGCCCATCGCGCAGGTGCCGACGGGGTGGTAGAGCGTCTGCGTGACCTGGGCGATGTTCTCGATGATGTCGTCGTCGGTGGGCGTCGACATCGCCGGCATCCAGGGCTCGTCGATGTAGCGGGCGATGGCACCCTGCTGCAGCACCTCGTACGCCCGTCGGTAGCCGCTGATCATGGCGTCGAGGTCGGACCGGTCGTCGTAGTAGCCCGGATCGATCTCGGGGTGCCAGGTCGGATCGGCCGAGCGCAGGCTGATGCGCCCCTTGCTCTCGACGTTCACGAGGGTCACGGCCGTCGTGAGCGCCTTGCGGACCGGCTCGTGCATCCCGTTGTCGAAGAAGCCGGTGGGCACGAAGTGCAGCTGGATGTCGGGGACGTCGAGGTCGTCGCGCGAGGTGTAGAACGCGCCGGTCTCGGCGATGTTGGAGCCGAGGGGTCCGCGGCCGGTGGCGCGCCACTTCAGCAGGTTGCCCAGGCCGAGCATCTCGGCCATGTCGGACGTGTCCTTGGTGTAGCTGAAGATGCCCGAGACGGGGTGGTCCTGCAGGTTCTGGCCGACACCGGCCGACTCGACGGCGACGTCGATGCCGACCTCGCGCAGGTGGGCGCCGGGGCCGATGCCCGACAGCATCAGCAGCTGCGGGCTGTTGACGGCTCCGCCACTGAGGACGATCTCAGCATGGGCGCGGGCGACGAGCGACTCGCCACCTCGCGTGTAGGCGACGCCGACCGCGCGGGTGCCCTCGAGCACGATCTTGGTCACGAACGCCTCGGTCAGCACCGTCAGGTTGGGACGCCCCTCGGCCGGGTGGATGAACGCGTCGGCGACCGACCAGCGACGGCCCTTCTTGCAGGTGACCTGGTAGAGGCCGACGCCGTCCTGCTCGGCACCGTTGAAGTCGTCGTTGCGCTTGAGGCCGGCGGCGACGCCCGCCTCGAGGAACGCCAGGCTCAGCTCGTGGTTGTAGCGGCGGTCCTCGACGTGGAGGGGACCGTCGGATCCGTGGAACGGGTCGCCGAGGCGGGTGTTGCCCTCGGACTTCTTGAAGTAGGGCAGGACGTCGTCGTGGCCCCAGCCGGTCGCGCCGTAGGCGTCTCGCCACTCGTCGTAGTCGGCGTGGTTGCCGCGGATGTAGATCATGGCGTTCATCGACGAGCACCCACCGAGGGCCTTCATGCGCGGCCAGTAGGCCTTGCGGCCCGCGAGGTGCTTCTGCGGGGTCGTCTCGTAGTTCCAGTCCCACTTGGTCTTGAACAGCGTCGAGAAGCCCAGCGGCATGTGGATCATCTCGTCGTCGTCGGCCGGTCCGGCCTCCAGGAGCAGCACGCTCACCTGCGGGTCCTCGCTCAGGCGGGCCGCGACGACGCCGCCCGCACTGCCCGATCCGATGACGATGTAGTCGTAGTTCTCGTCCGGCATGGTTCCCTCTCGACAGCGCGTGACCTGGGCCACAAACCTACTGCCGGTACGTCAGTGACACAACCGGTGTCATCGTGAGAGGGCGCCGCTCACCGCTGCCGCGATGGCGGCGTCCAGATCGCGACGACCTGTCCGGTCGACCGGCACCTCCAGGACGCGGATGCCGTCGACGTCCTCAGCCAGCGCCGGGGCCAGATCCGCGGCTGCCACCAGCCGGTGCGCGACGCCGTATCCCTCGCACAGACTGCCGATGTCGGCCCCGGTCGGCGTCGCGAAGACCCGCTCGAACGACGCGGCAAACGCGGGCGCCCCCTGCTCGAGCGTCGAGAAGATGCTGCCGCCGTCGTCGGACGCGACCACGATCGTCAGATCGGGACGGGCCTCCGACGGACCGATCAGCAGACCGTTGCTGCCGTGGAGGAACGTCAGGTCGCCGACGTACGCGATGGCCCGACTCGACGTCCGGGCCAGCGCCGCACCGATCGCCGTCGAGAGGACGCCGTCGATGCCGGCCAGGCCGCGGTTGGCGATGATCAGCCGACGCTCGCCGACGGTGTACGGCCGCGCGACCAGGTCGAGGTCGCGGACGGGGCTGGACGATCCGACGACCAGCAGGCCCTCCGGCGGCACCGCCTGGTTGACGATCCGTGCCACCTCGTACGGGGTGCCGGCGACGAGCCCGTCGATCGCCGACGTCGCCGCCGCGTCGGCGGACTGCCAGTCGGCGAGCCAGGTGGGATCGTCCGGCTGGGGAGTCGTCACCGCACCCGTGAACGTCACGTTCGGGCCGGCGGGCACCGGAAAGGTCGACTGGTCGCCGACGTGGACGATCGGGATGTCCGTCCGGGCCAGCAGGCGGGTGACCGGGCGGGTGAGCGTGGCGTGGCCGAAGCTCACGACCCGCTCGATCCGGTCGGCGAGCGGCGCGTGCTGCAGGAGCAGCCGGTAGGCGACGAGGGCCTCGCCGTTGCGCGACCCGGAGCTCGGCTCGGCCAGCAGGGGCCACCTCGCGTCGCGGGCCAGGATGCGGGCGGGCTGGCGGGCGTCGTCGCCCGCGACGACGACGGTGCGGGGCCCGAGCGGGAGGTCGACGGGGCGGCGGGTCGAGGGGCCCTCCTCGTAGGTGGCCGGCGGTCCGGTGTCGATCGGCCCGGCGACCGGCTCCAGGAGGGGTTCGTCGAGCTCGAGGTTGAGGTGACCGGGACGCTCGCGTGCCATGAGCCGGATGAGCTCGTCGGGATCATCGATGAACCTGACACCGGGGAAGATCGCGCGCTGATCGGTCGTCTGGTTGGCGCCGGTGTCGCGCAGCCGCCCCGGACGGTCAGCGGTGATCGCGATGAGCTGGACCCCCGCATGGAGCGCCTCCAGCATGGCGGGGTGCAGGTTGGCCACCGCCGTCCCGGACGTCGTCACGACCGGCACGGGCCGGTGGGAGGCCTTGGCCATGCCGAGCGCCAGGAAGGCTGCCTCACGCTCGTCGATCCTGACGTGGAGCCGCAGCAGTCCCTGCGCGTCGGCCGCTGCCAACGCGAGGGCGAGGGGCCCCGACCGCGAACCCGGGGCCAGCACGGCCTCGCGCACGCCGAGCTGGTGCAGGCTGCGGACCAGGCGGCGCGCTGTCGCGGTCGCCGACGACGCCGACGACGTCATGAGAGCACCGCCCGGACGGCCGAGAGCCTGGCCTGCCACCGCGCGTCGGTCTCGCCGTCGGCGGCGACCGCCCCGTACGCCGCGGGGTCGAGCACCTGGCGTCCGACCGACAGGAACCCGTCGACCGGCACGAGCGGCGAGGCAACCACGTCCCCGTCCAGCAGGGACGTCGTGGCCAGCCCGCACGCGTACGGCAGCTCCGGCAGCGCTGCGGCGAGGGCGAGGCCCGCGGCGAGGCCGATCGACGTGTCGACCGCGCTGGAGACGACGACCGGCAACCCGATCTGCTCCGCGATGCGCAGGCAGGCATGGACGCCGCCGAGCGGGGCGACCTTGAGCACGGCGATGTCGGCGGCCTCGAGCCGGACGACCCGCAGCGGGTCGGCCGCGCGGCGGATCGACTCGTCGGCGGCGATCGGCACGTCGACCCGGCGGCGCACCGCGGCGAGGTCCTCGACCGAGGCGGTCGGCTGCTCGACGTACTCGAGCCCGTGGGCGGCCATCGAGAGGGCTGCGATGGCGGCGACCGCCTCGTCGACGGTCCACCCGCCGTTGGCGTCGACCCGCACGTGTCCCCGCGGCCCGATGGCGTCGCGGACGGCCTCGACCCGCTCGATGTCGTCGGCCAGCGACTGGCCCTTCTCGGCGACCTTCACCTTGGCGGTGCTGCACCCGCTGCGCCGCACGATCGCGGCGGCCTGCTCGGGCCCCACTGCCGGGACGGTGCAGTTGACCGGGACGAGGCTGCGCAACGCCCTCGGCCACTCGCGTTCGGCCGACTCGATCGCTGCGGCCAGCCACGGCCCGCTCTCACGGGCGTCGTAGTCGAGGAACGGGCTGAACTCCGCCCAGCCGGCCGGGCCCTCGAAGACCATGCCCTCGCGGCGGGTGATGCCGCGGAACGTCGTCGGCATCGGGATGGCGAAGGTACGGGGCTGCACGACTGGCAACTTACCGCCACCCACCTACGGTGGCGGTATGACTAGAACCGCCATCGTCGGAGGCCACGGCCAGATCGCCCGCCTCCTGATCCCCCTCCTGGTCGACGCCGGCCACCGCCCCGTCGCCCTCGTCCGCAACCCCGATCACGCCGCCGAGCTCGAGGGCCTCGGCGCGGAGGTCGTGCACCTCGACATCGAGCAGGCTGACGAGGAGTCGTTCGCCGAGGCCTTCACCGGGGCCGAGGCCGTGGTCTTCGCGGCCGGAGGGGGCGCCGACGGCAACATCGACCGCAAGCGCACCGTCGACCTCGGTGGTTCTCTGAAGTCGATCGCTGCCGCCCAGCTGGCCGGCATCCGCCGGTTCGTGCAGATCTCGGCCATCAGCGTCGACGAGCCGATCGCCGACGACGCCGAGCCGGGCTGGAAGGCGTACGTCGAGGCCAAGCGCGACGCCGACATCGCCCTGCGTGCCAGCGACCTCGACTGGACGATCGTGCGCCCCGGCGGTCTCACCGACGACGCCCCCACCAGCGAGGTCGCCCTCGCTCCGCAGGTCGAGCGTGGCCAGGTGCCCCGCGCCGACGTCGCGGCGGTCATCGCCGCGGTGCTGGACGACGCGACGACGTACGGCCAGCAGTGGGAGCTCGTCAGCGGTTCCACGCCGATCCCCGACGCGATCAAGGCCGCCGCAGCCCACTGACCCCGGGGCGGTCAGGGGCGCTGCAGGGCCCGGCGGTCGATCTTCCCGCCCGGCAGCAGCGGCAGCTCGTCGAGCAGGACGACGTCGCGCGGCGCCCACGTCCGGGGAAGGCCCGAGGCCTCGACGGCGTCCCGCACCTGGTCGAGCCTGAGGGCGTCGAGGCACACCGCGTCGTCCGGCACCACGAACGCCACGACCCGGGTTCCCCACTCGTCGTCGGGCACCCCGATCGCCACGGCGTCCCGCACGCCGCTGATCCCCCGCAGCGCGTCCGTCACGGCGGGCAGGGCCACGTTGACCCCGCCACTGATGACGACGTCGTCCGACCGCCCGGTGATCCGCAGCCGTCCCGACACGTCGAGCTCGCCGAGGTCGTTGGTCGCGAACCAGCCGTCGCGCAGCACCCACGCCGTGGCCTTCGCGTCGGCGTAGCCGTCGAACAGCACGGACCCCGCCAGCAGCACCTGTCCCGCCGCGTCGAGCCGCACCTCGACCCCGTCGAGCGGCACCCCGTCGTAGACGCAGCCGCCGGCGGTCTCGCTCATGCCGTAGGTCCGCACGACCCGCACGCCGTCGAGCGCCGCGAGCAGGTCCGGCGACACCGCGGCACCGCCGATGAGAAGCGCGTCGAGCGACCGCAGGGCGTCGATCTGCCCGGCCTCGACGAGGCGGTGCACCTGGGTGGGGACGAGCGAGGCGTAGCGCCGCTCCCCCGGGATCGCCGCGATCGCGTCAGCCAGCGACGGGTGCTCAGCCGCCACGACCGGGTCCAGGCCCGCGAGAGCCGACCGCACCAGCACCTGCAGCCCACCCACCCCCGTCACCGGCATGGCCAGGAGCCAGCCGCCCGGCCCACCGAGTCGGTCGAGGCTCGCCGTGGCGGACGCGAGGACGGCCGTGTGCGACAGCAGGACGTCCTTCGGCTCGCCGGTGCTGCCGGAGGTGCGGACGACGATCGGGGCGCCACCGTCGCGCAGCCAGGCTCGCACCAGCGCCTCGACGTCGCGCGGGTCACCCGTGACCGGCCGCAGGCTCGGGCCCGGGCCCGATGTCACGCAGGCTCCCCCGGCACGGCCGGCAGGTCCAGCGGACGCTTGAGGTAGATCCATGGGAACCAGAGGTTGCCGATGCGTTCCCAGCCCTGCGCCTCCAGGTCGCGGGCCTTGCGGCTGCCGACGACTGCTCGCTTGTGCTCCCACTGCACGGGGGACCTCTCGACGTCGTGGAACAGCGGCCCGAAGCCGATCGAGTGCCACCCGTGGCGGCCCCACGCGTCGAGCTGCTCCATCTCGTTGAACGCCGTCAGCCCGACGAGCTGTCGGTGCTCCCCCGCAAGCGGGAGGTGCCCCCACCCGGTGCCGGCGGTGGCGGCGGGCTTGTTGTGCCCGAAGCGCTGCTGTGCCGCCTGGCGTGACATCCCGAGCGCCGAGCCGATGGCCTCCCAGCTCCAGCCGGCGGCCCGGGCAGACGACACGGCGGATCGCAGGAGGCGACCGGTCTCGTCATGCGCGCGCCGGGTCAGCAGCACGAGGTCGAGGTGCGCCTCGGCCTCCGTGTCGAGCCGGCGCTCGAGAGCCGGATCGAGACGAGCGATGGCCCGGGCGATCAGATCGGCGAACTCTCCGTCTTCGATGGTCATGCCGTCAACTTTACCTTGACACAACAATCACGTCAATCAGATGTTGACAGGCGCGCGGGTGGCAGACTGGTCGACCATGAGCACTCCCGCCCTCTCCCGCCCCCAGCTCTGGATCGCCGGCGCACGGCCCCGGACGCTCCCGGCCGCCGTCGCGCCGGTGCTGGCCGGCACCGGCGCCGCCGCGTATGCCGACTCCGTCGTGTGGTGGAAGGCCCTGCTGGCCCTGGGTGTCTCCCTGGCGCTGCAGATCGGCGTCAACTACGCCAACGACTACTCCGACGGCATCAAGGGCACCGACGACGACCGCGTGGGTCCGCTGCGACTCGTCGGCTCCGGACTCGTCCCCGCCCGCTCGGTCAAGATCGCGGCGCTCGCGTTCCTCGGCCTCGGTGCCGCCCTCGGATTCGCGCTGGCCGCGACGACGACGTGGTGGCTGCTGCTGGTCGGCGTCGCCGCCCTCGGGGCCGCGTGGACGTACACCGGCGGCCCGTCCCCGTACGGCTACCGCGCCCTCGGCGAGGTCAGCGTCTTCGTGTTCTTTGGCCTCGTCGCCGTGCTCGGCACGGCCTACGTCCAGATCGAGGAGATCACCCAGGTGGCCGTCGCGGCGTCCATCGGTGTCGGATCCCTGGCCTGCGCGATCCTGGTCGCCAACAACCTGCGCGACATCCCCACCGACTCGGTCACCGGCAAGAAGACCCTTGCCGTCGTGCTCGGCGATGCCCGCACGCGCCTGTTCTTCACGGTGCTCGTGCTGGTGGCCGTCGCATCGCTCGTGTGGGCCTCCGCGTTCACCCCGTGGGCCCTGCTCGGACTCGCGATGGTGCCCCTGGCCGTCCGGGCCCGCCAGCTTGTCGCGTCCGGCGCGCAGGGCATGGCCCTGATCCCGGTGCTGCGCGACACCGGTCTCGCCGAGCTCGTGTACGCCGCCGGCCTCGCGATCGGCCTCGCGATCGGAGCCTGACGTGCTGCGTGTCGCCGTCATCTCCGACACCCATGCACCGCGGTTCTGGAAGGCCGTGCCGGCCGCGGTGGCCGCGCAGCTCGCCGACGTCGACGTCATCCTGCACGCCGGCGACGTGTGCGTGCCGGCGGTGCTCGACGAGCTCGCGGCGTTCGCCCCGGTGCACGTCGTGCTGGGCAACAACGACGGGCCCGAGGTGGCCGGGTGGGGTGCACCCGAGACCCTCGAGCTCGACCTCGACGGGGTGCGCGTCGCGATGATCCACGACTCCGGCTCCAAGGACGGCCGAGCCGCCCGGATGCGGCGCCGCTTCCCCGACGCCGACCTGGTCGTCTTCGGCCACTCGCACATCCCCTGGGACACCGAGACCGGAGGTCAGCGCCTGTTCAACCCCGGGTCGCCGACGGACAAGCGCCGCCAGCCCCGCGGCACCCTCGGGAAGCTCGTGATCGACGCGGGGCGCATCGTCTCGTCGACGATCGTCCCCGTGACCTGACGCCGCGCCTCAAGCGGACGGCAGGGTGCCGGTCGCCGAGAACTCCGCGAGCGCCGCCGCGTAGGGGGCGATGTCGATGCCCTTCTCGGCCAGCCACGCGTCGTCGTAGTAGGTGTGCTCGTATCGTTCGCCACCGTCGCACAGGAGCGTCACGACGCTGCCGTCGTCGCCGGCGGCGCGCATCTGCGCGATCAGCTGCAGCGACGCCCACACGTTGGTGCCCGTCGACCCGCCGACCGGACGCCCGAGGATCGCCGAGACCCAGCGCATCGTGGCTATCGACGCCGCGTCCGGCACCTTGACCATGTCGTCGATGACCCCTCCGACGAACGACGGCTCAACCCGCATCCGCCCGATGCCCTCGATGCGCGACGGGCTGGTGGTCGTGACGTCGGACCGGTCGGACTCCCACCCGGCGTAGAACGCGGAGTTCTCCGGGTCGGCCACCGCGATGCGGGTCGCGAACCGGCGGTAGCGGACGAACCGGCCGATCGTCGCGGACGTGCCGCCCGTGCCGGCGCTGACCACGATCCATGTCGGGCACGGATGCAGCTCGGCCGACAGCTGGTCGAAGATCGACTCGGCGATGTTGTTGTTGCCACGCCAGTCGGTCGCCCGCTCGGCGTACGTGAACTGGTCCATGTAGTGGCCGTCGCAGTCGTCCGCGAGCTGCCGGGCGACGTCATAGACCGTCCCGGGGTCGTCGACGAGGTGGCAGCGCCCGCCGTAGAACTCGATCAGCGCGATCTTCTCGCGGCTCGTCGACGCGGGCATGACGGCGATGAACGGCAGCCCGATGAGCCGCGCGAACCACGCCTCGCTGACCGCCGTCGAGCCGCTGGAGGCCTCGATGACCGTCGAGTCGGGGCCCAGCCAGCCGTTGCACAATGCGTAGAGGAACAGCGACCGCGCGAGCCGGTGCTTGAGGCTGCCGGTCGGGTGGACCGACTCGTCCTTGAGGTACAGGTCGATGCCCGGCACCGGGATCGGCAGGACGTGCAGGTGGGTGTCGGCGCTGCGGTTGGCGTCGGCGTCGACCCGTCGGATCGCCTCGGCGATCCAGGCCCGGCTCTCAGTCGATGTCTTCGGCACGACGAGACTCCTCGATGCGCTCCGTCATGCGCGTCGCCCTCTCGTGGACGTTCTGGGCCAGCTTGTCGCGCAGCCCGGCCAGCAGGAACACCGAGATGACCGACGACAGCACCAGCGAGATCAGCAGGACCCAGATGTTCGCGACGGTCGTCGACTCGAGCCAGATCTGCGAGATGGACCAGACGATGACGAAGCACACCGCGAAGACCCCGAGCCGCGCGAGGGTGTACGTCCAGAATGCCTTCATGTCGCCACCCTATTCGGTGGGACCCACTGTTCACCGCGCCGGTTGCACCCAGCCAGATACGGTGGACGCATGGGCAAGGCAGTTCTCCTCGTACTCGGCATCGTGCTCGTGGTCTATGCGATCTTCGACCTCATCGCGACCCCGAAGGAACAGGTCAAGCTGCTTCCGAAGATCGTCTGGTTCATGGTCGTCCTCGTCCCGTTCGTGGGTGCACTGCTGTGGGTCCTCGTGGGCCACGCCAAGCCGACTCCGCCGCCGCGTCCGCGCAACACCGGTGGATGGACGCCGCCTCCGGGCCCCCGCGGCCCCGACGACGACCCGGACTACCTCCGCGGCCTCTGATCCTGCGACGTGGGCCGTCTTGCACGCACCCCCGGCCGTCGCCCGGCTGCACGACAGGCGGCCGGGCGACGGCCGCCCTACTCTGGGGTCACCGAGAGAAGCCCGAGAGGTCGCATCATGACCACCACCATCCCCGACAGCAGCGCCAGCATGCTCGACGAGGTCGTGCTGCTTGACGGCGACGGCCGCCCTTGCGGCACCGCGAACCGCCGCGAGGTGCACGGAGCCGACACCCCTCTGCATCTCGCGTTCTCCCTGCACCTGGTCGACGAGCGCGGTCGGACGCTGCTGACGCGTCGCGCCACCTCGAAACTCACCTGGCCGGGCACCTGGACGAACTCGTGCTGCGGTCATCCGCGTCCGGGCGAGGACATGACCGCGGCCGTCCGCCGTCGCGTCCACGAGGAGCTGGGGGTGCGGCTCGACGACATCGAGCTCGTCCTGCCCGACTTCCGTTACCGGGCCGTCGACGCCAGCGGGGTCGTCGAGCACGAGATCTGTCCCGTGCACGTGGCCCGGGTCCCCTCCGACCTGGTCCTCGACCTCGACCCCGACGAGGTCGAGGAGTGGGCGTGGGTGCCGTGGGCCGAGCTCCACCGGACCGCTCGGCGCACGCCATCGCTGCTCAGCCCGTGGGCGGTCGAGCAGGTCCTGGAGATCGGTCCCGACCTGCCGACGCCCGCGGATGCCTCCCGCGCCGTGTCGAAGGCGACCGCCAGCCCCACCGCCGACGATACGCTCGCCGCGGTCGAGCGGCTGCTGACCGAACGGCTCGACCGCATCGCCGGCGAGTGGCACCGCGAGGACGCCAGCGTCGACGTCGTCCTGGGCGACCACGACGTGCCCGAGCTCCTGGCGTCCCTCGTGCAGTCCGGCGGCAAGCGCATCCGACCGCTGATGTGCCACTGGGGATGGATCGCGTCCGGGGCCGCCGTGCGAGGCGAGGCTCCCGGGACGATGCACCAGGTCGGCGCCGCTCTCGAGCTCCTGCACGCCTTCGGCCTGGCGCAGGACGACGTGATGGACGGGTCCCGGCTCCGACGGGGCCTGCCCGCCGTACACGTGCGAGCCGCCGAGCACCACCGCCGCGCCGGTGGCACGGACGACCCCGACCGCTACGGCGAGAGCGTGGCCGTCCTGGTGGGAGACCTGGCCCACGCCGAGGCCGATGCGCTCGTCGCCGAGCTGCCGCAGGCCGTGCGTCGGCTGTGGTGGCGCACTTCGGTCGAGCTGGTCCGAGGGCAGGCGCGCGACCTGTCCGGAGCGGCCCTGGCCGGCGGGCTGGACGCCGTCGAGCGCGCGACCGAGGTGGCCCACGCCAAGTCGGGCGCCTACACCGTGCAGCGACCGCTTCTGCTGGGGGCGACCCTCGGCGACGCACCTCCGGCCGTGATCGAGGTGCTGACCGCCTACGGCCGCCACCTCGGCGAGGCCTTCGCCCTTCGCGACGACCTGCTCGGGGTGTTCGGCGACCCTGAGGTGACCGGCAAGCCGGCATCCGACGACCTGCGGGCCGCCAAGGCAACCGTGCTGCTGGCGCTGGCCGAACAGCGCTGCACCGGAGCCGCCGCCGCGGCGGTCGCCCGCATGCGGACCCACACCCACGACGACGCCGATGTCGACGTGGTCCACGAGGCGATGATCGAGTCCGGCGTCCGCGCCGAGGCCGAGCGCCGTGTCGTGCGGGCCGTCGAGGACGCCGTGGCGTGCCTCGAGCCCCACCTGATCGATCCCGTCGCCGCAGAGGGCCTCTCCGCGGTGGCAACGAACGTCGCATGGAGGAACAGATGAGCACCGTCGTCGTCATCGGGGCAGGTCTCGCCGGACTCGCCACCGCCTGCCACCTGAGCCAAAGCGGGCACGATGTCGTGGTCGTCGAGCGCGAGGCGATCCCGGGCGGACGCGGCGGGCGCATCGAGCGCGAGGGCTTCGTCTTCGACACCGGACCGACCGTGCTGACGATGCGCACCCTGATCGACGACGTCGTCAGCGCCGCCGGTGGCGACCTCGACACCTTGCTGCCGATGCGCCGCCTCGACCCGGCCTACCGGGCGAAGTTCGCCGACGGCAGCGAGATCCTGGTCCGGCACGGACACGAGCCGATGAAGGCCGAGATCGCGAAGATCTGCGGCAGCAAGGACGCGGCCGCGTTCGACGGCTTCGTCGACTGGCTGCGGCGACTGTACGACGTGGAGATGCCGCACTTCATCGATCACAACTTCGACTCGCCGTTCGGGCTGCTGTCCTCGCCGACCGCTGCGGCGAAGCTGGTCGCGATGGGCGGCTTCGGGCGGCTCGGGAGCGCGGTCAAGCGTCGCTTCGACGACGACCGGCTGCAGCGGTTGTTCACGTTCCAAGCCATGTACGCCGGCCTGCCACCGCGCACCGCGCTGTCGCTGTACGCCGTGATCACCTACATGGACTGCATCGAGGGGGTGTGGCACCCGGAGGGCGGGATGAGCGCGGTGCCCCGAGCGATCGCCACGGCGGCGACCGACGCGGGCGTCGAGGTGCGCTACTCCAGCTCGGTGACCCGCATCCTGCGCCGGGCCGACGGCGCGGTCGCCGGTGTCGAGGTCGACGGCGGGGAGAAGATCGCCGCCGACGCCGTGGTCTGCACCCTCGACCTGCCGGTCGCCTACGAGAAGCTGCTGCCCGACCTCAAGGTGTCGCGCACCATCCGCAAGGGCGACTACTCGCCGTCGGCCGTCGTCTGGCACGTCGGTGCCAAGGGCGACCTGCCGGACGGGGTGCACCACCACAACATCCACTTCGCCGACGCGTGGGACGAGTCGTTCGACGCGTTGATCAACCAGGGCCGGCTGATGCCCGACCCGTCGCGCCTGGTGACCGTCCCGACGCTCAGCGAGCCCTCGCTGGCTCCCGAGGGCGCCCACACGCTGTTCGTCCTGGAGCCCGTCCCCAACCTCGACGGCGAGGTCGACTGGACCACGCAGCGAGCCCCGATGCGCGAGTCGCTGCTGCGGTTCCTGGAGCGAGAGGGCTACCCCACCGACATCGTCGCCGAGGAGCTCGTCGACCCGCTCGACTGGCAGCGCCAGGGCATGGAGCGTGGCACCCCCTTCGCGCTGTCGCACACCTTCGCGCAGACCGGGCCGTTCCGACCGCCGAACGTCGAGAAGCGGCTGCCCGGGCTGTTCTTCGCCGGGTCCGGCACGACGCCCGGCGTCGGGGTGCCGATGGTGCTGATCTCCGGCAAGCTCGCGGCCGAGCGGGTCACGAGCTACCTGCCGGGTGGGCGGGGCAGCGGTCGCCGACGCGCGGCGGCCCCGGCGGGGGTGACCGGGTGACCGCTGCGCCGACCGCGGCCGGCGCGTCGCCCGCCGAGCACCTCGCGCACGGCTACCGGCTGTGCGCCGAGCTGACCCGCCGGCACGGCACGACCTACTACTGGGGCGCGGCCGTGCTCCCGGTCGAGCAGCGCCGCCACGTGCACGCGGTCTACGCGCTGTGCCGGCTCGCCGACGACATCGTCGACGACGACGGCGCCACCCGCGGTGACGCCGTCGAGGCCACCGCTCGGGCACTCGGTGACTTCCGCGACCGGTTCGTCGACGCCGTCACGTCCGGCCGCAGCGACGACCCCGTGCTGGCAGCGGTGGCCACCAGCGTCAACCAGGTGGGCATCGACCCTGAGTGCTTCGACCGTTTCTTCGGCGCGATGGCGCAGGACCTCGACACCACGACGTACGCCTCGTGGGACGACTTGCTCGGCTACATGGAGGGCTCCGCGGCGGTCATCGGCGAGATGATGCTCCCGGTGCTGCGGCCCACCGACCCGAAGGCGTACGAGCCGGCGCGGTCGCTGGGCCTGGCCTTCCAGCTGACCAACTTCTTGCGCGACATCCCCGAGGACCTCGACCGCAGCCGCGTCTACCTGCCGCAGGAGGACCTCGAGCGCTTCGGCGCCAACCCCTCGGCCCGCACGGTCACACCGGAATGGCGCGAGCTGATGCGGTTCGAGATCGCCCGCAACCGTGATCTCTACCGGCACGCCGACGAAGGTCTGGCGTTCCTGCCCGGTGCCGCCGAGCGCTGCGTGCGCACCGCCCGCGTCCTCTACGCCGGCATCCTCGACCGCATCGAGGCCGCCGACTACGACGTCTTCTCGTCCCGCGCCCGGGTGCCCACCTGGCGCAAGGCCGCCGTCGCGGCGAGCGCGCTCGGCGGAAGGTCACCGGTCGCCAGGGACACCGCCCCTCCCGCCCGGCCCACCCACCCCCGGGTGCCGCTGGAGCTGCGGCCGATGCCGCGTCGCGACCAGCTCGAGCCGTCGTGGCCCGACGCGAAGCCGGCGCGCATCCGTCGATCCCTCGACCACGCCCTGGCCGCCGACCCGGGCGGCTGGTACGTCGTCGCCGAGAGCCGCGCCCTCGGCCGGCGCTCCATCGTGCGCTCCGTCGGTGGCCGTGAGGTCGTCCTGTGGCGCACCGCCGACGGCGTCGTCGCCGGACCGGGGTCGTGCCCGCACCTCGGCGCGCTGCTCGTGGACTGCGAGGTCATGGGCGACCGACTCTTCTGCAAGTGGCACGGCCTGTCGCTCGGTGCCGACGGCGCTCCGGGCTGGGAGCCGTTCCGGGCCCACGACGACGGGGTGCTGCTGTGGGTGCACGTGCCGACCCAGGGCGAGCGGTCGACCGATGCGCCGACCATCACGGCCCGGCCCGCGACGGACCGGTCCGTCGCGGCCGTCGTCGAGGTCGTCGGCACCTGCGAGCCGCGCGACATCATCGCCAACCGCCTCGACCCGTGGCACGGCTCGTGGTTCCATCCGTACGCCTTCAGCCACCTGACCGTCGACGAGGCAGCCAGCACCGAGGAGGTGCTGACGGTCGACGTGACCTTCCGTGTCAGCCGGCGCTGGGGCGTCCCGGTGCGGGCGGAGTTCGCCTGCCCCGACGCCCGCACCATCGTCATGACGATCACCGACGGCGAGGGAGCCGGCAGCGTCGTGGAGACCCATGCGACCCCGCTCGGCCTCGGCCCCGACGGACGTCCGCGCACCCTGATGACCGAGGCCACGATCGCCGCGTCGGACCGTCCCGGGTTCGCCATCGCCGCCCGGGCCGGTGCGCTGATGCGGCCGGCCATGCGCCGCACCGCCCGCCGGTTGTGGGTCGACGACATGGTGTACGCCGAGCGGTCGTACCTGCTGCGCTCCCGCGGGGAGTCCTACGGGGTCTGAGCCGCGGTCCGCGCCTGCCGCCGGGCCATGACGCGGCGCAGCGGCGGCACCACCCGGTGACGACCGCGCGTCGGCACGCTCCACACGCCGTGGCCCGCGACGTCCCATCCGGCCAGCAGCGTGTCTGCCGCCTGCAGGCCGGTCGTGGCCGCCCGCTCCATCAGCGCGACGGGCAGCTCGCACCGCACCCCGTCGCCCGCGAGGACGATCCGCGGGTCAGGGGTGACGACGCCGGGACGCAGCGCCCACGGGTCGATGCCGACCATGGGGCAGTCGTCGCGGACGATCCACTGCTCGTCGACGACGTCGGCGTGCTCCAGCTCGGGGTGCAGGCCGAACAGCTCGTCACGCAGCGCCTGGCGCAAGTCGTGCTCGACGGTCCCGGCTGGCACGGCGTACGCGTGCAGCTCGACGACCGATCCTCCGTGCTCACGCGACCAGGCCGCGGCGCCGTCCTCGAACTGCTCGAGCACCGACACGTTGTCGAGCGGGCCGTGGCCGGACGTCCCGAGGAAAGGTGGCGTGCCGGCGGCGACCCGGCGGTCGAGCCAGAGTCGCCAGACGACGAACGACGGTGCCGGCGTCTGGTCGGCCAGCCGAGCGCGCCAAGCGGCGTCGCCGAGCCACGATGCGCCGGCGACCAGTCGCTGCAGCGGTGCGCGGTCGGTGGCGAGCACCACTGCGTCGGCCGTCGCCACGTCGCCCCCGTCCGTGACGACCCGGACACCGCCGGCGAGCTGCTCCTCCAGCGCCGTCACCGACTCCCCGGTGCGGACGTCGACGCCCAAGCCGGCGAGGTGGCGACCGAGGGGCGCCCACAGCGCCGTGTCGTAGTCGTCGACCGGCACGTCGAACAGCAGCCCCTCGGCCGAGCCGACGAAGTAGGCGTGGAACATCGCGACGAGCTCGCCGCCGGAGAAGTCCCGGGGATCGGCGAAGAAGCTACGGGCGAAGACCTCCAGCGCCAGGTGCCGGGCGTCGTGGGGGAAGCGCAGCGCGTCCAGCACCTCGGCGGCGCTGACGCCGTCGAGGTCGGTGAAGGTGTCGGGGAAGTCGACGTCGAGCAGCCCGAGCGCCGCCACGACGTCGACCTTTGCGAGGTCCCTGAGGCGGAAGCTGGGCGAGCGAGCGACGAACGCGACCAGGTTGAGGGGAGGGATGCGCGGTATGCCCGTGAACGAGTCGGTGGGTCCGTCCTTGAGCTTGAGCGGGTAGTCGTTGATCGGTCGCAGCCGTTCGAGCGCCGGGTCCGTGCGGCGCAGCAGCCCCCGCAGGTTGTAGTACTGCCGGAAGAAGGCGTGGAAGCCCCGGCTCATCGTCGCGGCGTCGGCGTCGGCGCCCACCGACACCGGCCAGGCAGCGACCCGACCGCCGAGCTGGGGCTCGCGCTCGACCAGCGTGACCCGCACGCCCCGCTCGCCGAGGGCTGTGGCTGCGGCCAGTCCGGCGATGCCACCGCCCACGACCACGACGTGGTGCCGCCGGTCGTCGTTGCGCAGCGACGCGGGCTCCGGCGGATGCCACTGGGCGCGACGGTCGAGGCCCGGCCGCCAGGCGCTCCGCGACGTCAGGGGGCGCAGGCTCACGCGTCCTGCCCGCTGGCCGGGCGCGTGCCGACGAACGTGTGCAGCACCCCGGGCTGCAGCCCACCGAACGTCTGGCTGCCGACCTCGGAGTAGCCGGCCCGTCCCAGCCGGGCGCAGAAGCCGCTGACCGAGTCGAAGTCGAGGACGCTGCGCCACAGGTAGCGGTAGATCGGGCTGCGCGGCGCGGTCAGGAGCCCGAGCGGGATCACGACTCCCCAGCACACCGCACCCCAGACCGCCGTCGCCCGACGGTCGCCCCGGACGCTGTAGTCGTGCACGACCAGGGTGCCGCCGGGACGCAGCACCTGCAGCAGCTGGCTCAGCAGGCGGTCGCGGGCCGCGACGTTGCGCATCAGGTAGGCCGCGAACACTGCGTCGACCTCTCCACCGAGGTCGGCCGCGGTCAGCACCTCCGCATCGCCCTGGCGGAAGTCGACCTCGGCGAGCGCCGTCTTGGAGCGGGCCTGCTCCAGCATCCCGGCCGAGCCGTCGACGCCGACCACCTCGTGGTCGAGACCGGCGTCGCGCAGCGCGGCGACCAGGGCCGCCGTCGAGGCCCCCGAGCCACAGCCCAGGTCGAGCACCCGGACGGGGCGGCCCTCGACGGGGCTGGCGATCAGCGACCGCACCACCCGGTCGGCCGAGCCGCGCAGCTGGGCGTGGTAGCCCGGGCTCAGCGACACCATGAGGTCGTAGGTCGAGGCGACACCGTCGAACGCCGACGGGACGTCATCGACGCCCGTCGCGGCGCGGGCGCTGGTGTTCGTGTCTCCGGTGCTGTCGCCGGGGTTCGCTGTGGTCACAAGGGGTCCTCGACGGCTCGGTGGGGTGGGTGGTGGGCACGGTGGTCGGTGGCGTCGCCGAGACGGATCCAGACGAGCAGCACGAGCGTGACCATGCCGAATCCGAAGGCGAAGTCCTCGATCGGGATGTCCCAGGGGAACCGCACGCCGGTCATCTCGCTCTCGCGGTAGAGCACGATCGGGTCGGACAGCTTGGTCAGCCAGCCGTCGACGGGCACCTGGAAGCCCAGCACGATGGCCATCGACAGCCAGTAGCGCGCCGTGGAGAAGATGCCGGTGCGCAGCCAGAGCAGCTCGATCGCCACGACGACCACCACCGACACGACGGCGGCCACGGTGTACTCGGGAACGTTCACCGCTGTGACCCGTCGGGCACGTCGCCGTCGCGGCGGGCGCGGAGACGGCCCAGACCGTCGAGCATCCTGCCCACTGCCTCGTAGGTCAGGAGCCCGCAGATCGGGATCACGACGAAGAAGACCAGCTCCTCCAGCGGCATGTCGAGCGGCAGCAGCACGCCCGTCGTGAACCGCTGGCTGTAGTCCCACGTGCCGCGCGCAATGGCCCAGACGTCCCACACGCTGTAGACGACCACGACCGGCAGCAGCGCCAGCACGAGCCGGCGTGGGCGGCGCCACACCCGAGCGCCGAGCACCAGCTCGAGGGGCAGGGTCAGGACTAGGCACAGCCCCATGAGGAGGAGGTACTGGTACTGGTCCACGGGAGGTCCCAGCTACTTCGCGTACGAGTGCAGGCCGCCCACCCACAGGTTCACGCCCACGAAGTTGAACACGAACGTCGCGAAGCCGACGAGGGCCAGGATGGCTGCCGCCTTGCCCTTCCACCCAGCGGTGGCACGGGCGTGCAGGTAGCCGGCGTAGACGACCCAGGTGATGAACGCCCAGACCTCCTTGGGGTCCCAGCCCCAGTAGCGGCCCCAGGCGTACTGGGCCCAGATCGGTCCGGCGATGAGCGCCGCGAAGGTCCAGATCGGGAAGGCGAAGGCGTGGACCCGGTAGGCGACCTGATCGATCTTGGCCGAGGAGGGGATGCGCCACAGGAACCCGGTGCGCTGGTCCTCGGGGGTGGTGCGCTCGGCGCGCGACTTCACCAGGTAGAGCGCGGAGGCGGCGGCACCGACGAGGAAGGCGGACCCGGAGATGATGGCGCCCAGCACGTGGATGACGAGCCAGTAGGAGTGCAGGGCGGGCACCAGCGGCCCGGCGGGCACGTAGACCGTCGCCGACGCACCGAGCACGACGGTGCCGAAGCCAGTGATGATGGGGCCGACCCACTCGATCTCCCAGACCCGTTCGAGCACGAGGTACGCGATCAGGGCGGCGAGCGTCGCGGCGCAGCCGAACTCGTACATGTTGCCCCACGGCACCCGCTCGGCCGCGAGACCTCGCGTGGCCAGCCCGACGAGCAGGACGACGGCGGCGAGCGTCGTCAGTGACAGTCCGATGCCGCCGGCCATGTTGCTGCGCTCGACGGGGTCGTGGCCCACCCGCGGGCCGTCGACGGATCCGGCCGCGACGAGCTCACGCTCGGGGGCGACGTTGCGCGCGAAGCCCCACTGGGCCACGTAGGCGACGAACGCCAGCGCGAGGATGCCGGTCGCGGACGCGACGGCGTAGTTCGACAGCTGCGCGTAGCTCTCCAGAGTCATGCAATTCTCTCTTCGGTCTCGCCGAGCGCTTCGGTGAACCGCTCGAGGAACTCATCCAGGTCGGCGGGCAGGTCGTCCCGGGGAACCCGGTCCAGCACGGCGACATCTACCACGGTACGTGAGCCGTCGCGACGTGCACGGATCCACGTGCGACGGGGCTTGATGGTGAGCGACATCATGAGGCCCAGCAGGCCCGCGACAATGCCGAACAGCGGCACCTTGACCAGCGGCGACGACCCGATCTGGAAGCGGGCGAACTGGCGCAGGGAGACGAACTCGATCGATCCGCCGTCGGGCAGCACGGCGGTCGTTCCCGGCTGGAGGCTGATGCGGAACGCCTTGTCGCCGTTCATGTACTGCTGCATCTTCGTCTTGTCGAGGATGAACACCGACTGCGGCGTGCCGTCGTCGAGGCCGAGGTCGCCGTGCCAGACGTTGAGGCCGACCAGCGGGTTGGCGGCCGCGGGATGGGCCGACGTCGACACGTCCTGGCCGTTCTGCGTCACGGCCGTCGGCAGGAAGAAGCCCTGGAAGCCGAGCTGCTCCGGCTTGGCCTCGGTGACCTTGACGATGCCGTTGGACGTGTAGGTGGCATCGGCGGGCAGGAAGGGGACGGCGTCGTTGAACACCTCGTTGCCCTGCGCGTCGGTGATGCGGAACACGGGCGCGTAGCCCTGGCCCAGCAGGTAGACCGACGTGTTGCCGATGGCCAGCGGGTGGTTGACCGTGATGTCGAACGACTTCTCGCTGTCGCCGGGCTTGGCGCTGTAGGTGCCCTGCGCCCGGAACTCACGGGGCGCACCGGCCTGCGGGCTGCCGAACGGCTGGAACCGGGCCGTGACCTTGTCGAGGGTGAACGAGAACGGCGGCAGGTCCTTGGGCGTGAAGAGCGTGCCCGAGCTGAACTCGTCGTACTGCGGCAGCGAGTTGCCGAACTGCCCGCCGTCGTCGGTCACGATGACGGAGCCGCGGTAGCCGAAGAGCGTCCCGACCGCGACGCCGACCAGCACCACGACGATGCTGACGTGGAAGACCAGGTTGCCGGCCTCGCGCAGGAACCCCTTCTCGGCGCTGAGCTCGCGCACCCCCTCGCGGTCGACGACGTCGACCCGAGCCCGGCCCAGCGCCCGTTGGGCCGCGGCCATGACCTCGTCCTCGGAGCGATCGGTCTCGAACGAGGCCGACGCCGGAAGCCGCGAGAAGTTGCGGGGAGCCTTGGGCGGCCTCGCGCGCGCCGCCCGGAAGTAGACGAACGACCGCGGCAGGATGCAGCCGATCAGCGACACCATGAGCAGCAAATAGATGGCGCTGAACCAGGCCGAGCCGTAGACGCTGAACAACCCGAGCTTGTCGAGCACCGGCGCGAGCTGCGGGTGGTCCAGGAAGTACGTCTCCACGGCCCGGGCGTCGACACCGCGCTGTGGGTAGAGCGACCCGGGCACCGCGGCGATCGCGAGCAGCAGCAGGAGCAGCAGCGCCGTGCGCATCGACGTCAGCTGACGCCAGAACCACCGGGTGAACTCACGGCGACCGAGCGCCGGGACTGCGTTCTGGCTCATGTGCCCATCCTCCGCTGGCGCATCAAATCGGAGCCTCGAATCCGCCGACCCAGGTCTGCATGTCGCCGACCAGGTCCTCCCAGACGCCGCTCACGAGCAGGATGCCCACCGCGATGAGGAGCAGCCCACCGAACACCGAGACGGCGCGCTGGTGCCGGCGGAACCACGACACGGCCGTCATGAAGCGGCCGAACCCGAGGGCCGCGAGGACGAAGGGAATCCCCAGGCCGAGGCAGTAGAACAGCGTCAGGAAGGCCCCTCGCGAGGCGGATGCGTCGTCCGTTGCGAAGGACAGGCTCAACACCGCCGTCAGCGTCGGCCCGATGCACGGCGTCCAGCCGAGTCCGAAGAAGACACCCAGCACCGGGGCGATCGCCAGCCCCACGGCCGGCACCGCGTGGACGCGCGCCTCTCGCTGCATCCACGGCACGAGGCCGATGAAGACGAGACCCATGGCGATCGTGAGGATGCCCGTGACGATGGACAGCGTGCGCTGGTACTCGGCGAGCCGCAGACCGACCGAGCCGAACAGCGCACCGCCCAGCACGAAGACGGCGCTGAAGCCGAGCACGAACAGCAGGGCTCCGGCCAGCAGGCGGCCACGCCGGGCCGTCTCGAGGTCCTGCGCCGCGACCCCCGAGACGTACGAGAGGTAGCCCGGCAGCAGCGGCACGACGCACGGTGAGAAGAAGGACACGAGACCGGCGGCCAGCGCGACCGGGACGGCGAGCAGCAGGTTGCCGGAGTAGACGGTGTCCTGGAACCAGTCGGTCACGCGGTGCTCTTCTGGACGTCGTCGATCAGGTTGGCCAGCGTCGCAGCCGACACCTTGTCGAGGATGCGGACCGCGACCCGGCCCTTCGCGTCGATGATCCAGGTCGTCGGGATCGCGAGCGTCGGCAGGCTGTCGGTGAAGCCGAGCTCCAGCTTGCCGCCCTCGTCGGTGAAGCTCGGGTAGGTGATGCCGTTGTTGCGGTTGAACGCGATGGCCGTCGACGGGTCCTTCGTGCGGGTCAGGATGCCGACGAACTGGACGTCCCTGTCGGCGTACTGCTCGGCCACCTCGTCGAGCGCGGGCGCCTCGGCCCGGCACGGGGCGCACCACGGCCCCCAGAGGTTGACGACGATCGTCTTGCCCGCGAAGTCGGCGGTCGAGAGCGGACGGCCGTCGAGGCCCTCGCCCTCGAGCACGGGAGCGTCCTTGCGATCGGCGACGTCGACCGTCGTGATGGCCTCGGACCCGTCGCCGGAGACGAAGCCCGACGTCTCCCCCTTGTTGCCGACTCCGCTGCACGCGGCGAGGAGGAGGGCCAGCGCACAGGTCGTGGCTGCCAGACGTGCTCGGTGGGTCATCGAACGATCAGGCTCCGCCGACGAACTTGCCCCGCAGGTGCTCCGGGAGGAGATCACCGGCGGGCTCGCTGTAGGTGAACCCGACGAACTCGTCCCCGTCGAAGGTCAGGCTCGTCAGGCTCGCGAGGGTGCACTGGCGCTTGCGCGGATCGTGCACGAAGCTCTTCTGCTCGTAGGCGCGGCGGGCGATCCACACCGGCAGCTGGTGCGACACGATGACGGCCTCGTGGCCGCGAGCGGCCTCGCGCGCGTCGTCGACCGCGAGCTTCATCCGCGCGGCGATCTCCTTGTAGGGCTCTCCCCACGACGGCGTGATCGGGTTGCGCAGCAACCACCAGTTGCGGGGGTTGGTGAACGCCCCGTTGCCGACGCCGACGGTCTTGCCCTCGAAGAGGTTGTCGGCCTCGATGACCCGGTCGTCGGTGTGGATCGGCACCTCGAGAAGTGTCGACAGCGGCTGGGCCGTCTGCTGCGCCCGCTCCAGCGGCGAGGCGACCATGTGGACGATCTCGTTCTTCGACAGGAACTCCGCGGCGCGGGCGGCCATCTGGTGCCCGAGCTCGGACAGCACGAACGCCGGCAGGCGGCCGTAGAGGACACCCTCGGGGTTGTGGACCTCGCCGTGGCGCATCAGGTGCACGATCGTACGTTCGGACATGCGGCCTTCTTCGGGTCGGAGTGCGGGGCGAAGTCTAGATCTGGGGGGCGGCGCTGGCCGCAGCACGGGCTGCGGCGGGGAGCGCCTCCGCAATTCTAGTGAGTGCCTCCTCGTCGTGCGCAGCCGAGACGAACCAGGACTCGAAGGCGCTGGGCGGGAGGTAGACGCCGGCCTCGAGCATCGCGTGGAAGAACGGCCGGTAGCGCCATGCCTCCTGCGCCTGCGCGCCCGCGAAGTCGGTCACCGGACCGTCGGTGCCCCAGAAGACGCTGAACATGTTGCCGGCGTTCTGGAGGGTGTGTACGACGCCGGCCTCGACCAGCGCCGCTGACACCAGCTCCCGCAGCCGGGACGACGCTGCGTCCAGGCGCGCGTACGCCTCGGCGTCCGCGAGGCGCAGCGTCGTGAGCCCCGCCGTGGTCGCGATCGGATTGCCCGAGAGGGTTCCCGCCTGGTAGACGGGTCCGGACGGGGCCAGCAGCTCCATGACGTCTCGGCGCCCTCCGAAGGCCGCCGCCGGGAAGCCGCCGCCCATGACCTTGCCGTAGGTCACGAGGTCAGGGGCCCAGCCCTCCTGCTGCCCGTCGAGGCCCCAGTAGCCGGAGCGGGTGACCCGGAAGCCGGTCATGACCTCGTCGCTGATGAACAGCGCGCCGTGGCGTGTGCAGACGTCAGACAGGAACCGGTTGAACCCGGGCTCGGGCGGCACGACTCCCATGTTGCCGGCAGCGGCCTCGGTGATCAGGCAGGCGATCTGGTCACCGTACGTCTCGAACGCGGCCTCGACCGCGGCCCGGTCGTTGTAGGGCAGCACGATCGTGTCGGCGGTGACGTGCGCCGGCACGCCGGGCGTCTCCGGGAGTCCGAGCGTGACCACACCGGACCCCGCCTCGGCCAGCAGCGCGTCGACGTGGCCGTGGTAGCAGCCGGCGAACTTCACGACCTTGTCGCGACCCGTGAACCCGCGGGCCAGCCGGATCGCGGACATCGTCGCCTCGGTGCCCGACGACACCATCCGCACCATCTCCGCCGACGTGCGACCGATGATCTCCTCGGCCAGCAGCACCTCGGGCTCGCTCGGCGTGCCGAACGACGTGCCGCGAGCGACCGCAGCACCGACGGCCGCCAGCACCTCCGGGTGCGCGTGGCCGAGCAGCATGGGCCCCCAGGAGCCGACGAGGTCGACGTAGCGGCGTCCGTCGACGTCGGTCAGCCAGGCGCCCTGACCGGACGCCATGAAGATCGGGGAGCCGCCGACGGCCCGGAACGCGCGGACGGGCGAGTTGACGCCGCCCGGTGAGACGGCGCGGGCGCGGGCGAAGAGCTGCTGCGAGGCGGGGGATGAGGTCGGCACGTGTCCCATTGTCCCGCCTGCTGGGAATCGTCGCCTGCTCGGTGTCATCCATCCGTAACCTGGGTGCCTCGGGAGTCGTTAGACGTGTGTCCTGCGACACAAGTGGATTGGCACGCTGTCGACGGGTCCAGTAACATCGATTTACGCTCGACGCGATCTCCGCGTCTTGTCAGGGAGGGCATCACCTATGGGAGTTCGCACGCTCACGCGTTGGCAGAAGGCCAGCGCCCTCGTTCCGATGGCGGTCCTGGTCGGAGCCTGGGGAGCCGCCATGGGCAACTCCGGTCTGGCGTCGGCCTCCGGTGGCATCGCCGACTCCGACATCCCTGACGTTCCCGCGACCGCCTTCGAGCAGCCCGCCAGCGTGCAGCAGATTCCCGAGGGCGTCGACGCCAAGGCCGGCGCCTCCGGCACGGTGTCCACGCTGTCGACCAACGGCATCCCCTCGTCGGCGCTGTACGCGTACCGCCGTGCCGAGACTCTCCTGGGCAAGGCCGACGAGGCCTGCCGCCTGCCGTGGAACCTGATCGCCGCGATCGGCCGGGTCGAGTCCAACCACGGCCGCACCAACGGCAACTCCCTCGATGCCGACGGCGTCGCCCAGCCCGGCATCTACGGCGTCCCGCTGGACGGCAACGACGGCCGCGCCCGCATCAACGACACCGACAGCGGATCGCTGGACAAGAACTCGGTCTACGACCTCGCAGTCGGCCCCATGCAGTTCATCCCGGGCACCTGGGCCTCGGTCGGCGTCGATTCGGACAACGACGGCACCAAGAACCCACAGAGCATCAACGACGCCGCGACCTCGGCCGGCATCTACCTCTGCGCCGGTGAGGGCGACCTCTCGAAGTCGTCCGACGCCGCCGTCGCGGTCAAGCGCTACAACAACTCCGACGCGTACGTCGACCTGGTGCTTCAGATCTCCTCGGCCTACGCGCAGGGCGACTTCACCCAGTCCCCCGACGGCATGTCCACCTCGCCGATCCTGACCTCCAACTCGTTCGACCAGACGCTGACCCCCGGTCAGCGTGACGACGCCCGCAAGGCCGAGGCCAAGGCCGAGAAGCAGGCCGCCACCGACAAGGCCAAGAAGGACGAGCCGGCCCCGGCAGCCACCGGCGGAGCGGCCACCACGCCGACACCCACCCCGAGCGCTGACGGCGCAGCCGGTGGCGGCAGCACCGGAGGCAGCGGCGGCGGCAAGAGCTCGACCCTCGGCGGCGGCGTCCAGGGACTCGTCGAGGGAACACCTCTCGCGCCTGTCACGCAGCCGGTCAGCGATCTGCTGACGGGACTGCAGGCCAATGTCCAGTGCCTCCTGAAGTTCCCCCTGGGGCTGCCGAAGGACCAGTTCGACCTGTGCGTGTACGACCTCACCCACTAGCACCAGGCGCAACGAACAGCGAAGGAGGGCCGGTCCACACGGACCGGCCCTCCTTCGTCTGTTCCGTGAGTGGCTAGCGGCCGAGGCGTGCGGCCAGCTCGGCGGCCCAGTAGGTCAGCACGATGTCGGCGCCGGCGCGGCGGATCGAGAGGATGATCTCGTCGATCGCACGATCGCGGTCGATCCACCCGTTCGCGGCGGCCGCCTCGACCATCGCGAGCTCACCGGAGACGTTGTAGGCAGCCACCGGCACGTCCACCGCGGCGCGCACGTCGGCGATGAGATCGAGGTAGGACAGCGCCGGCTTGACCATGACGATGTCGGCGCCCTCCTCGATGTCGAGGAGGGTCTCGCGGATCGCCTCGCGACCGTTGGCGGGATCCTGCTGGTACGTCTTGCGGTCGCCCCGGAGCGACGAGTCGACGGCTTCGCGGAACGGCCCGAAGAACGCCGAGGCGTACTTCGCGGCGTAGGCCAGGATCACGGTGTCGTCGTGCCCGGCGTCGTCGAGCGACGCGCGGATCGCGCCCACCTGTCCGTCCATCATCCCGCTGGGGCCGACGACGTGCGCGCCGGACTCCGCCTGGATGACACCCATCTGCGCATAGATCTCGAGGGTCGCATCGTTGTCGACCCGCCCCTGGGCGTCGAGCACGCCGCAGTGCCCGTGGTCGGTGAACTCGTCCAGGCACAGGTCGGCCATCACCAGCAGGTCGTCGCCGACCTCGGCGCGGGCATCGGCGAGGGCCACGTTGAGGATGCCGTCGGGGTCGAGCGCACCCGAGCCCCAGGCGTCCTTGTGCTCGGGGAGCCCGAACAGCATGACCCCCCCGATTCCGAGGGCTGCCGCCTCGGCGTAGGCCCGGCGGGCGCTGTCGCGGCTGTGCTGGACGACGCCCGGCATGCTCGCGATCGGGCGCACCTCGGTGCGCCCCTCGGCCACGAACATCGGCAGCACCAGCTGCGACGGCTGGACGTGGTTCTCCGCGACCAACCGCCTCATCGCGGGCGACGAGCGCAGGCGACGAGGACGGTCGGACGGGAACGACAAGGTCAGGCCTTCCGACGCGTCGAAGGACGCTTCTGCGACGGCTTGGTGACCGGTTCGCCTGCCTCGACGAAGCCCAGACGACGGGCCGTGCCGAACTCGGCGAGCGCGTCGGCCAGCACCTCGACCGACGGCGACTCGGCCATCACGTCGACGCGCAGGCCGTGCTCCTCGGCGGTCTTGGCGGTGGCCGGTCCGATGCACGCGATGATCGTCGACGTGTGCGGCTTGCCGGCGATGCCGACGAGGTTGCGCACCGTGGACGACGAGGTGAACATGACCGCGTCGAACTTGCCGGTCTTGATCGCCTCACGCGTCGGCGCCGGCGGCGGGGCGGCCCGGACGGTCCGGTAGGCCGTGACGTCGTCGACCTCCCAGCCGAGGTCGATCAGCCCGGCGACGAGTGTCTCGGTCGCGATGTCGGCGCGCGGCAGGAAGACCCGGTTGATCGGATCGAGCAGGTCGTCGTACGGCGGCCAGTCGTCGAGCAGGCCGCGGGCCGACTGCTCACCCGTGGGGATGAGGTCGGCGCGGATGCCCCACGTGGCGATGGCCTCGGCGGTCTTGTCACCCACAGCGGCGATCTTGAGCCCCGAGAACGCGCGGGCGTCGAGCCCGTACTCCTCGAACTTCTCGCGGACGGCCTTGACGGCGTTGACGCTGGTAAAGGCGATCCACTCGTAGCGGCCCTCGACGAGACCGCGGACGGCCTTGTCCATCTGCTGCGGGTTGCGGGGCGGCTCTACCGAGATCGTCGGGACCTCCTCGGAGATCGCGCCGAAGCCGCGCAGGCGCGAGGCCAGACCGGCGGACTGCTCCTTGGTGCGGGGCACCAGGATGCGCCAGCCGTAGAGCGGCTTGGTCTCGAACCACGACAGCGCCTCGCGCATCGCGACGACCTCACCGACGACCGTGATGGCCGGCGCGGTCATGCCGGCGGCCTTCGCGTCGGCGGCGATCTCCGCGAGGGTGGACACGACGGTGGTCTGCTCGGTCGTCGTGCCGACACGGGTCATCGCGACCGGGGTGTCGGGCTTGCGACCGGCGTCGATGAGCCCGGTGGCGACCTCGCCGATGCGGGCGACGGCCGACAGGAGCACGAGCGTGTCCTCGGCGACGTGGTCGGACCAGTTGACCGAGGAGTCGCCGACGCTGACGACCGAGTACTCGCGGTGCGTCCGGTTGGTCAGCGGCACGCCGGCATAGGCGGGCACGGCCGAGATCGACGAGATGCCGGGGACGATCTCGAAGCCGATGCCGGCCTTGCTGCAGGCGGCTGCCTCCTCGGGGCCCGTCGCGTATGTGAACGGGTCGCCGGAGATGAGGCGAACGACGTGGGCACCGGTCTTGGCGTGCTTGACGACCAGGCGTCCGCGGGCCGCGTGGGTCAGCGGCTCGCCGTCCTCGCCGACGCCGCCGTCGACGACCTCGGCACCGTTGGTGACGAGGGCCGACTGCTCGGGCAGCTCGATGATGACGACGTCAGCCTGGGCGAGCAGCTCGGCCGCACGGACCGTCAGGAGACTCGCGTCACCCGGTCCGGCGCCGACGAAGCTCACGTGGCCGGGGTGGGCCTTGCGCGCGCTGGGAGTCGGCGTGGACGGTGCTTCTCGCATCGCAGTGGAGATGGTCACTGTGTTCCTTTTCTCGGTCTGTCAGGGGGTCAGGAGGCGACGGCGATGAGGGTGTCGGCGCCTTCGGCGAGCATCTCGACAGCAAGACGCTCACCGACCGCGGCGGCCTCGGAGGGCAAGCCGATCGCGGACAGTCGGATGGTGGGAGAGCCGGAGATGTCTCCGACCACGGCACGAAGCCAGAGCTCGTCGCCGTCATCGCCTTCGGCGATCTCGGCCAGAGCTCCCACGGGTGCACTGCAACCTGCCTCAAGGGTGGCGAGGAGGCTGCGTTCGGCGGTGACGGCAGCGCGGGTGTCGCTGTCGTCGAGCCGTTCGAGCAGGCGAATGGTCGCGTCGTCATCGGCGCGGCACTCACAGGCCAGGGCTCCCTGCCCGGGGGCGGGAAGCATCTGCAGGGGATCGATGACCTCGGTCGCCTCGTCGGATCGGCCGAGCCGCAGCAGACCGGCGCGCGCGAGGAGCACCCCGTCGTACTCGCCCGAGGCGATCTTGGCGATGCGGGTGTCGACGTTGCCCCGGATCGGCACGATCTCGACCCCGAGCCCGAGGGCGTTGAGCTGGGCCTCGCGACGGGGGGAGCCGGTGCCGACGCGGGCGCCCTGGGGCAGCTCGCCCAGGGTGAGGCCGTCACGCGCGACGAGCACGTCCCGCGGGTCGATGCGCGGCGGGATCGCGGCCAGGGACAGCCGGGGATCGGGCGCGGTGGGCAGGTCCTTGAGCGAGTGGACGGCGAAGTCGACCTCACCGCGGACGACCGCCTCCCGCAGCGCGGCGACGAAGACGCCCTGGCCACCCATCGAGGCCAGCGGGGCGGAGTTGCGGTCGCCCTCGGTCGAGATCGTGACGAGCTCGACCTCGATGCCGTGCTCGGCGCGCAGGCGGTCGGCGATGTGCCCCGACTGGGTCACCGCGAGGGTGCTGGCGCGGGTGCCGAGGCGCAGTGTCGTGGTCACGAGGCATCACCGGACCGGGTCACGGCGTCGACCGTCTTCTGGTCGAGCGCGAACAGATCGGCGAGCGCGTCGGCGTAGGTGAGGTCGGCCGGGCCGTCGATCAGCTGCTGCACCCGGACGGTCGGTGCGTGGATCAGCTTCTCGGCCACCCGGTGCAGTGCCTTGCGGACGTCGGCGAGCTCGTCGGCCGACAGGTTGGGCAGGCGCGACTCGATGCGGGCCTGCTCGGCCGCCACGATGTCGGTCGCCATGGTGCGCAGCGCGATGACGGTGGGGGTGATGTGCGAGGCGGCCTTGGCTGCGAGGAAGGTGCGGACCTCATCGGCGACGATCGACTGGACCTGCTCGACGTCACCGGCGAGCTCGGCGTTGGCCGACAGCTGCGACAGCACGACGAGATCGACGAGATCGACGCCATCGAGGTCGCGCACGTCCGGATCGATGTCGCGCGGCAGCGCCAGATCGATGAGCGACATCGGCCGGCCGCCAGTGGCCTGCTCGATGCGGGCGCGGTCGAAGACGACGCCGCTGGCGCCGGTGCAGCTGATCAGGACGTCCGCTGCCGACAGCTCGACGTCCATGGCCTGCCAGCGGACGGCACTCACGCCGAAGGTGGCGACGAGTGCATAGGCGCGCTGGTAGGTGCGGTTGGCGACCATGATGCGGTGCGGGTCGACGCCGCGGTCGATCAGCGTGCGCACGGCGAGGCTCGCCATCGTGCCCGCGCCGGCGACCAGGAAACGGGTGTCGGCCGCGTCGACGACCGGACCCGCGGCCTCGAGGCCCGCGGTGACGATCGACGGTGCCAGGCGGTCGATGCCCGTCTCGGCGTGCCCCCGCTTGCCGATGCGCAGCGCCTGCTGGAACAGGGCGTTGAGCGCAGACCCGACGGTCGACTCGGCCTGCGCGCTGTGCAGCGCCTCGCGGACCTGCCCGAGAATCTGGCTCTCGCCGAGGATCATCGAGTCCATGCCTGACGCGACGCCGAACAGGTGCGCCACGGCAGCCTCGTCAAAGTGGACGTAGACGTGGCGGACGAACTCGTCACGGTCGAGGCCGGAGAGGTCGGCCAGCAGGCGCGAGACCTCCTCGACGGCACCGTGGAAGCGCTCGGCCTCGACGTAGATCTCGACGCGGTTGCAGGTCGAGATGACGACCGACTCGGTCACGAACGGCGTCTCCAGCACGAGGTGCGAGAGCTTGACCGCCGCGTCGACGTCGAGCGCGGCGTGCTCGAGCACGTCGATCGGAGCCGACTTGTGGGACATCCCCACCACCAACACGCTCATGCCGTCACCTCTGTGGGAAGGGCACTGTTCGCAGGCAACGGCATGAGTGCCGCCTTGATGATTCGCATGCTCATGCTCCACTCACCTTGGTGTCCGTGCTCGTCTTGCGCTGCTGGTGGTAGGCCAGGATCTGCAGCTCGATCGAGAGGTCGACCTTGCGGACGTCGACCCCGTCCGGCACCTGCACGAGTGCCGGTGCGAAGTTGAGGATGCTGGTGATGCCGGCGGCCACCAGGCGGTCAGCGACGGCCTGCGCGGCCGTCCCGGGGGTGGCGATGACACCGATCGAGATGTGCCGCTCGGCGACGAGCTGCTCGAGCTGGTCGAGCGGGCTGACGACGATGCCGGACACCGTGGTGCCGACCCGCTGCGGATCGGCGTCGACCAGCGCCGCGACACGGATGCCGCGCGTGCTGAACCCCTGGTAGGCCGACAGCGCCGAGCCGAGGTTTCCGACGCCGACGATGACGACGTCCCAGTCCTGGGTCTGTCCCATCTCGCGGGCGATCTGGTAGCGGAGGTACTCCACGTCGTAGCCGACCCCGCGGGTCCCGTAGGAGCCGAGGTAGGACAGGTCCTTGCGCAGCTTGGCCGGGTTGACGCCGGCGTTCTCGGCCAGCTCGTTTGACGAGCACGACAGCACGCCCAGCTCGGCGAGCGCGTTGAGCGCGCGCAGATAGACGGGGAGGCGGGCCACGGTGGCATCGGGAATGCCACGGGCACTTCCGTCGGCCAACCGGGCGCTGCGAAGAATCGTCACTGTGCTCCTGCGCCGCGATGCTGGGGATTATCCAGTGAAGGACGAGCACCCGGTGCACACACAGTTTAAGAGTTTGTGAACGTGTTCACCAAATCAAGCAGCCGATGCCGATACATCTCACACTGCAGCGGGGCGGGACAGGGCCCTTCTCAGGCGTGCCGGGTCGACCCGCCAGAAGTCGTGCTGGGCCCCGTCGACGAAGGTCACGGGCACCTGCTCCGTGAACCGTTCGCGCAGATCGGGGTCGGCGTCGATGTCGACACGCACCCACGTGTCGCCGGTGTCGGCGCAGGTCTCGGCCACGATCTCCTCCGCGACCGCGCACAGGTGGCACCCCTCACGGGTGTAGACCACCACGCGGGCCGCCCCGGCGTGCGCGATCGGGCTCACGGGTTGTCGAGGCCGAGGGTCTCGCTGCGGGCCAGGGCTCTCAGGCGACCCTTGGCGACCTTGCCGGTAGCCGAGTGCGGCAGTCCCGTCACGACGATGGCCCGCCGCGGCTGCTTGAACCGGGCGAGCCGGGTGCGACAGTGGGCGTCGATCGCCTCCAGCAGCGTCTGCTCGTCGCCGGCGGCGTCCTTGTCGGGCACCACGAATGCGTACACGGCCTCGCCGGTCTCCTCGTCGGGCAGACCGACCACGGCGACCTGGGCGACGCCGTTCACCTCCGCGATGACGTCCTCGACCTCGAACGGGTAGACGTTGAACCCGGAGACGATGACCAGCTCGCGCAGGCGGTCGACGAGGGTCAGGTCACCGTCGTCGTCGAGGAAGCCGACGTCACCCGTGGGGTACCAGCCGTCCTCGTCGGGGCCGTCGACGCCGTCGGGCCAGTAGCCCGAGAACAGGTTGCCGCCGCGCACCCAGATCTCGGCCGGGTCGCCGGGGGCGGCGTCCGCGCCGCTGGCCTCGACGATGCGCAGCTCGATGCCGGGCAGGGCCCGGCCGACCGAGCCGTGCTTGATGTGGTTGTCGGTGTCGCGCGGCGACCCGTGCGTGGTCGAGATGACCGGGGCCGTCTCGGTCAAGCCGTAGCCCTGCTCGATCTGGTGCCCGGAGGACTCCCTGAAGGCGTCGGCGAGGTCTCCGTCGAGCGCGGACGCACCCGACAGGATCGTGGTGACGCTGGAGAGCTTGTCGCGCAGGTCGTCGCGGCCGGCCCAGGCGGCGATGACCGGAGGGGCGAGCGGCAGGTTGCTGACGCCCTCGGCCTGGATGCGATCGAGCAGCCCCGTGGCGTCGAAGCCGTCGACCAGCACGACGGTCGCTCCCTGGCGCACGGCCTGGCCGAGCACGCAGTTGAGCCCGTAGATGTGGAACATCGGCAGGAGCCCGAGGCAGATGTCGCTGGACGTCATGGCCGGTGGGTCGAGCCGGGCGATCTGCTCGGTGTTGGCGATCAGAGCCCGGTGGGTCAGCATCGCCCCCCGCGGCTTGCCACTGGTGCCGGACGTGTAGAGGACGACCGCGAGCGCCTCTGCGTCGGCCGGGGCCGCCGGGGCGGCTCCCGAGGCGTCCGCGAGGAAGGCGTCGAACGAGGTCTCGCCGTCCTGGGGCTCGGCCCCGTCGACGACGATGCCCACCCGGTGGTCGTCGGTGACGGCCTCGCGCACCTGGACGACGCCGGCCTCGTCACAGAGCACGACGCGGGCCAGGGAGTCAGCCAGCATCCGCCCGATCTCACGGGTCGTGGACCTCGGGTTGATCGGCACGGCGACCATGCCGCCACGCAGGATCCCGTAGTAGGCGATGGGCAGGTCGATCCGGTTGGCCATCACGATGGCCACCCGCTGCCCCGCCACCAGCCCGCGTCCCGACAGCGCACGTGCGACCGAGTCGGCGGCGTCGTCGAACTCCCGCCACGTGACCGCGCGCCGTTCGGGACGGTGCTCGATCAGGGCCACCTGGTCCGGGGCGTTCGCGGCGGCAGCTCGCAGGTAGTCACTGACATTGACTGTCACCCCACGAGTCAACCACAGACCACCGGGCGCCGAGGGGGTTAGGCTCCAGTACATGGCACGGGACGGAACACCCGATCGACAGCGGAATCTGCAGTCCCGTTCGGTTCTGGCGGGCCAGGCAGCAGCCGCCTCGTCGCAGATCGAGAGCGAGATGTCCGCCGCCCCCGACCTCACGGCCGCGGCCTTCTTCGACGTCGACAACACGATCATGCAGGGTGCGTCGATCTTCCACCTCGCCCGTGGTCTGCACCGCCGCAAATTCTTCACCTCAGCCGACATCGCCAAGGCGGCATGGCAGCAGCTGTACTTCCGCGTGGTCGGCAGCGAGGACCCCGAGCACATCGCGAAGGCCCGGGCGACAGGCCTGGCGTTCATCGCCGGTCACGAGGTGAGCGAGCTCGAGGAGATCGGTGAGGAGATCTTCGACGAGCAGATGGCCGACAAGATCTGGCCCGGCACGCGGGCGATCGCCCAGCAGCACCTCGACCGCGGGCAGCGCGTCTGGCTGATCACTGCCGCCCCCGTCGAGATCGCCCAGGTCATCGCACGCCGTCTCGGCCTGACCGGTGCGCTCGGCACCGTCGCCGAGCACATCGACGGCGTCTACACCGGGGAGCTGGTGGGCGACATGCTGCACGGCGAGGGCAAGGCCGTCGCCGTGCGCGAGATCGCCCAGCGGGAGGGCCTCGTCCTGGCTGAGTGCTATGCCTACTCCGACTCCAGCAACGACCTTCCGATGCTGTCCCTCGTCGGTCACCCGTGCGCAGTCAACCCCGACTCGACGCTGCGTGCCCACGCGAAGTCCGAGGGCTGGCGCATTCGCGACTACCGCACCGGGCGCAAGGTCGCCGTCTTCAGCGGCAAGGGAGTGGTGGCTGCCGCGGCCGCCGGCGGGACGTGGCATGCGCTGCGCCGAAAGAAAAAAAGAAGTCGCTGACATCTCCGCGGTGACGCATTAGGATCGCACTAATCAGGGAGGGCCTGTGAGATCCGACATGTTTGCGTTGCGTGTGGCGCTGATGCATGCGTTGTCGACCCCGCACGACGGGTCGCTGCAGATCGCTCTCGCGATCTCCGACTCCCCCGCCTACGCACCCTCCACCGGTGGGCACTCGCCCCAGGACGACAACGACCCCCAGGCCACCCGCCTGCGCGCGCTGGTCGACCTCGCCAAGCAGGGTGACGCCGAGGCCTTCGGGCAGCTCTACGAGCACTACGTGTCGGGCGTCTTCCGCTTCGTCTACTACCGCGTCGGCTCGCAGCAGCTCGCCGAGGACCTGACCAGCGAGACGTTCGTCCGCGGCCTGCGCGCCATCCAGCGGTTCAACTGGCAGGGCAAGGACTTCGGCGCGTGGCTCACCACCATCGCCCGCAACCTCGTCGCCGACCACTTCAAGTCGAGCCGCTCGCGTCTGGAGATCGTGTCCGACACGATTCCCGAGGGAAAGACCCACGCGCCGAGCCCCGAGCAGGAAGTGCTGGCGCTGATCTCGAACGAGATGCTCTTCGAGGCGGTCAGCTCGCTGCCGACCGAGCAGCGCGACTGCATCCTGATGCGCTTCATCCAAGGTCTGTCGATCGCCCAGACCGCCGCGGCCATGGGCCGCAGCGAGGGTGCGATCAAGCAGCTCCAGCTCCGTGCCGTGCGCAGCCTGGCCAAGTCGGTTCCGGGAGATGCGCGATGATACGACACCTCAGGACCTTCGTCCCGTCATCTGACCGTAACTTCGCCGCCGCAGCCCTCGTTGATGCATGTGGGAACACCACACCGTCAGCAGTCAGGAAGACACCATGATCGGCCGTCGCTCGCACGACGATGCCCAGTCCTTCGAGGAGGCCTGGAACGGCCGCACGCCTCGGGACGGGCACATCGCCGATCTGGTCCGCTTCGCCGAGAACCTGTGCGAGGTCGCCGTCGTCGAGCCCACCATGGCGTTCCGCAGCTCGCTGCGCGACCAGCTCATGGTCGAGGCGCAGACCGCGCTCGTCCAGATGCCGACTGTGCCCCGTCAGCCGGTCGCTCTGGTCCCGACCTCGAGCCATCGCGACGTCCGACGCCGCGCGGCCAGCATCACTGCTGCGCTGGTCGCCTCTGCCGGAGCGGTGGGTCTCGTCGGCTCCAGCGCGTCGGCTCTTCCCGGCGAGATGCTCTACCCGGTCAAGCGCGGGATGGAGAACGTCCAGCTTGCCATCCACCGCGACGACGCCTCGCGCGGAGAGTTCCAGCTGGCCCGCGCCTCGGAGCGTCTCGCCGAGGCGAAGTCCCTGTCGCTCGGTGACGAGGCAGCCCAGCACCAGGTGTCCGAGGTGCTCACAGACTTCGCCTCCACCGCCGGCGACGCGTGGGCCGCGATGGACGACGCCTTCCGCGCCGACCCATCGTCCAGTTCGATGCAGGCGGTCAGCTCCTTCGCCCAATCGGCCGTGCTCGACCTCACCGAGCTGAGGCCGTCACTTCCTGAGGACGCTTCCCCGTCGTTTAGCGAGGCCACCGACGTCGTCCTGGCCATGACCAGCGGCGCGGCCAGCCTCTGCCCCACCTGCGGTGACGTCGACCTCGGCAACCTGGTCAGCGACGTCACCGATCTGGCAGCACCTGCCACAGCGCCGACCGAGCAGCCCGCCGTCGCGGTGAAGGAAAAGCCGGCGGCGACACCCAAGCCGTCGGTGACGATACCGAAGGCCCCCGTCACCGTTGTTCCGTCGCTGACGCCGACCAGCCCCTCGGCGGATCCCACCACCCCGGTCAAGACACCCTCGCTGAGCACCGTGACCGACCCGCTGCTTGGTGGGCTGCTCGGCACCGACGAGCAGGTCGGCCTCATCCCCGGGCTGCTCGGCGGGTTGCTCGGGACCACGCCCAAGAACTGAGTCGACCGGGTCGGTCTGCTTCCACGTCGCTGCGCTCGCTAGGATTCCTCGGCGTTCGCTCGCTGCACTCGCTCAGCCTCAGAAGAACGCGTTGCCTCGGTCCACCAAGAGCTGGTAGAGGGTCTGCTGGATCGTCTCGCGCACCTGGTCGGTGACGTTGAACAGCAGCATCGGGTCGTCCGCGGCCTCCGGCTCGTACGCGTCGGTGCGGACGGGCTCGCCGAACTCGATGATCCACTTGCTGGGCAGCGGCACCATGCCGAGCGGGCCCAGCAGCGGGAAGAACGGCGTGATCGGCAGGTAGGGCAGGCCGAGGAGCCGGGCCACCGACGGGACGTTGCCCACGAGCGGGTAGATCTCCTCCGCCCCGACGATCGACACCGGGACGATGGGCACCTGGGCGCGCATCGCTGACGACACGAAACCGCCACGCCCGAAACGCTGAAGCTTGTAGCGTTCGGCGAACGGCTTGCCGATGCCCTTGAAGCCCTCCGGCCACACGCCGGCGAGCTCCCCGCTGGTGAGGAGGCGTTCGGCGTCCTCCTGGCAGGCGAGGGTCGCACCGACCTTGCGGGCCACCTGACCCACGATGGGCAGCGAGAACACGAGGTCGGCGCCGAGCGGACGCAGGTTGCGTCCGGCGTACTTCTTGACCGCGTAGCCGGTGATCAGGCCGTCGAGCGGCACGGTGCCGGAGTGGTTGGCGACCAGCAGGGCGCCGCCCTCCTCGGGGATGTTCTCGATGCCGCGGACCTCGAGCCGGAACCACTTCTCGGCGATCGGCTCGACAGCGGCCGAGAGGACTGCCGCGATCTCCGGGTCGAAACCGAACTCGTCGATCTCGTAGTCGCCGCTGAGGCGCTTGCGGACCGTCGACAGCAGCAGCGCCAGACGCGACTCCCAGTCGGAGCCGAGCACCCGCTGCGACGCCTGGATCAGGGCCACGAAGATCTCGTCGATCGGGATGCCTGCAGACAGTGGTGCGGCCCCGGCCGTGCGGGTGCGGCGAACGGCCTCCTCGGCTACCGCCGCGGCAGCAGCGGCGGCGTCCTCGTCGGTGACGGCCCGCAGACGCGGCTTCTGCTCAGCTCGTGGAGTCGTCGCGGAGGCTGTCTTCTTGGCGGCGGGCGACTTCGTGCCCGCAGGGGCCTTCTTCGCCCCGGGCGCCTTCTTGGCAGGCGGTGTCGAGACGACCGCAGCAGCCTTGGCGACCGGCTTCTTGGCGACCGGCTTCTTGGCGACCGGCTTGCCGGCAGCTGCGCCGCCCGCGAGTGATCGGGCCGCTGCGGAGGGAGAGCGCTCCCCGTTGCCCCGGCCCGGCTTGCCACCAGAACCGATGGTCTTGCGCCCGTCGCTCATGCACGCCCTCCCAGTACCGACAGGATGCCCGGTCGAACCGATGCCCTGAACTCCTCGAATGCCTCTTCTGACGTACGGGTGAGCTCGTAGCCGAAGATCTCCCGCAGGGCCGTGGTGTCGATGGCCCGCCCGTAGGTCAGGAGCCGGTGCAGGTCGGGCGGGATGTCCGAACCCATCGAACGGACGAGGCGTCGAGCGGCGGCGGCGAATCCGATCGGCGGCAGCGGAAGCTGGGGACGCCCCAGCCGCCGCGCTGCCTGGCTCAGCAGCACGACTCCGTCACCAGCGGCGTTGAAGGTGCCCGGCCGGTCGTGGACGACGGACTGCGTGAGGATCTCGAGTGCGTCCTCCAGCCCGAGGAACTGCAGGCGGGGGTCGAAGCCGAGCACCGTCGGTAGCACCGGGTTGCTGAAGTAGGTGCGCAGCGGCGAGTCGACCTCCGGATGCAGCACCTGGGCCGCCCGGATCGTCGTGATCAGGACCTCTGGTCGCCGGCGGGCGAAGCCGCGCACGTACGACTCGACCTCGACGACATCCTTGGGGAAGCCCGATCGGACGCCGTTGCGGGCCAGCAACGACTCCTTGAACATCGCAGGGTCACGCGACGACGAGCCGTAGACGGCAGCCGACGACCCCAGGACCAGCTTGCTGACCCGGGTCGACCGTTGGCACGCCGCGAGCAGCTGCATCGTCCCGATGACGGTGAGCTCCTTGCCGCTGGCCCGACCGCGCTGCGGCGGATTGACGTCCAGGTGCACCACGGTGTCGACGTCGTCGACCGCGATGACCTTGCCCACGACCGGGGTGCGGATGTCGGCACGGACGAACTTGACCCGCCCGAGATCGGCGTCGGGCAACGTGGTGTCGATGCCGACCACCTTGTCGATGCCCGCGTCCTCCCCCAGATCGGCGAGTCGGCGCGCCACCTTGGACGCGAAACGACCTGCAACGCCTGTGACAAGGACGACCCGGCTCATGAGTGTGGGGTGGGCTTACTTGCCCAGACGGCGACGCTGCACTCGGGTGCGCTTGAGCATCTTGCGGTGCTTCTTCTTCGACATCCGCTTGCGGCGCTTCTTGATGACTGAACCCACGGGTCACGACTCAATTCTTGTTGGCCGCGCACGCGCGGCTGATGTACTGCAGACAATGGTGGCCACGACGTCCGGCGAGACGCTGAAAAGGCCTCTGCCGTCGGAGATGGCTGTCCCTCAGCCTACACGTGGGTCGAGGCCGGGCACGACGGAGACCACCCGCCCGGAGCGGGCAGTGCGGCGGTCGTGCCGGGTCAGCCGGCCTGGAAGTAGGACTTGCCCAGGAACTCGATGACGGCGTGCTCGGGGACACGGAACGACCGGCCGACACGGACAGCCTCGAGCTCGCCCGAGTGGACGAGACGGTAGACCGTCATCTTCGAGACGCGCATCTGACCTGCCACTTCGGCGACGGTCAAGAATGTCGGTCCGGATGCCATGTCACCACCTGCTTCCTGAGGGGCACGCGCGCTCTCTGGCTTCCCCACCAGAGACTGCGCGCGTGCCTTGGTCGAGACTAGTGCCTCCCGAGGCCCGGGGGACAGTAGTTGCGCAAAATCACGTCGAGGTCGGTCGTTCGGCCGACTTCCCCGTCATGGCAGGGGATCGAGCCCGTTCAACGGGAAGACCGCCTCGCGAGTCGCGTGGATCGAACGATCGAGCCAGCTCGCCGGGTCGTAGCCCTGCTCCCACGAGCGGTAGCCGACCGCCCGCCCGTCGGTCATGCGCTGGGGACCGGGCATGCCGCGCAGCTCGGCAATGTGCGCCCGCCACCGCTCCGGCGTCTCCGCCATCGGGTCGAGCGGACTGCCCGCGACGATTGCCATGAGGTGCGCCCAGGCCCGCGGCACGACGTCCATGACGGCGTAGCCGCCGCCGCCCGTCGCGACCCACTTGCCCCCGCAGACCTCGTCCGCGAGCGCCCTGAGCGCCAGGTAGGACGCCCTCTGCCCGTCGACGCTCAGCATCAGGTTGGTCAGCGGATCGTCCATGTGGGAGTCGCAGCCCTGCTGGGTCACCAGGATGTCGGGCGCGAACTCGCGCACCAGGGCCGGGACGACGGCATGGAAGGCTCGCAGCCAGCCCGCATCGGAGGTGCCGGGCGGAAGGGGGATGTTGACGGCCGACCCCTCGGCGCCCTCGCCCCCGGTCTCGGTCGAGAAGCCCGTTCCCGGGAAGAGGGTCTGCGGTCCCTCGTGGATCGAGATCGTGAGGACGCGCGGATCGTCCCAGAACATCCGCTGAACGCCGTCACCGTGGTGCGCGTCGACGTCGACGTAGACGATCTTCTGGGCGCCGTTGTCGAGCAGCCACCGGATCGCCAGGGCGATGTCGTTGTAGATGCAGAAGCCACTCGCCGTGGCCGGCATCGCGTGGTGGAGACCGCCGCTGATGTTGATGGCGCGGGGGGCCTGGCCCGTCCACACACGCCGCGCCGCCTCGACGCTTGCGCCGGCGATCAGGGCGCTGGCCTCGTGCATGTGGGCGAACACCGGGTTGTCGTCACCGCCCAGGCCGACCGACAGGTCCGTGTACGTCGGGTGGTCGCTGAGCTTGCGCACCCGCTCGATGTAGCTGGCGGAGTGGATCAGGTTGAGGTCGTCGTCGGTGGCCGGCTTCGCCCCGACCATCTCGAGGCCGTCGGTGATGCCCAGCTCGTCGGCGAGCTGCATCGTCAGCTCGATGCGCACCGGGGCCATGGGGTGGGACGGCCCGAAGTTGTACTGCGTCAGGGACTCGTCGAAGACGATGCAGGCGCGATCCGGGACAGCGTCGCGACCGCTCCCGCGGTGCTCGCCTGTGGCCTCGGTCATACGGTCCAGCCTATGCCGGGCCCGAGAGCTCGGCGGACCGGGCTGCTGCGGCCGCCACGCCGGCGATCAGCCCGTCCTTGACCCCGTGGTCGTCGAACGTCGTGATGGCCGCGTGGGTCGTCCCGTTCGGAGAGGTTACCCGGCGCCGCAGCTCCTCGGCCGTGTCGTCGGACTCCGAGAGCAGCTTGGCGGCGCCGACCAGCGTCTGGGCGGCCAGCGTGCGAGCCGTGTCGGCGTCGAGACCGGCTACGACGCCACCGGCGATCATCGCCTCGGCGAGGTAGAACACGTAGGCCGGGCCCGAGCCGGAGACCGCCGTGACGGCGTCCTGCTGGCTCTCGTCGACCACGACGACCCGCCCGCCCGACTCGAGCAGCGCAACCACCGAGGTCAGCTGGTCGTCGGAGACCGCCGGGCCGGCGGAGATCCCGAACATCCCCTCCCCCACGAGCGCCGGGGTGTTCGGCATCGCGCGCACGACGGCCACACCGGCAGGCAGGGCATCGGTGATCGTGCTGATGCGGATGCCCGCGGCCAGGGACACCACCGTTGCCGAGGTGCGCACGGAGCCCGCGATCTCCTGCAGGACCGCCGGGACGTCCTGGGGCTTGACCACGAGGAGGATCACGTCGGCGTCGGCGACCGCCTCGGCGTTGCCTCCGCCGGTCACCTCGACGTCGTACGCCTGCCGCAGCTCGGCCGCCCGTTCGTCGCGCTTCTCGCTGATCACCAGGTGGCTGACGGGGTGCCCCGACGAGAGGATCGCCGAGAGGAGGGTCTCGCCCATCACTCCGGCGCCGAGGATCGCGATCCGTGGGGTCATGCGCCCAGACTAGTGTCGGGGTGTGCGCCTGCGTCCCGATCCCTTCATCGTGGCACTCGTGGCGACGGCCCTGCTCGCGTCGTTCGTCCCCGTCACCGGCGATGCGCTGGACGTCCTGAAGCAGGCGTCCATCATCGCGATCGGCCTGCTGTTCCTCCTCTACGGCGCACGCCTGTCGACCGCGGAGACCATCAGCGGGCTCACGAGCTGGCGGCTCCACCTGGTCATCCTGTCCACGACCTTCATCGTCTTCCCGCTGCTCGGGCTGGCCGCCGCGAAGGTGCTCGACGGCACCGTGCTGCGACCCGCGCTCGCGAGCGGGGTGCTCCTGCTCTGCCTGGTCCCGTCGACCGTCCAGTCGTGCATCGTCTACACCCGGATCGCCGGTGGCAACGTCGCCGGGGCGGTGGTCAGCGCGTCGATGTCCAATCTGCTCGGGGTGTTCCTGACACCGGCGCTGGTCGCCCTGCTGATGGCGTCGGACGCCCGGATCGATGCCGGGTCGATCATCCGGATCGTCCTGCAGCTGTTCGTGCCGTTCGTCCTCGGCCAGGCGCTGCGCCCCGTGATCGGACGGTTCGTCGCGCGGCACGACTCCCGGCTCAAGCTGTTCGATCGCGGGAGCATCCTGCTGGTCGTCCTCGTGGCCTTCAGCGAAGGGGCCGAGGCACACATCTGGTCCGAGCTGAGCGTGTGGTCAGTGGTCGCCGTCGCCGTCGTGTGCGCGCTGCTGCTGGCGCTCGGGATGGGATGGACGGTGCTGATCGGCCGGTTGCTGCGGTTCTCCCGGCCCGACCGCGTCGCGATGCTGTTCTGCGGGTCCAACAAGTCGCTGGCCAGCGGCCTGCCGATCGCCTCGGTGCTGTTCGCGAGCGGTGACGTGGCACTGATCGTCCTGCCCCTGATGCTCTTCCACCAGATGCAGATCATCACGGGCGCCGTCCTGGCCGGCCGCCTGACACCCCCTGCCTCCGAGGCGGGACGGGTCAGCGGCGGTGGCCCGTGACAGCCAGGCCGACGCCGCGGCCGTAGGCAGGAGCCCGGCCGATGACGAACACGACGCTGGGCCCCGAGATGGCGATGAGGATGAACGCCGCCACGGCGAACGTCAGCAGCTGGTCGACCGTGATCGTCCGGGAAGGCTGGCGTCTCAGACGGCGATGTGGCGGCGCGTGAACTCGAGCGCCTCGACGAGGTCGGCCTCCCGCTCGGCCTGGTCCTTGGCCTTGCGGGTGTTGATCTCCACGACGATCTCGCCCGTGAAGCCCGAGGCCGCGACGACCTCGAGGAACTCGCGGCACGGCTGGGTGCCGCGACCGGGCACCAGGTGCTCGTCCTTGGCCGATCCGGAGCCGTCGGCGATGTGCACGTGCGCGAGCCGGCCGCCCGCCTCCCGTGCCATCGCCACGGGATCGCCGCCCGCCGTCGAGCTGTGGGACAGGTCGAGCGTCACGTGGGCGTAGTCCTGCTCGTTCGGGTCCCATCCCGGGGCGTACGCCTGGAACTCGCGCTTGCCGGTGCGCCACGGGTACATGTTCTCGACCGCGTACGTGATGCCGTGCTGCGCCTCGAGATCGGCGATGCCGTCCACGAACGTCCGCGCGTAGTCGCGCTGCCACCGGAACGGCGGATGCACGACGACGACCGACGCTCCCACCTCGTGCGCCATCTCGGCGCTGCGGTGCAGCTTCTCCCAGGGGTCGGATCCCCAGACGCGCTGCGTCACGAGCAGGCACGGCGCATGGATCGAGACGACCGGCATCTGGTGGAACGCGCTCAGCGCCTTGATCGCGGTGATGTCGGCGCTGACGTCGTCGATGCCCACCATGACCTCGACACCGTCGTAGCCGAGCCGGGCCGCGGCCTCGAAGCCGCTAGCCGTCGATCCCGGATACACCGAGGACGTCGACAGGGAGACGCGGATGGAATCGGACACGGACACCACTGTAGGACGGGACGGGTGGACCGAGGTGCGTCAGAGGCCGTCGAGGTGCTCCAGGAGGACACCCTCGCGCAGCGCCCATGGGCAGATCTCCAGCTCGTTCAGGTCGAACAGGTCCATGGTCGCGGCCGCCACGATGGCGCCGGCCTGGATCTGGTGGGCCCGGTCGGGCGAGACCCCCGGAAGCTTGCTGACCGCCTCGGGGCTCATCGTCTGCAGCTCGTCGACCAGCACCGCGAGGTCGCGCTTGCGCAGGACCCGCCGGACGTACTGACCTTCGGACGACGGCGCCGACCCGCAGATGCGTGCCAACGAACGGAATGTCTTGCTGGTGGCGACCGCCCGGTCGAAGGACCCGCCGCGCAGGATGGCGCCGGCCTCCTCGGCGATCGTGGACCGCACGTGGAGACGGAGCTCGGCGTTGGTCTTGCCGGCGTCCAGCCACTCGCGCGTGAGCCGTCCCGCGCCGAGCGCCATCGAGTGCGCGATGTCCGGGTTCTCGTCGGCGCCGGCCGCGATCTCGAGCGACCCTCCGCCGATGTCGAAGACGCCCAGGCGCCCGGCCGACCAGCCGAACCACCGGCGCACGGCCAGGAACGTCAGTCGTGCCTCGTCCGGTCCCGCGAGGACCTGCAGGTCGAGCCCGCTGGCCTGGTTGACCGTCGCGATCACGTCGTCGACGTTGACCGCGTCGCGCACCGCCGACGTCGCGAAGGCGAGGATCGTGGTGCAGCCCTTGTCCTCGGCTTCCGACCGGGCCTCGACGACGTACTTGACCAGACGGGCCACGCCTTCGGCGGTCACGGCGTGGTGACGGTCGAGGTGCTCGGCCAGTCGCAACGGCTCCTTGTACGAGTGCGCCGCGACGGGCGGCCCACCCCGGAAGGCGTCGACGACGAGCAGATGCCCGGTGTTCGAGCCGATGTCCAGGACGCCCATGCGCATGAGGGTCAGTCTGACACCTCGCCATGCACAGGGCGCACGAGGCCCGGCCGCGTAAAGTGGGGGAAATGCCAGAGGTCGAGCTCGGATTCCCCCGCACCCACGTGGAGTTCACGAATCCGGCCGACGCCGACGAGGTCTTCCGCTGCGACCTGACGTGGCTGACCTCCCGCTGGACCTGCATCTTCGGTCAGGGGTGCCCCGGCATCTACGAGACCAGTCCCGATGCCGGTTGCTGCACGCTCGGCGCGCACTTCGCCGATGACGAGGACGCCGAGCGCACCCGCGCGGTCATGGTCCAGCTGAGCCCCACCCAGTGGGAGCACCACGACGAGGGGCACCGCGGCGGATGGACCGAGACCGATGAGGACGGCGAGCTCAAGACCCGGGCCTTCCAGGGCGCCTGCATCTTCCACAACTCGCGAGACTTCGCCGGCGGCTACGGCTGCGCCCTGCACGGGTTCGCGCTCGACAACGACCTCAAGCCGCACACGGTCAAGCCCGACGTCTGCTGGCAGCTACCCCTGCGCCGCCAGTTCCGAGACGTCGACCGCGGTGACGGCACGACGTACACCGAGACCCAGATCGGGGAGTACACCCGGGCCGGCTGGGGGCCGGGCGGCGCCGACCTCGACTGGTACTGCTCCTCCAACACCGAGGCGCACGTGGCGCCCGAGCCGGTCTACGTGACGAACCGCGACGAGCTGACGGAGCTGATGGGCGACGCCGGCTACGCCGAGCTGGTCCGCCATTGCAGGGACCACGAGGCACGAGGGGCCAATACACCACACCGCGCCGACCCCGCCCGCTGACCCCCTGACGCTGAGCGGATCGCTGCTGGGTCAGAATGCAATATGCACCTCGATCACGTCTCGTTCGCCGTCGGACCCGACGGTCTCGCCGGCACCACCGCCGAGCTCGGTCGGCTGCTCGGCGCCAGCTTCATCGACGGCGGCGCCCACCCGCGCTTCGGCACCCGCAACATGGTCCTGCCCCTCAAGAACCGGCAGTACCTCGAGGTCGTCGAGGTGCTCGACCACCCCGCGTCCGACAAGGCTGCGTTCGGCAAGGCCGTGCGCGAGCGATCCGACGCCGGTGGCGGCTGGATGGCTTGGTGCGTCTCCGTCGACGACATGTCGGCCGTCGAGCACCGGCTGGGTCGCCACGCCGTGGCCGGCAACCGTCGTCGTCCTGACGGCTTCAACCTCGAGTGGGTCCAGATCGGCACCAGCAGCATGCGCGCCGACCCGCAGCTGCCCTACGTGACGCGCTGGGACATCGACCCGTCGGAGCACCCCTCGCAGATGGCGGAGTCCGAGATCGAGCTCGTCGCCCTGGACATCGCCGGCTCACCCCAGCGGCTGTCCGACTGGCTCGGCGAGCCCGCCGTCGACGCCCTCGAGCAGATCGACGTGAACTGGACCGCACCCCACGGACTGCCCGGCATCATGGCGGCGACGTTCCGCACCCCCGCCGGCGACGTCCGCATCTGAACCTGCCGGCTCGCCCGGCTCGGCGTCAGCGGTGACCTGACTGCCACTGGTGCGACAGCTCGAGCTGCGGTGCCACCTCGCTAAGGTGGCCGCGGCGCCACAGCGAGTACACGCAGCACCCGGCGATGACCGACCCGATCGCGCCGAGCGACATGTCGCTCAACGTGTCGGCATAGGCGCCGAGGCGCTCGGGCGACCACCGCAGGAAGGCGAAGTACTCGGCGATCTCCCACGCCAGAGCCGCACTGACCCCGAACGCGAGCGACCGCTCGATGATCGCGCCGAACACGGCGGACCGGTGCATCGTCAGCAGGATGACGGCTGCCGTCAGCAGCCCCGTGTTGACCAGGTGCATCAGGTTGTCGAACGACTCCATCGAGTCGTAGAGGTTGAGGTAGTTGCCGAACATGTCGCTGAAGCAGGCGTAGGTCACGAGGAAGTCGGCGGCCCACGGGAAAGAGGCACGCTGACGCCACCACGTGAACCAGATGAACGGGATGGCGAAGGCGGCGACCGGGTAGGCCACGGCCCGCGGGAGCAGTCCCTTGCCGTCCAGGTTGCCGAAGCCGGGGACCACCAGTGCCAGCATCACCAGCAGGAGCAGGCCGGTCTTGGCGGCGATGTCGGCCGATTTGAGGACCGGCGGCGCTGGGTAGCGGATGGCCACGGCGGCGGAGGTCATGCCGAGAGTTTAGACGGGCTCTCTCGAAATCCGTTCATCGGACGCCGAGTTCCCGCCACCGGACGTTCGCACTAGCATCCCCGCATGCAGACCACGACGTCAGCCGACGGCACGACCATCGCCTTCGACTGTCTCGGATCTGGTCCACCAGTCGTCCTCCTGGCGGGCGCGATGTGCACCCGCGGTGTCACTCGTTCCTTGGCCGAGGCCTTGTCCGAGCACCTGTACGCCGTGAACGTCGACCGCCGCGGCCGGGGCGACAGTGACGACAGGGGCGGCGCGCCCCCGTTCGACCCGGCGCGCGAGGTCGAGGACGTGGCGGCGGTCATCGCCGCGGTGGGCGGGCACGCAGCGGTGTACGGCCACTCGTCCGGGGCGGCCGTCGCCCTGCGCGCGGCCGCGGCCGACATCGGGATCACCCGAGTGGTACTGCACGACGCCCCGTACAACCTGCCGGGCGGCGAGGAGCGCGGTCAGCAGTGGCACGCCGACCTGCACGCGATGCTGACCGAGGGACGCGCCGGCGATGCGCTGGCCGCGTTCCTCACGAAGGTCGGGATGCCCGCCCCTGTGGTCGAGGCCTCGCGGTCGGCACCGCACTGGCCCGCGATGGAGGCCGTCTCGTCGACGCTGGCATACGACTCGGCGGCGATGGGCGACCGATACGGCGGACTGTTGCCTGTCGAGCTGCTCGCCCGGCTCGAGGTCCCGGCCCTCGTGGTCGTCGGCGGCGCCGATCATGGATTCATGATCCAGGTGGCGCAGAGGATCGTCGAGGGACTGCAGGACGGTCTCCTCGAGCACCTCGTGGGAGCAGGTCACGACGTCGCAGCGGACCTCGTCGCACCACGGATCCTGCCCTTCCTTCTCGCCTGACCCGGTCTGTCGGCCCCCTCACCTAGGCTGACCGCATGGCCAGCACCAAGACCACCCGTCCGGCATATCTCTGCGCTGAGTGCGGCTGGTCGACCAGCAAGTGGGTCGGGCGGTGCGGCGAGTGCCAGGCGTGGGGCACGGTCGACGTCGCTGCGCCGGCCCGCACCGGCCGCACCCAGGCTGCGCCGGTCGCGTCCCCCGCGGTGCCGATCAGCCAGGTCCAGATCGAGTCGGCCCGTTCGGTCGGGTCCGGCATCGGCGAGCTCGACCGCGTCCTCGGCGGTGGCGTCGTGCCCGGCGGCGTCCTGCTGCTGGCCGGCGAGCCCGGGGTCGGCAAGTCGACATTGCTGCTGGAGGTCGCCGCGCGCTGGGCCCGTGCCGGTCGCCGGACGCTGTACGTCTCGGGCGAGGAGTCCGCTGCCCAGGTGCGCCTGCGGGCCGAACGCACGGGCGCCGTGCACGACGAGCTGTACCTCGCGGCCGAGACCGATCTCGGCGGCGTGCTCACCCACGTCGAGACCGTCTCACCCAGCCTGCTGATCATCGACTCGGTGCAGACCATCGGCTCGGCCGACATCGAGGGCGTCCCCGGCGGCGTGACCCAGGTGCGCGAGGTGGCGTCCGCGCTGATCCAGCGCGCCAAGCGCGACAACATCGCCACCCTGCTCGTCGGTCACGTGACCAAGGACGGATCCGTCGCCGGCCCGCGGGTGCTCGAGCACCTCGTCGACGTCGTGCTGCAGTTCGAGGGCGACCGCAGCTCCCGGCTGCGGCTCCTGCGTGCGGTCAAGAACCGGTTCGGGCCCGTCGACGAGATCGGCTGCTTCGACCTCGTCGACGACGGCATCGTCGAGGTGCCCGATCCCACCGGTCTGTTCGTCTCGCGCCACGCGCAGCCGGTGTCCGGCACCTGCGTCACCGTCACGATGGAGGGCCGCCGCCCCCTGCTCGCCGAGGTCCAGGCGCTGAGCGTGGCCTCTTCGACCCCGTCGCCGCGGCGTACCTCGAGCGGGCTCGACTCCTCGCGCGTGGCGATGATCCTCGCCGTCCTGAGCAAGCACTGCCAGATCAACTTCGGCCAGCTCGACGTCTACACGGCCTCGGTCGGCGGAGCGCGCCTGACCGAGCCGTCGGTCGATCTCGCCGTCGCGATCGCCACCCTGTCGGCGGTGACGGAGAGCGTCGCGCCCTCTGACCTGGTCGCCATCGGCGAGGTCGGCCTGGCCGGCGAGGTCCGCAAGGTCAGCAACCTCGCGGCCCGGCTGCGCGAGGCGGAGCGCATCGGGTTCCGGCGTGCGGTCGTGCCGGCCGGGTCCGAGGGGCTCGACTCGTTCTCGGGGCAGATGACCATCCAGGCCGTCCACACGATCGGCGAGGCGATGTGGTGTCTGGATGCGACTCCTCGCACGCTGCGACCCGTAGACTGACCCGCATCTGTGGGGGTCCGGGACGTGAAAGGTACTGCGATGGCATCAGCGGCTGAGCGACAGGCGGCGACACTCGACGCGGCCACGCGCATGCGCTCGACTCTGTCGTCGGTCGCACCCGGCACCGCCCTGCGCGAAGGGCTCGAACGCATCCTGCGCGGACGCACCGGCGCCCTGATCGTGGTCGGCCACGACAAGAGCATCGAGGCCATCTCGACCGGCGGCTTCGCCCTCGACGTCCCGTTCACCGCGACCGGCCTGCGCGAGCTGGCCAAGATGGACGGCGCGATCGTCCTCGACAAGGACGCGAGCCGCATCGTCAAGGCCGGGGTGCACCTGATGCCCGACCCTTCCATCGCGACGGCCGAGACCGGCACCCGCCACCGCACGGCCGACCGGGTCGCCCGGCAGACCGGCGTGCCCGTCATCTCCGTGTCGGCGTCGATGCACATCATCGCGCTCTACCTCGAGGACCTGCGCCACGTGCTCGAGGACACCGGCGCGGTGCTCGGTCGCGCCAACCAGGCCCTCCAGACCCTCGAGCGCTATCGCAACCGGCTCGACGAGGTGTCCGACGCGCTCTCGGCACTCGAGATCGAGGACCTCGTCACCGTCCGCGACGTCTCGGCGGTCGCCCAGCGGCTCGAGATGGTCAGCCGTATCGCCGGAGAGATCGACACCTACGTCCTCGAGCTGGGCTCCGACGGACGCCTGCTCGCACTTCAGCTCGAAGAGCTCATCGCCGGCGTCGATGCCGAGCGCGAGCTGATCATCCGCGACTACATGCCCACCGGCCGTCGCGGCCGCTCCCTCGAGGCTGTCCTCGCCGAGCTCGCTGCGATCGAGTCGACCGACCTGGTCGACCTCGGCGGCGTCGCCCGTGCGCTGCGCATCGGCACCGAGGAGACCCTCGACGGACCGCTGGCGCCGCGCGGTTACCGCCTGCTGGCCCGCATCCCCCGCCTGCCGATCCCGGTCGTCGAGGGTCTCATCGAGCACTTCGGTTCCCTGCAGAAGCTGCTGGCCGCCAGCATCGACGACCTCCAGAACGTCGACGGCGTGGGTGACCTGCGCGCCCGCGGCGTCCGCGAGGGCCTGTCCCGCCTCGCCGAGTCCAGCATCCTCGAGCGGTACGTCTAGCCCGACCACACGACGAGGCCGGCTACGCAGGTGACGCACGATCGTCGTCGAGCTCCCGTGCCGTGCTCGCGCACCGAGTGCGGACGAGCGACCACGGGCTCGTTTGATCTCACTCCGGTTCCGGCAACGGCGCCGGGACATCTGAACCCGGGGTCGCGGCCGGGGCAGGCACCGCAGCCGGGTCAGGCGTCGCCGCCGGATCCGGGACCGCCGCCGGATCGGGTGTGGCTGGAGCCGGCGGCGGAGTCGTCGCGACCGGCTCAGGTCGAGGATCCAGCGTGAACGTCGTCTTGCCGGGCTCGCCGCCCAACGTGCCGATCTGCAGCGTGTACTTGCCGGGGGTCGCGTAGCCCTCACTGGACAGGCAGCTGGCACCGGAGCCCCGGCCGGTCCACTGCACCGTCGCCAGGGTCGCCCACTGCGGTGAGACCTCGACCGGCACCGAGAGCAGGGACGACTTGCAGACCGTCGAGTCCCAGATGGGGGTGCCGTTGGCGCTGATGACGGCGATGGCGTCCGCGTCGTCCGGCTGCAGCGTGCAGGCGGCCGTGTCGGTCGAGCTGATCACGAGACCGATGTCGACCGGGCCCTTGGTCAGCTGTCCGCCCTTGACCGTCGGGGTGATCCGGATCTTCTCCGGATCGCACGCCGTCGTGGCCGTCGTCAGCGCCACGTCGACGATGCCGTTGACCTGCACCTCCGGCACGGGAGGGGCCGTCGGCGTCGGGCTCGCCGTGGGAGTCGACTTCACGGTCTGCCGCGGCGTGGTCGACGCCTTCTCCTGGGCGTCGCCATCATCGCCCGTCACCTGCAGGACGATCCAGACCAGCGCGATCACGAGGGCCAGCAGGAGGAGCCGACGGCGCCAGTAGATCTCTGCTGGCAACCGGCGCTGACTCACGGTCACACGATATGCGGCACGGCACGCATGGGAAGATCGACGCGCCATGACGTCCTCGACCCCTGCCCTGTCGCCCGCCGACCTGGCCCGCCTGCACCAGGACGTCTTCGGCTGGTTCGACCATGCGGCCCGCGACCTGCCCTGGCGCCGTGACGCGTCTCCGTGGGCCGTCATGGTCTCGGAGTTCATGCTGCAGCAGACCCCGGTGTCGCGCGTGCTACCGATCTACGAGGCCTGGGTCGAGCGGTGGCCGAGCCCCGCCGCCCTGGCCGGCGAACCGGTCGGGGAGGCCGTCCGAGCATGGGGACGCCTCGGCTATCCGCGACGTGCCCTGAGGCTGCACGCCGCCGCCACCGCCATCGTCGATCGCCACGGTGGCATCGTCCCGACCTCGCGCGACGAGCTGCTCGCACTGCCGGGGGTCGGCGACTACACCGCCGCCGCTATTACCTCGTTCGCCCACGGTGGTCGTGCTGTCGTGATGGACACCAACATCCGTCGCGTGTTCGCCCGGATCGTGAGCGGCGTCGAGTACCCGGCCAACGCCGTCACAGCAGCCGAGCGCCAGCTGGCCACGTCGCTGCTGCCTGACGAGGACGCGCACGTGTGGGCCGCCGCCACGATGGAGCTGGGTGCCCTCGTCTGCACGGCACGCTCGCCGCGGTGCGAGGCCTGTCCCGTCGCGTGGGCGTGCCGTTGGCGAGCCGCCGGCCACCCCGCCCACGACGGACCGCAGCGGCGGGCTCAGGCGTGGGACGGCACCGACCGTCAGTGCCGCGGCCGCCTCATGGCGGTCCTGCGAGAGGCGGACGGCGCCGTCCCGAAGGCGCGGTTGGACGCCGTCTGGCCCGACGCGATGCAGCGGGAGCGCTGCCTGGACGGCCTGGTGGCCGACGGCCTCGTCGAGCCGTTGGACGCGGACACGTACGCACTGCCCGGGACGTGACGAGGCCCCCGCCGCTCCGGGGAGCGGTGGGGGCCTTGTCTGCCCGAGCTGATCGGGATCAGTCGCCGGCGGGTGCGCCTGCCTCGACGGCGGGCGGGACGTCGGGCATCTCCAGCTCGAGCTCGGCCTTGTTGCGACCCTCGAACGTGAACACCGCCTCGGAACCTTCACCCTCGACGCCGACCAGGACGATCTGACCGGGGTGCAGCTCTCCGTAGAGCAGCTTCTCGGCCATGACGTCCTCGATCTCGCGCTGCACCGTGCGACGCAGCGGACGGGCACCCAGCACCGGATCGAAGCCGCGCTTCGACAGCAGGTCCTTGGCGTCCATCGTGAGCTCGATGTTCATGTCCTTCTCGGCCAGACGCTTCTCGAGCGAGCCGATCATCATGTCGACCATTTGCAGGATCTCCTCCTGCGTCAACGGCGGGAAGACGATGATCTCGTCGACGCGGTTGAGGAACTCAGGCCGGAAGTGCTGCTTGAGCTCGATCGACACGCGCTCCTTCATCTTGTTGTAGGACCCCGCGGTGTCGCCGGCCTGGCTGAAGCCCAGGTTGACGCCCTTGGAGATCTCTCGCGCACCGAGGTTGGTGGTCATGATGACAACGGCGTTCTTGAAGTTGACGACGCGTCCCTGACCGTCGGTCAGGTGACCTTCCTCGAGCACCTGCAGCAACGAGTTGAAGATGTCCGGGTGCGCCTTCTCGATCTCGTCGAACAGGACGACGGAGAACGGCTTGCGGCGGACCTTCTCGGTGAGCTGGCCACCCTCTTCGTAGCCGACGTAGCCGGGAGGCGAGCCGAAGAGGCGCGAGACGGTGTGCTTCTCGCTGTACTCCGACATGTCCAGCTGGATCAGGGAGTCCTCGTCGCCGAACAGGAAGTTGGCGAGCGCCTTGGACAGCCACGTCTTTCCGACGCCCGAGGGGCCGGCGAAGATGAACGATCCACCGGGACGCTTCGGGTCCTTCAGGCCTGCACGCGTGCGACGGATCGCCCGCGACAGCGCCTTGATGGCCTCGTCCTGACCGATGACACGTTCGTGCAGCTCGGCCTCCATGTTGAGCAGGCGGCTCGACTCGGCCTCGCTGAGCTGGCCGACCGGGATGCCGGTCGCCTTGGCCAGGACCTCGGCGATGAGCTGCTCGTCGACGACCGCGACGGTGTCGAGGTCACCCGACTTCCAGGCCTTCTCGCGCTCGGCCTTGGCGTTGATGAGCTTCTTCTCCTCGTCGCGCATCGAGGCAGCGGCCTCGAAGTCCTGCGCGTCGATGGCGCCCTCCTTGCGGCGGCGGACGTCGGCGATCTGCTCGTCGAACTCCTTGAGCTCCGGCGGCGTCGCCATCCGACGGATGCGCAGGCGGGCGCCGGCCTCGTCGATCAGGTCGATCGCCTTGTCGGGCAGGAACCGGTCGGAGACGTAGCGGTCGCCCATCGTCGCCGCGGCCACGAGGGCCTCGTCGGTGATGGAGACGCGGTGGTGCGCCTCGTAGCGGTCGCGCAGTCCCTTGAGGATCTCGACCGTGTCGGAGACCGAGGGCTCCTCCACCAGGATCGGCTGGAAGCGGCGGTTCAGGGCCGCGTCCTTCTCGAAGTGCTTGCGGTACTCGTCGAGCGTCGTCGCGCCGACGGTCTGCAGCTCTCCACGGGCCAGCATCGGCTTGAGGATGCTGGCGGCATCGATCGCGCCCTCGGCGGCACCCGCACCGACGAGGGTGTGGATCTCGTCGATGAACAGGATGATGTCGCCGCGGGTCTTGATCTCCTTGAGCACCTTCTTGAGGCGCTCCTCGAAGTCACCGCGGTAGCGCGAACCGGCCACGAGAGCACCAAGGTCTAGCGTGTAGATCTGCTTGTCCTTGAGCGTCTCGGGCACGTCGCCGCGGACGATGTCCTGGGCGAGGCTCTCGACGACGGCGGTCTTGCCGACGCCGGGCTCACCGACGAGAACCGGGTTGTTCTTGGTGCGGCGCGACAGCGTCTGCATGACGCGCTCGGCCTCGTCTGCCCGGCCGATGACCGGGTCGAGCTTGCCCTCGCGGGCGGCCTGCGTCAGGTTGCGGCCGAACTGGTCGAGGACCGCGGACGTGCTCGGCTGGCTCTCGCTGGGCGCACCGGCTGCCTCGGCCTCCTTGCCCTGGAAGCCGCTGACGAGCTGGATGACCTGCTGGCGGACCCGGTTGAGGTCAGCGCCTAGCTTGACCAGCACCTGGGCGGCGACGCCCTCACCCTCGCGGATCAGGCCGAGGAGGATGTGCTCCGTGCCGATGTAGGAGTGGCCGAGCTGCAGCGCCTCACGGAGGCTGAGCTCGAGGACCTTCTTGGCGCGAGGGGTGAACGGGATGTGCCCGCTCGGCGCCTGCTGGCCCTGGCCGATGATGTCCTCGACCTGGCCGCGCACGGCCTCGAGCGAGATGTCGAGGCTCTCGAGCGCCTTGGCGGCGACGCCCTCGCCCTCGTGGATCAGGCCGAGGAGAATGTGCTCCGTGCCGATGTAGTTGTGGCTGAGCATGCGCGCCTCTTCTTGGGCGAGCACGACCACGCGACGAGCACGGTCGGTAAATCTCTCGAACATGGCGTCCCCTCTTGTTGGACTGTTTGATCAGTTTAGGCCCGTATGGAAATTCGCACGCACCAAGTCCATTCCCTTAACCCAACCGTCGCTGGCCGCTGAGCGTTCCCTCGTTCGCCGTCGGCGTAACCATCGGCCCCTGATCGCTGATTCAGCCCTCGTCGTCGGACTCGTCACTGCTTCCCGTCCGACTCGTTCCTCGTCGTCGGGAAGAGAATCGCGTCGCGGATCCCGATGCCCTGCAGCAGCATCACCAGGCGGTCGACTCCGAAGCCGAGGCCACCGGCCGGGGGCATGCCGAACTCGAGGGCCCGGAGGAAGTCCTCGTCGACGTCGTTGGCTTCGGGGTTGCCGGCCGCCGCCTGCCGCGCCTGCTCCTCGAGCCGGTCACGCTGGATGACCGGGTCGTTGAGCTCGGAGTAGGCCGGGGCCAGCTCGACGCCGTTGATGATGAGGTCCCAGGCCTCGACCAGGCCAGGCTTGGTGCGGTGCTTCTTGGCCAGGGGGCGCACGGACTCCGGGTAGTCCCGCACGAAGGTCGGCTGGATCAGGGTGTGCTCGACGAGCTTCTCGTAGAGCTCCAGCACGATCTCGCCGGCGTCCCAGCCCTCACGGAGCGCCACCTCGTGATGCGCCGCCAGGGCCAGGAGTTCGTCGGTCGTGGTGTCGATGTCGACCGCGCGGCCCACCGCCTCGCTGACCAGACCGTGCACGGTCGCTTGACGCCACTCGGACTCCAGGTCGATCGTCGAGCCGTCCCGACCGGTCACGACCGTCTTGCCCACCGAGCGGGCGGCATCGATCACGAGCTCGCGGGTCAGCTCGGCCATCGTGTCGTACGAGCCGTACGCCTCATAGGCCTCGAGCATGAGGAACTCCACGTTGTGGGTGTTGTCCACGCCCTCGTTGCGGAACGTCTTGGCCATCTCGTAGACCTTGTCGATGCCACCGACCAGGGCCCGCTTGAGGTGCAGCTCGAGGGCGATGCGCAGCAGCGCCGGCTCGTCGTACGCGTTGACGTGGGTGCGGAAGGGGCGGGCCGCGGCACCGCCGTTGGTGTGCTGCAGCACCGGCGTCTCGACCTCGACGTAGCCGAGCCGGTCGAGCGTCGCCCGCAGCGACTGCATGACCTTGGCCTTGACCCGGACGTTGTCACGGGCCTCCGGCCGCACGATCAGGTCGACGTACCGCATGCGGCTGCGAGCCTCGTCCGAGAGCGGCGCGTGCTCGTTGGGCAGCGGCCGGACGGTCTTGGCCGCGAGCTGCCACGCCGTGGCCATGACCGACAGCTCGCCGCGCTTGCTCGTGATGACCTCACCGGTGACCGCGAGGTGATCGCCGATGTCGACGGTCGACTTGAACGTCGCAAGACCCTCCTCGCCCACGCCGTCGAGCGAGACCATGGCCTGCAGCGGGGTGCCGTCGCCCGAACGGAGCGCGGCGAACACGAGCTTGCCGGTGCCACGGACGAAGATGACGCGGCCAGCGACGGTGACGACGTCACCGGTCTGGGTGTCGGGGCCGAGGGCCTCCGCGTCGTACGCCGCGAGGATCTCGGGGATCGTGTGGGTGCGTCCGACCACGACCGGGTAGGGCTCCTCGCCACGGTCGATGACCTGCTGACGCTTGTCGAGGCGCACCCGCATCTGCTCGGGAAGATCGTCCTCGGTCGCCTGGGTGTTCGTCGCGTCGCTCACGAGGGTCAAGCCTAGTGCCGTCTCCGGGGAGGTGGATCTGCCACCTCATTCCCGCGAATGGAGTGGCAGATCCACCTCCCCCGGGTGGCGTGGGGTCAGCCGTGGTTCTTGTCGTGGATGAGGCGCAGGCCGGTCAGCGTCAGGTGCGGGTCCCGGGTCGTGATGGTGTCGCAGTGGTCGACGACCGACTCCGGGAACGAGCCGGTGGCGATGACGGTCACGTGGTCGGGATCGACGTCGAGCGAGTCGATGATGCGGTTGACGATGCCGTCGACCAGGCCAGCGAAGCCGAAGACCAGCCCCGACTGCAGCGCCTCGACGGTGTTCTTGCCGATGACGTCGCGCGGCACCGCCAGCTCGACGCTCCGCAGCTGGGCACCTCGGCGGGCCAGCGCCTCGAGCGACAGCTCGACTCCCGGAGCGATCGCTCCCCCGACGTAGCGGTTGTCGCTGTCGACGACGTCGAAGATCGTGGCGGTGCCGTTGAGGTCGACCACGACGGCCGGGCCACCGTAGAGCTCCGCCGCCGCCAGGGCGTTGACGATGCGGTCGGCGCCCACCTCGCGCGGGTTGTCGGTGTGGATCGGGATGCCGGTCTTGACCCCGGGCCCGACGATCGCGACCGGCAGGTCGGCGTAGTAGCGGGCCTGCATCGCCCGCAGCTCGACGAGGACCGTCGGCACCGTGCAGCACATGCTGACGGCGTCGATGGCGTCGATGCCCGCGCGCGCTGTGAGGCCCGTGATCAGCACCTGCCACTCGTCGGCCGTGCGACGCTCGTCGGACGACACCTGCCAGTGCTCCAGCAGCCGGTCGCCGGCGAAGGCCCCGATCGTGGTGTGGCTGTTGCTGACGTCGAGACAGAGCAGGATCATCGGGCGACGCTCATCGATGTGCGGCGTACGGGTTGTCGATCACGTCACCGCGGACCAGGCCCGTGCCGGGCAACGCCTCGGCCGGGTCGTTGCCGGTGCCGATGATGCGGTTGTCGGCGTCGACGAACACGACGTTCGGCTGGAACTCGCGGGCCTCGGCGTCCTCCAGCTGCGCGTACGCGATCAGGATGACCAGGTCGCCCGGGTGGACGAGCCGTGCCGCGGCACCGTTGATGCCGATGACGCCCGAGCCCCGCTCGCCGGCGATCGTGTACGTCTCCAGACGGTTGCCGTTGTCGATGTCGACGATGTGGACGAGCTCGCCGGGCAGCAGGTTGGCAGCATCGAGCAGGTCGAGGTCGACCGTGACCGAGCCGACGTAGTGCAGGTCAGCCTGCGTCACGGTGGCGCGGTGGATCTTGGACTTCATCATCGTGCGGATCATGGTCACTTCTTCTCCAGGGGGGGTCTTCGGGGAGCTGGGCCCAGGGTCAGGCCGACGTTGTCGAGGAGTCGGGGCTTGCCGACGCGCGCTGCCACCAGCAGCCGCGCCTCGGCGCCGGGCACGGCGGCGCCGAGCTCCGGATCGGTCAGGACGAGGTAGTCGAGGTCGACGGCGGCGGGATCGAGCACGGCGTGCGCCGCTACGAGCACCGCGTCGGGACCTCCGGGAGCGGCGTCGACGCCCGCCCTCAGTGCCGCCGACAGCGCCGCGGCCGTCTGGCGCTCCGCGGGGCCGAGGTAGCGGTTGCGCGAGCTCATCGCGAGACCGTCGGCCTCCCGGACGGTCGGGCATCCGACGACCTCGACGCCGAGGGCCAGCTCGCGCGCCATCTGGGTGATCAGGGTCAGCTGCTGGTAGTCCTTCTCGCCGAACACCGCCACGTCGGGGCGCACGAGGCCGAAGAGCTTGGCGACGACGGTCAGCACCCCCCGGAAGTGGGTCGGCCTCGACGCACCCTCGAGGATCGTGCCGAGGGGGCCCGGGTCGACCGTCACGGTGTCGACGAGCCCCGACGGGTACATCGTGGGGACGGCCGGCGCGAACACGACGTCGACGCCCGCCTCGGCACACCGCTCGAGATCGGCGTCGAACGTCCGGGGGTAGTCCTCGAAGTCCTCGCCGGGCGCGAACTGGGTGGGGTTGACGAAGATCGACGCCACGAGGGTCTCCCCCAGCGGCCGGGCGTGCTCGAGCAGCTGCACGTGACCGTCGTGAAGGGCGCCCATCGTGGGGACGAAGGCGACCGTCGAGCTGCCGCGGGCGGTGAGCAGCTCGGCGCGGGTCCGCGCGATGACCGGTGCGGACATGCTCAGATGCCAGCGGCGATGTGGGCCATGGTGTCCCAGTCGGCCTCGTCGAGCACCTGCCGGACCGTGCTCGCGGTCGCCGCGTCGATGCGGTGATCGGCCTCCGCGCGACCCGCCGTGGCACGGGCGAGCTCGAGGTAGGCGTCGACCGTCGCGTCGTCGATGTCGGCCGCGGCCAGGGCGTCGACGTGCGCGCGAATCGTCGTGACGTCACCGCGGACGACGGGCCCCGTGAGCGCCGCGTCGCCGAACGCGAGGACGTTGTCGAGAGACGCCGTCAGGAGCGGACGCAGGACGGCGGCCGGGTCCGACGCTCCCGCCGTGCGGAGCAGGTCCATCGACTGGGCGACGAGGGTCACGAGGTGGTTGGCGCCATGGGCGAGAGCTGCGTGGTAGAGCGCTCGATCGGACTCGGCGACCCACATCGGCACGCCGTGCAGGGCCGCGACAAGCTCCTCGGCGAGCGGACGCTCGGGGGCGGCGGCGGTGAGCCCGAAGACCGGTCCCCGCGCCAGGTCGGCAGACGTGCCCGTGAAGGTCATGGCGGGGTGGAAGGCGATCGGCCGGGCGCCCAGACGGGTGAGCGCGGCGAGGGCGTCGAGCCCGTGGCGACCGCTGGTGTGCAGGACGTACTGGCCGGGGCGCACCGCACCATGGGATGCCAGCTCCTCGGCGACGGCGATCAGGCTGTCGTCCGGGACTGCGAGCACCAGGATGTCGGCGGCCGCGGCGATCTCGGCCGGGTCGAGCACCGGCACCCCGGGCAGCACCGTGTCGATGCGCAGCCGGCTGGTCTCGGACCGACCGCTGACGCCGACGAGCGGATATCCGGCGAGGCGGAACTGGGCGGCCAGCGCGGAGCCGACCTTGCCAGCTCCGACGACGCCCATGCAAAGACGCGACATGGTGATGCCTTCTTTCGTGTCACCGCGTTCCAGTCCCTGACGGGTACCAGACAATTTGACGTACCGAGTCTATCCCCGAAGCGGTCCGCCGCCAGAGGCATCACCTGTGCGGTGGGTCACAGGGATTCGGCGGGGGAGAGGGATGCGGGCGGTCACGGTGCCGGAGCGTGGCCCGTCCTTGAGCGTCACGGTCACGGCAGTCGGCGCACGCCGCGCCGCGCCACGCACCGTCACGGTCCAGCCGGAGCCCGCGTAGCGCCGCTGCGCCCCCTGACGTGACGTGACGACGTGCGGCTCCGCCCCGGGTAGGACGTCGACGAGGTCGCCGTCGGTCTTGACGGTCAACGACGGCGCGACCAGCTCGACGTTGGCGAACCAGGCCGCGACGTCGAGCACCAGGTCCGGGCCGTCGTGGTGCGCCGACCGGACGACGGCCCGGGCGGACGTCTGCTCCGCGGTCAGGACGTACAGCTCGGGAGGCACGTCGTCGACCTGCCAGCCGGGGAGACGCACCGAGAAGCCGGCCGGCTCGTCGCCCGACGGATGCATCTCGGGCTGCATGCCCTCGGCCTTGACGAAGCGCCAGACGGCAGCCCGGTCGCCGGCGGCCAGGAGGGCGTTGAGCACGCGGTACTGCGCGGGCACCTCGGCGGCGTACCGCTCGGGCGGTGCCAGTGCGACGATCTGCGGCACCCGCTCCATCAGTGCGTCGAGGTACTCGTCGTCGGCCCGTTCGAGCTTCAGCAGCGAGTTGGGGATGTTGTGCCGCAGGTACTGCAGGATGCGTTCATCGCGCGCCGAGGGCAGCGGGGCGAGGATCTCGAGCACCGCGTCCATCGCGTCCTGACGTGCGTGGACCGCTGCCGCCGTGACGTGCCCCTGCGAGATCGACGTCGCCATGCGTCGCCACGTGTAGCCGACGTCGCCGGTGATGTCGAGGGTCCGCGCCTTCAGGAAGGCCTCGGCCGCCACCCGCTGATCGCCGGCCAGGAGCACGGTCGGGTAGACGAATCCGTGCTCGTCCCAGAAGCTGCGGCGGAATATCTTGCCGCCGGGGATCGCGCTCAGGAGCACGTCCGGTCGCTCGGCGAGGACCACCCCTTCGGCCGGAGTGGCGTGCAGGGCGCGGATCCAGGGTGCTGCCGGTCGGATGACATCGCCCTCCTGCCGCTGGTAGGGCATCACGGACACGTCGGAGCCACTGCGCCGGAGGGTGTCCATCGCGGTCTGGATGCCGCTGCGCGTCACGGTGTCGTCGGCGTCGACGAAGGTGAGGAACTCGCCGGTCGCCGCCTCGGTGCCGGTGCGGCGCGCGACGCCCACCCCGCCGTTCGCCTGCGTCAGCACCGTCACCCGTGGCCGGGTCGCGGCGAAGGCCCGCACCACCGCGAGGCTGTCGTCGGTAGAGCCGTCGTCGACGACCACGATCTCCACGTTGCGGTAGTGCTGGTCGAGGACCGACTGCAGCGACTCCTCGATGAGAGCGGCCGCGTTGTAGACGGGGATCACGACGCTCAGCAGGGGGCTGTCGCGATTGCGCCAGCGGCGACCGACGGCACCCAGCGCCCGCAGGGCACGTTGACCGGATGTCCTCACGCGCCGAGCATAACGACGACGCCCGCGGCGGACGCCGCTCGTGCCCTAGATTGAGCCGCGTGACGGCGCACCTGGTCTCGTGGCGGACGGCATGGGACGCCGCCCTGTACGGATCCGCCGGCTTCTTCCGCACCTCCCGTCCGGGCGATCACTTCCGCACCAGCGCCCACATCGGGACGTTCGCGACGGCGGTCGCCGAGCTCGCTCGCCGGAGCAGCGCCCGTTCGGTGGTCGACCTGGGCTGCGGCGGGGGCGAGCTGCTGACCGCCCTGCACGCGCTGCTGCCCGGGGTCGAGCTGATCGGGGTAGAGGTGGCCGACCGCCCCGGCACCCTGCCCGACGACGTGCGTTGGCAGACCGACCTGCCCCAACGAATCGACGGCTTGCTGATCGCCAACGAGTGGCTCGACAACCTGCCGTGCGACGTCGTCGAGCTGGACGACGCCGGCACCGTCCGCGAGGTCCTCATCGATCCGGCGACGGGCCAGGAGTCACTCGGAGCGCCGTACGGGTCGGCCTGGCTGCGGGACTGGTGGCCGCTGCTCGAGGCCGGTGAGCGGGCGGAGGTCGGCGACGTGCGCGACGCGGCCTGGGCCGATGCGGTGGCCCGAGTCGACGGCACCGCGGTGGCGATCGACTACGGCCACCGGCGCGAGGACCGACCGCCGTTCGGGAGCCTGCGGTCGTACATGGACGGCCGAGAGGTGGACGTCCTGCCTGACGGCTCACGCGACGTCACCGCCGACGTCGCCGTCGACGCGGTCGCCGCTGCCGTCAGCGGCAGACTGGTCCGGCAGCGGGAAGCACTGGCCGAGCTCGGCGTCGACGGTGGCCGCCCACCGATCCAGCTCGCCCACGACGACCCGGCCGCCTACGTCCGTGCCCTGTCGCGCGCGGGCGAGGCGGCCGAGCTCGTCACCGGCGGCCTCGGCGACTTCTGGTGGATCATCACCGAGTCCCGGCATGGAAGACTGACGGCATGAGCAGGCTGCTGATCCGTTCGGGCAAGGATCCGTTCACCCCGGTGGTAGCCGAGTCGACGCTGACGCAGGACGTCTTCAACAGCAACAGCGGCAACTACCTCTTCCAGCACTCGATGTGGAAGGCCCTGTCGGTCGATGGCGCCGAGCTAGTCTCCAACGCGACGCTCTCCGAGAGGGTGGCACCCCAGCCAGGCGACGCTCGACGCATCAACGACCAGTTCGACCACTTCGTGATCCCGCTCGCCAACGCGTTCCGGAGCGAGTTCGCGCCCCGCCTGGCCCGCCTGGCCGACCTCATCGAGGGCGTCAAGATCCCGGTCACCGTCACCGGCGTCGGCGCGCAGGCGGCCCACGGCCACGGCATCGAGTCGCTCGCGCCCGTCGACGAGACGGTCACCCGGTTCGTCCGCCTCGTGCTCGACCGCTCCGCCTCGATCGGCGTGCGCGGGGAGTTCACCAAGTCGTACCTGCTCCGCCTCGGCTTCCCCGACGACGCGATCGACGTCATCGGCTGCCCGTCGCTGTTCCTGCACGGACGCGACTTCCGCATCGACAAGTCCGTCGAGGCGATCACGGACGACAGCCCGCTGGCGCTCAACCTGACCCCCGAGGTTCCGGGCATCGGCGCCTTCGCTGCGGCCCAGGCCCAGCGCCACCCGCACCTGACCTACATCGGCCAGGACGCCCACGACCTGCGGATGCTGCTGTGGGGCGTCCCGTTCCCCCACGTCCACGACCCGCTCGTTCCCGTGCACCTCGGGCACCGGCTCTACCAGCAGGACCGCATCCGGCTCTTCCTCGACACGTGGCCCTGGTACGACTTCATGGCGACCCAGCACTTCGCGTACGGCACGCGCTTCCACGGCAACGTCGCGGCGTTGCTCGGCGGCATCCCGGCGCACCTCCTGGCCCATGACTCCCGCACCCTCGAGCTCGCCGAGTACCACCGGATGCCGTTCACGGTCATGCCGTCGTTCGAGGCGGACGTGCGCGCCGATCAGCTCTACGCGGCGACCGACATGACCGCGTTCAACGCCGAGCTGCCCCGCGGCTTCGACCGGTTCACCGCCTTCCTCGAGCGCAACGACCTGCCACACATCTGGTCCGAGGGCAACGGCACCGGCGACTTCGACGCCCACCTGGCCGCCGCGACCTTCCCGCCGCCCGTCCACCCCCTCGTTGCGCCGGACGGCCACGAGATCGCGTCGCGACTCCAGTGGCTGCGCGACGGCATGGTGCTGGACATCACCCGGCACCCGCAGGCGTTCGAGCAGCCCTACCCGCACCCGGAGTGGAGCGGCGCCGGCAGCCGCCACGCACGGCTGCATGCGACCGTCCAGGCTCAGGCCGGCGAGATCGAGCAGCTCAACGCCCGGCTCGAACGCCTCGAGCGCGGGTCGCCGCGCGCCCTGGCCCGCAAGATCGCCCGCTGGCTCCACCATAGGTTCCGCCGGCCATGACCGAGGTCACCGCCAGCGTCGGCGCCGGCTTCGCGACGACCGACATGGTTCTCAACATCGGGCCGCAGCACCCGGCCACGCACGGCGTGCTGCGCCTGCGGCTCACTCTCGACGGCGAGCGGGTGCAGGCGTGCGAGCCGATCATCGGCTACATGCACCGCGGTGTCGAGAAGCTCTTCGAGGTCCGCGACTACCGCCAGATCATCATGCTGGCCAACCGGCACGACTGGCTCAGCGCCTTCTCGTCCGAGCTCGGGGTGGCCCTCGCCGTCGAGGACATGCTCGGCATGGAGGTGCCGGAGCGCGCCACCTGGATCCGGACCCTGCTCGCCGAGCTCAACCGCGTGCTCAACCACCTGATGTTCCTGGGGTCGTACCCGCTGGAGCTGGGCGCGATCACGCCGATCTTCTACGCCTTCCGCGAGCGCGAGACCATCCAGGAGATCATGGAGGAGGTCTCCGGCGGACGCATGCACTACATGTTCAACCGTGTCGGCGGCCTCAAGGAGGACCTCCCGGCCGGCTGGACCGGACGCGCGTCCACCGCCGTCGCGACGGTGCGGTCGCGGCTGACCGAGCTCGAGGACCTGATCTTCGGCAACGAGATCTTCCGGGCCCGCACGGTCGGCATCGGCGTCCTGTCGTCGGCGCTGGTGCATGACTACGGCGTGTCCGGTCCGATCGCGCGAGCCTCTGGGCTCGACATGGACCTGCGGCGCGACGAGCCGTACCTCGCCTACGGCGACCTGCAGGACGTCCTGCGGGTGCCGGTCATGACCGAGGGCGACTGCCACGCCCGGTTCGCGGTGCTGCTGGAGCAGACGAAGGTGTCGCTCGACCTCGCCGACGCCTGCCTGGCCCGGCTCGCCGACATCGCACCCGGACCCGTCAACGTCCGCCTGCCCAAGATCCTCAAGGCGCCCGAGGGGTCGACGTACGTCTGGACCGAGAACCCGCTCGGCCTCAACGGCTACTACCTCGTGTCGCGCGGGGAGAAGACGCCGTGGCGCCTCAAGCTGCGCACGGCGTCGTTCAACAACGTGGCGGTGCTGCCCGAGATCGTCCAGGGCACCGTCGTCGCCGACCTCGTGGCCATCCTGGGCAGCATGTTCTTCGTCGTCGGCGACATCGACAAGTAGTCCCGTCGTAGGGTCGACGTCATGGCTGATTCCCGCGTTCCCACGTCCGCCGACGAGCTGGCCGAGCAGTGGCTTGACACGATGCTCGACCTGTCGCCCGAGCTGCACGTCCATCTCGGCCGGCCGGGACGCGAGTCCGACTACACCGATCGCTCACCCGACGGCGTCGCCGCGCGGGCCGACGCTGCGCGAGGGATGCTCGAGCGCGTCCGGGTCGTGGAGGTCGAGGACCAGACCGACGCCATCACGCAGGCCGAGCTGATCCGCACGCTCGAGCTGGAGATCGAGCAGGTCGAGGCCGGGTTCTGGCAGCGCGACCTCAACGTGATCGCCTCGCCCGGGCAGGACCTGCGCGACATCTTCGACCTCATGGACACCGAGACGGACGACGACTGGTCACACGTCGCACGGCGGCTCCAGAACATCCCGGCGGCGATGTCGGGCTACCTCGACTCGCTGCGGGTCGGCATCGCGGCCGGCAACGTCCCCGCGATCCGCCAGGTGCGGGAGGTGGCCTCCCAGGCGCGCAAGCAGACCGGGAGCGACAGCTTCTTCGCGGACCTCGCCCGACGCGCTGACGTACCTGCGTCCCTCCAGTCGGACCTCGACACCGGCGTCCGGGCCGCCTCCGAGGCGTACGGGCTGCTGGTCGAGTTCCTCGAGCGCGACCTCGCGCCGCACGCCCCTGCGGCCGACGCAGTGGGCCGCGAGCACTACGCGCTGGCGTCCCGGGCGTTCGTCGGCGTGGAGGTCGACCTCGACGAGACCTATGAGTGGGGCATCGAGGAGCTCCGCCTCATGGTCGCCGAGCAGGAGCAGATCGCCGACCAGATCCTGCCGGGCGCCTCCGTCGAGGAGGCCATCGCGCACCTCGACGCCGACCCGACCCGCAAGCTGCACGGCACCGACGCGCTGAAGACCTGGATGCAGGAGACCAGCGACCGGGCCGTCGCCGACCTCGGCCGCACGCACTTCGACATCCCGGAGCCGATGCGACGCCTCGAGTGCCTGATCGCCCCGACCCAGGAGGGCGGCATCTACTACACACCGCCCAGCGAGGACTTCGAGCGGGCGGGGCGGATGTGGTGGAGCGTCCCCGAGGGGATCACGGAGTTCGACACGTGGCGCGAGCTCACGACCGTGTATCACGAGGGCGTGCCCGGCCACCACCTCCAGTGCGGCCTCGCGACCCACAACAGCGCCGAGCTCAACGGCTGGCGCCGGCTCAGCTGGAACTCCGGCCATGGAGAGGGATGGGCCCTCTACGCCGAGCGCCTGATGGCCGATCTCGGGTACCTCGACGACCCCGCAGACCGGCTCGGGATGCTCGACGGCCAGCGGATGCGGGCGGCCCGCGTCGTCGTCGACATCGGCGTGCACCTGGGCAAGCAGAAGCCGGACGGCACGGGCGCGTGGACCGGCGACGACGCCTTCGGGTTCATGGCCCAGCACGTCAACATGAATGACTCGTTCGTCCGCTTCGAGGTCAACCGCTACCTCGGCTGGGCCGGTCAGGCGCCGTCGTACAAGGTCGGGCAGCGCATGTGGGAGCAGCTGCGTGACGACTGGGTCGCGGCGGGCGGCACCGACCTCAAGGAGTTCCACCGCCGGGCACTCGCGGTCGGCAGCGTCGGCCTCGGGACCCTGCGCTCGACCCTTCTCCCCTAACGCTGACGGGTCACTTGTCGTCTTGCGGCGGGTCACTTGCCGTCGGGATCAGAAAGTGACCCTTCAGCGGTCGATAAGTGACCCGTCAGCGGTCAGAAAGTGACCCGTCAGCGTCAGGCGGGGGTGGGGTCGGGGCGGCCCTTCGCGCCCTTGCCTGGACCTCCGCCGTCCTCGTCCTCGTCGTCCTCCGGCAGACGGCAGGCCCGCTCCAGCAGGAGTGCGGCGGCCAGCAGCAGCAGGCCCGCGACGAACGCGCCCCCGCTCCGGATGAACCGCTCGCGACCCAGCGTCGAGTCGAGGGCGTCGACGAACGCGAGAGCGAACCCGCCGTAGAAGCCGGCCGCGAGGCCCCCCACCACGACGCAGGACTTGGCCAGGGACAACATCTTGATCCCGTGATCGGCCGTCATCCGCTCGTGCCGGCGGTGCAGCGTCTGCCACGTGTTCCACGCGCAGACACCCACGACGACCGCCGCGCCGAGCAATGCCAACGGCGCGATCCACCCGAGCCGGGGCGGACTGCCGTCGAGCCGCACGATCAGCGGCGGGGTCAGGCGGCCGGCGACGATGCCCACCGCGACCAGCACCACGACGAGCAGCAGCGAGGTCGGCCTGGCCGGCCTCACGTCGTCACGACCGTGTGCAGCGTCATCGCGGGCACGAGATCACAGGATGATCTCGAGGTCCTCACGCTTGACCACACCACTGGTGTCGACGCCACCGATCAGGTCGGCGACGAATCCCTGACCGGGGATCTCGCCCTCGGGGTCGATCTCGAGCCACGGCACGAGCACGAAGCCCCGCTCGTGCGCCCGCGGGTGCGGCAGGACCAGCTGCTCGTCGGCGGCGACCCGGTTGCCGACCACGATGACGTCGACGTCGAGCGTGCGAGGCGCACCCGGCTCCGACCGCTCGCGACCGAAGGCGTCCTCGATGGCGAGGGCGCGGTCCAGCAGCGTGTGGACCGTCAAAGTCGTGTCGATCAGCACGACGGCGTTGAGGAAACGGCCGGAGTCGTCGGGGCTGCCGACGGGATCGGTCTCGTAGACCGAGGAGATCGCCACGACGGTGACCTCCGGGGTGTCCTCGAGCGCAGAGACACCACCCTGGAGCTTGTCGATGCGATCGCCCAGGTTGGATCCGATCGCCAGGACAGCCTGACGGATCGGGCGCATGCCACCGGTCATCGTGTCCGCGTCGAGGACGTACGGGGTGGGCGCTTCGGTCACTGTTTGCTCCGCTCTATCGTGACGGCGACGTCATGGAACGTCACCGCGATGGGCGCTTCCGGCTTGTGCACCGTCACGCTAGCCCATTGGACCGACTCTTCGGCCAGGCACAAGTCCACCATACGGAGGGCGACCGTCTCGATGAGGTCGACCGGATCGTTCACGATCTGGTCGTGGATCTGCTGCGCGAGCACGCCGTAGTGGACGGTCTTGGTCAGATCGTGGGTGCGGGCGGCGGGTCCGAGATCGAGCCCGAGGCTGACGTCGACGATGAATGTTTGCCCGTTCTTCTTCTCCTCGTCGAACACGCCGTGGTGTCCGTGCGCGGCGATGCCGAGCAGGTCGATGCGGTCCAGGCCGTTCGGGATCGACATTCAGTCCTCTTCCAGCTGCTGTGGTTCCATGATCGGCGATGCGTGCCGGGACCAGATCTTCCAGCCCCCCGCCGTCCTGACCAAGATACTGGTGCAGACCGCCTTGCCCCCCGTGATGGTGTCGGGCGAGGTCAGGCCCACGCCCGACAGGATGTTCTCGGTGCACTGGACCACTGCGGTGTCGGGATCGTCCGACCCCCGCGGCATCAGGTCGACCTCGATGTCGGTCAGGAAGAACTGGATGTAGCCGACGTTCGCCATCAGGACCGTCCACGACCGCAGCACCTGCGAGGTGCCGCGCAACGGCAGGGCTCCCGGGTGGACGCACCACGTGCCGGGATCGTCGACCCAGAGCGAGGCCATCAGGTCGACGTCACCGGCCTCGACCGCGTCGTAGAAGGCCCGGTGGATGGTCAGGGGGTCCGTCACCGGGCCTCCCTCCCCAGGCGGGCAGCCACGCGGACGGCGTCGGCCGACGCAGCCACCTCGTGCACCCGCACGCACCACACGCCGGCCGCGGCCGCCAAGGTCGTCACGGCGGCCGTGGCGGCGTCGCGACCGTCGGCCGGACGGGGCCCGGCGTCGGTGGAGAGCAGCTCGCCGAGGAACCCTTTGCGGCTGGCCGCGACCAGCAGCGGGTGCCCCATCGCGACGAAGGCGTCGAGATGTGCCAGAACGGTCCAGTTCTGCGCACCGGTCTTGGAGAATCCCAGGCCCGGGTCGAGGATGATCTGCGACGGGTCGACCCCGGCTGCCAGCGCCGCGTCGACCTGGATCTGCAGCTCGGCAGAGATGTCGGCGACCAGGTCGTCGTACTGCGTGTGGTTCTGCATCGTGGCGGAGTGCTCACGCCAGTGCATCAGGACGACCGGCGACCCGCTCGAGGCCGCCAGCGCCATCATCGCCGGATCGGCCCGTCCACCGGAGACGTCGTTGATGATCGCGGCGCCGGCGTCGAGCGAACGGCGGGCGGTCTCCGAGCGCATCGTGTCGACGGACACGACGACGCCCTCGCGGGCCAGCCCCTCGATGACGGGCAGGACCCGACGGGCCTCCTCCGTCGCATCGATGCGCAGGGCACCGGGCCTGGTCGACTCGCCACCGACGTCGACGAGGTCGGCGCCATGGGCGACCAGCTCGAGGCCGTGCCGGATGGCTGTGTCGGCGTCGAGCCACCTGCCACCGTCGGAGAACGAGTCAGGCGTGACGTTGACGACCCCCATCACGAGGCATCGGTCCTGGGCGAGGCCGGCGAGCAAGCAGACCCCTAGCGGCCCATGATGAGGCCCATGGCCTCGGCACGCGTCGCGGGATCGCGCAGCTGACCACGGACGGCACTGGTGATCGTCTTGGCTCCACCCTTGCGGACGCCCCGCATCGCCATGCACAGATGCTCGGCCTCGATCACGACGATGACGCCGCGCGGCTTCAGGATCGACACGAGGGACTCGGCCACCTGGGTCGTGAGCCGCTCCTGCACCTGCGGGCGACGCGCGAAGACGTCGACGAGACGTCCGAGCTTGGAGAGCCCCGTGACGCGGCCACCCTCACCCGGGATGTAGCCGACGTGCGCCACGCCGAAGAAAGGCACCAGGTGGTGCTCGCACATCGACCACATCTCGATGTCCTTGACCAGCACGAGCTCCTCGTGGCCGACGTCGAACTCGGCGGTGAGCACCTCCTCGGCGGTCTGGTCGAGCCCGCAGAGCAGCTCGTTGTACGACTTGGCGACCCGCTTCGGAGTGTCCTTGAGGCCCTCGCGGTCGGGATCCTCGCCGACGGCGAACAGGAGCTCGCGGATGGCAGCTTCGGCGCGGGGCAGATCGACCGTCATGAGGTATGTGGTCCGTTCTCCATCGGGGGGCCGGCTGGCGGCGGGGCGTCGACGCCGGTGTCGGGGCCGACGACGATCGGCGTCCCGTTGCCGTTGCCGTTGCCGTTGGCGCCGCTGTACGACTGGCCGGGGATGTTGTCGACCGGCGGCCGGTGATCGGGCACGCGGGAGTCGGAACCCGTCCAGGCCGGACGGATCTCGCGGCGCCGCAACGGCACGAAGATCTCCGCCACCTGCGCCTTGTCGAGCGTCTCCTTCTCGAGCAGCTCCGTGACGAGCGCGTCCAGCACGTCGCGGTTCTCGTGCAGGATGTCGAACGCCTCCTGGTGGGCGAACGAGATCAGCTTGTTGATCTCGTCGTCGACGATCGCCGCGACGTTCTCGGAGTAGTTGCGCGCGTGCCCGATGTCGCGGCCGAGGAACGGCTGGCTCTCGTTCTCACCGAGCCGCACCGCACCGAGCCGTTCGGTCATGCCGTACTGCGTGACCATCGCACGGGCCAGGTTGGTGGCCTTCTCGATGTCGTTGCCGGCGCCGGTGGTCGGGTCGTGGAACACGAGCTCCTCGGCCGCACGGCCACCCAGCATGTAGGCGAGCTTGTCGAGCAGCTCGGCACGGGTCTGCGAGTACTTGTCCTCGTCGGGCAGCACCATCGTGTAACCGAGGGCGCGACCACGCGGGAGGATCGTGATCTTGTGGACAGGGTCGCTCTGCGGCAGCGCTGCAGCCACCAGGGCGTGTCCGCCCTCGTGGTAGGCGGTGATGCGCCGCTCGTTCTCGTTCATGAGCCGGCTGCGCTTCTGCGGGCCGGAGATGACGCGGTCGATGGCCTCGTCGAGCGAGGCGTTGTCGATCGTCTTGTCGCCGTTGCGGGCGGTCAGCAGCGCCGCCTCGTTGAGGACGTTGGCCAGGTCGGCACCGGAGAAGCCGGGCGTCCGGCGCCCGATCGCCTCGAGGTCGACGCCCGGTCCGATCGGCTTGCCCCGCGAGTGGACCTTCAGGATCTGGGTGCGGCCAGCCAGGTCGGGTGCCTCGACGCCGATCTGGCGGTCGAAGCGTCCGGGGCGCAGCAGTGCGGGGTCGAGGACGTCGGGGCGGTTGGTCGCGGCGATCAGGATGACGCCGCCGCGCACGTCGAAGCCGTCCATCTCGACCAGCAGCTGGTTGAGGGTCTGCTCGCGCTCGTCGTGACCGCCGCCCATGCCGGTGCCGCGGTGGCGTCCGACCGCGTCGATCTCATCGATGAAAACAATCGCAGGCGCATTTTCCTTTGCTTGTTCGAAGAGATCTCTCACCCTGCTCGCGCCGACGCCCACGAACATCTCGACGAAGTCGGAGCCGGAGATCGAGTAGAACGGGACACCTGCCTCGCCGGCGACGGCGCGGGCCAGCAGCGTCTTGCCGGTGCCGGGAGGGCCGTAGAGCAGGACGCCCTTGGGGATCTTGGCGCCGACGGCCTGGAACTTCGCCGGCTCCTGGAGGAACTCCTTGATCTCGCCGAGCTCCTCGATGGCCTCGTCGCAGCCGGCGACGTCGGCGAACGTGGTCTTGGGGGTGTCCTTGCTCATCAGCTTCGCCTTGGACTTGGCGAACTTCATGACGCCCGCTCCACCGCCCTGGCTGCGGCTCAGGAAATAGATCAGCAGGCCGAAGATCAGCAGGATCGGCAGGAACGAGATGAGGAAGGACCCGAGCAGCGACTGCTGCGGCACCTTGACGTCGAACGTCTTGAGCTTCTTGTCGGCGACGGCGGCCTCGGCCTGCTGCACCAAGCGGGCGCCCTGGTCCCCGAGGTACTCGGCCTTGACCTTGGTGTCGTCGTTGAGCGTGGCCTGGATCTGCTGGTCACCGTCGACGAACTTGACGTCCTTGACCTTGCCGGTCTCGAGGTAGGTGACCATCGTGGCCGTCTTGATCTGCTTGAACCCGTCAGCCGACGAGGAGAACGACACGATCGAGATCACGATGATCGTGATGAGTGCGATCCAGAGCCAGGGGCCCTTCAGGAGGCGTTTGAAGTTCATGTACGGCGTGGAGCGGGTCCACTCCTCCTCATGTGCTGGTCGGTAGTCGAACGGTACACGGGGCACCGTCCACTCGTTGAACGTACTGAGGCACCGCCAACGTTCCGCCGCGCCGTTCGCCGACAGCGAACTATGCGCTGGGACGCCTACGAATAGATGTGTGGAGCGAGGGTGCCGATGCAGCGCAGGTTGCGGTAGCGCTCGTCGTAATCGAGGCCGTAGCCGACGACGAACGCGTTGGGGATGTCGAAGCCGACGTACTTGACCTCGACCTCCATCTGCTGCGCGTCGGGCTTGCGCAGCAGGGTGGCGATCTCCACCGAGGCGGGGCCGCGCGACCGGAGGTTGGTGATGAGCCAGGAGAGCGTCAGACCCGTGTCGATGATGTCCTCGACGATCAGCACGTGGCGACCGCTGAGGTCGGTGTCGAGGTCCTTGAGGATCCGCACGACGCCGGACGACTTGGTGCCCGAGCCGTAGGAGGACACCGCCATCCAGTCCATCTCGACGTGTCGGTCGAGGCTGCGGGCGAGATCGGCCATCACCATGACCGCGCCCTTCAGGACTCCCACGAGCAGCAGGTCCTTGCCCGCGTAGTCGGTCTCGATCTGCGCTGCCATCTCCTTGAGACGGGTGACGATCTGCTCCTCCGTGTAGAGGGTCTCGTCGAGCTCGAGGTCACCTGCGACATGCGTCTGGTCCACGGGATCACCCTCCCACAGGCGTGGCAGCGAAGCGCAGCGAAGTCCCCTTCCTCGCGCACGAGACACCACCGGGCAGCTCGATGCGGAGCTGGCCGTGCCAGTCGGTGACCAGGCGGTCGAGCTCGGCGAGGTGGGACGCGGTCAGCGCAGCACCGTCGGTGCCGGCTGCCAGCGCGACGCGGCGCAGCACCCGGGAGCGCAGCGGCAGGGGCAGCGAGGCCAGGACCGTGACGTCCAGGGGATCGGCGACCTCGGCCGCGAGAGAGTCGAGCAACGCGCTGTCGGACCGCACCTGGTCGGCGGTGCGGGCCAGCGCCTCGGCGACCCCGCCGCCCAGGACGTCCTCGAGCACGGGCAGCACCTCCGCCCGCAGGCGGGAACGGCGGAAGGCGGGGTCGCTGTTGTGCGGATCGGTCCACCAGTCGAGGCCGTGGGCCCGGCAGATGCGTTCGGTGTCGGCCCGGCGCACCGTGAGGAGCGGCCGGCGCCAGATGCCGTCGCGCGCCGCCATGCCGGAGATGCTCCGCGGTCCGGAGCCACGCCCGAGGCCCAGGAGCACCGTCTCCGCCTGGTCGTCCAGCGTGTGGGCCAGCAGGACCGCGTCGGCGCCGGTCCCGGCGAGCACGGCGAGACGGGCCGTGCGGGCGGCCGCCTCAGGGCCGCCGACCCGGCCGACCTCGACCCGCTCGACGACCGCCGCGACACCCAGCCCGGCGAGCTGCTCGGCGGCCCGGCCGGCGACCGCGGCCGACGCCGCCTGCAGGCCGTGGTCGACCACGACGGCGCTCACGTCATACGACGCCCGGTCAGCCACGAAGGCCGTGACGGCTGCGAGGGCGAGGGAGTCGGCACCGCCCGAGACGCCCAGGACGATCCGCGACCCGGCCTCCAGGTCGTCGAGCGCGTGCCGGACGGCGTTGCGGCCGGCTGCCACGGCCGGGTCGAGCGCGCCACCCACTCGTCTGGCCGCGTCTAGCCGTGGACGCGCTTGACCCACGCGCCCGGGTCGAGGATCTCGGTCTTGCCGGGCAGGTTGCCGGGCTCGGCCCAGACGGCGTTGAAGCCCGAGAGGCCAACCTGCTCGTTGACCTCGCGCACGAACGTCGCCCCGTCGCGGTACTGGCGCATCTTGGCGTCGAGCCCCAGCAGGCGGCGCAGCATCCGGTCGAGCGGGCTCACGCCCTTGCGGCGCTGGGTGAACTTGCGGCGGATCTCCGCGACACTCGGGATGACCTCCGGGCCGACACCGTCCATCACGACGTCGGCGTGCCCCTCGAGGAGGGACATGATGCCCGTCAGCTGATCGACGATCTCGCGCTGGCGGTCGTTCTGGAACAGCTCCGCGAGCGATGCCTCGGACTCGCCGCGGACGATGCGGACCGCCTCGCCGAAGCCGTCGGACAGCATCTCCGACAAGGCGGACGACTCCAGGTCGGTGGCCTCGACGAACTCGTCGAGGAGCGACTTCATGTGCCCGCGCATCCAGTCGACGGCGGTGAACTGCACCCGGTGAGTCTCCTCGTGCAGGCACACCCAGAGGCGGAAGTCGTGCGGGTCGACGTCGAGCTGGCGCTCGGCGTGGACGATGTTGGGGGCGACGAGCATCAGTCGTCCCCCCTCGCCGGCAGGACCGTTCCAGAACGGGTCGAACTGGCCGAGGACCTTGGACGACATGAACGACATCAGGCCGCCCAGCTCGGCGCCGCTGATCTTGGCGCCGACGGTGCGGGTCAGCCCCGTGGGGGTCTTTCCGGCGGCGGCGAGCTTGGCCTCGATGGGCCGCATCAGGACCTCGAAGGTGCTGAGGTTGGCCTCGATCCAGCGGGGCCGGTCGACGACCAGGACAGGTGCCGTCGCGGAGGTGGCGTGCAGGTCGCTGAACTCGCGGACCGGCCCCTCGGAGCGGGCAGCGCCCTCGCGGAGCTCATGGACCGCCTCGGCGACCTCGGCCGCCGAGAGCACGGGACCGGGACGGGACAGCTTCGTCGCCGTCGTCAGCGCGAGGTTCCAGTCGATCATGGGGCCCACGTTAGCTCCTTCGTCGCTAACTTCAGCGGTTCGTTCCTCCCCCTCACTCGCTGCGCTCGTTGGGGGGACCCCCAACCGCTGCCAGGCTTCGCCTGGGGCCCTGCCGCCCCCGCAAGCGGGAGGTGCCCCCAGCTTCGCTCGGCCCATGGTCGGTCTCGACGCTGTGCCGTCGAAACGGTCGGACGGTCAGCCGCAAGAACAGTCAGCCAGCGCGGCAGCGACGCGGTCGAGCGCTGCCTGCGCCTGGACGGGCATGTCACGGTCTGTCCGGTCGGCCATGACGGCGAAGAACACCGGCTGCCCCTCGGCATCCGTCAGGTAGCCGGCCAGCGAGTGGATGCCCGTCAGCGTGCCCGTCTTGGCCCGCACCGTGCCGCGCGCACCCGTCAGCTGGGCGAAGCGGTCGACGAGCGTGCCGGTGAAGCCGCTGACCGGGAGATCGGCGAGCAGGCCGGAGGTGCGGGGCGAGGAATGGGCCATCCTGAGCGCCTCGACCAAGGTCGTCGGGGTGATGCGGTTGTCGCGGGACAAGCCGCTGCCGTCGTTCAGCACCAGCCCCTGCGTGCTGACGCCGGCGGTGTCCAGGGCTGCGCGGACGGCCGCCGTTCCGCCGTCGAAGTCGGCCGTGCGACCTCCGGCGATCGCGACGTGCCGCAGGACGATCTCGGCGGCCTCGTTGTCGCTGACCCTGACCAGGGTCTCCACGATCTGGGCGAGCGTCGCGCTGCGGACCTCGCTGACGACCGGGGCGCCGGCCGGCGCGTCGACCTGTGGTGGATCGCCCGTGACGGCGATGCCTTCGGCGGCCATCAGCTGCGCGAAGGTGCGGGCCGCGTCGACGGCGGGCTCACGGTCGCGGATGCCGTCAGTGACCCCCTGGTCGACCCAGAGCGCGCTGACCGGCGTGACGATGTTGGCCGTGACGTAGTCGGGCTCCCAGGTGGGGCTGGCGTCCGGGCCGACGAAGAGCGACGCGTCGTACGCGAGCGTGACCGACCTGGTCCCGGCGCTCTTCAGGGCCTCGGCCGTGCGCCGCGCCAGGGTCGTCAGGTCGGCCTGGAGCACGCGGTCGTCGACCGTCCGGGCCGGCTTGGTCGAGAGGAAGGGGTCTCCGCCGCCGACCAGGATCACACCATCGGCCGAGCGCACGACGCTGGTCGTGAAGCGGGTCTCGGGATCGATCGTTTCGAGCGCGGCCAGTCCCGTGAGCACCTTCGTCGTCGACGCCGGCGCGTAGGCCCGGTCAGCCCGGGAGGAGAAGGACGTGCCGTCGGCCGACATGGCCATGAACCCCACCCGCGGGCCGAGGACCTCGTCGCCCAGCCCGGCCGCGACGGCCGCCTCGATCTTCGCCGGGTCGAGGGTGCCGTCGCCGTCGACGGCCCGATCAGGAGCAGCGGCCGGGGGCTCGGCACCGACGGCCAGCCCCTCCGGAGCGATGACGTTGGACGGGCCGCAACCGCCGTCGCAGATGAACCGGTTGAGGTCTCCGCGCTCCCAGGAGGTCACCGCCAGGGCGACGGTGACGGCCAGCACGACGACCGGGACCGCGAGGCTCGCGGCGACAGAGACCACGACCCTGGTTCCCCGTTGCGCTGCCACATGCGCCAGACTATAGAGACCCGATGACGCGACGCCTGACGGCGCGCGCACCCGCACTCAACAGCCGGAGGCATTCCTGTGATTTTCGACGTCACCGTGGAGATCCCCAAGGGAAGCCGCAACAAGTACGAGGTCGACCACGCGTCGCACCGCATCCGCCTCGACCGCACGCTCTTCACGGCCACGCAGTACCCGGCCGACTACGGCTTCATTGACGACACCCTGGGCCTGGACAGCGATCCGCTCGACGCCCTCGTGCTGCTGTCCGAGCCGACGTTCCCCGGCTGCGTGATCTCGTGCCGCACGATCGGCATGTTCCGCATGACCGACGAGGCCGGCGGCGACGACAAGGTCCTCTGCGTCCCGGCCAAGGACCCGCGCCAGGAGCACCTGCGCGACATCCACCACGTGCCGGAGTTCGACCGCCTCGAGATCGAGCACTTCTTCACGGTCTACAAGGACCTCGAGCCCGGCAAGTCGGTCGAGGGATCGACCTGGACCGGTCGCGTCGAGGCCGAGGCCGAGATCCAGGCCTCCTACGCGCGCTTCAAGGACAACGGCGGCTACTGAGTCCCAACACGCGGCGGTCAACGCCACGGTGCGACCCGGCCGCGGCCTAGCATCGTGCGATGCCGTCGCCACTGAAGCTCCTGCTCGCGGCGCTCGGATCCCTGCTGCTGGTCGTGGGCCTGGCGTCGCCGGCGCCGGCGCGCCCGGCCAAGGCCTCCACCCCCTACATCGTGGCGTCGTCTCCCCACACGGTGACGCTGAAGTGGGCCCCCACCGCGAAGGCACGGGGCTACACCGTCTTCATCGCGTCGACCCCGTCGAAGGCGGAGAGGACGTCGCAGAAGGGGCAGTCGCGCGCGTCCCGCGGGCGTCACACCACCCTCAAGATCCGGGACCTGCGACCCCACCGGCGCTACTGCTTCACGGTGCGCGCCGTCCGCGGCGGCCACAAGGGGTCCCGCTCGGAACCGGTCTGCGGCCACACCCTGCGCCGCAGCGTCGATCGCGCCGCGCCCAGCGTCTCGGTCGTGACGTTCAACGTGTGCGCCGCCGCTGACAACTGCAAGAGGTGGACCCGCCAGCGCGAGGACGCGGTCGTCCAGCGCATCGTCGACGCCAACGCCGACGTCGTGGCGCTCCAGGAGGTCACGGGCCGCGCCGAGGAGCTGGCCGAACGACTGCGGGAGCACGGCTACGCCTCCTACACGGCGCGACTCGCGAAGCGGAACGAGGCCGTCTACTACCGGGTGGCCGCCCTCGAGATGGCCGTGACGACCCAGCCGTCGACGTCGTGCGTCGTCCAGCCGTACGCCGGGACCGAGGACACCTCCACGTGGCGCTTCCCCCGGCACTTCGACCGGCCGAGCCAGCAGTGGTACGCGTTCGCGACGTCCGGATGGCTCACCGAGCAGAAGGTCTGCCGTGACCGGCAGCTGCCGGTGGAGCAGGAGGGCCGGATCAGCTCACCGTCCGGTGCGACGGCCGCCTGGGCGGCGCTGCGGCTGCGGAGCAACGGCCAGACCTACGTGTTCGTGTCGGCGCACCTGACCCACGGTCCGACGAAGGCCGCGGCGCGCCTGCGCGGCAGGGAGACCCGCCAGCTCATCGCCAGGACCGAGGCGGTCGCGGGCACGCTGCCGATCGTCTACCTCGGCGACTTCAACTCCTACCGCGGCGGGCCCGGCGACGACCCGCCCCGCCGGGAGATGGCCAAGCGAGGCTGGGTCGACGCCTTCGACGCATCAGCGACGTACAGCCGGCCGAACGTCAGCAGCTTCAACGGATGGCGCGCGAAGGTGTCGACCATGAAGTACTGGGGTGGGCACATCGACCGCATCTTCGTCCGGACGTCGATGGGGTCGACGGGGTGGCGCATCGTCGCGCCGACGAGGAACCGCCGGTACGTCGGCGCCAAGGCGTCCGACCACAACCCGGTGCGGACGACGATCGTCCTGTCGTGAGGGGTGCGTGATCGTCAGATGTCGCGCACACTGACGACATGATGCGCATCTGGCGGGTCATCCCCGCGCTGGTCCTCGCCCTGCCCCTCATGACAGCGGCGCCGGCCACCGCGGCCCGTCCGGGCCTGTCGGTGACGGTGGTGCAGAGCGGTCTCCGGATCCCGTGGGACCTGGCATTCCTGCCGGACGGCTCGATGCTCGTGACGGAGCGCGACGCGAAGCGGCTGCTGCTGCGCACGTCGGACGGCGGTGTCCGCACGATCTTCACCTCACCGCGCCACATGTGGGCCGGCGGCGAGACAGGACTGATGGCGGTCGAGGTCGCGAAGGACTTCGCCTCGACCCGTGAGTTCGTGACCTGTCACGGCTACCGCAACGGCGGCGTGCAGGACGTCCGCGTCGTGCGGTGGCGCCTGAATCGGGCGGCGACGGCGGCCTCGTACGTCCGCACCCTGGTCTCGGGCCTTCCCTCGACGACCGGTCGACACGGCGGTTGCGCGCTCGCGAACGGCGCGGGCCACCAGCTCTTCATCGGCACGGGCGACGCGGCGACGGGGCGGAACCCCCAGCGCCTGACATCGGGAGGCGGCAAGGTGCTGCGCGTCGACGCCCGGACGGGCCGTGCGATCCGGACCAATCCCTTCATCCGCAGCAGCTCCCGCATGAAGCAGCGCGTCTTCACCTACGGCCACCGCAACGTGCAGGGCCTGGCCCGACGCAGCGACGGCACGATGTGGTCGGTCGAGCAGGGCAGCTATCGCGACGACGAGGTCAACCGCCTGGTGTCGATGGGCAACTACGGATGGAACCCGGTGCCTCGCGAGGCCGGCGACGCGGCCTACAACGAGGGTGCCGACTCCCCGATGACCGATCACCGGCTGCCCGGCAAGCAGCGCTCCGCGCGCTGGAGCTCGGGTCCCACGACGTCAGCGACCAGCGGCGGGACCTTCGTCGACGGCACCCAGTGGGGCGACTGGAGAGGCGCCCTCGCGGTGGCGTCCCTGAAGGATGAGTCGCTGCGGCTCATGCGGTTCAGCCGGGACGGGGCCCTGCGCGCCGTCTGGAAGCCGGGCGAGCTGGACGGCACCTACGGGCGCCTGCGCTCGGCGACCCGTGGGCCTGACGGCGCCCTGTACCTCACGACATCGAACGGCGACGGGAACGACAAGGTCCTGCGGGTGACGGCGCGAGGCTGAGCGTCAGCCGGTCGTGCCGCGCAGGAGGGCGCGCATGGTGTTGGCGAAGACACCGACGTCGATCGTGTGGTCGAGCGATCGCAGCGTGCCCAGCCCGATTCCGAGGCTGAGCAGCGTCGTGGCGGCCTGGTCGGCGTCGACCGAGTCCTCCAGGCCGGCATCGGCGGTGACCCGACGGACGAGGCCGGCGATCGCGGACCGGATCTCCCGGTGGCGCTTGACCAGCTCGGTGGCGACGTAGGGGCTCTGGCGGGCGATGGCCCCGAACTCGACCTCGAGGGCCGTCCACCGGGGCTGGCCCAGACCCTCCTTGGCCCAGGCCGCGAACGCCTCGATGCGTCCGTCGAGGTCCGTGTCGCGGGTGAAGGCCGAGAAGACCCCCGCGATCTGCTCCTCGTGGATGCTGTCGAGCACCGCCATGCAGAGCTCCTCCTTGCCGGCGAAGTTGGAGTAGACCGCACCCTTGGAGAAGCCGGCCCGCACCGCCACCTTGTCGAGCGAGGTCGCCGCGTAGCCGTCGTCGAGGAACATCTCGCGCGCCACCGCGATCAGGCTCTCGCGGGTCACGGCCTGACGCTCCGCCCGTGTGGTCGGCTTGTTGGTGACGGTCACCCTGGCTCCTCGCTGATCGGACCGCGTGGCCCAGAACACGGTTGCTTCGTACTCAGATACCGATAGTATCTGAAAGGTGATCAAAAAGGACATCGTCATCATCGGCACTGGCTTCTCCGGCATGGGAATGGCCATGAAGCTGCGGGCATCCGGCCGCGAGGACTTCGTCGTCCTCGAGAAGGCATCGGACGTCGGCGGCACCTGGCGCGACAACACCTACCCCGGCTGCGAGTGCGACATCCCCAGCCACATGTACTCGTTCTCGTACGAGCTCAACACCGACTGGAGCAAGAGCTTCTCCGGGCAGGCGGAGATCTGGGCCTACATGCGAAAGGTCGCCGACGAGCAGGGGATCCGCCCCTACATCGACTTCGGCGTCGAGGTCACCGGGGCCGCCTGGGACGAGGACCGCAAGGTCTGGACCGTCCGCACGGCGTCCGGCGAGGACTACGAGGCCCGCTTCGTCGTGGCCGGCGTGGGCGGCCTGCACATCCCGAACATCCCCGAGATCACCGGTGCCGAGACGTTCGAGGGGCCGAGGTTCCACTCGGCCTCCTGGGACCACTCGGTCGACCTGACCGGCAAGAAGGTCGTCGTGATCGGCACGGGCGCCAGCGCGATCCAGTTCGTCCCGATCATCGCCGAGCAGGCCGGCCAGCTCACGGTCTTCCAGCGCACGCCCCCGTGGGTGCTGCCCAAGAAGGACAAGTCCACCGCCGGCTGGCGCAAGAAGGTGTTCGCGACGGTGCCCGGCGCCCAGCGCGCGTATCGCAACAGCCTCTACTGGGGTCTCGAGGCCCGCGCGATCGCGTTCAACGGCCACCTCAACGTGCTGCCGGTGGCCGAGAAGGTCGTCAAGCGCCACATGGCGAACGCCATCCCCGATCCCGAGCTGCGCGCCAAGCTGACGCCTGACTACCGCCTCGGCTGCAAGCGCGTCCTGCAGTCCAACACGTACTACCCGACCTTCCTGCGCGACAACGTCGAGCTCAGCACGGACGGCGTCACGGAGATCACGAAGGACGGTGTCGTCGACGGCAACGGCGTCTTCCACGAGGCCGACGTCATCATCTACGGCACCGGCTTCCACGTCGTCGACGCGTTCGACTACCTGGACGTCAAGGGCAAGAACGGCGCCGACCTGGCCGCGACCTTCCGCGAGGGCGGCGTCGAGACCTACATGGGCATCATGATCAACCAGTTCCCCAACCTGGCGTTCATGCTCGGACCCAACACGGCCCTCGGCCACAACTCGGTCGTGTTCATGATCGAGCAGCAGACCAAGTTCATCATCCGGCTGCTCGACGAGCTCGACCAGCGTGGAGCGGTCGCGGCCGAGCCCACGAAGGAGGCGCAGACCGAGTTCAACATCGAGATCCAGCGCCTCGTCGAGAAGGGGATCTGGACCCAGGGCGGCTGCACCAGCTGGTACCTCGACAGCCACGGCAAGAACCGCACGATCTGGCCGAAGTTCACGTTCCAGTACTGGTGGGAGACCCGCAAGGTCAACGTGCCGGACTTCGCCTGGGAACACGCGGCCTGACATGAGCGAGCGCCAGCGAGTGAACAGTTCAGTGCCGGTCGGGCCGTCATCTGCCCACCGTGCTCTTCCCCGGCAGATGGTGGCCTGACATGACCGAGGCGCCGGACGACACCACGACGTACGACATCCCGGACGGTCCGACGACCCATCCGGCGCTCATGACCTGGAAGTTCCTGCGCAACCGGGACCGACTCGTCCCCGGCTTCCACCGCGAGTTCGGCGACACCTTCACGATCCGGATCCTGCCCGGGCCGCGCACGCTCGTCGTGTTCAGCGACCCGGCCGACATCAAGGAGATCTTCGCGGCCGACCCGTCGCAGTTCCACGCCGGCAAGGGCAACGAGATCCTCAAGCCGGTCATGGGACGTCGGTCGGTGCTCCTGACCGACGACCTCGAGCATCAGCGCGCCCGCAAGCTGCTGATGCCGGCCTTCACCGGGCCGTCGATGCGCTCGTACCGGCCGCTCGTCGAGGCGATCACCAAGGTCGAGGTCGACTCGTGGCGCGACGGCGACACGCTCGTGACGCTCGACCGGATGAACGCCATCACCCTCGACGTCATCCTGCAGGTCGTCTTCGGCGTCACCGACGAGCAGCGTCTCGCCGTGCTGCGTCCCAAGGTCAACCGCATGGTGAACATCGACGCCAAGATGCTGCTCGCCTGGTCGTACCCGCGCCTGTTCGCGCTGCCGCCGTGGCGCGGCTACTTCCGCAACCAGCAGGAGGTCGACGCGATCCTGTTCGCCGAGATCGCCGAGCGGCGGGAGGCGCACGACCTCGAAGGTCGCGACGACGTCCTGTCCCGGCTGCTGCGCGTCGGTGACGACGACGCCGGGGACGAGGCCCCGCTCAGCGACGTCGAGATGCGCGACCAGCTGGTGACGCTGCTGCTGGCCGGACACGAGACCACGGCCTCGGCACTGTCGTGGACGCTGCACGAGCTCGGCCGCTCCCCCGAGCTGCTGGCCCGGGCCACGGCCGCGGCTGATGCCGGCGACGACGCCTTCCTCGAGGCCTGCCTCAAGGAGGGGATGCGCCTGCACCCCATCATCGACTTCGTCGCCCGCACCCTGCAGAGCGACCAGGTGGTCGCGGGACGACTGCTGCCCAGGGGCACCACCGTCGCGCCGTCGATCATCTTGTCGCACAGCCGCGAGGCCAGCTTCGCCGACTCGCACACGTTCGACCCCGACCGCTTCCTGGTCGACAAGATCGCCCCCAACACGTGGATCCCGTTCGGCGGAGGGGTGCGTCGCTGCATCGGTGCGGCGTTCTCGCTGATGGAGGGCACCGTCGTGCTGCGTGAGGTGCTGCAGCGCTTCGAGGTGCACGCCGACGCCGTGGCCCCCAACAAGCTGCGCAACATCACGAACGTCCCGGGTGACAAGGCCCCCCTCAAGCTGACCCGCCGCTAGGCCGGGCAAGCCACGATCGGCCGGCCGCGCAGGCTCCCGCCTCTCGGATACGGTCAGGACATGAGCCACGCCGATCCCCACCCCACTGCCACCGAGGCCTCCGGCGTCACCGATCAGGCCCTGGCAGGTCTGCGCAGTTGGAACCTGGGCCTGACCGTGCTGCACGCTGCCCAGGCCGTCGCGATCCTGGTGCTCGGCAACGGCTTCGCCATCGCGATCACGTCGACCTTCCCGACCGGCCCTCCGGGCACGACGACGCCGGCGCCGGACACGCTGGTCGACATCAGCATCGGTGTGGCGATCGCGGTCTTCCTGTTCCTCGCGGCGGCCGACCACCTCATCACCGCGACGGTGGGCCGCGCCACCTACGAGTCCGACCTGCGCCGCGGGATCAACCGGTTCCGATGGGTCGAGTACTCGGTCAGCGCCTCGATCATGATCGTCCTGATCGGCTTCTACTTCGGCGTCACCGACGTCACCGCGGTCATCGCGGTCGTCGGCGCCAACGTCGCGATGATCCTCTTCGGCTGGTTGCAGGAGCGGATGAACCCACCGGGTCGTGAGACGACCACGATGCTGCCCTTCTGGTTCGGCACCGTCGCCGGCGCTGCCCCGTGGGTCGCGATCGCGGTCAACTTCCTCGGGTCCGACGGATCTCCCGGGTTCGTCGTCGGCATCTTCTTCTCCCTGCTGATCTTCTTCTCGGGATTCGCCGTCAACCAGTGGCTGCAGTACCGCGAGATCGGTCGCTGGCGCGACTATGCCTTCGGCGAGAAGGTCTACCTGGTCCTCAGCCTGGTCGCCAAGTCAGCCCTCGCCTGGCAGATCTTCGGCGGCTCGCTCGCCGGCTGACGCACTGCACCGGGACGCACAGCACCGCACCCGAATGGGAACGCCTCAGCGGGGGCCGACAGCCGTCACCGTCACGGCGGCTTCGCCGATCTCGTCCGACAGCGCCAGGTCGACGGTCGCGCTGATGCCCCAGTCCCGATCGCCCTCGGGATCATCGAACGTCTGGCGGACGGTCCAGGTCGTCGACCCCTCCTCGACCATGAACAGCTCCGGGCCGCGGGATCCTGGTCCCGTCCCGATGTTCGTCGCGAAACCGGTGACCGCCGGGTACTCCTCGCGGTAGGCCGCCATCGCGTCCGTCCAGGCCTGCGCGTCCCAGCCGTCCTCGCCGTCGAGGTCGGCCAGCTCGGTCCAGCGGCCGAACGCCGCCAGCTCGACCCGGCGGAACATCGCGTTGCGCACCAGCACCCGGAACGCCCGGGTGTTGCCCGTGACGGGACGCGGCTTCTCGCTCGCCATCGCCTGCGGGCGGACGTCGAGCGGGTCGACGCCCGGGGCGATGAGGTCCTCCCACTCGTCGAGCAGGGAGGAGTCGGTCTGCCGGACGAGCTCGCCGAGCCACTCGGTGAGGTCCTCCAGCTCGGTGTTGCGGGCCTTCTCGGGAACCGTGCGGCCAAGGGTCTTGTAGACGTCGGACAGGTAGCGGAGCACGAGCCCCTCCGACCGCGCGAGCTGGTAGTCGCCGACCAGCTCGGAGAACGTCATGGCCCGCTCCCACATCTCCCGGACGACCGACTTGGGCCGCAGCTCGTGATCGGCGACCCACGGGTGTCCGCCCCGGTACGTCTCGTAGGCGGCGGTGAGCAGCTCCTCCAGCGGCTTGGGGTGGGTGATCTCCTCCAGCAGCTCCATCCGCTCGTCGTACTCGATGCCGTCCATCTTCATCTCGTTGATGGCCTCGCCGCGGGCCCGGTGCCGCTGCGCGTTGATGATCGGTCGCGGGTCGTCCAGCGTCGCCTCGACGACGGACACGACGTCGAGGGCGTACGTCGGCGACTCACGGTCGAGCAGGTCGAGCGAGGCGACGGCGAACGGCGACAGCGGCTGGTTGAGGGCGAAGTTGGCCTGCAGGTCGATCGTGAGCTGCAGCGTGCGGCCCTCGTGGTCGGGAGGGTCGATGCGCTCGACGACCTCGCCGGCCAGGAGAGCCTCGATGATCTCGTCGACCTGGGCGAGCATCTTGTCCTGCGACTCCTGCGTCTCGCCGCTCTCGCGCAGCAGCCGCTCCAGCGACGCGCGGGCGTCGCCGGGCCGCGAGACGACGTCGAGCACCATGGCGTGGCTGACCTTCATCCGCGAGACGAGCGACTCGGGCGTGCCGGTGGACAGCTTCGCGAACGTCCCCTGGCCCCAGGACACGAAGCCCTCCTGCGGCTTCTTGCGCTGGATGCGCTTGAGCTTCTTGGGGTCGTCGCCAGCCTTGCGGACCAGGCGCGCGTTCTCGATCTCGTGCTCCGGCGCCTCGACGACGACGTGGCCGATCGTGTCGTAGCCGGCGCGGCCGGCCCGACCGGCGATCTGCTGGAACTCGCGCACCTGCAGCTGACGCTGCCGGGTGCCGTCGTACTTGGACAGCCCGCTGAACAGGACCGTACGGATCGGGACGTTGATGCCGACGCCGAGGGTGTCGGTGCCGCAGACGACCTTGAGGAGCCCCTGCTGGGTCAGCGTCTCGACGAGTCGGCGGTAGCGCGGGAGCATCCCGGCGTGGTGCACGCCCACGCCCATGCGGATGAGGCGCGACAGCGTCTTGCCGAACGCCGACGAGAAGCGGAAGTCGCCGAGCGCCTCGGCGATGACGTCGCGCTCCTCGCGGGTGGCGACCTTGATGCTGGTCAGCGCCTGCGCACGTTCGAGCGCGGACAGCTGCGTGAAGTGGACGACGTAGACAGGGGTCTGACCGGTCTCGATCAGCTGCTCGAGGGTCTCCTGCACGGGCGTCGACACGTACTCGCTGACGAGCGGCACCGGACGCTCGGTGGAGCTGACGACCACCGTCTCGCGCCCCGTCCGGCGGCTCAGGTCGGCCTCGAGCTTCGTCGTGTCGCCGAGGGTCGCCGACATCAGGAGGAACTGGACCGTCGGCAGCTCGATCAGGGGCACCTGCCAGGCCCAGCCGCGATCGGGATCGGAGTAGAAGTGGAACTCGTCCATCACCACGAGACCGATGTCGGCGTCCGACCCCTCGCGCAGCGCCATGTTGGCGAGGATCTCGGCCGTCGCGGCGATGATCGGGGCGTCGGCGTTGACTGCGGCGTCGCCCGTGACCATGCCGACGTTCTCGGCGCCGAAGATCTCGCACAGGTCGAAGAACTTCTCGCTGACGAGCGCCTTGATGGGTGCGGTGTAGACGCTGCACTCGCCGCGCGCCAGGGCCGCGGCCATCGCGCCGGTCGCCACCAGGCTCTTGCCAGAGCCGGTCGGGGTCGCCAGCACGACGTTGGATCCGGCGACGCACTCGAGGATCGCCTCGTCCTGGGCGGGGTACAGCGTCAGGCCCCGCGACTCGACCCACTCGGTGATCGCGCCATAGACGGCGTCCTCGTCGTAGGCCGCTCCCGTCTTCGGGAGCAGGTCGATGAGGCGCATCGGGCCATTGTCCCCTGCCGGACCCCTACGAGACGATGCCGGGCTTGCGGCCCGGCACCCGCGGCCTGACGGGCCGGTTGCCGCCGGGCACCGGCAGCCGGCGCCACACCAGCATCACCCCGCCGGCGACCACGACACCGACGACCCATCCGGCCAGGACGTCCGTGGTCCAGTGGCCACCCAGGTAGACCATCGCAGCGCCCGAGGAGACGACCAGCAGGAGTCCGAGGACGGCTGCGGCGCGGCGCAGACGAGATGACGTCCACCAGCGAGCCATCAGCACCGCGACCACCGCCGCCGACGTGATGATCGCGTGGGTCGACGGGAAGGACGAGCCCTGCAGCGTGGTGATCGTGAGGTCGGCCGGCGGACGTGGACGATCGAACAGGTCCTTCAGCGGCGTCATCACGATCACGGCGGCGAACCAGGCCAGGAAGACGCTGAGCAGGCCCCACCACAGCCGCAGCACGGCGACGACGACCAGGACACCGAGCGCGACCAGGGTGAAGACTCCGCGATCGGTGCCGAGGTCCTCCAGGAAGCGGCACACCTGGGTGACCGGTTCACTGCGGTGATCGGCCATCCACCGCGCGATGGTCAGGTCGATCGGATCCATGGAAGAACAGTACGGCTGATTGCCCTAAGCAAGCGCTTAGCGGTGCGCTATCGTCGGGGCATGAAGGCGATCCAGATCACCACGCTCGACGGGCCCTCGGCGGTCGAGCTCCTCGACGTCCCGGCCCCCACCCCGAACGACGGCCACGTGCTGATCCGCGTCCATGCAGCCGGCGTCGCGTTCCCTGAGGTGCTGCAGTCGCGCGGGCTCTACCAGATGAAGCCCGACCTGCCGTTCACCCCGGGTGCCGAGATCGCCGGCGAGATCATCAGCGCCCCTGACGGGTCCGGCTTCGCGCCGGGCGACCGGGTCGCTGCCCTCTGCCTGCTGGGCGGGTTCGCCGAGCAGGCCGTCGCCCCCGTCACCGAGACCTTCAAGCTGCCCGACTCCGTGTCGTACGAGCAGGGCGCGTCGATCATCTTCAACTACGGCACGGCCTACTTCGCGCTGGTCGAGCGCGGCCACCTGCAGGCCGGCGAGTCGGTGCTGGTGCAAGGTGCCGCGGGCGGCATCGGAACCGCCTCGATCCAGGTCGCCAAGGCGTTCGGCGCGGGACGGGTCGTCGCCGTGACCTCGACCGCCGAGAAGGGCGCCATCGCCCTGGAGGCCGGGGCCGACGAGTTCGTCCTGGCCGACGGCTTCAAGGACGCCACGTTGACTGGCGGCAAGGTCGACCTCGTGGTCGATCCCGTGGGAGGCGATCGCTTCACGGACTCCCTGCGCTGCCTCAAGGACGACGGGCGGCTGCTCGTCATCGGCTTCACCGCCGGCGACATCCCGACCGTCAAGGTCAACCGGCTGCTGCTCAACAACGTGTCGGTCGTCGGCGTTGGCTGGGGCGCATACGTCCTGCAGCGGCCCGGCCACATCGCCACGGAGTGGGCCGCCCTGGAGCCCCACCTGGCCAGCGGGGCCCTGCAGCCGGTCGTCGGTCCGACGTTCCCGCTGGCCGAGGCGGCGGCCGCACTGCTGACGCTCGACGAGCGCCGCGCCACCGGCAAGGTCCTCCTGACGCCGTAGCACCCACCGGGCGCGGGTGATGCTCAGTCGTCGTGGGCCTCGTCCTGAGGATCGGCCCCTGGCGGGCGCTTCTTCGCGATGGGGTTGACCAGCGTGCCCGCGAACAGCAGCGAGTCGGCCTGGTCGGCGATGTCGACCATCTGCCGGGTGTCGCGCAGCTGGAGCCGGTTGAGGCACGAGTGGTCGAACTCCGGCGCGAACAGGTCGATCCGTGCGAACGCCTCGGCCAGCTCGGGGTGATCGGCCTGGTGCTCGGCGATCACCCCGGCGACGACCGCCCAGAAGTCGTCCGCGGCCAGCAGCCCGTCCTCGGCCAGGATCGCGGCCAGGAACCGCAGGAACCCGTCGAAGACGTCGGTCAGCACCGACAGCGCCTTCATCCGCTCCGGCACGTCGGCGCGCACCCGTTCGACGTCGGCGGGCAGCGGGAGGTCGCCCAGCACCGCGATCTCCTCGCCGATGTCCTTCATCAGGACCCGTGTCGGGGCATGGTCCTCCAGCACGAGGATGAGGTTCTCCCCGTGCGGCATGAACGCCAGCTCGTACCGGTGCAGGCAGTGCACGATCGGGCGCACGTACGCCGTCAGGTAGCGGCGAACCCACTCGTGCGGCTCGACCAACGAAGCGCGGATCAGGGCGGCCACGTAGGACGCACCGTCGTGGTCGCGGTGCAGCAGCGAGGCCATCGTCGCGAGCCGCTCGCCGTCGCGCAGCCGGGCCTCGGGGCTCTCCCGCCACAGCGCCGCGAGCATCGTGGTGTACGGGGACCCCGTGGCGAGGCGGTGGTACGCATCGCCGGTGTAGCCGATCGCCGCCCGCTCGCGCAGCACGCCGAAACCGGTGGCCTGCAGCTCCGGGTCGGACTCCACCAGCCCGGCCACCCAGTCGTTGATGGCCGGGGTGGCCCGCATGTAGCGCGGTGACAGCCCCCGCATGAAGCCCATGTTCTGGATCGACAGCGCGGTCTTGACGTAGTGCCGGTCGCGCCGGGACGTGTTGAAGAACGTCCGGATCGACTGCTGCGCCTGGTACTCGTCGTCCCCCCGCCCGAGCAGGACGAGGTCGTCGCGGGCCAGGTCGGGCGCGAACGTGATCGCGATCTTGTGCTCCCACTGCCACGGGTGCACCGGGATCAGCAGGTAGTCGGTCGGCTCGAGGCCCCGGCCGCGCAGGGTGGCTCCGAAGCGCTGGTGCGCGGCAGCGTCGAGCTCGCCGGTGTAGAGCGACTGCTCGTCGAGGCCGTCGCCGACCGACAGGTGCGCGAGCGTGCGGCGGGCAGCGACCCACACGATGCTGAACGGTCGGCCCGACTCGGGCGCGTACGCTGCGAAGTCCGACAACGAGTACCCGATACGGCCGTTGTTGGCGACGAAGGCCGGATGACCCTCGGTCATCGCCGACTCGATGACCTGGAAGTCGGCGCCGACGAGGTCCGCGACCGGGACGCGGCGGTGGACGGTCTTCCAGGCGGCACTGGCGAGCGTGCTGCTGATCTCCTCGAGGTACGTCGGCAGCAGCGCGTCGGGGATGCCCAGCACGTCGGCGTGCTCAACGATGAACGCGAGCGCGTCGACCTCGGTCTCCACCCCGTCGACGGTCAGTGAGATCGACCATGGGCCGACGACCCAGTGCTCGAGGGCGTGGCGGTGGGCGTGGAACCGGTAGACGGACGAACCGTCCGGCGACACGATCTCGTGGTCGACGCCCACGGGGCGTGGCTCGAGCAGCCGCTCGTGCGCGAACTCACCGATCGCCTTCGCAACGAGGAAGCGGTGGGCGCGCCGCATCGGCTCCGGCGTCAGGTGCGCGACCGGGTCCCGGTCGTCGTGCCGGCCGCGGACGAGGCGACTGGCCTCGAAGTCGTCCCGGGTGCAGACGCTCAGCGCGGCGACCTTGCCGGCCAGGTGCACCTCGCCGATGACGTGGAACCCTGCGGATGCGTTGAGAGCCGCGATCCTGTCGTTGCGCACATCGGGCTCGACGACGACCCGGTGGCGGCGCGGATCGTCCAGGCACAGCTCCATCACGGTGCGGAACACCGCGGACGTGAAGCCACCGCGAGGGCGGCTCGTCGGTGCCACGAGCACGTGCATGCCGATGTCGCCGGGACGCCAGTCGTAGGCGCCGTCGAGCTCGCTGTGCTCGGGGTCGTACGTCTCGGCGAGGAACGCCGGCGCCCCGTCGACCCGGCCCAGCCAGGCGTCGTGGTGCGGATCGGCGACGATAGCCGCGTACGCGTGGCAGACGTCCTCGACCGTGACGCCCTGCATGCCCCAGAACACCGAGCGCGGGTGCGTGACCCATCCGTGCAGCAGGTCGCCGTCCCGGTCGATGTCGAGGGGCTCGATCGTGATCCGGCCGACGGCGGTGTCGCGCACCAGCAGCACGTCGGACCGTGTCATCGCCGGGCCCCCGTCGGGGTGCGGGCCAGGTCGGACGGGACGCCGAACTCCTGGAACGCGATGCGCCGCTCGACCGGGTAGACCTCCCGGCCGGTCATCGCGGCGATGATGATCGAGTTGCGGAAGGCGCCCATCCCGAGGTCCGGCGCGATCAACCCGTGGGAGTGCTCCTCGGCGTTCTGCACGTAGATCTCCTCGTCCTCGTGATCGATCGTGTACGTCCCGGAGACGCCGTAGCGACCCCGCTCGTCCCAACGGATCCGGTCGGCGATGCCCTCGACGAAGACCGGCGGCTGGGCGCGGTAGCCGGTCGCGAGGACGAGACCCTCGGTCTGGAGGTCGAGGGTCTCGTCCAGCTCGGTGTGGCGCATCTCCAGCGCGTACCACCCCTCGGCGGCGTCCCACGACGCGTCGACGAGCTCGGTGCTGGTGAGCAGCCGCGTGGGGACGGGGCCGCTCACCCGCTTCCGGTAGAGGGTGTCGAAGATGGCGTCGACGAGCTCGCCGCTGATGCCCTTGTAGAGACCCTTCTGGTCGTGGATCAGCTGGTCGCGCGTCGACCCGGGCAGGCCCTGGAAGTAGCGCGTGTACTCCGGTGACGTCATCTCGAGCGTCAGCTTGGTGTACTCCATCGGGAAGAACCGCGGTGACCGCGTGGCCCACACCAGCTCGTAGCAGTGGCCCTCGGCGTCGATGTCCTCGAGCAGGTCGAGATAGACCTCGGCGGCGCTCTGGCCGCTGCCGATGATCGTGATCGACGCCTTCGCCTGCAGGTCGGCCTTGTGGGTCAGGTAGTCGGCCGAGTGCAGCACCGGTCCGTCGAGGCCGCTGACCGCCGCCGGCACGTGCGGCCGGGTGCCGGTGCCGAGGACGAGCCGTCGCGCGCGGTGCGTCTCGACACTGCCGTCGCGCCGTCGCGCCGTGAGCACGTACGCCTCGCCGTCGTGGACGACCCGGTCGACGTGACGCCCGAACCGCACGCCGCCGACCTGGCCAGCCGCCCAGCGGCAGTAGGCGTCGAACTCGGCCCGCAACGGGTAGAAGCTCTCGCGGATGTAGAACGGGTAGAGCCGTCCGGTCTGCTTGAGGTAGTTCAGGAACGAGTAGGGCGACGTGGGGTCGGCCATCGTGACGAGGTCGGCCATGAACGGCACCTGGAGCGTCGCGTCCTGCAGCATCATCCCGGGGTGCCAGCTGAAGTCGTCCCGCGCCTCGAGGAAGATCCCGTCGAGACCGTCGACAGGATCGGCCAGGCAGGCCAGCCCGAGGTTGAAGGGGCCGAGTCCGATCGCGGCGAAGTCGTGGACGCGCATCAGTGCACCTCCTCGGAGGCGTGCGGCGCAGGCTGGAGCGACAGCTGGTGACCGAGCTCCCGCACCAGCGCGATGACCGCGACGAGGTCGTCGGTCGTCGCCCCCGGGTTGAGCATCGTGAGCTTGAGCCACGCGCGTCCGCCCGTCCTGGTGCCCGCGATGACGGCTGAGCCGCTGCCGGCGACGGCCCGGCGGATCGCGGGATTGACCTCGTCGGCGACGTCCTCGGACATCCCGTCCGGGCGGAAGCGGAACACCAGCGTGCTCAGCGTCGGCGCGGTGACGACCTCGATGTGAGGATCGTCGCGCATGAGCTCGTGGCCGATCGCGGCCAGGTCGATCACCGCGTCGACGTAGTCGCCGATGGCGTCCGCGCCCATCGTGCGCAGCGTCATCCACAGCTTCAGGGCGTCGAACCGGCGGGTGGTCTGCATGCTCTTGTCGACCTGGTTGGGCAGCGCCGACGAGCGCGGGTTGAGGTAGTCGGCGTGGTACGTCACGTGGCGCAGCGCGTCCTTGTCCCGGAAGAGGACCGCGCTGGAGCTGACCGGCTGGAAGAACGTCTTGTGGAAGTCGACGGTCACCGAGTCGGCGCGCTCGATGCCGGTGAGCAGCTGGCGGCGCCGGGTCGAGACGAGCAGCCCGCCGCCGTACGCCGCGTCGACGTGCATCCAGATCCCGTGCTCGGCGCAGATGTCGGAGACGGGCCCGAGCGGGTCGATGCTGCCGAAGTCGGTCGTGCCGGCCGTGGCGACGACCGCCATCGGGATCAGGCCCCCGGCCCGCGTGTCCCAGACGGCCCGGTCGAGGGCCTGCGGATCCATCCGGCGGCGGTCGTCGGTCGGGATCGTCACGACGGCGTCCAGACCGAGCCCGAGGATGTTCGCGGACTTCTGGACGCTGAAGTGGCTGTCGCTCGAGGCAAAGACACGGAAGCGGGACGCGGTCTGCGCGAGCGGCTCCGACAGGTCGGCGTCACCGGCGAGGTAGGCCCGCGAGCGGGCGACCAGCAGTGCCTGCAGGTTGGACTGCGTCCCGCCGCTGGTGAACACGCCGTCGGCCTCGTCCCCCAGCCCGATGCGCTCGGCCGTCCAGTCGATGAGCCGCCGCTCGATCAGCGTGCCGCCACCGCTCTGGTCCCAGGTGTCGAGCGAGGAGTTGACCGACGACACGAGCACCTCGGCGACCAGCGCGGGGATGACGACGGGGCAGTTGAGGTGCGCCAGGTAGCGCGGCTCGTGGAACCAGACCGCGTCGTCGAGGTAGACGTCCTTGACCTCACGCAGGACCGCGGCGAGGTCGGTGAGCGGTCGGTCGAGATCGATCCCGTCGACCTTGCTCCTCACGTCGGCGACGCTGGCCCCTGACCAGGGACCCTGGACGATCGCCACGTGATCGGCGACCGCGGCGACGCCCAGGCGCATGGCCTCGCGATACCCCTCGGCGGTGTCCGCGTTGAACAGATGAGCGCGCACCCGGTTTCCTTCCCCGACATTAAATTAGGACAGGCTTACCTAATCGGAATGGGAGGGTGAATGCAACTCCCTGGGACATCGCTCACACGCGAGCACCCTCGGGGGCGGTGGATCCTCCACCGTCTGAGGCCGCACGGCTCCTCCACGGTGGCGTGTGCACCGCGACGGGGGTGTCGGTCGGGGCTGGGCATCGAGTCGTAGGGTCAGCACGTGGCCCCGCCGACACCAGAACAGTTCACTGGCTTCCCCGTAGCCGCCCTCGACTTCTACGACGACCTCGAGATGGACCACACCAAGACGTTCTGGGAGGCGCACAAGGCGGTCTACGCCGCGGCCGTCGCGGCCCCGATGAAGGCGTTGACCGCAGCGCTGGCCGACGAGTTCGGGCAGGCCAAGATCTTCCGGCCCTACCGCGACGTGCGGTTCTCGAAGGACAAGACGCCGTACAAGTCCCACCAGGGTGCGTTCGTGCCGAAGGGCCCCTCGACCGGCTACTACGTGCAGGTCGGCGCCCCGGGCGTGCGGGTCGGCGCCGGGTTCTACGAGGCGTCGGGCCCGCGCCTGGCCAGCATCCGCGAGGCGATCGTCGAGAAGCGCCGCGGCGGCGAGCTCGAGGAGATCCTCGCTGCCCGGACCGGAGCCGGCTGGGAGCTCGGCGGCGACCGCCTCAAGACGGCTCCACGCGGCTACGACGCCGACCATCCGCGCATCGAGCTGCTGCGCCACAAGTCGATGACGCTCGGACGGTCGTACGGCTTCGAACCGTTCATCCACACCGATGAGCTGCTCGAGCAGGTCCGGAAGGACTGGCGAGAGGTCACCCCGTTCGTGGAGTGGGTCCTGCACTACGCCAAGGCCTGACGGCCCAGGATGTCGGCACTTGTGTACAAGTGAGGTCGCAGTGACCGGTAGACAAGTGCCGACATCTCGGCGTCGGGTCAGAGGTGGACGGCCTGCATGCCGGCCTCGGGGTAGCGGGTGCCGGCGGCCACCCCGACCGGGGCGGCGTCGTTCAAGGCCGCCAGGTCTGCCTCGGTGAGCTCGACGTCCGCGGCGGCGACGTTCTCCTCGAGGTAGGTCCGACGCTTCGTGCCCGGGATCGCCACGACCCCCTCCTGGTGGAGCACCCACGCCAGCGCGAGCTGCCCGGGCGTCACGCCCTTCTGCCCGGCCAGGGCCCGCACCTTGTCGACGACGGCCAGGTTGGCCGAGATGTTCTCGTCGGAGTAGCGCGGGTTCGAGCGCCGGAAGTCGCCCTCGTCGAGGTCGTCCTTCGACGCGATCGAGCCGGTCAGGATGCCGCGGCCCAGCGGGGAGTAGGCCACGAAGGCGATACCGAGCTCACGGGTCGTGTCGAGCACACCGTTGACCTCGGGGGTCCGCTCGAACAGCGAGTACTCGGTCTGGACGGCCGTCAGCGGGTGGGTCGCGTGGGCGCGGCGGATCGTGTCGGGCGCCGCCTCGGAGATGCCGAGGTACGTGACCTTGCCCTCCGCGACGAACTCGCCCATCGCCCCGAACGTCTCCTCGATCGGGATGTCAGGGTCGACGCGGTGGATGTAGTAGAGGTCGATCGTCTCGCGGTCGAGGTGCCGCAGCGAACGCTCGAGCGCGGTGCGCAGGTAGGCCGGCGACCCGTTCGTGCCGAGCCGCTCCCCCGCGTCGGTGATCTCGACGCCGGTCTTGGTCGCCACCGCGTACTCGTCGCTGCGGCTGCCGATGCTCGCGGCGATCAGCTGCTCGTTGATGAATGGGCCGTACATCTCCGCGGTGTCGATCAGGCTCACCCCGAGGTCGAGCGCGCGGTGCAGCGTCGCAGCCGACTCCTCGTCGTCCCGCTGGCCATAGAACGCGGACATCCCCATGGCGCCGAGACCCTCGATGCCTGCCTCGAGCCCCTGGCTGCCCCATGCTGTGGTCTTCATCTGCCCATCACCTGTGTCTCGTAGAAGTCGATCTTGCGGTCGATCGCGGCGAGATGCGTCTGCACCTCGTCGAGCTGTTGCAGCACGTGGACGCGGTGCGCCTCGAGGATGGCGAGCCGGTCGGCCTCGGTGCCGTCCTCGCGGTAGAGGTCGACGAACTTCTTGATGTCGCGGATCGGCATCCCGGTACGACGCAGCATCACGAGCGTGCCCAGCCATCGGACGTTCTGCTCGGTGTAGCGGCGCTGGCCGGAAGCCGAGCGGCCCGGCCGGTGGAGGGTCAGACCCTCCTTCTCGTAGTAGCGGAGGGTGTCGACGCTCAGGCCGCTCGCCTCGGCGGCGGCGCTGATGGTCAGACCCTCGGGTGGCACCTCGATCACGGTCATGACTCCAGCATGACCCCTGGAGCGCGCTCCAGGACAAGTCGAGCGGGACCACATCACGGCCCGCGCAACACCACCTCGCGCATCTGCCGGGATCACCTGCGACGCTGGGGCCATGCCCGCACGCATCGAGACCGAACGGCTCATCGCCGCCACACCGGCCGAGATCTTCGCGGTCCTCACCGATCCGCAGGGACACGTCGCCATCGATGCGACCGGGATGCTCCAAGGCGCCGACGGTGAGCCGGTCACCGGGCCCGGCGACACGTTCGTCGTCCACATGGACCGCGAGTCGCTCGGAGACATCCCCGAGTACGGCCGGTACGACGTGACCGTCACGATCCGCGACTTCGAGCCGGAGGCGCTGATCTCGTGGACGATCCTCGGTCTGGTGCGACCCGGCATGGGGCACTACTACGGCTACCGCCTCAAGCCGGTCGCCGAGCCGGGGCACGGCACGCTCGTCACGTCGTTCTACGACTGGTCGCAGATCACCCCGGAGTGGCGGGACACCAAGATCTTTCCCGTCGTCTCGGCGACGGCACTGGCCGGCACGCTCGGCATCCTCGACCGCACCGTGCGCCGCGGCTACTCCCGCGGATGATCGTCGAGCAGGGCATCCTGACGGTCGTCACCGGCCGCGAGGCCGAGTTCGAGGACGCGATGCGAGAGGCCCAGACGATCATCTCGGCCATGCCGGGGTTCCGCCGGCTCCAGGTGTCGCGGGGCGTGGAGTACCCGTCGACGTACCTGCTGATCGTCGAGTGGGACACCCTCGAGCACCACACCGAGGGCTTCCGCGGATCGGCGCAGTACGAGACGTGGCGCTCGAGGCTGCACCACTTCTACGATCCCTTCCCGGTGATCGAGCACTTCGAGCCGGTCGCCGGGGTCGGCCCTCTCGACACGGTGTGACCTGAGTCACTAGGTTCGACCCATGTCTCTTCGCCGTCCTCCCGTCCTCGCCGCAGCGGTCCTCGCACTCGCCGCACTCCCCTTCGTCGCCACGCCGGCCCAGGCCGACGGCCCCGGCTCAGGCTCCCCGTGGGTCGTGTCAGTGGGCGACTCCTACATCTCCGGCGAGGCCGGGCGCTGGGCGGGGTCGTCCAACAGCAACAGCGCCGCGGCCGACGCGTTGGGCGGCACCGCCTACTTCGACAACGCGAGCAACACCGCGGAGACGATCGACCGGTGCCACCGCAGCAAGAGCGCCGAGATCTACCTCGGCGGCGGCATCAACGGGCTCAACCTCGCCTGCTCGGGAGCCAAGGCAGCGACGGTCGACGGCAGCGAGTTCAAGCCGGGGCTCGACTTCTTCGACAACGGCGCCGGCAAGATCGGCCAGGCCAAGGCGCTGCAGCAGTTCGCCACCACGCACAACGTGAAGATGGTCAGCGTCTCGATCGGCGGCAACGACTTCAACTTCGCCGGCGTCGTCCAGTCGTGCGTCGTCGACTTCCTGTACTCCCCGTCGTGGGCCAAGGACTACTGCAACGACGACAGCAGCGTGACGGCCAACTTCACCAGCGCCAACGTCGCCGCGGTCAAGACGCGGGTCGCGCAGGCGTACACCAACGTCCGGTCCGCGATGCGGAACGCCGGGTACGCCGACAGCGCCTGGACCCTCCTGGTGCAGAACTACGCGTCGCCGGTGCCGACCAGCTCGGGCTTCCGCTACAGCCAGAGCGGATACACCCGCCAGAACACCGGCGGCTGTGGCTTCTGGGACGCCGACGCCAACTGGGCCAACGCGACGGCGCTGCCGACCATCAACAACACCGTGACCGGCGCGATCACGCAGGCCGGCCTGACCAACGCGAAGACCCTGAACCTGTCGTCGACCTACAACGGTCGGCGCCTCTGCGAGACCGGTGTCGGCCTCTACGAGGAGGTCGGGCTGAGCTCGTGGACCCAGTCCGGCGCCGTCGACAGGACCGAGTGGGTCAACCAGATCCGCACCGTCACGACGTCCGGCAGCAGCCCGTACTACATCCAGGAGTCGCTGCACCCCAACTACTGGGGACAGCTCGCCAACCGGTCGTGCGTGCGCCAGGCCTACAACGCCGGTGCTCCGAGGAGCGGATCCTGCGTGCGGTCCGGCACCGGCCTGACGACCCTGGGCGAGCCGAGGATGACCCTGCAGTAACGACCGCGAAGTGTGACGGTCTGCACCGCTGACGCGCCGTCAACGGTGCACGTCGTCACAAATCTGGCGGGCGGCGGAGCAGGTAGGCGTCCATGACCCAGCCGGCACGGGCTTTCGCCTCGCTCCGCTCAGCCAGGATCCGGGGCAGGACGTCACCGACCCGGCCGGCCACGAGCGCCTCGTCGGCGGTGCCGAGGTTGGCGCCCCACCAGATCAGCCAGTCGTCCAGCCCGTCGAGGTCGAGCCGCGCGTTCAGCATGACCAGGACGTTGTCGGCCCCCGCACCGACGGCCTCGTGCAGCCGCCGGCCCGTCGTGACGAGGATCGGCTGACCGACCTCGTGCAGGACGATCCGGTGGCGCGCGGCCAGCATCTGCAGGCTCGAGATGCCGGGGATGACGTCCCACTCGGCCTCGACGTTGCCCCGCGCGAGCACCTTCTCGACGATGCGGATCGTCGAGTCGTAGAACGCCGGGTCTCCCCACACGAGGAACCCCACGTCGCCGTCCCGGTCGAGGATCGCGCGCTCGTACGCCGCGGCACGGGCGTCGTGCCAACGGGAGACCACGTGGTCGTAGTCGCTGCCCGTCCGGGTCGACTCGGCCGACCGGTCGCGTTCGGGGTCTCGCACCGCGACGATCGGCGGGACGACGTCGAGGTGGCGGGCCAGCAGCGCCTGCCGGGCCGCGAGGAGCGGATCCTCCGCCCCCTTGTCGGCAGTGACGAAGAAGTCGACCGAGCGCAGCGCCTCGACCGCCTCCACCGTGACCTGGTCGGGGTGACCCGCACCGATACCGATCACGCGGATCCGGCGTGGGCCCACCCCGTCCGACGTCACTGGCCCCGATCCTCCAGGTCACCCTCGATGTCGAGGTACACCTGCTGCATCTGCGCCAGCACGTCGGCGTCGGGCTCGGCCCACAGGTCACGGTCGACCGCCTCGTTGAGTCGCTCGATGATGCCGCGCAGCGCCCAGGGGTTCGACGTCTTCATGAACTCCTGGTTGACCTCGTCGAGCACGTACTCCTTGGCGAGGGTCTCGTACATCCAGTCGTGGATGACGCCGGTCGTGGCGTCGAAGCCGAAGAGGTAGTCGACCGTCGCGGCGAGCTCGAACGCCCCCTTGTAGCCGTGCCGCTGCATCGCGCCGATCCAGCGGGGGTTGACGACGCGCGCACGGAAGACGCGCGTCGTCTCCTCCTGCAGCGTGCGGGTGCGGACGGCGTCGGGCGTCGTCGAGTCACCGACGTACGCCTTGGGCTCCACGCCGGTCAGCGCGCGGACGGTGGCGACCATGCCGCCGTGGTACTGGAAGTAGTCGTCCGAGTCGGCGATGTCGTGCTCGCGGGTGTCGATGTTCTTGGCCGCCACCGCGATGCGCCGGTAGTTGGCCCGCATGTCGTCGGCCGCCGGGGCGCCGTCGAGGTCACGGCCGTAGGCGAAGCCGCCCCATGCGGTGTAGACCTCGGCGAGATCGTCGTCGTTCTTCCAGTTGCCGGCCTCGATGACCTGCAGGATGCCCGCGCCGTACGACCCCGGCTTGGACCCGTAGATACGGGTCGTGGCGCGTCGCTGGTCGCCGTGCTCGGCGAGATCGGCCTGGGCGTGTGCCCGGACGAAGTTGCGGTCCGCCGGCTCGTCGAGCTCGGCGACCTGGGTGATGGCGTCGTCGAGGATCGCGATGACGTGCGGGAACGCGTCGCGGAAGAACCCCGAGATGCGCACCGTGACGTCGATGCGCGGACGCGCGAGCTCGTCGAGCGGGACGATCCGCAGACCGTTGACGCGGCGCGACGCGGGATCCCACTCCGGCTCGACGCCGATGAGGGCGAGGACCTCGGCGATGTCGTCGCCCGACGTGCGCATCGCAGACGTGCCCCAGACCGACAGACCGACCGATCGCGGGTACTCGCCGGTGTCGGTGAGATGACGCTCGATCAGCGAGTCGGCCATCGCCCGGCCGGTCTCCCACGCGAGGCGGGACGGGACGGCCTTCGGGTCGACGGTGTAGAAGTTGCGGCCCGTCGGCAGGACGTTGACCAGGCCGCGCAGCGGCGAGCCGGACGGCCCGGCAGGGATGAATCCGCCGTCGAGGGCGTGCAGGACGTGGTCGAGCTCGTCGGTGGTCTGCGCCAGACGTGGCACGACCTCGGTTGCGGCGAACTCGAGCACCTGGACGACCTCGGGCACGTCGGTCAGCGTGCGGGCGACAGCGGCGTCCCACCCCGCGTCCTCCATGGCGAGGACGAGAGCCCGGGCCTGCTGCTCGATCTCATCGATCGCGCCCAGCGCGGCGTCGTCCTTCAGGCCGAGCGCGGCACGCAGACCGGGGACCGCTCCTGCCTCACCGCCCCAGATCTGGCTGGCCCGCAGGATCGACAGCACCAGGTTGACCCGGGCCTCGCCGGACGGAGCCTGTCCGAGGACGTGCAGGCCGTCGCGGATCTGCGCGTCCTTGATCTCGCACAGCCAGCCGTCGACGTTGAAGATGAAGTCGTCGAACTCGTCCTCGTCGGGGATGTCGTCGAGGCCGAGGTCGCGGTGCATCTCTGCCGCCCGCATGTGGGTCCAGATCTGCGACCGGATGGTCGGCAGCTTGGCCGGGTCCATCGCGGCGATGTTGGCGTACTCGTCCAGCAGCTGCTCGAGCTTGGCGATGTCGCCGTAGCTCTCGGCGCGCGCCATCGGCGGGATCAGGTGGTCGACGATCGTGGCGTGGGCGCGGCGCTTGGCCTGCGCCCCCTCGCCCGGGTCGTTGACGAGGAACGGGTAGATCAGCGGCAGGTTGCCGATCGCGGCGTCGGTGCCGCACGACGCCGAGAGCGCTGCGTTCTTGCCGGGCAGCCACTCCATCGACCCGTGCTTGCCGAGGTGGACGACGGCGTGGGCACCGAACGACTCCTCGACCCAGCGGTAGGCCGCGAGGTAGTGGTGCGAGGGCGCCATGTCGGGGTCGTGGTAGATCGCGACCGGGTTCTCGCCGTAGCCGCGGGGCGGCTGGATCATCAGGATGACGTTGCCGCCGTGGATCGTGGCGAGCACGATCTCGTCGTCGTCGTTGACGAAGAGCTGCCCGGGGGCAGGGCCCCATGCCTCGAGCATCCCGTCCCGCAGGTCGGGGTGGAAGCCCTCGAACCAGGATGCATACTGTACCGCCGGGATCCGGACGTGGCTCTCGGTCAGCTGCACCTGGGTGAGCCACTCCTCGTCCTGGCCACCGGCCGCGATGAGCGCGTGGATCAGCGCGTCGCCCGCCTCGGTCAGGTCGTCCATCTCGAGGCCCGGGATCGTCCCGGGCTCGCCGAGGTCGTAGCCCGCGTCGCGCATCTCCCGCAGTAGACGGATCGTGGAGGCGGGGGTGTCGAGGCCGACGGCGTTGCCGACCCGGCTGTGCTTGGTCGGGTAGGCCGACAGCATCAGGACGATCTTCTTCTCCGCGGCCGGGATGTGGCGCAGTCGCGCGTGGGCGATCGCGATGCCGGCGACCCGGGCGCTGCGCTCGTCGTCGGCGACGTAGCGCGGCAGCCCGTCCTCGTCGACCTCCTTGAACGAGAACGGAGCCGTGATGATGCGGCCGTCGAACTCCGGGATCGCGATCTGGTTGGCGGAGTCGAGCGGCGTCACGCCGTCATCGGACGCCTCCCACTCCTCGCGGCTCGACGTGAGGCACAGGCCCTGCAGGATGGGGATGTCGAGGGCCTTCATGCGCGCGACGTCCCACGACTCGTCGTCGCCGCCGGCACTGACCGTGCCGGGCTTGGTGCCGCCGGCGGCCAGGACCGTGACGATCAGCGCGTCGAGCGTGGCGAGCTCGGCGAACAGCTCGTCGGGTGCGGCGCGCAGTGACGAGCTGAAGATCGGGACGCCGACGGCCTCGCCGGTCGCGTCGATCGTGTCGGCCAGGGAGTGCGCGAAGCCGCTGTTGCCGGACGCCTCATGGGCGCGGTAGTACAGCACCCCGATGCGAGGAAGCGGGCGATCAAGCTCGATCTCGGAGGACAGCGAGGTCCGTTCTCTCGACCCACCCCCTGCTGACGCAGAACTCACAGCGCGAGGTGGGACTCCCCACTCAGGCAGCACCGTCGGCGGCTCGAAGCCCTCACCGGTCAGCAGGATCGTGTCGGACAGGAAGGCATGCAGCTGCGCGAAGTTGGCCGGCCCGCCCTCGGCGAGATAGACGTGCGCGTCGGCAGCGATGCCGATCGGGACGGTTGACTGCTCCATCAGCTCGGCGCTCGGCGTCTGCTCACCGCCCAGCACGACCATCGGCTTGCCGGTCGCCCGGATGCGGGCGAAACCCTCGCACAGGTCCTGCGGCGAACCCAGGATGCGCGCGACGACGAGGTCGGCGGCCTCGATCGCGGCGGCCATCTCGGTGTGGCCGGGGCGGGCCGGGTTGGCGTACAGGTAGTCGGCCCCCGACGCCCTCGCCGACAGCAGGTCGGTGTCGGACGTGGACAGCAGCGCGATGCGCGTCATGTTCCTCCTCGGGGTTCTCGCCCCGTCTGGTGGTTTGCTCCACGCCCAGTGTCTGGCTGGGCTGCTCCCGCAGGAGCAGCGTCACAGTGGCGGAACCGCTCCGGATTGGCACCGGATTCCTGTCACGTGGAAATCCCGACCAGCGTACCGCCCGCACGCGGCCAGGGGTTGCCACGATCCGTGGTCGGCGCAACGATGTACCGAACGACCTCGGGGGGAGTTCGCATGATCGACCAGACCACCGTCGAACCAGCTGGCCACGGCCACGAGCTCCCGCGCTCCATCACCGATGGCTGCCTTTCCTCCCCGTCCTGGGCTGCGTGGTCCGTCTTGCCGCGCCGACTGCGCTGGTCGGGCTCGGTGTCGTCATCTCCTTCGTCGGCAACGCCGTCATGAAGGACGCGCCGCCCATCCAGGAATCCGACCTCACCCTCTGACCCCACCCATCCACCTGTCCTCACCCATCCACCTGTCCTCACCAGGAGCAGCCATGCACGTCATCATCGCCACCGACGGATCCAAGCAGTCCCTTCACGCCGCCCGCTACCTGCGGTCGTTCGCCGATCCCGCGTCCATCACCTCGGTCAGCGTCCTCGCCGTCCTGAGCCCGCTCGCCGCGGTGCCGTTCGCCACCGAGGGCGACACCGGGCACAAGGACATCGATGACCTCTCGTTCCGTGCGGCCGCCGAGGCCGCCACCGGCCAGATCGCCGAGGCGCTGGCCGACTGGGGTCCGCGGATCACCCAGCAGATCCGCAGCGGATCGCCCGCGACCGAGATCATCAAGGCCGCCAAGGCCAAGGACACCGGTCTGATCGTCGTCGCCAGCCAGAGCTCGCGCGCGACGGCCGTGCTGATGGGGTCGGTCTCCCACCGGGTCCTCAACCACGCGACCTGCCCCGTGCTCGTCGTCCGTCCCGGCGCCAAGGCCAGGAAGAAGGTCAAGGCCAAGGCCTGACGCCACCGGGACGAACGCGCGGTGGCACGATGACTGGACCCCCACGACGAGGAGCTGACCATGAGCTGGATCGGACCGGCCGCCAAGAAGGCGGTCAAGTACGGACCGCAGGCGAAGATCGCGTGGGACCGGGCCGGGCGGCCCGCGGCAGAGATCGCCGCGAAGAAGGCCCAGGCGCAGCTGCAGCGGCGCAAGGCGTTCGCGAAGGCAGCGACCGTCGTCGACGGCGCGGTGCTGCGCCAGATGCACGGCGGCGAGCCGGTCTACGTCGTGCTCGCCCACGGTGAGCCGGTCGAGGCCTTCCCGTCGGTCGACATCGGCCTGACCTCCTTGGTCAAGGACGCCGACCTGAGCGCTGCGGTGCCGTCCGCCGCGTTCGAGGCGAAGCGGATCAAGGCCCGGGTCGCCAGGGTGCGCGGTCACGTCGACGAGTAGCGCAGCGACCACCGTGGAATCATGACCCGGTGACCTCCCGTACCCACACCGACCGCTGCCCCGGGGTGTTCCGCCCTTGGATCGCGGACGACGGGGCGATCGTGCGGCTGCGCCTGGTGGGCGGGGCGCTGCCCGCGGTGACACTTCCTCGCCTGATCGAGATCTCCGAGGAGTTCGCCGACGGCGCGGTACTGCTGACCAAGCGGACCAACCTGCAGCTGCGCGGCATCTCGCACACCGACGGCTGCGTGCCCGGCGAGCTCGTCGACGCGTTGACGTCGGCCGGGTTCCTGCCGTCGCCGAGCCACGAGCTGGTCCGCAACATCATGATGTCGCCTCTGACCGGCCGGGTCGGCGGCCAGGCCGACCTCCGCGGTCTCGCTCGCGAGCTCGACCGCCTGCTGTGCGCCTCACCGCAGCTCGCACGCCTTGCCGGGCGCTTCCTCTTCGTGCTGGACGACGGTCGCGGGGACGTCGGCGAGCGGTCCCTCGACCTCGGCGTCACTGCGGTCGATGCCGAGCAGGTCCAGCTGCGGATCGGTTCGCACCACTGGGGCCCGGTCGTGACGCTGGACGAGGCGCCGTCCGCACTCATCACCTACGCCGAACGCTTCCTCGCCGTGGCCGGATCCGGCGACACCGCCCTGTGGCACGTCGACGAGCTGGCCGACGGCGGCATCTCCCTGGTCGGGCAGCACTTCGCGCGCGATGTCCGCACCCAGGTGATCTCGCTACCCCTGCCGTACGGAATGATCCGGCAGGACGACGGCGACGAGGCCGAGCACCTGGCCGTCCCCGACGGGCTGCTCACCCGGTGGCTCGTCGAGACCATCTCCGGTCACTGGGCCGAGGAGGCCATCGTGACGCCCTGGCGCAGCATCGTCCTGCCCGACCTGGAGGACTGACCCATGACCCTGAAGCGCCCCTCACGCCACTTCGACTACGTCGACGACGGTGGCGGCATCTACGTCGACTCGTTCGCGACGATCCGCGCCGAGGCCGACCTCTCCCACCTCCCGGCCGACGCCGAGAAGGTCGCCGTGCGGATGGTGCACGCCTGCGGCCAGGTCGACCTGACCGACGACCTCGTGATCCACGAGCACCTCGTGACCGCCGCCCGCGGCGCGCTGCAGTCCGGCGCCCCGATCATCACCGATGCCACGATGGTCGCGTCGGGTGTCACCCGCGCCCGCCTGCCGCAGGACAACGAGGTGCTCTGCTACCTGCGCGACGAACGCGTGCCGGGCCTCGCCGCGGCGTGGAGCACGACCCGCTCGGCCGCCGCCGTCTCGCTGTGGGAGGACCGGCTCGAGGGCGCCGTGGTGGCCTTCGGTAACGCCCCGACGGCCCTGTTCCACCTGCTCGAGATGCTGCTCGACGGCGGGCCGCGTCCCGCCGCGATCATCGGCACACCGGTCGGCTTCATCGGCGCCGCCGAGTCCAAGGACGCGCTGGCCGGCCTCTCGGAGCTGCAGAGCGGCCTCGACATCCCGTTCCTCACCGTCCGCGGACGCCGCGGCGGCTCCGCCATGGCGGCCTCGGCGATCAACGCGCTCGCCCAGGAGAAGGAGTGACCGGCGCGGGCCGGCCCGGTCGCCTGTGGGGCGTCGGCCTCGGTCCGGGCGATCCCGAGCTCATCACGCTCAAGGCTGCCCGGCTGATCGGGTCGGCCGACGTCATCGCCTACCACCAGGGCGTCGGCAAGCAGTCGAACGCACGCCGCATCGCGGTCGGCCTCTTCCCGGACGGCGTCGTCGAGGAGGTGCTGCAGTACCCCGTCACGACCGGCACGACCGATCACCCCGGCGGGTACGCCGGCGCGATGGCCGACTTCTACGAGGAGTGCGCCGCACGCCTCGGAGCACACCTCGAGGCGGGCCGGGACGTCGTCATCCTCGCTGAGGGCGACCCCCTCTTCTACGGCTCCTACATGTACATGCACGACCGTCTCGCCGACCGCTTCGAGACGGAGGTCGTGCCCGGAGTGCCGGCGTTCGCCGCCGCCACGGCAGCCGTCGCGTCGCCGCTCGTGCGCCTCACCGACGTCCTCACGATCCTGCCCGGCACGCTGCCCGAGCCCGAGCTCGCCCGCCGACTGGCCGACACCGACGGCGCGATCATCATGAAGCTCGGTCGGACGTTCCCGGCGGTCGTCTCGGCCCTGCGCCAGGCCGGACGACTCGAGGGCGCCCTGTACGTCGAGCGCGCCTCGATGCCGGAGCAGCGCTGGATGCCCGTCGCCGACGTCGACGCCGCATCGGTGCCGTACTTCTCGCTGATCGTCGTCCCCGGGGACACGAAGCCGAGACCACAGCTCCCGGAGCCCGTCGAAGGGACGTCGTCTCGACAGGCTCGAGGATCGAAGACGGCCGAGCTGCTCGTCGTCGGGCTCGGGCCCGGCCCCGACCGGTGGCTCACGCCCGAGGTCAGCGAGGCCCTCGCGGACGTCCAGCACGTGATCGGGTACGCACCGTACGTCGACCGCGTGCCGCAGCGCGAGGGACTCACCCGCCACTCGTCCGGGAACACCGTCGAGGTCGACCGCGCCCGGCTGGCCCTCGACCTCGCGCTGCAGGGCGAGCGGGTCGCGGTCGTCTCCGGCGGCGACGCCGGCGTCTTCGGCATGGCGTCAGCGGTGTTCGAGGCCGCCGCCGACCCGGCCTACGCCGACGTGCCGATCCGGGTGCTGCCCGGCCTGTCAGCGGTGCAGGTCGTCGCGGCAAGGGCCGGCGCCCCGGTCGGCGGCGACTTCGCGGTCATGAGCCTGTCCGACCGCCTCAAGCCGTGGAGCCTCATCGAGCAGCGGCTGCGGGCCGTGGCCGGGGCCGACCTAGTCCTCGCGATCTACAACCCGGCATCGAGGTCGCGCACGACGCAGGTGGCGGACGCCCAGCGCACCCTGCTCGAGCAGCGGTCGCCCGACACCGTGGTGGTGGTCGGACGCGACGTCGGCCGCGCCGAGGAGTCACTCACGGTGACGACCCTGGGCGAGCTCGACCCCGCCACGATCGACATGAAGTGCCTGCTGATCATCGGCGCCAGCAGCACCCGCGTCACCGCCGGCGGCCAGACCTGGACCCCCCGCTTCGCCGAGTGACCGTCAGCGCGGCGGCAGGTGCAGGCGGCGGCGCACGCCCCACCGGGTCACGTTGCGCATCGCCTCGACCACGATGCCACCGCTCATCTTCGACTCGCCCGCCTCCCGCTCGCGGAACGTGATCGGGTGCTCGACGATCCGGCGGCCGGCGTCGAGCACGCGCAGCGTCATGTCGACCTGGAAGCAGTAGCCGCGCGAGTCGACCGTCGTCAGGTCCATGCCCCGCAGGACGTCGGCGCGATAGACCCGGAAGCCGGCCGTCGCGTCCCGGACGTCGATGCCGAGCATCATCCGCGCGTACGCGTTGCCACCCCGGCTCAGCACCTCACGCCTGCGCGGCCAGTTGACGACCGCGCCACCGGGCACCCATCGGGACCCGATGACCAGCGCGGGTGCGCCGTCACCGGCGGCGCTGGCCAGCGCGATCATCGCGGGCAGCGCCTCGGGGGCGTGCGACCCGTCGGCGTCCATCTCGACGAGCAGGTCGTAGTCGCGCTCGAGGCCCCAGCCGAACCCGAGGACGTAGGCCGAGCCGAGGCCGAGCTTGCCGCTGCGGTGATGGACGTGGATGCGTGGTTCGTCCGCCACGAGCCTCTCGACGAGGGCGCCGGTGCCGTCCGGGCTGCCGTCGTCGACGACCAGGACATCTGCGCCAGGGACCGCCGCCAGCGTCCGGTCGATGATCGACTCGATGTTGTCGATCTCGTCATAGGTCGGGATGATGACCAGGACCTGGTGGCTGCCCCGCGACCCGGGCGAATCTGACGTGGGCACACCGAAGAGTATCGCTGTGCCCCCGGCTCAGCGGGTCGGGTCGTCGCCGACCTGCACCAGCAGCTTGCCGAAGCTCGCACCCTTCAGCAGCCCGAAGAACGCCTCGGGAGCCTGCTCGATGCCGGCGACGACATCCTCCTTGTAGCGCAGCGAGCCGTCGCCCATCCAGCCCGCGACGTCGCGCTGGAAGTCCTTGTAGTGCGCCTTGACGAACTCGTTCTGGATGAAGCCGCGGACCGTGATGCTCTTGGTGAGGATCGCCTGCATCAGCCGCGGCGTGCGGTCCGGCCCGGCCGGCAGCTCGGTCTGGTTGTAGTGCGCCACCAGACCGCAGACCGGCACCCGCGCGTAGGTGTTGAGGCGCGGCAGCACGGCGTCCCACACGTGGCCACCGACGTTCTCAAAGTAGACGTCGATGCCGTCGGGGACCGCCGCCTTGAGATCGTCCCTGAACGTCGGTGAGCGGTGGTCGAGGGCCACGTCGAAACCGATCTCGGTGAGGTAGGCGACCTTCTCGGCGCCACCGGCGATGCCCACCGCCCGAGCACCCTTGATGCGCGCAATCTGGCCGACGGCGGAGCCGACCGGGCCGGCAGCGGCCGCGACGACGACCGTCTCGCCGGGCTGGGGACGACCGATCTCGAGCAGGCCGGCGTACGCCGTGAAGCCCGGCATGCCGAGGACGCCGACCGCCGTGGAGACGGGCGCTCGCGACGGGTCGAGCTTGCGCACGAGACGAGCCGGCTGCACCGCGTACTGCTGCCAGCCGACGTGCGACAGGACGATGTCACCCACGGCGAGGGAGTCGTCGCGCGACTCCACGACCTCGGCGACGGTGCCGCCCTCCATGACGGACCCGAGCTCGACGGGCGCCGCGTACGACGTGGCGTCGTTCATGCGACCGCGCATGTACGGGTCGAGGGAGAGGTAGATGGTGCGGAGCAGCACCTCGCCCTCGCCCGGGGACGGCACCGTCACCGTCTCGAGACGAAAGTTGTCGGCGGTCGGCTCGCCGTGCGGACGGGAGTCGAGCAGGATGCGGGTGTTGGTTCTGGCCGTGGCGTCGGCGGTCGAGTCAGTCACCTCACCGACACTACCCACCGCGCGTGGGCGACACTGATGCCATGACGCAGAGCAGGGCCTTCTGGCGGTCCATCGAGGCCATCCACGATGTCGTCTACTTCGCCCCCGACGCGAAGGAGCGCTACGAGGCACTGGGGCTCAAGGGCTACTGGATGGGCTACGTCGCGTCGCGCTCGGCGGCGGTCGGCACGCCGTCCCCCACCACGGTCACCGCTCTGTTCCACGGATTCGCCCCCGCGATCATCGGGCGCGCCCTCCCGGATGCCTGGCAGCGCGCCTCGCGCGACGACGTCCTCGCGGCACGCCTCGACCTCGCCCGAGACGCCCTGACGCCGGCCCTGGGCGACGTCGACGGCGACCGGGTCGCCCGCGAGCTCGGCCTGGTCATCCGAGGGATCGACTTCGCCGGCAAGCCCCTCGCCGCCGCACACGCCGACCTGCCTGTCCCGGCCGACGCGGTCGGCCGCCTCTGGCACGCCGCGACCGCGATCCGCGAGTACCGCGGCGACTGCCACGTGGCGGTACTGACGGCTGCGGGGCTCGATGGGGTCACCGCCAACGCCCTCGCCGTCGCGGCCGGCCTCGTCCCGGCCGAGCAGCGCACCGTCCGCGGGTGGACTGAGGACCAGTGGAGCGACGCGGTCGGCCGCCTCGGCACCCGCGGCTGGGTGACAGCATCCGGCTCCCTGACCGACACCGGCCGTTCCGCGCGCGCCCAGGTCGAGGACACCACCGACCGGGTCTGCGCCGCCGGCCTCGACCGCGAGGCGACCGGACGGGCCATCACCATCGAGGCGACGCTCGTCCAGATCGCCCGGTCGGTGCAGCAGCACGGCGCCGTCCCGTACCCCAACCCCACCGGCGTCCCGATCCCCTGACCGTGGTCCACACTGGACCGGTGACTCTCCGCAGAAGCTTCTGGCACGCCGTCGAGACCATCCACCACGTCGTCTACTTCAGCCCCGCGGCCCGGCCCGCGTTCGAGGCGGTCGGTCTCAAGGGCCAGTGGATGGGCTACTTCGCCTCCCGCTCCGCCTCCCTGGGTCAGCCGGGACCGGAGGTCGTCATCGCGACGTTCCACGGCTTCGCACCGCGACTGGTGCACCGCGCTCTGCCGGCGGCCTGGTCGCTGGCTGAGCGCGAGGACATCCTCGCCGCGCGCTACGAGCTGGCGCGCGACACGATCCGCCCCGGGTTCGCCGGCGTCGACGTCGCCGCCCTGGCGACGGGCCTGCAGGCGGGCCTGCCCGGCCTCGAGCTCGCCGGCCGCCCCCTGGCCGCCGGGCACGTCGGCCTCCCGGTCCCCGATGACGACCTGGCAGCGGTGTGGCACGCGGCGACCGCGCTGCGGGAGTTCCGCGGCGACTCTCACCTTGCCGTGCTGACGGCCGCCGGCATCGACGGCACCGAGGCCAACGTCCTGGCGGTCGCAGCGGGCCTCGCGATGCCGGGGCAGCGCGAGCTCCGCGGCTGGACCGACGACGAGTGGGAAGCCGCCGCCAGCCGCCTTCGGGGTCGTGGCTGGATCGATGACGCCGACGCCATCACCGAGGCCGGGATCGTGGCTCGCACGCAGATCGAGACCGACACCGACCGTTCGACCGCCGCAGGCATCACCGCCGAGGCGGTCGCCCACTTCGGCTCCGTGGCGCACCTGGCCGTCGCGGCGTCGAAGCAGATCGTCGCGGCAGGCATCGACCCCACCGGTCACTGACGCCGGAGGGGGCGGGGTCGCGGACGGGGTCCGGACGTCAGGCCGTCTCGACCTCCAGCGTCACCTCGACGTTGCCGCGGGTCGCGTTGGAGCAGGGGCACACCTGGTCGCGCCGCCCCCGCCGCCCATCTCGCTCGGCGTGCGGACATCGGGGTCGATCAGCCCGTCGTTCGTCCGGACGTGGCCGTTGCGGCCGTCTCCGGTCGCGGTCGAGACGGCGGTGTGGACCACACTCTCCGGCATGACGTTCTCCTGTGGTTGAACTAGACTGACTAGTACGTCTACTTCATCACAGCACGGACGTCCTCACGCCCCGTGCCCGGCCCAGGAGCACCATGACCGTCATCGAGCTGAAGCCCGTGCGCGAGCGCATCCTCGACGCCGCCGCCGAGCACTACTACGCCGAGGGCATCCGCGCCGTCAGCGCCGACAAGCTCATCGCCGCCGCCCACGTCTCCAAGGCCACCTTCTACCGACACTTCCCGACCAAGAACGATCTCGTCGCGGCCTACCTCGAGCTGCGCTCGGACGAGGAGAAGGAGGTGGTCCTCGCCAAGCGCGAGGAGCTCGCCGACGATCCCGCCGCGGTGCTGCGCTGGTACGCCGACGTCGTCGGACAGTCCAGCTGCGCGCCCGGGTTCCGGGGCTGCCCGTTCATCAACGCCGCGGCCGAGCTGCCCGAGAGCGACCACCCCGGCCGCGCCGTGATCAGCGCCCACCGCGACTGGCTGACCACCCAGATCAGCGAGCTGCTGGCGGGCCTGGGCAGCGCCGACCCGATCTCCCAGGCCGAGCAGCTCATGATGCTGCGCGACGGCGCGATGGTCTCCGGCTACCTCGGCCACGCCCCGCACGAGGTCTCGTCCGCCCTGATCGCGGGAGGACGCACCCTCATCAGGCGGTGATCCAGGTCGTTGCGTCCGCGGTCGTCACGGGACGCTGACCGTCAGCTCGTGAGCTTGGACGCGCGGTCGCGGGCCGGGTCGTAGAGGTAGGACTCGGCGCCCCGGACGTCCGGCGCGAGGGCTCGACCCACGAGGATGACGGCGGCCTGTCGCAGGCCCGCCGCCTCGACCTGGTCGGCGATGTCGCCGAGCGTCCCGCGCAGGACGACCTCGGTGGACTGGCTCGCGTTGGCGACGACCGCCACGGCGCAGTCCGCCCCGTACGACTCGGCCAGCTCGGCCGCGAGCTCCCGCGTGCGGGTGATCGCCAGGTGCAGGGCCAGCGTGGCGCCCGTGGCGGCGAAGTGGGCCAGGGACTCCCCGTCCGGCATGGCGGTGGACCGGGCCTGCGTGCGCGTCAGCACGACCGACTGGACGACTTCCGGCACGGTCAGCTCGGCACCCAGCAGGGCCGCCGCGGCGGCGTAGGCCGGGACGCCGGGAGTGACGTCCCACGGCACTCCGTGCACGTCGAGCCGCTTGGTCTGCTCGTGCAGCGCCGAGTAGATCGACGGGTCGCCCGAGCACAGCCGCACGACCTCGAGACCGGCCGCGTGGGCGTCGACCAGGCGGGCGGTGATCTGGTCGAGGTCGAGGTCCTGGGTGTCGACCAGATCAGCACCGGCCGGGCAGTGACCGAGCACCTCGGCGTCGATGTAGGTGCCGGCGTAGACGCAGACGTCCGCGCGACCCAGCAGCGCCACCGCCCGCAACGTCAGCAGATCTGCGGCGCCCGGACCGGCACCCACGAAATGAACAGTCATGCCGGCAGCTCCCCAGAACAGCAGAGACCAGCCGATGCCGGCATGACCACCTCGATGTGACGTCGCTGGCGCTCCGTCATGCTTGCGCCTTCGTGATGCTCCACTGCGTGACGGTCCGCGCGGGCGTCCAGCCCGTGAACGCCCCGATCGGCGCCGCGTGCTCGACGTGCAGGCGGGTGAGCTCGCCGCCGAAGTCGGCGTGGCGGCCGGCCAGCAGCGACTCCGTCTCCAGCGTCACGCCGTGGATGACGAGTCGGCCGCCCGGCAGCAGCGCGGCCCAGCACGCGTCGATGAGGCCGGGCTCGGTCGCGCCGCCGCCGACGAAGATCGCGTGCGGACGCTCGAGGCCCTCGAGCGCGGCGGGTGCGTGCCCGGTCACGACCCGGAGCGCGGGCACCCCCAGCTGGGACGCGTTGCGCGCGACGCGGGCAGCCCGCTCCTCCTCGGCCTCGATCGCGATGGCGCGACACGTCGAGTGGGCGCGCAGCCACTCGATCCCGACCGATCCGGCCCCGGCGCCGACGTCCCACAGGATCTGCCCCGGCAGGGGCGCCAGACGCGCCAGGGCAGAGGCCCGGACGTCGCGCTTGGTGATCTGGCCGTCGTGCTCGAACGCGTCCTCGGGCAGGCCGGCGACGAATCCCAGCAGTCGCGCGCCGGAGCTCGCGAGCTCCACCGCGATGACGTTGAGCGCCGACGTCTCCTGGTCGCCCCACGTGGCGGCGATGCCGTCGACGCGGGTCTCGTCGACCGATCCGAGATCGGCGAGCACCGTCATCGCGCTGGCACCGTAGCCGGCCGCCGTCAGCAGCTCGGCGACCTCGGCCGGCGTGGACCCGTCCGACGACAGGACCAGCAGCCGCAGGCCGGGCGCCAGCGACCGGGCGACGAGGTGCGGATCGCGGCCGACCAACGTCACCACCTCCGTCGACTCCGCCGACCAGCGCATCCGGGCGCGGGCCAGGGCGACCGACGACAGCGCCGGGACCACCGTCACGGCGTCCTTGCCGAGCAGCTCGACGAGGGTCGTCGCGATACCGGACACCAGCGGATCACCCGAGGCGATCGCCACGACCTCGTGGCCGTCGAACATCTCCAGCAACGGTGGCAGCTCCTCGAGCAGCGGCGACGGCCAGGCCTGGCGGATCTGGTCGACCTCCTCGGGCAGCATCGCGAGGTGCCGTTCGCCGCCGAGCACGACAGCGGCGCCGTCGATCAGCTCCCGCGCCGCCTCACTCAGACCCGTCCAACCGTCCGCGCCGATACCGACGACCGTCACCCGTGTGCTCACGAACGTCGACGATATCCGGTTCGGGCCGTCCCGCGACCCGCCGGCACCTGACCTCTCTGTCCGTGATCTGCTCGCCGTCCCCTGCAAGCCGGACTCGACTAACCTGACGGTGTGCTGGAAGCCGGCGACACGCTCACCTTCCGGCCGCGGCGCATCCTCGTGGCCGGGGTCAGCGGGGCCGGCAAGTCGACCCTGTGCCGCCGCATCGCCAACGCGCTCGACGTGCCGTACACGGAGACCGACGGCCTGTTCCACGGACCGGGCTGGACCCCACGGCCGGAGTTCCTCGACGACGTCGACGCGTTCACGGCCGCCGAGGCGTGGATCTGCGAGTGGCAGTACCCCGTGGCGCGCCCGCGCCTGGCCGACCGGGCCGACCTGCTGGTGTGGCTCGACCCGCCGTTCCGGCTCGTCCTGTCCCGGGTGGTCCGTCGCACGTACCGCCGACGGCGCCACCGCGAGGTGCTGTGGAACGGCAACGTCGAGCCGCCCCTGCGGACGTTCTTCACCGATCCCGAGCACATCGTCCGGTGGGCCATCAACACCCGGCGCATGTACCACCGGCTCGTCCCCGACCTCGCGCGGACGCATCCGGGCCTCACCGTGGTCCGCCTGCGGAGCGTGCGGGACATCGATCACTGGATGGAGTCCCTGCCCTCCGGCCGCAGCCGTTAGTCTGGGCACCACAAGGCTCGAGGTGCCCCACCAGGGGAGAATCGGGAAGTCGGTGAGAATCCGGCACAGGGCCCGCTGCGGTGACCCGGACGCTCCGTGAGGAGGAGAGCCGGGAAGTCCGAAGACCGGCCTCGCGCCTTCACCGGTGGACGCATCCGCGCCCGCCGTCCGTCGGCAGACGAGCGGGAGCCCCACATGCCACAGCACTACCCCTTCAGTGCCGTCGTCGGATCCGACGACATGGCACTGGCCCTGACCCTCTCCACGATCTCCCCGGCGATCGGTGGTGTGCTGGTCCGCGGCGAGAAGGGCACCGCAAAGTCGACCATGGTGCGCGCCCTCGCGTCGATCCTGCCGCCCATCGACGTCATCGCGGGCGACCGGTTCTCGACCGACCCGCACGAGAGCGACCCCTCGTCGCCCGACGGCCCCTTCGGCCCGGACGCGGACGTCGAGACCCGCCCCGTCCGGCTCGTCGAGCTGCCGGTGGGCGCCACCGAGGACCGCGTGCTCGGCTCGCTGCACCTCGAGAAGGCCCTGTCGGACGGCATCACGGAGTACGAGCCCGGTCTGCTCGCCCGCGCGCACCGCGGCATCCTCTACGTCGACGAGGTCAACCTGTTGCACGACCACCTCGTCGACCTGCTGCTCGACGCGGCCGCCATGGGGCGGTCGACGGTCGAGCGCGACGGCGTCTCCGTCGAGCACGCGGCGCGCTTCGTGCTGGTCGGGACGATGAACCCCGAGGAGGGCGAGCTGCGCCCCCAGCTGCTCGACCGGTTCGGCCTGACGGTCGAGGTCGCGGCGCCCCGCGATCCCGCCACCCGTGTCGAGGTCGTGCGGCGACGCCTCGCCTACGAGACCGACCCCGACGCGTTCGCGGCCCGCTTCGCCGACGACGAGGCCTCGCTGACCGATCGCATCCAGGCGGCCCAGAAGCTCGTCGAGGACATCGACCTCAGCGACTGGGCCCTGCTGAAGATCGCCGAGGTCTGCGCCGCGTTCGAGGTCGACGGCATGCGCGCCGACATCGTGACGGCCCGCGCGGCGTCCGCGCACGCCGCCTGGAACGGTCGCACGTCCGTCACGCGGGACGACATCCGTGCCGCCGCCCGCCTCGCGCTGCCGCACCGGCGTCGCCGCAACCCGTTCGACGCCCCCGGCATCGACGAGGACCTGCTCGACCGGATCCTCGGCGACGACGACGAGCCGGAGCCCGAACCGCAGCGGCCGGAGGATGGTGACGAGACCGACGGCGACGAGGCTTCGACGGGCTCAACCGGCGAGGCTCCCGACGGCGAGGCTTCGTCAGGCTCAGCCGGCGATCAGCCGAGCAGCGAGCACACGGCCCCTGAGCCCGGGGGTGCCCCCACGAGCTCTGCGAGTGGGGGGACCGAAGGGTCTTCGGAGGATCCGACCAGCTCAGCCGGAGAGACCGGCGACGGGGTGGAGGACGTCACGGTCGCCTCGGCGCAGCAGCCCTACCGGGCGAAGCTGTTCACGGTCGGCGGCACCGGCGCCGGCGAGTCGGGACGCCGTTCGCGCGCCATCACCGAGACGGGACGCCGCATCGGCGCCGCACCCCGCACCGCGGCCGGTGGCTCGATCCACCTGACCGAGACGATCCGCGCAGCCGCACCCCACCAGGTCGCCCGCGGTCGCGCGACCGGCTCCGGCGGCCTCGACTTCCGGGCGTCCGACCTGCGCCTGGCGATCAAGGAGGGACACGAGTCCAACCTGATCCTGTTCTGCGTCGATGCCTCCGGCTCGATGGCCGCCCGTCGGCGCATGGAGCAGGTCAAGACGGCGATCCTGTCCCTGCTGATGGACGCCTACCAGCGCCGCGACAAGGTCGGCCTCATCACGTTCCGCGCCGACGGCGCCGAGCTCGCCCTGCCGCCGACCGGGTCGATCGACATCGCCGCGACCCGTCTCGCCGAGCTGCCCGCGGGCGGACGCACACCGCTGGCCGAGGCCCTGCTCAAGACGGCCGACGTCCTGCGGCTCGAGCGCGTCCGCGACCCGCGTCGCCGCCCCCTGCTCGTCGTCATCACCGACGGTCGAGCCACCTACGGCGACGACGCGCTCGCCCGCGCCCACCGGGTCGCCGCCCACCTCGGCGCGACCGGCGTCGCCAGCCTCGTGATCGACTGCGAGACCGGCACGTTCCGCATGGGCCTAGCGCAGCAGCTGGCCGGCCACCTGTTGGCGGAGTACGTCCCGCTCGGCGAGGTCAGCGCCTCCGCCCTCACCGACGTCGTCCGCGGCGGCCTGCCCGAGAGCGGGGCGGCCTGATGCCCCAGGGTGTTCCGCTGACCGTCCCCGACGACGGGCTCACGACCAAGCAGCGTCGCAACCGGCCGCTGCTGATGGTCCACACCGGCGACGGCAAGGGCAAGTCCACCGCCGCGTTCGGCATGGCCATGCGCGCCTGGAACCAGGGCTGGGACATCGGCGTCTTCCAGTTCGTCAAGTCCGCCAAGTGGCGCATCGGCGAGCAGACCGTCCTCGAACGCCTCGCCGAGCTGCACGGCACGACCGGTGTCGGTGGCCCCGTCGAGTGGCACAAGATGGGCTCTGGCTGGAGCTGGTCGCGCAAGGAGGGCTCTGACGACGACCACGCCGCCGACGCGGCCGAGGGCTGGGCCGAGGTCAAGCGCCGCATCGCCGAGGAGCGTCACGACCTCTACGTCCTCGACGAGTTCACGTACCCCATGAAGTGGGGCTGGGTCGACGTCGACGACGTCGTCGAGACCCTCGCGAACCGCCCGGGCCGGCAGTACGTCGTCATCACCGGACGTCACGCCGACCCCCGCCTCGTCGAGATCGCCGACCTCGTCACCGAGATGCAGCACGTCAAGCACCCGTTCGACAACGGCCAGAAGGGTCAGCGAGGCATCGAATGGTAGGCAAGGATCATTCAGCTGCGGTCAGTCTTCCCAGACTGGTGATCGCCGCTCCCGCGTCGGGCCACGGCAAGACGACGATCGCCACCGGCCTGATGGCCGCCCTGAGCCGCGCCGGCCACGACGTGTCGTGCCACAAGGTCGGCCCGGACTACATCGATCCCGGCTACCACGCCCTGGCGACCGGCAAGCCCGGCCGCAACCTCGACCCGCACATGGTCGGTGAGCACCGGCTGGTGCCCCTGCTGCTGCACGGTGCGGGCGTCGGCAGCGATCGACCCGCCGACATCGCGATCGTCGAGGGCGTCATGGGCCTCTACGACGGCCAGATCGGCGGCAACGGCTTCTCCTCCACGGCGCACGTCGCGACCGTCACCCGGACGCCGGTCGTCCTCGTCGTCGACATCTCGCACGCCTCGCGCTCGATCGCCGCGGTCGTGCAGGGCATGGTCGCCTTCGACCCGTCGGTACGCATCGTCGGCGTCATCGTCAACAAGGCCGGCTCGGCACGCCACGCGGCCGAGGTCGTCAGCGCACTCGAGTCGACCGGTGTCCCGGTGCTCGGAGTGCTGCAGCGCGACGACGGCATCGTGGCTCCGTCACGTCACCTCGGTCTCGTGCCCGCAGACGAGCGGGACGACGCCGCCCATGCGCTGGACCGGCTCGCGGCCCAGATCGCGGAGAAGATCGACCTCCACCAGATCCTCGCGCTCGCCCGGTCGGCGCCCGACCTCGACGAGGAGCCCTGGAACCCGGCCCAGCAGGTCCATCCCCCGGGCGGTGCGCTGACGTCCAGGCCAGTGGTCGCCATGGCCGGCGGGCGGGCCTTCACCTTCCGCTACGCCGAGACCGAGGAGCTGCTGCGCGCCGCCGGCTGCGACGTCGTCACGTTCGACCCCCTCACCGACGAGTCGTTGCCCGCCGGGACGGCCGGCCTCTACCTCGGTGGCGGGTTCCCCGAGGTGCACGCCGCCGGGCTGGCCGCCAACGCGCCGCTGCGCGAGTCCCTGCGCGCGGCCGTCGCGTCGGGGATGCCGACCGTCGCCGAGTGCGCCGGTCTGCTCTACCTCTGCGGCAGTGTCGACGGCATCCCGATGGTGGGGGCCGTCGACGCCGACGCGGTCATGACGCCTCGTCTGACCCTGTCGTACCGCTCGGTGGTCCTCCCGACCGACCAGCTGATGGGCGTCGCTGGCACCCGCGTCACGGGCCACGAGTTCCACCGCACCGCATTGACCGCGCCCGTCGACCAGGCGACAGCCGCCTGGCTGCTCGACGGTGTCGGTCACGGCATCGGATCCGACACCCTCCACGCCTCGTACCTGCACACCCACTGGGCCGGCCACCCGCAGATGGCCCAGCGCTTCGCCGACGCCGTCCACGCGTACGTGGAGAACGGTCCGATGGTGAGCCCCTCGGAACTGAAGCCGACAAGCCGAGCGAAGCTCGGCAACACGCCTGCGCGCAGCGCAGCCACGACGGAGTCGCGGAGCGGGCCGGAGGCCCGCGCGTGGCACGGGGACGCCGAGCTCTCCGAGGGCCTCGTCGACTTCGCGGTCAACATCCACGACGGCGACCGCCCCGCCTGGCTCGACGAGGCCCTGCGCGCCAGTCTCGACGACGTCGCCGCCTACCCGGACTCCTCCGGCGCGGAGCGGTCGATCGCGCGTCGCCACGGCCGGCCGGTCGAGGAGGTCCTCGCGACGGCGGGCGCTGCCGAGGCCTTCAGCCTCATCGCGCGGGCCCGCCCGTGGAAGCACCCGGTCGTCGTCCACCCGCAGTTCACGGAGCCCGACGCCGCGCTGATGGCCGCCGGCCACACCCCCGAGCACGTCCTGTGCGACCCGGGCGCCGGCTTCGCCCTCGACACAGCTCGCGTCCCGGCCCGGGCCGATCTCGTGATGATCGGCAATCCCACCAACCCAACCAGCGTCCTGCACGCCGCGCAGACCCTGCGCGCCCTGCTGCGCCCGGGCCGGGTCGTCGTGGTCGACGAGGCGTTCATGGACTCCGTCCCCGGCGAGCGGCACTCCCTCGCCGGCACACCGCTGCCGGGCCTGCTCGTCGTCCGCAGCCTGACCAAGCTGTGGTCCATCCCGGGCGTCCGCGCCGGCTACGTCGTCGGAGACCGCACGCTCATCGACGACCTGCGCTCGCAGCAGTCACCGTGGTCGGTGTCGGCCCAGGCCGTCGCCGCCATGATCGCCACGTCCTCCGACCAGGCGCAGGCAGAGGCCGCGCAGCGGGCGACCCGCATCGCGCAGCACCGGGCCGTGCTCACTGACGGGCTCACCGAGCTCGGCATCTCGCACGTCGCGCCGGCTGCGCCGTTCGTACTCGCCAAGGTCGGCCACGGACTGCACCAGCGTCTGCGCGATGCCGGCTACGCCGTGCGCCGGGCCGACACCTTCCCCGGGCTCGACGACTCGTGGGTCCGCATCGCGGTCCGTCGCCCCGACACCGCCCGCAAGCTGCTGGCCGCACTGAGGGTGGACGGCTCATGGACCTGAACGTCACCGGCATGAGCGCCGCCGTCGTCGGAGGTGACATCCGCGCCGCCGGCCAGGTCGCCGCGCTGCTCGACGGCGGAGCCACTGTCACGGTCATCGCGAGCCGGGTGACCGCGACGATCGACGACCTCGCCGCGCGGGGGCTCCTGGAGTGGGTGCCCCGTGAGATCGAGCCGGGCGATCTCGCCCCGTTCGACCTCGTGCTGAAGGGCCACCCCACGACGCCCGACGACGACGACCGCATCCTCGGGACCGGCTCGGTCACCCTGGTGGGCGGCGGCCCGGGCGACCCCGGGCTCGTCACCGTGGCCGGACGTGCCGCGATCGAGTCGGCGGACGTCATCGTCACCGACCGTCTGGCGCCGCTGGCCGCCCTGGCCTGGGCCCGCACCGACGCCGAGGTGATCGACGTCGCGAAGGTCCCGGGCGGACGGTCGACCAGCCAGGACGAGATCAACCGCCTGCTGGTCGAGCACGCCAAGTCCGGCCGCCACGTCGTGCGGTTCAAGGGCGGCGACAACTTCGTGTTCGGTCGTGGCGGCGAGGAGCTGCTCGCGTGCATCGACGCCGGCATCGCGACGCACGTGGTCCCCGGGGTCAGCTCGGCCATCGCTGCTCCCGCACTCGCCGGCATCCCCGTCACCCACCGGGGCCTCAACCAGGGCTTCACCGTGATCTCCGGCCACGTCCCGCCCGGCCACGCCGACAGCACGCTCGACTACGCCGCACTCGCCCGCTCCGGCACGGCCATCGTCGTCCTGATGGGTGTCCGCACCCTCGGGACGATCTGCGCTGCCCTCGTCGAGGGCGGGCTCGATGCCGACACCCCCGCCGCGGTCGTCGCCGACGGGACGCTGCCCAGCCAGCGTGTCGTCCGGGCCACGCTCGGCACGATCGACGACGCCGCATCCGCCGCGGGCCTCGTCGCCCCCGCGGTCGCGGTCATCGGGGCGGTCGCCGACATCCCGGGGCTCGGCGGGACGGACCGATGATCCTCTGGGTCCGCCACGGCCAGTCGACCTGGAACGTCATGGACCGGATGCAGGGCCACGAGCTGAGCCCCCCGCTGACCGATCTGGGTCGCGAGCAGGCTGGCCACGCCGCCGACGCCCTCGTCGGCCGAGGCGTCGTCCGACTGCTCAGCTCACCGGCGACCCGCGCACGCCAGACCGCCGAGATCATCGGAGAACGGCTCGGGCTGGAGGTCGAGATCGAGCCGCTGCTGCTCGAGAAGGGCCTCGAGGAGGACTTCCCGAGCGTACTCGTGCGGGTGCAGCAGATCGTGGACCGCGACCTGCCCGAGCACACCGTCGCCGTCAGCCACGGTGACACGATCGGCCTGGCCGTCGGTCTCCTGAGCGGTTCCCGCCCGGAGCTGCCCGCCAACGGGTCGATCACCTGGGTCGATCCCGTCGACCACACCGTCGACGTCATCCTGCCCCCTCGTTGACCCTCCGACCCCCCATCCCTAGGATGTGAGCACCACACTCGAGGAAGCCGGTGAGAGTCCGGCGCAGTCGCGCTACTGTGACGCCCCAGACCGTACGTGCTGAGGCGAAGCCAGACCCGCGGGCGTGGTGGTCACATCCATCCACGGGACGCACTCATCCCACTAGGAGTTCTCATGTCGCAGGCCATCGCCTCTCCCGAGGTCGAGATCCCGACGATCCCGGTAGCGCAGCTCGCCCCTTGGGCCACGTTCGTCTTCCTCGTCGCCGCCATCGTGCTGTTCTTCATCAGCGCCGACCAGGGCATCGTGTCGATCCCCGCCGGCAACGCCGTCCACGAGTGGGTCCACGACGGACGCCACCTGCTCGGCTTCCCCTGCCACTGACGCCTGCCTCCTGAACCGACCAGCCCCGGGGGCTGGTCGGTCTGTTCGCGCTACCCAGACTCGATGCACTGCACCGACGTGATGATTCGGAACTGAACCCATGACCCCACGCAACTTCCTGGTCAGGGGCCTGCTCGCGGGCCTGCTGGCCGGCATCTTCGCCTTCGCCGTCTCCTACACGGTCGGCGAGCCGCAGGTCGACGCCGCGATCGCGGTCGAGGAGGCGGGCGCTGCAGCCTCTCCCGCTGACTCGGGCGCCTCCGCTGTCGCCGAGGATGGGCACTCCCACTCCCACGAGGAAGGTGGCGGCACCGAGGTGTCGCGCAACAAGCAGTCGACATGGGGCCTGGCGACCGGCATCTTCGCGGTCAGCACCGCCTTCGGTGGCGTCGTGGGACTGATCTCGGCCTTCGCCGTCGGACGCCTCGGACGGCTTCGTCCCAGCCAGTCGACCGCGATGGTCGCAGCGCTCGGCTTCGTAGCCGCCTGGCTCGTGCCGTTCGTGAAGTACCCGGCGACGCCCCCGGCCGTCGGCAACGAGGACACCCTGGGCGACCGCACCCTCTACTACTTCACGATCCAGGCCGTGTCGATCCTGGCGATGATCGGCGTGGTGCTGCTGGCCCGCCGGCTCCTGGGTCGCATCGGCACCTACCGCACGCTCCTCGCGTCCGGTGGCATCTTCCTGGTCATCGTGGTCGGGGTCGGGCTGATGCTCCCGACCGTCAACGAGATCGGCACCTTCCCGGGCGACACCCTCTGGTACTTCCGCCGTGCCTCGCTCCTGACCAACCTGACGCTGTGGGCCGCGATCGGCATCATCCTGGCCGGTCTGATCGGCCGACTGTACGAGCAGGAGACCGCCAGGACTGCCCGCCGGGACCTGGCGGCCTCGCTGTGACCCGTCCCGTCGCCGCGCCCTCAGGTGAGGTCCGGGCCGCGGCCGCGGCCCGCCTCGCCGGTCTGGCCACGCCTCCCGGCGCCCTCGGACGCCTCGGCGACCTCGCGGTCTGGGTCGCCGCGACCCAGGGGCAGGTGCCCCCCGCCCCGGTCGACCGCGTGCGTGCCGTCATCTTCGCCGGCGACCACGGCGTCTCCGACCACGGCGTCTCGGCGTTCCCCAAGGCCATCACGCCCGCCATGGTGCGGACGTTCCTCGCCGGCAAGGCGGGGGTGTCCGTCCTCGCCGCCCAGCACGGCGTGACCGTGCGGGTGCTCGACCTCGGCGTGGACGATGACCTCGCGGGCGTCGACGCCGACGTCACCGCGTTCAAGGTGCGTCGCGGCTCCGGCGCGATCCACCTCGAGGATGCGCTGACGGCCGACGAGACCCGCCAGGCCATCGCCGCCGGCGAGACCGTCGCAGCCCAGGAGATCGCCGCCGGCGCCCAGCTGCTCATCAGCGGCGACATGGGCATCGGCAACACGACTCCCGCCGCAGCCCTGATCGCCGCCTCGCTCGGCCTGCCCGCCTCCGAGGTCACGGGCCGTGGCACCGGCATCGACGAGGCCGGCCTGGCGCACAAGACCGCCGTGGTCCAGCAGGCCCTCGACCGGGCCGGCGCGCGCACCGACGACCCCGTCGAGACCCTCACGGCCCTTGGCAGCGCCGACCTCGCCGCCGCGGCGGGCTTCATGGCCGCCGCCGCCCGCGCGGGCGTCCCCGTGCTGCTCGACGGGGTCATCTCCGTCGCGGCCGCCGTCATGGCCGACCGCCTCGCCCCGGGTGCCGCCGCGTGGTTCGCCGCCGGACACCGGTCGACCGAGCCGGCCCAGTCGCTGGCCCTCGACAAGCTGGGCCTCGAGCCGATCCTCGATCTCGGGATGCGCCTGGGTGAGGGCAGCGGAGCGGTCGCCGCAGTGCCGATCGTGCGCTCGGCCGCGCTCATCCTGTCCCAGGTCGCGCTGCTCGCCGACCTGCAGTGATGCTCGATGCCTGGCGCCTGTCGGTCGGCACCCTGACCGCCCTGCGCGTGGGGCATCCGCAGAACGTCGACCGCCGGGTCGCCGGTGCGGCGATGCTGCTCGCTCCCCTCGCCGTGGTCCCCCTGGGGGTCGCGGTGGCACTGATCGGCTGGGCCGGCCGCGAGCTCGGGCTGGCCTCGCTGGCCGTCGCCGTCGTGATGGTCGGCGCGCTCGCCCTCGGCAGTCGGGCGCTGCACCTCGACGGGCTGTCGGACGTCGCCGACGCCCTGACGGCGTCCTACGACTCCGAGCGCTCCCTGGAGGTCATGAAGGGTGGCAGCTCGGGCCCCGCTGGATCCGCCGCGCTGGTGCTGGTCCTCGGCCTCCAGGTCGCCTCGTTCGCCGCGCTCCTCTCGCTGCCGCGCGGTCCGGTGGTCGCCGGGATCCTGGTGTGCGCCTCGCGAGCGATCCTGGCCGTCACCTGCGCGCGGGGCGTGCCCCCGGCCCGTGCCAGCGGCCTCGCCGTCTCGTACGTCCAGACCGTGAGCCCCCTTGCGACGGTCCTGACGTGGCTCGTGGTCGGTGCGGCCCTGACCGGGGTGCTCGAGTGGGCCGGCCTCGACTGGTGGCGCGGTCTCGTCGCGGCGGGCGCCGGTCTCGCGGTGGGCGCCGCACTGACGTACCGCTGCGTGCGCCGTCTCGGCGGGGTGACCGGCGACGTCTTCGGTGCGGCGATCGAGGTCACCCTCGCGACGATGCTTCTGGCGGCATCATGACGAACTCCCTCCCCTCGCCGGCGGAGCCGCTCGTCATCGTCGAGCAGCGTGGACACCTGGGCGTCCTGACCCTCAACCGCCCACGCGCGATCAACGCCCTCGTCCCGGAGATGGTGGACGCCATGCAGGCCGCCCTCGACGGGTGGACGTCCGACGACTCCGTGCGGTGCGTGCTGGTCTCGGGCGCCGGCGACCGCGGCCTGTGCGCGGGCGGCGACCTGCAGGGCATGTACCGGTCGGCCCGCGACCGCACCGACGAGTCCATCTCGTTCTGGCGCGACGAGTACGTCCTCGACCACACCATCGCGACGTACCCCAAGCCGGTCGTCGCCGTGATGGACGGCATCGTGCTGGGCGGCGGCGTCGGCATCTCGGCGCACGCCTCACACCGGGTCGTCACCGAGCGGACGTCCGTCGGGATGCCGGAGACGCGCATCGGCTTCGTGCCGGACGTCGGCGGGCCGTGGCTCCTCGCCCACGCCCCCGGTGAGCTCGGCACCCATCTCGCCCTCACGGTGGCCACCGCCGACGGAGCCGATGCGATCGCGCTTGGCATGGCCGACGTCCTGGTGCCGTCCGACCTGCTCCCCGAGCTGGCCCGGGCGCTCGAGACCGGGCAGCCGGACGACGTGCTGGCCCGGCTCGCGGTCGACGTCCCCGCCTCGTCACTGGCTGCTGAACGCGCCTGGATCGATGCCGCGTACGCCGGCGACGACGTGCTCGCGATCGTCCGGCGGCTCCGCTCGTCCGGCATCGAGGCTGCCCGGGCGGCGGCCGACGAGATCGAGGCCCGTTCGCCGACCGCCGTGACCATCACCCTCGCCGCGCTGCGCCGGGCCGCGACCCGGCCCGACCTGCGGGCCGCCCTCGACCAGGATCTTGCCGTGTCGACCCACCTGGTCGGCGTCCCCGACATGGCAGAGGGCATCCGCGCCCAGGTCATCGACAAGGACCGGTCACCCCGCTGGCACCCCGCCACCCTCGCCGAAGTCGACGCCGCCACGTTCGCGCACCTGTTCCGCTGACCGGCCGTTGTTTCCCAGGAGAACCCCGGAAACCGCGGAGGGTCTCACCGCTTCCGGTCACATGACCCTCGTTGCAACAGGGGTCACGTGACCGAGAACGGGGTTCTCCTGGGAATCCGCTCCGGCTAGAGACGCAGGATCCGGCCGGCGACGACCAGGAGCACGTCATCGCACTCCTGCGCGACCCGCTGGTTGACGACGCCCAGGAGGTCCCGGAAGATCCGTCCCGACCGGTGCTCGGGCACCACGCTCATGCCGACCTCGTTGGTGACGGCGACCACCGTGCCCGGGTGCTCCGAGATCGCATCGACCGTGTCGGCGAGCCGGTCGAACAGGACCGGCTCCCAGTCGTCCCGCAGCTGGTCCCATCCGTCGAGCTCGTCGATGACCGAGGTCAGCCAGGTGCCGAGGCAGTCGATCAGCACGGCGCCGTCGGCCTCTCGCACCGCCGTCGCGAGGTCGTGGGTCTCGACCGTCGCCCAGTGGTCGGGCCGCCGGGCCCGGTGGATGGCGACGCGCGCGGCCCACTCCGGGTCGGTGTCCAGGTCCGCCTCGGGGCCGGGCGCGACGTACGTGACGCGGGGCTCGGCGACGAGCAGCGACTCGGCGTGGAACGACTTGCCCGAGCGCACCCCGCCCGTGACCAGAACCTTCATGGCACCTCGCTAATGTCAGGGTGAGCCTAGTCCCCGAGGAGCCCCGCATGCGATCGCGAGCCATTGGTCTCGTCATCGGCTTCGCCGCCGACCGCGTCCTGGGCGATCCCGCGCGGCACCATCCGGTCGCCGGGTTCGGTCGCGTCGCCGGCGATCTCGAGCAACGCCTGTGGGCCGACGACCGCCGCACGGGTGCGACGTACACCGCGATCCTCGTCGGCGGCACCGGCGCCGCCGGGCTGATGGCGGACCGGCTCACACGGAACCGCCCCGCCTTGCGCGTCCTCCTCACCGCGGCGACGACGTGGACCGTCATCGGCGGGCGCTCCCTCGGCCGCGAGGCGCAGCACGTCTCCGCGTGGCTCGAGGCCGACGACCTCCCGGCCGCACGGGAGCAGCTCACCCACCTCGTGGGCCGCGATCCCTCACGGCTGGACGCCGGCGAGATCTCCCGCGCGACGGTCGAGTCCGTCGCCGAGAACACGTCGGACGCCGTCGTGGCCCCGCTGCTGGCCGGCGCCGTCGGTGGCATCGGCGGCCTCGTGGCGTACCGCGCGGCCAACACCCTCGACGCGATGGTCGGGCACCGCAGCGCTCGATACGAACGGTTCGGGTGGGCGTCGGCACGCCTGGACGACGTGCTCAACCTGGCTCCGGCGAGGCTCGCGGCGCTGCTCGGCGCCGTCCTCGCGCCGCTCGTGGGCGGGCGCCCCGTCGAGGCGTTCGAGACCTGGACCCGCGACGCGCGCCGCCACCCCAGCCCCAACGCCGGCCCCGTCGAGGCATCGTTCGCGGGGGCCCTCGGCGTGCAGCTCGGCGGCACCAACGTCTACGGCGACCGGGTCGAGCACCGGCCGACCCTCGGTTCCGGTCGGCCCGCCGACGTCACCGACATCGCGAGGTCCGTCCGGCTCGCGGATGCTGTCTCGGTCGGCGCCCTGGTCGTCAGCGCGTGGATCGCGTCGCGACCCACGCGGCGGCAGCAGCCGCGTCACTGACCACGTCGACCCCGACCGGCGCGGCGGCCCGGCGGACGACCACGACCGGGGTGCCCATCTCCGTGGCGACCCGCATCTTCGGCCACGTGTGCTGGCCACCCGAGTCCTTCGTGACCAGGACGTCGAGGGTCGCCATCAGCGACCGTTCGCCATCCAGGTCGTACGGTCCGCGGCTCAGGAGAAGCGTCCAGGCCCTCGGCAGCTCGAGGTCGGGCGGATCGACGACCCTGGCCACGGCGGCGGTGCGCGCGAGCGGACCCACGAACCGGTCCAGCGACTGCCGGCCCACCGTGAGGAACGGTCGCTGGCCCAGGGTCGCCGTCAGCGCGGCCGCCTCGTCGTGGCTGTCGACCCAGTGCCACCGGTCGGCGCCCGGCGCGTCCGCCCAGCCCGGACGCTCCAGGCGCAGCAGCGGCGTACCCAGCGAACCCGTCGATGGATCGGCGGCGCACGCCGCCACGGCGTTGGCGCTCATGCCGGCGGCGAAGGGGTGGGTGGCGTCGACGACTGCGGTG
>JBKJIW010000064.1:0-32482 GCA_046598255.1 Aeromicrobium sp. | reverse complement strand
GCCCGCGCGTGCGAGACGATGGGCGTACCCCACTACGTCCCGCACCGCGCCGTCGTCGAGGTCGCCCGCGGCCTCAAGACCGTCGCGTCCAACGAGGTCGCCTACGGCTCGATCCTGGTCGCCGAGGAGATCCTCGACGTCATGCAGCGCGACTGGATGCGCGGCGAGAACGTGCTGCCGATCGTCCGTACGAGCAGCAAGATCCACGTCGTCGAGGAAGCGCGCCACATGAAGTTCGCTCGGCACGAGATCCGTCAGCACCTCGAGGGTGTCAGCGCCCTGCGTCGTCGCCAGAGCGCCTGGGTCATCGCGACGGCCGCGTTCGTCATCGTCAAGAGCATGGTCAACCCGGCTGTCTACGAGGCGGCAGGGCTGGACAGGAAGCGCGCGCTCGAGGCCGCCCGGAACAACGAGCACCACCACAACCTCATGCGCCTGAGCTGCGTCCACCTCATGGACTTCCTGTCCGAGGCCGGCCTGCTCACCCCGGCCGCGATGCGTCGTTACCGCGCCGTGCACATGCTCTGAGCGCAGGAGTCCGCCCATGACGTACGTCGTCACCCAGGCCTGCTGCGCCGATGCCTCGTGCATGTCGGTGTGCCCGGTCAACTGCATCCACCCCGCCCCCGGCGAGCCGGACTTCGGCCTCACCGAGATGGTGTATGTCGATCCGAACTCGTGCATCGACTGCGGCGCCTGTGCCGATGCGTGCCCCGTCTCGGCGGTCAAGCCCCTCGAGCTGCTGGAGGGCAACGAGCAGGTCTTCATCGACATCAACACCGCCTACTACGTCGACCGGGCGGCCCAGACGAGCTGGTCGGTCCCGACGTTCCCCGTCGTCGAGGAGCCCCGCGAGCAGCCGCTGCGCGTCGCGATCGTCGGCAACGGGCCCTCGGCCTCCTACGCCGCGCGCGAGCTGCTGACCACGACGTCGGCCCAGGTCTCGATGGTCGAACGCCTGCCCGTCGTCGGCGGTCTGGTGCGCGCAGGTGTGGCGCCCGACCACCCCGACACCAAGCGGCTCGCCGAGATGTTCACGTGGACGTACGACCACCCGCGCACCCGGATGTACCTCAACGTCGACGTCGGCGGCGACGTGACGCACGCCGACCTGCTCGAGCACCACGACGCCGTGATCTACGCCGTCGGTGCGCGCCTCGACCGCGAGCTCGGCGTGCCCGGCGAGCACCTCGTCGGCGTGCACGGCTCGCCCGAGGTCGTCGGCTGGTACAACAGCCACACCGACGTGCCGACCGATGCCGTCGACGTGGCGACCGACCGCGTCGTCGTGGTCGGCAACGGCAACGTCGCCCTCGACGTCGCTCGCATCCTGCTGGGCGACGTCACGACGCTCGAGCGCACCGACATCGCCGATCACGCCCTCGAGGCGCTGCGGGCCGGGTCCGTCCGCGAGGTCGTCGTCCTCGGCCGCCGTGGCCCCGAGCAGGCCGCGTTCACCCGACCCGAGCTCCTGATGATGCCCGCCGGCATCGAGGTCGTCGTCGAGGCCGATGCCGACGTCGCCGCCGAGATCGCCGCAGCCCCCGCCGGGTCGAAGGCTGCCCTGCTCACCGACGTCCCGCAGGTCGACGTCGACTGGGCGTCGGCTCCCCCGGCCGGCCGCCGTCTCGTGCTGGCCTTCCACCGCACGGTCGACGAGATCGTCGGCGTCGAGCGGGTCGAGGGCGTCCGGCTCGGTCGCGCCGGGACCGAGCGCTCCGACGCGGTGCCGACCGGCCTGGTGGTCCGTTCGACCGGTCACCGCGGCACGCCGGTCGACTCCCTGCCGTTCGACGCGCTGACCGCGACGATCCCCCACGACGCCGGACGCGTCATCGACCCCCACACGGGCGAGCCGCTGCCCGGCACGTACGTCGTCGGCTGGATCAAGCGCGGCGCCACCGGTGGCATCGGCGCCAACCGCACCGACGCCCAGGAGACCGTCGCGACGCTGCTGGTCGACGCTCGCGAGCACCGCCTCACCTCACCGGCGCGCAGCCCACGCGCGTTCGCCCGCATGCTGCGATCCCGTGGCATCGACGTCGTCGGCAGCCGCCGTCGCAAGCGCATCGACGCGGCCGAACGCTCGAAGGGGGCCTCGGCGGGACGTCCGCGGGTGAAGTTCGCGACGACCGAGGAGATGCTCCGCGGTCGCTGAGACGCGACTCCCCCGTAGGCTCGTCGCATGGCCACAGTCATCTTGGTGCGGCACGGCCGCACGACCGCCAACGCGAGCGGCGTGCTCGCCGGACGCACCGCCGGCGTCAAGCTGGACGAGGTGGGTCGCGGACAGGCCGACCGCACCGGCAAACGTCTCGCGGTGGTGCCGGTCGTCGGCGTGGTGTCGAGCCCGCTGGAGCGTTGCCGCCAGACCTCCCGCGCCATCCTCAAGCACCTCGAGGGCGAGCCGACGCAGACGATCGACCGTGGCATCACCGAGTGCGACTACGGCGACTGGCAGGGCCGCAAGCTCGCAGAGCTCGCCAAGGAGGACCTCTGGAAGGTCGTCCAGACCCAGCCCTCCGCCGCGGCGTTCCCCGGCGGGGAGTCACTGCACACGATGCAGGCCCGCGCCGTCGCCGCGATCCGTCGTCACGATGCGGCGTTCGAGGCCCAGCACGGTCCCGGCGCGGTGTGGGTCGCGGTGAGCCACGGCGACATCATCAAGTCGATCCTCGCCGACGCCTACGGCATGCACCTCGACCTCTTCCAACGCATCAACGTGAACCCGGCGTCGGTCTCGATCGTCCGCTATGGCGCGAGCCGGCCGGACGTCGTGACGACCAACACCGACGCGGGCGACCTGTCCTGGCTGCGGGCCAAGCCACCCACCGACGACGCCCAGGTCGGCGGTGGGGCAGGCCCGGAGGCGCCGTCCCCCGAGCGCTCCTAGGATTGACGCATGGCACCCATCGTCCACGGATTCGACTGGCCCGACCGCTTGGTCGTCGGCACCGTCGGTGAGCCCGGGGCACGGACGTTCTACCTCCAGGCGCAGACCCCCTCGCAGCTGATCAGCGTCGCGATCGAGAAGGAGCAGGCGGCCGCGCTGTCCGAGCGGATGGAGGAGGTCCTCGACACGCTGATGGCCGAGGACGGCAACCCGTACAGCATCCCGGCGCTGACGCCCGAGGGCCTGGTCGACAACGACCCCCTCGCGCAACCGGTCGAGGAGGAGTTCCGGGTCGGCGCGATGAGCCTCGGCTGGGACCCGACCACGGCGCAGCTGGTCATCGACGCGTTCCCGATCCCGCTGATCGACATCGAGGAGCTGGAGGACGCCGAGGAGATCGAGATCGAGCCGGAGGAGGTCCTGCGGGTGCGCATCCCGGTCGGCACCGCCCGCGCGTTCGCCAAGCGCACCCGCGAGGTCGTCGGCGCCGGACGGCCCCTGTGCGTGCTGTGCCGCCTTCCGATGGACTCCGACGATCACATCTGCGAGCTGCCCGAAGGGTTCCGGTGACCGTTCCCGCCGCCCTGGTGACCGGCGACATCGAGCTCGACGGGCGCATCATGTCGGCGTCCAACGCGACGTTCGTCGGACGCATCGGCGACGTGCAGATCGTCTACAAGCCGATCGCCGGCGAGCAGCCGCTGTGGGACTTCCCCGACGGCGACCTGGCCAGTCGCGAGGCGGCCGCCTACCTGGTGTCCGAGGCGTTCGGCTGGGACCTCGTGCCGCGCACGTGGCTCCGCGAGGGCCCGATGGGGCCGGGCATGGTGCAGCTGTGGCAGGAGGTCGATCCTGAGCAGGAGGCTGTCGCCCTGGTGGCCGCCGGCAACGTCCCCGACGAGGGCTGGCGCCACGTGTTCGACGGGTACGACGCCCGGGACCGACCCGTCGCCCTGATCCACGAGGACACCGTCCCCCTGCGCCGCATGGCCGTGTTCGACATCGTCACCAACAACGCCGACCGCAAGGGCGGCCACATCCTGGAGATGACCGGCGGCCACCGCCACGGCATCGACCACGGGCTCACGTTCCATTCCGAGCACAAGCTCCGCACCGTGCTGTGGGGCTGGGTCGACGAGCCGCTGCAGCCCTACGAGCTGGAGGGCATCGAGCGCGTCCGCGAGGCACTGGCCGGCGAGCTGGGAGAGCAGCTCACCGATCTGCTCACGGGATTCGAGCTCGCCGCCCTAGCGGCTCGCTGCGACCGGCTGCTGCGGAAGAAGCGCTTCCCCCGGCCGCACGGTGGCATGCCCGCGATCCCCTGGCCCCCCTTCTGATGGGCACCTTCTGATGGGCGCACTCCTCATCGGCTGCGGCGATCTCGGCGCCGACATCGGCCTGCGGCTGACGGCACTCGACCACGACGTCCTCGCGATCCGCCGACGGGCCGAGCTGGTGCCCCCACCCCTGCGCGGCCTGTCGGCCGATCTGACCCGGGATCAGCCCGCACTCCCTCCCCTCGAGCTCGACCTGCTCGTCGTCGCGCTCACCGCGCGGCCCCGCAGCGAGGAGTCGTACCGAGCGACGTACGTCGACGGGATGGCGAGGGCCCTCGACGCGGTGGAGGCCGCCGGGCAGACGCCTCGGCGGGCGGTCCTCGTGTCGTCCACCGCCGTCTACGGCGACATCGGACCCGACGTGCTGATCGACGAGTCGACGCCACCGGAGCCCGCCGACGGTCCGGCCCGGATGCTGCTGGAGGCCGAGCGGGTCTTCGCCGAGCGGGTTCCCGGCGGGACGGTCGTGCGACTGTCGGGCCTCTACGGCCACGGCAGCACCCGCCTGATCGACCAGGTGCGCGACGGTCGCATCGACGACCCGCACCGCTGGACCAACCGGATCCACCGCGACGACGCCGCGGCAGCCGTCGTCCACCTGCTGACGCGGCCGGACGCGCCCGAGCCGCTCTACATCGGCACCGACGACGAACCGTCCCAGCTCGGCACGGTCGCCGCGTTCATCGCGACCCGGCTCGGTGTCGACGCGCCGGCGCCGGCCGACCCGGTCGCCGGCCACGGCAAGCGGCTCAGCAACGCCGGCCTGCGGAGCACCGGCTGGGTGCCGCAGCTCCCGACATACCGCCAGGGCTACGCCACCGCTCACTGAGAGGCAGCGCGGGCGGTGTCTGATTCACCACACCGGCCGCTGGGAATGCGGCCCGGGCGACGACGTTGAACCTGGAGGCGCCAGCCCATCGGCTGCGCCTCATCAACGTCAAGGAGCAACCGTGTCCAACGTGTTCGAGCCGATCAAGGTCGGCGCCTGGGATCTTCCGCAGCGCTTCGTGATGGCGCCGCTCACCCGCAACCGTGCAGGCGAGAAGCAGGTGCCGCGTGACATCGCCGCCACCTACTACGCCCAGCGCGCCGGTGCGGGCCTGATCATCACCGAGGGCACCCAGCCCAGCGCTGTGGGCCAGGGCTACCTCAACACGCCGGGCATCCACTCCCCCGAGCAGATCGACGGCTGGCGCGCGGTCGCCGACGCCGTCCACGCGAACGACGGACACATCGTCGTCCAGCTGATGCACGTCGGCCGCATCGCCCACCCCGACAACAAGAACGGTCTCGAGACCGTCGCTCCCAGCGCGATCCCGCTGGAGGGCCAGATCATCACGGCCGGCGGCCCGCTCGACCACGCACAGCCCCGCGCGCTCGAGACCGCCGAGATCCCCGGCATCGTCGCCGAGTTCGTCCACGCCTCGCGCAGCGCGATCGAGGCTGGCCTCGACGGCGTCGAGATCCACGCCGCCAACGGCTACCTGCTGCACCAGTTCCTCGGACCGAAGTCGAACGTGCGCACCGACGAGTACGGCGGATCGCCCGAGAACCGTGCGCGCCTCGTGATCGAGGTCGCGCAGGCCGTGTCCGAGGCCATCGGCTCCGAGAAGGTCGGCATCCGCATCTCGCCCGCCCACAACGTGCAGGGCGTCGTCGAGGAGGACGCGGCCGACGTAGCAGCGACGTACGGCCACCTCGTCGACGGTCTCGCACCGCTCGGCCTGGCCTACCTGAGCATCCTGGCCGATCCGAGGACCGATCTGGTGAAGGACCTCCGCACGCGCTTCGGCGGCATCCTGATCGCCAACACGGGCTTCTCCAGCGTGACCCAGCTCGACGAGGTCACGGAGATCGTCGACGGCGGTCTCGCCGACCTGGTCGCGGTGGGGCGCGAGTACATCGCGAACCCCGACCTGGCGGTCCGTTGGAAGACCGGCGCCGAGCTCAACGAGCCGAACCAGGCGACGTTCTACGGCGGCGACGCCGAGGGCTACATCGACTACCCGACGCTCGACCAGGCGTAGGGACGGTCAGGCGACGTCGCGCGACGGCGCGGCGTCGCTGAAGCCGACCTCCGGGTCCGCGAGCAGCTCCAGCAGGATGTCCTGCACGACCGTGAGCACGTCCGTCTCGGGCGCGACGCTGGCTGCGAAGCCCGACAGGTAGAGCAGGTTCTTGAAGAACAGGACGAGGTCCTTCGGCATCCGGAACCCGTTGCGGGCCAGCACCTGCAGCAGGCGGCCGAGCGTGATGCCGAGCTGGTCGAACGTCACCTCGCCCCGAGCGCGGTCCTGCAGCAGGTCGAGCTCGACCTGCAGCTCGTCGACGAGGGTGTCGATCACCGCGTCGCCCGCGATGGCACCGAAGGCCCGCATCGCCTCGATCTGACCGCGGGCGTCGTTCATCGCCCATGCCGTGAGGTACTGGACGAGCCCCGCACGCTGCGTCGCGTCGAGGCGTCCCGCGATGCCGAAGTCGACGAGCGAGAAGGATCCCTTCGACTCGTCGATGAGCACATTGCCGGCGTGCAGGTCGCCGTGGAAGACCCCATGCTTGAGGGTCGCCTCGACGACGCCCTGGATGCCGGTGCGCAGCAGCCGCTCGCCGTCGAGCTCACGGGTCTGGTCGAGGCGCGAGTAGGAGACACCCGGCAGGTACTCCATGACCAGGACCTTCTCCGTCACCATGCCGGGAATGGGTCGCGGAGCGATCATGTGGTCGGCTCCCATCGACTCGAGGACGGCGCTGGAGTCGACGAGGTTGGCGGCCTCCAGCCGGAAGTCGAGCTCCTCCAGGGCGAGCTGCGCGAACAGCTCGACAAAGCCAGTGAGGTTGGCTGACCGCGCACCGGCGTGCAGCTTCTCGGCGGCCGCCGACGCGAGCGCCAACGTCTCGATGTCGGTGCGGAACCGGCGGCGCAGCCCCGGGCGCAGCACCTTGACGACGACCTCGGTGCCGTCGGTGAGGCGGCCGCGATGCACCTGGCCGATGGATCCGGCAGCGAGCGGCTCGTCGTCGACCCATTCCAGCCGGTCGCGCTCCGGGCCGAGCTCGCGGGCGATGACCTCCTGCGCGACGCCGGGCTCCAGTGCGGGGGCCTCGTCGCGGCACCAGGCGAAGGCCTTGACCCACTCGTCGGGGACGAGCCCGTCGCCCGTGGCGATGAACTGGCCGAGCTTGACGTAGGCGGGACCGCCGGCGCGGACGAGGCGCTGGACGCGTTCGAGCGTCCCGGCGCTGGCCTCGGACGGCTCGATCCGCAGGCCGACCGCGGCCGAGGCGACGGCCAGCAGCTGGAACGGGGCACCCGGCGCGGCGACGCTGACGACCCGCCAGCTCGTCGACAGGAAGGAGGCGATCGTGTCGGGCCACAGCCGTGGCGCCGACAGCCGGCGTGCCTCGCGGGCGACGACCGCTCGCTGGGCGACGGCGTCGTGGTGCCAGCGCAGGGCCTGCTCGGTCAGTCCGGGGACGGCGGCGAGACGCTGCGAGCTGCGGATCAGGAGATCGACGCGCGGCAGCGGGGGGACCGGCGGGAGGGTGGGTGCATCAGTCATACCGAGAGAATGTCACATACTAGTAGTATGCACGAGGCCTGCGCCGCGTGCGCCGCATCACCCACCGCCCTGCTTCGCACACTACTCTCCCGCGGACGTCTTCGTGCGGGCGTAGTGCCGCCGCGCCTTGCTGCGATTGCCACACTGCTCCATCGAGTGCCACCTGCGCCGGTTGGAAGCGCTGCGGTCGAGCAGGAAGTGCTGGCAGTCCGGATCGGCGCAGGCGCGGATGCGCGACCCGGAGGGCGTCTGCAGCGAGGCCCACTCCTCGATGGCCCGCACGCCGACGACCCGGCGGTCCGGGACGTCGAGCGACCAGGTGATGACACCGTCGACCAAGGTGGCCCGTTTGCGCATGTCGACCAGCCACGGCTCGAGCGCGGTGACCTCACCGTCACCACGTAGGACGTCGACCAGCACGGGCCGCACCTCGCGCGCGCCGGCGATCTCGTCAGACGACCCGGAGCCGCCGCGCTCCTGCAGCCACTGGCACGCCTGCGCGTCGTCGCCCAGCTCGTCCACCAGCCCGTCGGGCCACCGGATCCTGGAGTTGACGAGGTCCAGCAGCAACGACGTCGACGACGTTTCCCTGGCATTCACGGTCTAACCATACCAATCGACTTGACCAGTTAGATGCCTTCTGCCTATGTTAATCTAACCGGTTAAACCACCTCAACAGGTTAGAACTTGAAGGAGTCGACATGGCATTCGTCACCGCAGGCCAGGAGAACGGCCAGGACATCCAGCTCTTCGTCGAGGACCACGCACCGTTGACGACGAACGGCACGGGCCAGACCGTCGTGCTGATCCACGGCTACCCGCTCGACGGCCGCTCGTGGGAGAAGCAGACTCTCGCGCTCCTCAACGCTGGCTACCGCATCGTGACGTACGACCGACGCGGGTTCGGCCAGTCGAGCCAGCCGACCGTCGGCTACGACTACGACACCTTCGCCGCCGACCTCAACGCGGTGCTCGAGTCGCTCGACCTGACCGACGTCGTCCTGGTCGGCTTCTCGATGGGCACCGGCGAGGTCGCGCGCTACATCAGCACCTACGGATCGGGTCGCGTCGCCAAGGCCGCCTTCCTGGCCTCGCTCGAGCCCTTCCTGCTGCAGACCGACGACAACCCGGCCGGCGTGCCGCAGGAGGTCTTCGACGGCATCCAGTCGGCCGCGACGACCGACCGGTTCGCCTGGTACGACGACTTCTACCAGGACTTCTACAACCTCGACGAGAACCTCGGCTCGAAGGTCAGCGAAGCCGTCGTCCGCGGAAACTGGAACACCGCCGTCAGCGCCTCGTGGTTCGCCGCGTTCGCCGTCGTGCCGACGTGGCTCACCGACTTCCGGGCCGACATCCCCAAGATCGACGTCCCGTCGCTGATCGTGCACGGCACGGCCGACAACATCCTGCCGATCGACTCGACCGGTCGGGAGTTCACCAAGGCGCTCCCGTCCGCGACGTACATCGAGATCGAGGGCGCGCCGCACGGCCTGCTCTGGACGCACGCCGCGGAGATCAACACGATCCTCCTCGACTTCATCGCCAGCTGATCCCCCGCCCAGGATCTCGGGGACGTCATCACAGCAGTACGTGCGTCGCAGCGACGGTGATGACGTCCCGGGCGTGGACGTCTCAGGCCCGCCACACCACGTGCAGCCGGTCTGCCACCGGATGCCGGTCGATCGTGGTCCGCACTCCGTAGACGTCCTGCGCCAGTGCCCGAGCGAGCTGCACCCGCTGCCGCTCCCCGCCCGACAGCGTCTGCCACCGACGATCGGCCAGATCCATGACCCGGCCGAGACGAGGGGCGCCGGCGCAGGCCGTCAGCAGCAGCGCGGCGGCCAGCAGGGCAGGGGTCAGCAGGGCAGGGGTCAGCAGGGCAGGGTGACGTGGCATGGGAGTGATCTGTTCCGGGTCCGGAGGCTCGTGCGCGAAGCCTGGTGGGCGGTCGACGCAGACCGGCGGTCTGCGGCCAGCAGGTCTTCGGACTCGGGATCAACCGGACGGCGCGCCTTCCCAGACCGGTGGGTCCAGTGGCCTCGTGCTCCGCCCGTCACCCTCACCGCTGCGCGTCAGTCCCGGAGTCTCACCGGGTTCCCTGGCTCATCGTCGAGTTGACTGGCGACGGCAATCTAGCAGGTTCCCAGAACAGGATGTCACCTCTCGGACGTACTATGCAACGAGTTGCAGCGACGAACCAGGATTGCTACGTTTCTGACATGACACTGCCCGAGATCTTGACCCGTCCGCTCACCCTGCCCGTCGTGGCATCGCCCATGTTCATCGCCTCGGGCCCCGAGCTCGTGATCGCGCAGTGCCAGGCCGGCATCATCGGGTCCTTCCCAGCCCTCAACGCCCGTCCGCAGTCCGATCTGGCCACCTGGCTGACCCGCATCGACGCCGAGCTCGCGGCGTTCGCCGCCGAGCACCCCGAGCGTCCCGTCGCGCCCTACGCCGTCAACCAGATCGTGCACCGCTCCAACGACCGGCTCGAGGCCGACATGGAGACCGTCGTCGCCCACGAGGTGCCGATCGTCATCACCTCGCTCGGCGCACGCGTCGACATCAACGAGGCCATCCACTCCTACGGCGGCATCGTCCTGCACGACGTCATCAACAACGAGTTCGCGCGCAAGGCCGTCGACAAGGGAGCCGACGGCCTGATCGCCGTGGCGGCCGGTGCGGGCGGCCACGCCGGCACCCAGTCGCCGTTCGCCCTGGTCCAGGAGATCCGCACCTGGTTCGACGGCCCCCTGCTGCTGTCGGGCGCCATCGCCCACGGACGGTCGATCCTCGCCGCCCAGGCCGCTGGCGCCGACTTCGCGTACGTCGGATCGGCGTTCCTCGCGACGACCGAGGCCAACAACGAGCCCGCCTACAAGCAGATGATCGCCGACAGCCGGGCCGCCGACATCGTCTACAGCAACCTGTTCACCGGCGTGCACGGCAACTACCTCCGGGGCAGCATCGCGGCGGCCGGGCTCGATCCCGACGACCTGCCGGTCTCCGACCCGAGCGCCATGAACTTCGGTTCCGGGGGCGACGCCAAGGCCTGGAAGGACATCTGGGGCGCCGGCCAGGGCATCGGCGCGATCGACGACGTGCTGTCGGTGGACGACCTGGTGCGGCAGCTCGCCGCCGAGTACGAGGATGCCCGCACCCGTCTCCTCGCCTGACCGGACACCGATTCGCAACCAAAGTCCACTGGCGCAACCTCCGGCCCTCGGCGAGACTGACCAGCATCAGTCACTTCCCCCGGGGGGGACCGGGCCACGAGCCCGCGTTGAAGAAGAGGACGTCACCCATGGCACATCCACGCGCCCGAGCCCGAAGGGCCGGCACCACTGTCAGCATCGTCGGCGCCTTCCTGGCCGCCACGGTCGCACCCGGATCGGCCGCCACCGCGGACGATCCGAGCGCCAACCTGCAGAAGGCGCCCGTCGCCGACGCCCAGACCGAGCAGCCCAAGGCCGCCGAGCCGAGCGACAAGCTCGGCCAGCACGACCGCGAGCTGCTCGCCGACGCCCAGCGCAAGGGCACGAAGCGGGTCACCGTGATGCTCGCGACCGAGCGCCGCGCGACCAACACCGTCGTCGACTCGCTGACGAGCCGTGGCGCCTGGATCGGCATGGTCGACGACAAGCTCGGCTACGTCCGTGCCAGCGTCCCGACCGGCTCCGTCGAGCGCGTCTCGCAGCTCGGGGCCGTGACGGCCGTCGACCTCGACGAGACCGTCCAGCTCGACCCGCCCCCGGCCACGAAGTCTGGCGCACCCGCCGCGTCGGTCGCCGCACCGAGCGCGAAGACGCCCGACAGCAACCCGTACATGCCGACCCGTGACATCGGGTCGACCGACTTCAAGAAGGACCACCCGACCTGGGACGGCCGCGGCATCACGATCGGCGTCCTCGACTCCGGCGTCGACCTCGACCACCCCGCCCTGCAGAAGACCTCCACCGGTCAGCGCAAGATCGTCGACTGGGTGACGGCCACCGATCCGGTCCTCGACAGCGACCCGACGTGGCGCCCCATGCTCACCGAGGTCGCGGCGGCGCCGACGTTCGCCTACGCCTCCGGCACCTGGACGGCGCCGAAGGCCGGCGCCTTCACGATCAGCCGCTTCTCGGAGAACATCACCGCGGCGAGCGAGCCGGCCGGTGACGTCAACCGTGACGGCGACACGACCGACCAGTTCGGCGTGCTCTACGACGGAGTCACCCACGACATCTGGGTCGACACCAACCAGGACAAGACGTTCACGTCCGCCGAGAAGATCGCGCCCTACCAGGGCTCGTTCAACGTCGGTCACTTCGGCACCGACGACCCGTCGACCGACATCGTCGAGTCGAGCCCCTTCGTCGTCGAGTACCGCGAGGACGTCAGCCTGGCCCCGTACGGTCTGCCGGGCACGGCCGACTTCGTCAACATCGGCCTCGTCGAGGACGCGCACGGCTCGCACGTCGCCGGCATCACCGCCGCCAACGACATGTTCGGCGGAACGATGGACGGCCAGGCGCCCGGCGCCCAGATCGTCTCCTCGCGCGCCTGCACCTGGGGCGGTGGATGCACCAACGCCGCCCTGCTCGACGGCATGGTCGACCTGGTCGCCAACCGCGGCGTCGACGTCGTCAACATGTCGATCGGCGGCCTCCCGGCCCTCAACGACGCCAATAACGCCCGCGCCCGCATCTACGACCGACTGATCGCCGACTACGGCGTGCAGCTGTTCATCTCCGGCGGCAACAGCGGCGCCGGCGTCAACACGATCGGCGATCCGTCGGTCGCGAACGACGTCGTGAGCGTCGCCTCGTCGATCACGAAGGAGACCTGGCTGTCCAACTACGGCTCGGTCGTCTCGTCGCCGGTCAACCTGCACACGTTCTCGTCGCGCGGCCCGACCGAGGCCGGCGGCTTCAAGCCGAACATCTCGGCTCCCGGCTCGGCCATCTCGACGGTCCCCCGCTGGCTCAAGCAGCCCGACCTCGCCGAGGCCGGCTACACGCTTCCCGTGGGCTACGCGATGTTCAACGGCACGTCGATGGCATCACCGCAGGCCGCCGGTGGCGCAGCACTGCTGCTGTCCGCCTCGGTCGCCAACGGCATCCCGGTCACGCCGCGCCAGCTGCGCGACTCGCTCTACACCTCGGCCGACCGCATCAAGGACGTCCAGTCGATCGCCCAGGGCACGGGCCAGATGGACGTCCCGGGCGCATGGAAGCTGCTGAGCAAGAAGGGTGGTGCCGGCGCCAACGACTTCACCGTCACCGCTCCGGTCTGCTCGCCGCTGTCGGACCTGCTCGCCACGCCCAACCAGGGCTCGGGCGTCTACAACCGGTGCGCCGCCGACGCCGGCGGACAGAAGCTCGGCAGGTCGACCGACTACGACCTGTCGGTGACGCGCACGTCGGGCAAGGCCGGATCCGTCCGGCACAGCCTGAAGATCGTCGGCAACGACGGCACCTTCACGGCGCCCAAGACGGTCTCGTTCGGCCGCAACGCCAACCAGAAGGTCGTCGTGACCGCCAAGGCCAAGACGGCCGGACTGCACTCGGCGATCCTCGAGATCGACGATCCGTCGACCCCCGTGGTCGACCATCGGGTCATGCTGACCGTCGTCCAGTCGACGGCGTTCACGGAGCCCGACTTCGCCACCAGCACGAAGGGTGAGGCCCAGCGCAACCTGGCCTCGTCGACATTCGTGACGGTGCCCGAGGGCGCCAAGGCGTTGCAGATCAACCTGTCGGGCATCGCGACCAGGAGCCAGACCCGGTTCATCGCGATCAACCCGTACGGTGTCCCGGTCGACCCGACCGCGACGACGGCCTGCTACACCAACTACAGCGACCCGAAGGTCTGCAAGCCGACCTCGCGCAGCTATGCCGAGCCGATCCCGGGAGTGTGGGAGATCGTCACGGAGTCGCGGCGCACCTCGCCGTTCCTGACCAACCCGTACTCGCTGCGGGCCTCGGTGCAGGGCGTCACGGTCGATCCGGCCTCGCAGACGCTGCCGTCCGCTCCGGTCGGCACCGCGACACCGCTGCAGTGGGCGGTCAGGAACGACTTCGGTCCGGTCACGATCACGCCGACCGGCGGCGACCTGGGCAGCGCGCTGTCCGAGACGAAGTCGATCGACGACGGCGCCAGCCAGGAGTTCACGGTCGACGTCCCCGCTGACGCGTCGACGTTCACCGCCACGATCGGCAAGGCGTCCGACGCCTCCGCCGATCTCGACCTGACGGTGTTCGACGCCGACGGGACCCAGGTCGGGCAGTCCGCCGACGGCGACTCGGAGGAGTCGGTGACGCTGGACGCCCCGGCGGCCGGCGCCTACACCGTCGTCGTCGACGGCTACTCCGTCCCGGCTGGCACGACCGACTACGACTACCTCGACGTCTTCTACTCGGCGGGGCTCGGTTCGCTCAGCATCGCCGGTGGAGACGTCGACCTGGCGCGCGGTGCGACGGCCACGATCACCGGCTCGTTGACGGCGGCCACGGCGCCCGAGGCGGGGCGCCGGCTCTTCGGGGAGCTGCGGGTCCTCTCGAGCGAGGGCGCTGTCCTGGGACGGGGCTCGGTGACGGTCGGCTAGTCAGTCCTCCTCGGTCAGCCCGGCTCCACGGTCTCGACCACGAACGGTGTCCCCTGCTGGCACCGCGTGGCGAGGTCGGGGGCCGGGCTTCCGCGTACCGTGACGCGGTCACCCGCGCCGATCCCGGCCACCTGACCGACGAGCAGCCACGTCGTGCCGCCGGTCGACAGGGTCAGGCAACCGTCCTGGCCACCGGCCACGCCCACCAGAGACGTCCCTGCGGCTGGCGGCTTGGCCGTGAGCGTCGGGTCGGCCGGCGCCGGGACGGTCGTCGTCCTGGTCATGGGCTGCGGAGCATCCCGACCACTGCCGGTGCCGCTGCCGGTGCCGGTGCCGGTGCCGGTGCCGCAGGCGCCCAGCCCCACCACCGCGAGCACCGCGATCCCCCGACGTACCACCATCGGTCCATCGTGCGTCGCGAATCTTCCGGGGGCAAGCAGCTCAGCGGTCGAGCAGTCCCTCCTCCCGCAGCCACACCTCGGTGCGGCGCATGCCCTCGTCGAGGTCGATGGCCGGATCGAAGCCGAGCACCCGACGCGCCTTGTCGATCGAGTAGGTGCCGGTGCGGGTGAAATAGAGCACCGTGGCACGACCCGCCTCCGACTCCTGTCCGCGCAGCCGGGCCACCCGACCGGCCGCCTCGGCGAGCGTCACCGCCACGGGTGTCGGCACGCACAGCGGGCCGCGCACCCCGAGCATCCGCGTGTAGTGGGAGAAGAAGTCGCGGCACGTCACGCCGATGCCGTCCGAGAGCGTGAAGACCTGGCCCGCGGCGGCAGGGTGCTCAGCGGCGAGCACCACGCCGTCGACGAGCGTGTCGACGTAGACCGGGCTGAAGATGCCCTCGCCGCGAGCCGGCAGCAGGAACTGCCGGGACCGGATGGCCTCGACCGGCAGGATCGTCCAGGGTCGCGACCCGGGGCCGTACACGTCGCCGGGTCGCACGACCGTCACGTCGACCTCGCCCGCGGCGTGGGCCTGCAGGGCGACCGCCTCGGCCGCGACCTTCGTGTCGACGTACGGGTTGCCGTCGGTGCGCACGGGCCACGACTCGTCGACACCGTCCGGGAAGTCGAGGTCGGAGAACGCGCGGACCGACGAGAAGTGCACGAAGCGACTCGCTCCGGCGTCGCGGGCGGCCTCGAGCGCCCGCCGCGTGCCGAGCACGTTCATCCGCCACGACAGGTCGGCGTTCGCGGCGTTCGAGACGACCGCGGCGGTGTGGATCACCAGGTCGCTGCCGCCCGTGTGCGCCTGCCAGTCGCCCGGCTCGCTGACGTCACCGGCGACGACACCCTGCTCGGGCGCCGCGACGCGGTCCATCCCGCGCACCTCGGCGCCGGCCGCGCGGTAGCGATCGGCGAGCGTACGGCCGATGAAGCCGAGGGCGCCGGTCACGAACACGCGGCGGGGAGCTGTCGTCATGTCCCGATCCTAGGTCGCAGCGAGGGTGATCAGACCTGTCCGGAACCGGTGGTACGTGTCACGCAGGGCAGTCCCCGGCCAGTCGGCGGGCAGCAGCTCGGTCGGCAGCAACGGATCGGCGACGATGAGCCGGACGATGGCCGCGGCGATCGCGATCCGCCCGGCCAGGTCGTCCGTCCGGTCGAGGGCGGACGTCAGCTCACGCGCGTCCTGCGCCCAGCCACCGATGTCGAACAGCCGCGCCGCCAGCTCGGCGGCCGGTCGCTCGGGGGTGCCGGTCATGAGCTCGAGGCTCCCGGCGACATCGGCGTCGGGGGTCCAGGCGAGGTTGGCGGGCCGCATCCACAGGCCCTCCCGCAGCTCGGCGAGACCGGACGACGTCATGCGCTGGCGCAGATCGGCGCGCGTGGCCGCATCGGCGCCGACGGCGGTGACGGCCGCCATCGTCCAGCGCCCGTCCCACGCGTGCGGCCGTCGCTCGATCGCCTGGTCTTGGCGAGCCTGCCGCTCCAGCAGGCGCGGGCTCAACCGGTAGACCGCGTCGGTGCGCTCGAGGTCACCGGCCGCGACCATCCGGGTCAGCGCCACCCGGACGGCCTGCTCGCTGATGCCCAGCCTGTCGCCCCACCGGACCAGTACGCTGCCGGCCGACTCCGGCGGGTGCGCGCCCAGCATCACGCTCAGGATCGCCGACCGCGCGGTCAGCGGGCGGACGGAGGTCGACGTCACGCGGTCGGACGCGGCTTGGCGTCGCCGAACGGCTCGTCGCGCTCGCGCACCGCCTCGCGGAAGCCGACCGTCGCTGCGCGCTGCTGGAAGGCGTAGCCCTCGCGGGTGTGGCGCGAGACGCCGTCGAAGACCGTGCTGACCATCCCGGACGTCGCGACACCCTGGGCCAGCAGCGCGCTGTTGAGGGCGAGCTTGACCATCATCAGCTGGTTGAGCGGCATGGTCGCGATGCGTCCGACGAGGTCCTCGGTCGCGGCGTCGAGCTGGTCGGCGGGCACCGACTCGACCGCCAGACCCCACTCGGCGGCCTGCCGTCCGGTCAGCGAGTCACCCGTGAGCAGCAGCCGCTTGGCGCGTGCATCACCGATGCGGTGCGCCCACATCCCGGCGGCCGGCACACCCCAGACGCGCGTGGGCGGGTAGCCGATGCGGGCGTCGTCGGCGCAGATGATCTGGTCGGCGTACAGGGCGATGTCGCTGCCGCCGGCAACCGCGAAGCCGTGGATCTTGACCACGGTCGGCTTGTCGGCGTGCAGCAGCGCGGAGAAGCCCCGGTTGAAGCGGCTCATCATGGCGTAGTCGACCATCGGGTCCCAGGTGCCGGCCGGGTCGTGGTTGCGGGCCTGCACCAGCGGATCGAGGACGGTGCCGGCCGTGTGGTCGACCTCGCCGGGCGACGCGGCGCTCTCGGCGTAGATCGACAGGTCGTAGCCGCCGCAGAACCCCTTGCCGCGACCGCTCAGCAGGATGACGTGGACCCGCGGGTCGAGGTCGGCGCGCTCGACGGCGTGGGCGATGTCGAGCGGGGTGTCGTTCGTGATGGCGTTGCCCTGCTGGGGCCGGTTGAACGTCAGGCGGGCGATGCGCCCCGTCACCTCGTACGTCAGCGTCGGGTACGTGACCTGGTCGGCGGGCGTCGGCCGTCCGGCGTAGAGCGAGTCGTCACCGTCGGCCTGGCCGTCGCGCCAGGCGGCCGACCGCTCCCCTGGGCTCACGCGCCGACCTTGGGAGTCGCCCGCTCGATGATCGTCGCGGTGTCGACCCCGGTGGGCAGGGTGCCGAAGACACTCCCCCACTGCCCGCCGAGCCGGCTGCGGGTGAAGGCGTCGGCGACTGCCGGGTGACCGTGGCGGACCAGCAGCGCGCCCTGCAGGACCTGCGCCATGTCGCCGACGACGGTGCGCGCCCGGTGCTGCAGCGAGTCGACGTCCGTGAACGAGTCCTTCAGGCGCAGGACGGCCGCGTCAAGGTGGGTGTCGGCTCCGGCCGCCAGCTCGATCTCGTCGAAGAACGCCTGCACGGTCTGCGGCTGACGGACCATGGCCCGCAACGTGTCGAGCGCGGCGACGTTGCCCGAGCCCTCCCACACCGACATCAGCGGCGCCTCGCGGTAGAGCCGCGGCATGCGCGACTCCTCGACGTACCCGTTGCCGCCCAGGCACTCGAGAGCCTCCGCGGCGTGGACGGGTCCCCGTTTGCAGACGTAGTACTTGCTGACCGCGAGGCTGATGCGACGCAGGTCGGCTGCCTGCTCGTCGCCGGCCACGGCGCGATCAGTCAGGGCGGCGAGCCACATCGCCACCGTGGTGGACGCCTCGGCCTCGACTGCGAGGTCGGCCAGGACGTTGCGCATCAGCGGCTGGTCGACGAGGGCCGCGCCGAAGGCAGACCGGTGGGTCGCGTGGTGAGCAGCCTGCTGCACGCCGACGCGCATGCCGGTGGCCGAGCCGATGGTGCAGTCGAGCCGGGTCATGTTGACCATCTCGATGATGGTCGGGACGCCACGCCCCTCCTCGCCGACGAGCCACGCCACCGCGTTGTCGTACTCGACCTCGCCGCTGGCGTTCGAGTGGTTGCCGAGCTTGTCCTTGAGTCGCTGGACGGCCATCTTGTTGCGGGTGCCGTCGGGCAGGATCCGCGGCAGGAAGAAGCACGACAGGCCGCCGGGCGCCTGCGCCAGGACGAGCAGGAGGTCCGACATCGGGGCCGACGTGAACCACTTGTGGCCGGTGATCCGGTAGGACCCGTCGGGCTGTGGGACGGCCTCGGTCCGGTTGGCGCGGACGTCGGAACCGCCCTGCTTCTCGGTCATCGACATGCCCGCGATGAGGCCCTTCTTGGCCAGCGGCGCCTGCGGGGACGGGTCGTACTCGAGCGTGGTGAGGAGCGGCTCGTAGGCAGCGGCCAGCTCGACGTTGTGCCGCAGTGCGGGCACCACGGCGTACGACATCGAGATCGGGCAGCCGTGACCCGCGTCGGTGGCGCCCCAGATCGAGGATCGGGCAGCGCGGGTCAGGTGGGCGTTCGGCCGTTCGTCGGCCCACACGGCACCAGCCAGGCCGAGTGACACGGCGGTGGTCATGAGCCGGTGATAGCTCGGGTCGTAGCGCACCTCGTCGATGCGGTGACCGTAGCGGTCGTGCGTGTGGAGCACCGGCGGGTGGTCCTCGGCCAGGTCACCCCACTCCTGTGCCTCGGCGCTGCCGGCGAGGCGACCGACCTCGTGCATCTCGTCGATCGCGTGGTCGGCCCCTTCACGCCGCAGCGACTCCAGCAGCGGTGCGTAGTCGGCGACGTCGTGGCCGACCAGCGGCGGGACCTGGTTCGTGACGGTGTGTGTGGCGCTCATGGCCCGAGTATTACACAATTGTCACGGATGCAGAAGATCTGTAAGCCATCGCGAGATGGCCGCACCGACCTCCTGACCGCGGTCCTCCTGGAGGAAGTGCCCGGCACCGTCGACGCGCTGCAACGGCGAACGCAGCAGCGCCTCCATCTGTCGGCCGGGGCCGTCCAGCGGCAGGACGGTGTCGTGCTCGGCCCACAGCACGAGCATCGGACGGTCGTCGGTGGCCAGCGCTTCGATCACCTCGCGCCCTTCGGCGGCGCCCGGTGCGTCCGGGGTCTGCGGGATCAGTCCCGGCAGGGTGCGTGCGCCACCCTTGGCGTCGACGCTGTCGAAGGGCGCCTCGTACGCGGCCACGACCTCGTCCGCGAGCCCGTCGTGCACCCCGGCCTGCACCAGGAAGCCGATCGGCAGGTCAGGCGTCGACTCGACGAACTGGCGGAACGCCTGCCAGGTCTCCCCCATCGGCTGCGTGCCGGTGAAGACGCCGGAGTCCATCACGACGATGCGGCTGATGCGGTCCGCGACCTCCGTCGTCGCGACCCGCAGACCGATCGGCCCGCCCCAGTCGTGCACGACAAGCGTCACGTCGTGCAGGTCGAGCTGCACGAACAGGTCGACGACCGAGGCGACGAGCCGGTCGTAGGTGTACCAGTCGTCCAACGGCTTGTCGGAGCGGCCGAATCCCGGCAGGTCGGGTGCGATGCACCGGTGGCCCCCCGGGACGAGCTCGTCGATGACCGTGCGCCACAGGAACGACCAGGTGGGCTCCCCGTGCAGCAGCACGACCGTGTCGCCGTCCGCCGGCCCGACGTCGACGTGGGCCAGCCGCAGACCGTCCCACTGCCGGTACGACGGAGTGTGCGGGAAACCGGGAAGATCCGCGAAGCGCTCGTCAGGAGTGCGGTGGACGTTCAGCAGCGGCATCGACAGGGGTTCGGTCATGCCCCACTGTCCCGCGATTCGGGTGGCTGGGCCACCAGAATCGCTCACCGATCGTCGCGGCCCGGACGATCAGCCCTCGTACGGGATCTCGGTTCGCCATGAATCGACGTCCTGGCGTGACGCGGCGACGATCGCCTCCGCCACCCGGTCGGGGGTGAACGCGCCCTCTCGCGACAACGCTCCCCGCACCGTCACCGAGACCGCCCGGATGCCGTCCGGGGCGAGGTGGGCGTCGATGCTCTGCACGAGGTTGCGGACCCCCGCCTTCTGCACGCCGAGCGATGCGGCGGCCGACGACGGCGCGTCAGCGGCCATGCTGCCGGTGACGGTGATGCGGGCGCCGTCTGCCATGAAGGGCCGAGCCGCCTGGACCGACGTCAGCAGCGCGCCCACCCCCACGGCAACATCGGCGAGCAGCTCGTCGACCGTGAGCTCCAGCGGGTGCCGTCCGCGCCAGGCGCTGGGGTTGAAGTGCAGCACGTCGACGCGTCCGAAGGCCTCGGCGAGCTCCGTCACCCCCGTCGTCGCGGCGACCGTGTCCGTCACGTCAGCGACGACCCACCGCACCTGCTGGTCGTCGGCGGAGATCGACGCGGCGAGCTCGGTCAGCGCCGACTCGTCGGCACCGAGCAGCCCCACGCGATAGCCGTCCGCGGCGAACAGCCGGGCCACCGAACCGCTCACTCCGGGTCCGGCGGCGATGACGATGATCACGGGAGAGCTCATGCCAGCAGAGTAGGTGACCCCACCGGGCCGTCGCAGCCGCGACACTGGACGCGTGCACCCCGTCGACCCGCTCCCATCAGGCATCGCGATCCTGACTCTGGTGGGGATCACTGCGGTCGTCCTCCGCGCGGCGGGTGTGCGGATCCAGGCCGATGCACTCATCGCCGTCGCACGTGCCGCCGTCCAGCTCATGGCGGTCGCGCTGGTCATCGCCTGGGTGTTCCGCCATCCCGAGGGTGCGGTGCTCTATCTCGGGATCATGGTCGTGGCGGCGACGACGACCTCGGCGCGACGCATCGGCTGCGGACCCCGGCTCGCCCCCCGGGTGGGCCTGGCCATCGCGGTCGGCGCCGTCGTCGCCGTGGCGCCCGTCCTCGCCAGCGGCGCGCTCCCCGTCCGGTCGGAGTCCATCGTGCCGTTCGCCGCCCAGATCATCGGCGGCTCGATGACCGCCGCCTCGCTGACCGGGTCGCGCCTGCGCGATGACGTCGCACAGGGATGGGACCAGGTCGAGGGATGGTTGTCCCTCGGGGCCACCCCGCGCCAGGCCGTGGGCGACTTCGGCCGGATCGCCATCGCGCGCGCGCTTATCCCGGCCGTCGACCAGACCCGCAGCGCCGGGCTGGTGACGCTGCCGGGTGCGTTCGTGGGGCTCCTGCTCGGGGGCGCCTCCCCCGCCGACGCGGCGGTGGTGCAGCTGCTGGTGCTCGCGGGACTGCTCGCCGCCGAGTCCGTCGCCGCCGTCGTCACCGCCCACCAGCTGGCACCCTGGCTCGGCAGCGAGAAACCACTACGATGACGCCCATGCACCGGATCTTCACGACGGGGTTCAGCTCGGTCTATCCCCACTACGTGACGAAGGCCGAGAGGAAGGGCCGATCGAAGGCCGAGGTCGACGAGATCATCCAGTGGCTCACCGGCTTCGACGATTCGGCGCTGGCCCAGCACCTCGAGGCGGGCACGACGTTCGAGGACTTCTTCGCCGACGCACGCTTGAATCCCGACGTCGCGCTCATCACCGGCTCCGTCTGCGGCGTGCGGGTCGAAGAGGTCGAGGATCCGCTGATGCGCCAGATCCGCTGTCTCGACAAGCTGGTCGACGAGCTCGCCAAGGGCCGGCCGATGGCCAAGATCCTGCGGTCGCAGGGCTGAGAGGAGTCCGACGATGCCGATGCTGGGAATGGGCGGCTTCTTCTTCCGCGCGAAGGACCCCGACCCGGAGGGCAACGCCGTCGAGCTGTGGGAGCCTCCACAGGGCTGACGCCTCTACGAGAAGGCGTAGTCCTCCAGCGGGAAGTGCCCGGCCCGCCACATCGTCTCGATCGTGGTGCTCGCCCGGAACGGGGTGTCGCCGTTCTCGTCGAAGTAGTAGCTGTTGGCCACACCGCACGACTCCTCGGTGAACACCTGACGCGGGCGGCGCGCGAGCATCGACGCGAAGTAGCGGTCGTTGGCGTCCGGCCTGACCTCGATCGCGCTGGCACCGACGGCGCGGGCGCGCCTCAGGCAGCGCAGGATGTGCGCCATCTGGGTCTCGATCAGGTTGAAGTATGACGAGCCGTTGTAGCCGTACGGCCCGAGGATCGAGAACATGTTGGGGAAGCCGGGGACACTGACGCCCTCGTAGGCCTGGGCCCGGTGGTCGACCCACCAGTCGCCGAGGTCGACGCCCCGGCTGGTGCAGGGGAAGCCGGGCATGTTGTCGCGCTCGAAGACCTTGAACCCGGTCGCCAGCACGAGGACGTCGACGGCGTGCTCGGCACCGCTGACGGTGCGGACCCCGGTCGGCGTGATCGCCGCGATCGGGTCGGTCTCCAGCAGGACGTCGTCGCGGTTGAACGTCGACAGGTAGGAGTTGTGGAAGCTGGGACGCTTGCAGCCGACGGCGTACCTCGGGGTCAGCTTGTCCCGCACCACCGGGTCCGCGACCTGCTCCCTGAGCGCCTTGCGGCCGAGCTTCTCCCCCGATGCCGCCAGGTGGAGCGGCCGGTGGAAGTGCGCGGCCAGCGGAAAGGTCAGCTCCACGTACGTCTGGCTCGCGAGTCGCGCGAGCCGCTTCGCGCCGGGGACCCTGGCCAGGATCGAGCGGGTCGTGCCGGACAGTGCGGCGTCCGGCTTGGGAAGGCACCAGATGGCGGTGCGCTGGAACACCGTCAGGTGGGCGACCTCGTCGACGATCGCGGGGATCAGCTGCACCGCCGACGCGCCCGTGCCGATCACGGCGACCCGCTTGCCGCGCAGGTCGAGGTCATGGTCCCACCGGGCCGTGTGGACGACCTCGCCAGAGAAGGTGTCCAGTCCGTCGATCGCCGGGGCCTTGGGCCTGGTCAGCACCCCGGTGGCGTTGATGAGGTGCCGCGCCGTGAGCTCGTCACCGCCCGCGAGAGTGACTGTCCACGCCGCGGTCGCGTCGTCGTAGGCCGTGCCGACGACCGCACTGTTCAGCCGGATGCGGCTCCGTAGGCCGTACCGGTCGACGCAGTGCTCGGCGTAGCCCTTGAGCTCGGGGCCGGGCGCGTAGACGCGGGACCACCGGCTGCTCTGCTCGAACGAGAACTGGTAGCTGAACGACGGGATGTCGACGGCGACCCCGGGGTAGGTGTTCCAGTGCCACGCTCCCCCGACACCGTCTCCCTCCTCCAGCACGAGGTAGTCGCCGAACCCGGCCCGGTCGAGCATGACCGCGGCCCCGATCCCGGAGAAGCCGCCTCCGATCACCAGGACGTCGTGGTCAGGCTGCATGTGGCGTCCTTCGATCAGGGGGCGAGGACCGCGGGCGCCAGCGAGTTGCCGGGAGCGATCGAGGCGCAGTTGTTGGGCGCCTGGGCCGACGTGAACCGGGTCTGCAACCACGCCAGCGCCTCGGGCAGCCAGATCGGGACGGTCGAGAAGTGACTCAGCGCGTCGTACTGGCGGTACTGCACCGTGGTGCCGTCGGCACAGAACTGGCGGGCGAGGCTCCTGACGTCGCCGGCGATCATGACGCCGTCACCGTTGCCGATGCCGGCTGGACCCGCCGGGGTGCCCTCGAGCGCACCGTTCGCACCCTGGCCGATGAACATCGGGATCGTGGGCGACGGCGCTGACCCCATGTTGATGGCATTGGCCGAGCTGACGAACTCCGGGATCGAGAGGGGATCGGCGAACTCGGGCTTGACCAGGTCGGCGAACCTCAGGCCTGGGTAGGCACCGAGGACCTCGGCGATCGAGTCGTCCTGGATGTCCGCGAGCACGGTGCGTCCGCGATCGTTGAGGTAGGGCGAGAAGTCGACGCCGAACGCGCGGGCCACTCCGGCGATCGCCATGGGTGCCACGCCCGCCCAGATCTGGCTGCCCTCGACGTAGCGGAGGTTGTGCTCGGGGGCGACCAGGACACCGCCCTCCGCGGCACCGACGAGGTTCCTCTGGAGCTCCGGTGCGTAGGTGGGCTGCAGCTGCGAGGCCCAGCCGGTGGCGATCGCGCCGCCGGAGTAGCCGATCAGCCCGACCTTCGTCGAGGCTCCCAGACCCGTCTGCGTCGAGGCGAGCGAGGCGCGGACCGAGTCGAGGGTCACCGTGCCGTACTCACGTCCGGCGGCGAAGTCCGCCGTCTGGCCCTGGGTGTCGGGGATGATCACGGTGAAGCCCTGAAGGAGTAGCGGCGCGATGAGCAGCGTCTCGACGTTGACGATCGAGCCGCCGGGGAACCGCTGGTTGCCGGCGATGACGCGCGACGGCTGGTCGGCGGGGCTGAGCGAGTCGTAGAAGGACTGGTAGGACACCGCCTTGGGGGTGCCGAGCGACAGCAGCGGCCGCACGACCGAGGTGATGCCGGCCGAAGGACGTCCCTGCTGGTCGGTCGTGCGGAACATCAGCTGCGTGGTGCGCAGCGGCAACGGCAGACCGGCGAGGCGGTACGACAGGGTGCGGGTCTTGAAGACGGTGCCGGGCGGTGCGGCGGCGATCTCGGCCTGGGACGGTGGGGCGAACCAGTCCGTCTCGGCGGTGGCTGCCGGAGCGCCGGAGATCAGCCCCCAGATCAGGACGCCCGACAACAACCCTGCAGACAACCGACGCATGGCACTCCCTCGTGATCTGGTTCACACAGGTTACTGGCGGGTAGTCAGGGTGTCAACAGCCCGCGCGGTCGCGGTGCCCCGCGGCGTTCGGTAGACCTGAGGAGGTGCGTCACGCCCCCGCCTCACCGGGCTCCGGTCCCGTGAGGACGGACGCCGCCATCACGATCGCCAAGACCACCGGCGCGCTCCTCCTCCTGCTGGTCGTGCTGCCGTTTACGCTGACGCTGACCCTCGTCGCGCTGCTGCAGCTGGTCGTCGTGCGCCCCGTCGCCGGGTCGCCGAGCACCCGCGCACGATCCTGGTCAGCGGCGGCCCCGACTACCATCGGTCCATGACAGGAGACGGCGCCCCGGACGCGCCGGATCGCGGGGTCTCCGTCGGAGCGGCCGCTGCCCGCCTCGGCCTCACCACCAGCACTCTGCGCAGCTGGGACAACCGCTACGGCGTCGGACCGTCGCTGCGCACCGCCGGCGGGCACCGCCGCTACTCGACCTCCGACCTCGCGCGACTCGACGTCGTCCAGCGGCAGATCCTGTCCGGCACGGCACCGGCCGACGCAGCGGCGGCCGTCCTCGTCCCGGCGGAGGAGGCGACGCCCACGTCCCGGTCGCGTCGACGGGCGGGGCCGGGAGGACGGGTGCTGGCAGTGCCGGGAGCGGACGCCGCGACCCGTGGACTGGCCCGGGCCGCCGCCCAGCTGGACCTCGACGGCGCCGAGGAGATCATGGTCACCGGCCTGCGCGAGCGAGGCGTGCTACGCACCTGGGACGAGATGATGCGTCCCGTGCTCGTGGCCGTCGGCCGTCGGTGGGCCGAGTCCGGCGACGCGATCGAGGTGGAGCACGTCCTGTCGGAGGCGGCGCTCGGCGCCCTGCGTCGACGCCGGGCCGAGCTCCCGCCCCCGGACGACCGCACGCCCGTGCTCCTCGCCGCGGCGCCCGCCGACCAGCACACACTGACCCTGCATGTCCTGGCCGTCGGGCTCGCCGAGCGCGGTTGCCCGGCCCGGGTGATCGGGGCCCAGGTGCCTGCGTCCGCGCTGGCCACGGCCGTGCGCCGCCTGCGACCGTCAGCGGTCTTCGTCAGCTGCGTCGTGGCCGGGACTGCTGACCCCGCCGACCTGGTCTCGGCCATCGCGCCGACCCGCCCGCCGACCCGCATCGTGATCGGCGGGAGCGGCTGGCCGGACGATCTCCCCTCCGGCCTGCAGCGAGCCACCGGCCTGGGCGAGGCGCTCGACCTCCTGGCGACCGCCTGATCCTGTCCAAACTTATGCAACTTGCGATTTGTCCGGTCGGGCATACCGTGGCCTTGTCACGTATGAGCAATGGAAACCTCTCTCATTCGTGAAGAAATCCACTCGCTGACCAGCACCCTGGCGGCGCTCATCCGAAGGATCCTCATCATGTTGATCTATGCAAGTTCGCAGTCGGACACCATCACGTCCATCTCGTCAGGCCAGTACTCCACGGTGTACAACCTGCTGTCGCTCGCCATCGCCAGCCTCCTGTTCACCTCGCTCTACCTGCTCGTGGTGCAGCGCCGGGTCGCGCCGCGGTTCCGCAACGCCCTGATCGTCTCGGCCACCGTGTGCGGCATCGCGACCTATCACTACTTCCGGATCTTCGAGAACTTCAAGGAGAGCTATCCGGCCGGCAAGACCATCGAGGCGGCACACCTGCTGTCGAACATCGAGTTCAACGAGGGCTACCGCTACGTCGACTGGTTCCTCACCGTGCCGCTGCTCCTCGTCGAGACGATCGCCGTGCTCGCCCTGACGCGCGCCGCGTCGCGCCACCTGCTCATCCGGCTAGTACCCGCCGCCGCGCTGATGATCGCACTGGGCTACCCGGGTGAGATCACGCTGAGCACCGGGCCGCGCATCTTCTGGGGCGTCGTGGCCACACTGCCGTTCATCTACCTGCTGTACGTGCTGTTCGTGGAGCTCACCCGGGCCCTCGAGGGCAAGACCGAGGAGGTACGCCGACAGATCTCGACGATCCGTCTGCTGCTCGTGGGGTCGTGGCTGGTCTACCCGATCGCCTACGCGTTCCCGCTGCTCGGCGGCTCGTTCTTCAGCGGCGCCGACGGGTTCGTGCTCAAGCAGGCGGGCTACTCGATCGCCGACATCGTCGCGAAGGCGCTCTTCGGCCTGCTCATCTACCGCCTCGCGCGGACCCAGAGCATCATCGAGGACCCGCAGCGCTACGGCGACGAGCACGAGGCTCGCGCCACGGCCTGACACGACAGCGACACCTCTCGCATGACCGGGCCGGGCGACATGTCGCCCGGCCCGGTCGTGCGTTCGACACACGGTGTCGATTCACGATCCGCGAGCGACGTCCGACCGGGTGCGGTCGAGCCACCACACGACCGCGGCGTGGGGCACCGTCAGGGCGGCCAGCACCCACACCTGCTCGGCCAGGAAGTGATCCAGTCGGTGCTCGGCGACAACCCACCACAGCACGACCAGCACCGTCAGTGCGGCGAGGGTGGGCAGCACGGCCCGTCGGGCCAGCCGCACCACCGCACCGGGTCCACGGCTCGCCTCCTCGTCGCCGAGCATCACGGCGGTGTATCGCACGGCGTGCCATGCCCCGAAGTACGTCGCGATCGCCACGACGGGAGGCGCGAACACCGCCAGCGCAGTGAGCAGCAGCAAGTCGATCACGACCGCCGCCTGGTGCCGGTGGACCGCGACGGCGGCCACCGCTGCCACGAGCAGGAGCGCAGCGACGGACGTCGCCATCGCGACCGGCGCCGCCGTCCGACCGCTCCACGACGGCACCATGAGGTGCAGGTACGGCGCCACGGCGTCAGCGTTCAGCGACAGCGGAAGCCAGATGACGGCCGAGCCCGTCGCCAGCGCGACTCCGGCTCCGGCACGCGCACCGCGCAGCCGGAGGAAGGTCGCCTCGCCCGCCCCGAAGTGCAGGAGCGACAGCACCAGCAGGGCCGCGAGACCGAACCCCGGGGCACTGCGCAGGACGGCCCACGCGGCAGCGGCAAGGACGACGTACGACGTGAGCAGGACCAGGAGCTGACGCGCCCGCAGGCGGTGCCCGCGCATCGTGGGCGCGAGGTGGTCGACTGCGCCGTGCGGCAGGCCGATGAGCAGACCGCCCACGGCCACGACGGTCGCCGCGTCACCCCAGGCCCATCCACCGATCGACAGCACGATGCTCAGCGCGACCACCGCGGCCGCGGCCGACCGGGACACCTTCGCGGCCAGGTCGAGCCCGGCGGCACGGCGCAGCGCCGAGGCCGCGACGTCCGCGGGACCGACCCGACCGATCGGGAGCAACGGGTCGACAAGCATCAGGTACTCGCGATCCGTGGTGCCATACCGCTCTGGAATTGCAGGCCGTGCATGGTTCTAGGGTCCCACGGTTCGGGCCACTCCACGACTTGTGCCGAGCTGCCGTCGAGCTGGTCGTCACCCGCCCGGAGTCACCAGAGCACCTCTTCGACCGGTGCGACCGCTTCCGGGGTCTCCGCGCCGATCATCTCCAGCAGATCGATCTCGATGGACCGACAGATCGCGGTCATGGGCACATCGTGGACGCCATCGAGGAACGGGTCGGCCAGATCGCGGCCGACCTGCACCGCCAGCAGGAACATCATCCCGATCAGGCCCGAGCCGACGGGGGTCCACCACTGCAGGTCCTCATAGACCGCGAAGGGCAGGATGACGCAGAACGCGTGGGCGAAGAACGACGGCAGGAACCGGTACTGCACCGGTAGGGGCGTCTTCTTGATCCGCTCGATCCCGCCCTGGGCGTCGGTCAGGATGCTGAGGGTGGACTCGACCTGCACGCGCGCGATGTCGCTGACCATCTCGCGCCGGTACGCCTCGCGAAGCAGGACGGCGATGTGCGACAGCGTCGTCGCCTGGCGCCCGAGGTTGCGCGAGTGGTTGACGATGCTGCCCCAGAGTGTCCGGGCCTCCCACCACCGCGCGTACGAGGCGTTGACCATCAAGCCCAGGAACAGGGCGATCGCCGTCCCGTACAGCGTGTACTGGATCGTGATCCCGCGGAACTCGATCCAGCCCAGCTTGAACGCGACCGTCACACCGACGTCCCAGGCCAGCAGCACGACCACCGGGACGAGAAGCGGTCGCCACGCACTCGCCGTCCGCGGCAGCTCCGAGGTGAAAGGTCCTCGCGAATCGACCGAGCAGGCAGGGGACGTGGTCGCTGATGGAACCCGCCGGTCAGCGGGGCGTTTCGAGCACCAGTCGGATCTCGGTGACCGGATAGTTCGCCCGTTCGAACGCTGCCACCATCGGCCGGTTGGTTATGTCCGTCGTAGCGGTGATCACGTCGGCGCCCGCGGCGGCGTGGGTCCGGGTGACCTCGCCCAGCAGGTCGTCGACCAGCCCCTTGCCCCGATGGCCGGGCAGCACACCGAGGTAGCCCACGTTGCGGTGATACGGCGTCGCCGACGGGACGATGAACCCGACCGGCGACCCCTCCTCGTCGGTCGCGACCTGCCACCAGTCACGATCGCCCGGGCAGCTCTCGTAGAACTCGAGGTCGTCCCTGGCCTGGCTCAGCTCGTCCGCGGACTCCAGCGCCTGGAGCGTCTCGACATCCAGGCTCCCCCGCGCGGCCTCCACGAACAGCTGCACGAACTCGTCGTCGGAGCCCGGCCGGAACCTCACCCGCGCACTGCTGGCCGGCACACCGTCGACAGGCGTCCAGGCGTACTGGAACCGCTCGAGCGAGCCGGTCGCGCCGACGTCGGCCATCGCTGCGCACCGCCAGTCCGCTTCGCGGACGGCCTGCGGGTCGTCGCGCCAGCCGCCGGGCAGTCGCAGCGTGTAGGGCGGCGGCCACGGCAGCTGCTCGCCGGATGTTGAGGAGGAGACGGCGGTGGCGAAGTCGGCGTGACCTCCGCGGAGCATCTCGACGGCGGCGGCCCGCTGGTCGGTGACCTCCGGCCGGACGTCCAGCGCATCGAGGGCACTCGGCACGGACTCGCCGCGGCCCCACCAGAGGGCCCGTCCCACGAGCCGACCCTCGTCCTCGAGCACCCACGACCACTCCGGTCGCATGCGACCGGCGTCGAAGTCCGCCCGCACCTGCTCGCCGGGCGGGCCCACCGTGCCGGGATCGCCGGAGAGCTCGATGAGAGCCTCGACGTCCGCGGACGTGGCTCTGCGGGCCTTCAGGCTCATGCGACTCCCCCGGTGACGTGAGGCCGCCACCCTACCCCGCACCTATACGATACGAACCCGTTCCGTTTCGTGCTAGCCTCGTCGACGTGTCCGAGAAGACGACCACCGAGGAGCCGCGCCGCGGTCGCCCGCGCGACCCGAGCCGCGACGAGGCCATCATCGACGCGGCCATCGACCTGCTCGTGCGCGACGGGTACGACCGCCTGTCGATGGAGAGCGTCGCCACCGAGGCGGGCGTCGGCAAGGCGACGGTCTACCGCCGCTGGAGCAACAAGGCCGAGCTCGTGATCGACGCGATGGCCACGCTCAAGCCGGCCGTCGACACGATCGACTCCGGCACCCTCGACGGCGACATCGAGCTGATGGTCTCCGCGTCGTGCAGCCCTCGGTCCGAGCGGCTGCAGCAGGTCATGGTGAGCATCTGCTCGGCCCTGCCCCGCGAGCCGGAGCTGCTCACGGCGTTCAGGACCCGGTTCACCGAGCCGCGCATCGCCCGCATCACCGACCTGTTGGTCCGCGCCCAGCGCCGCGGCGAGCTCGATGCCGGTGTCGACGTGCCCATGGCCGCCAGCCTCGTGCCGTCCCTCATGCTGCAGCGCGCCCTCATGACCGGCCAGCCCGCCGGCCGCGCCTACGCCGAGCAGGTCGTGGGCAGCGTGCTGCTCCCGGTGCTCGGACGCCCCGCCCGCCCCCTCTCCCCCCTGGACCCGAAAGTCGTGCCATGACCGACACCTCCCCCTCGACCGCCACCCGCAACGGCGGACTGGCCCTGGCCGTGATCTGCGTCGCGCAGCTCATGGTCGTGCTCGACGCCACCGTCGTGAACGTCGCACTGCCGAGCATCCGCGAGGACCTCGACTTCTCGCTCGACAACCTCACCTGGGTCGTCACCGCCTACTCGCTCGCCTTCGGCGGCCTGCTGCTGTTCGGCGGACGCACAGGCGACCTCTTCGGTCGCCGTCGGATGTTCATGATCGGGATCGGGATCTTCGCTGCGGCGTCACTCGTGGGTGGCCTCGCCACCAACGAGGCGATGCTGATCATCGCCCGTGCTGCGCAGGGCGCCGGTGGCGCCATCGCCGCACCCACGGCGCTCGCCCTCTTGGCCACGACCTTCACCGAGCCCGCGGCACGCGCCCGCGCCTTCGGTCTGTTCGCTGCCATGGCAGCATCCGGTGGCGCGCTCGGCCTGCTCATCGGCGGGGCCCTGACCGACTACGCCAGCTGGCGCTGGGCACTGTTCATCAACGTCCCCATCGGCGCTCTCGTGCTCCTGCTGGCACCGCGGGTGCTCAACGAGTCGCAGGGTTCCGGCACCAAGCTGGACCTCCCGGGTGCCGTCACGGTCACTGCCGGCATGTCCACCCTGGTCTACGGTTTGACCAAGGCCGCCGACGACGGCTGGGGATCGACCACCACGATCGTCACCCTCGGTGGCGCCGCCGCCCTGCTGGTCGCCTTCGTCGTCATCGAGCACTTCTCGCAGCACCCGCTGATGCCATTCCGGATCTTCGCGAACCGCAACCGCACCGGCGCCTACCTGATCATGCTGTTCCTCGCGTCGGCCCTGTTCACGACGTTCTACTTCATGGCGCAGTACCTGCAGAACGTGCAGGGGTGGAGCCCGTTGCACACCGGTGTCGGCTTCCTGCCGATGCCGATCACGATCATGTTCATGTCGATCGTCGTGGTGCGACGCCTCATCCCGAAGATCGGCATCCGCCCGTTCCTCACCGTCGGACCGGCCCTCGCCGTCGCCGCGATGGTCTCCTTCTCCCAGCTCGACGCGAGCAGCAGCTACTGGCCGTTCCTCGGCTGCCTCCTGCTGCTCGGCCTCGGCATGGGATGCAGCTTCGTGCCGCTGACCATGACCGCCGTCAACGGCGTCGCACCGCAGGAGACGGGCCTCGCCTCGGCCCTGCTCAACACCGGCCAGCAGGTGGGTGGAGCCATCGGCCTCGCCGCCTTCGGGACGGTCTTCGCGCAGGCCGCGGCCGACCGCGCCGCCGAGCTCGGACGTGGCGCCACGACCGCGGCCGGCCAGGCCGACGTCTTCGTCGCCGGTCAGCAGCACGCCTTCCAGGCGGCGATCGTCGCCGCTGTGCTGGCACTCATCGCCTCGCTGGCGTTGATCCGAGTCAACAAGGTCGCCCCGCCGGCGCAGACGGCCGAGCCGGTCCTGACCGACTGAGCCGGCGGCGGCCACTGCTCAGGCGGTGGCGAGTGCGGTGAGCATCTCGGCGAAGCCGTCTGCCCAGGGGTCGATTGGCAAGGCCGCTTCTGCGGGCGTGGTGTGGTCCCAGTCCGCGATGGGGAGCGGTTCGGGGATGCGTGTGTAGGTGTGCCCTGTGCTGGTGGTCCATTCGAAGACCCCGGGCGCGGGTTGTCGCAGTCGCAGGTGACCCTCGG